>NZ_JBIAVF010000013.1:0-292279 GCF_042893755.1 Streptomyces sp. NPDC001568 | reverse complement strand
GCCATAAATCATGCCCGTCCCGGACGACACCCCACCCCGGCACCGGCCCCGACCCACCCGCAGCCCCATCCCGGCACCGGCCCCGACCCACCCCGCAGCCGAAGCGGACCCGGACCCCGTTCCCGGCGGCCCCACGCGTACCCGCAGCCCCGCCCCCGAACCCCGACCGGCCAGGTCAGAGTCCCAGGCGGGCCTGCGTCAGGCGGGCCACCGCTTCCTTCGGGCCGTCCAGTTCCACCGCGGCAGAGGCCTGGCGGCCGAAGCAGAACAGGGTCAGTTCCCCCGGCTCGCCGGTGACCGTCACCACCGGTGTGCCCTTGTGCGCCACCGAGGTCTGACCGTTCGGGCGGCGCAGCACCAGGCCGACGGGGGACTTGCGGCCCGTGAGCCGCGCCAGCCGGTCCAGACGCGACCACAGGACGTCCGAGAACACCGGGTCCAGCTCCCGCGGCGACCAGTCCGGCTGCGCGCGCCGGACGTCCTCCGCGTGGACGTAGAACTCCACCGCGTTCGCGGCCTCGTCGATCTGCTTCAGCGCGTACACCGACATCCGCGGCGGCCCGGTCCGGATCAGCTGGAGGAGCTCCTCGTACGGCTTGGCGGTGTACTCCTCCATCGCCTTGTCCAGTCGTGCCTTGAGCACGTTCAGCAGCAGACCCCCCGCCGCGTCCGGCCGCCGCTCCCGGACGACCACGTGCGCGGCCAGCTCCCGCGCGCGCCAGCCGGCGCACAGCGTCGGCGCCTCCGGGCCCGCGGCTTCCAACAGGTCGGCCAGCAGCAGTCGTTCACGCTTCGCATGGGTAGACATGGCGGCAAGCCTACGGCCGGAAGTGATCCCCCGCCCGCTCATCAGCTGGACAGCGACCCATGATCGTCGCCCCGACCCGGCACAATGGCCCCCATGAGTACGTCCTCCCTCGACCCCGCCATCGCCGCCCGTCTCAAGCGCTCCGCGGGCGGTCTGGTTCCGGCCATCGCCCAGCAGTACGACACCGGTGAGGTGCTCATGCTCGGCTGGATGGACGACGAGGCCCTGCACCGCACCCTGACCACGGGACGCTGTACGTACTGGTCCCGCAGCCGCGGCGAGTACTGGGTCAAGGGGGATACTTCCGGCCACTTCCAGCACGTGAAGTCCGTCGCCCTGGACTGCGACGCCGACACCCTGCTCGTGAAGGTCGACCAGGTCGGGGCCGCCTGCCACACCGGCGCCCGCACGTGCTTCGACGCCGACGTCCTGCTCCCCGACGCCGAATAGGTAGGGTCCCACGCCATGGATCTTGAGACGTTCCGCAAGCTCGCGGTGGACCGCCGCGTCATCCCCGTCAGCCGCAAGCTGCTCGCCGACGGGGACACCCCCGTCGGGCTCTACCGGAAGCTGGCCGCCGAACGTCCCGGCACCTTCCTGCTGGAGTCCGCGGAGAACGGCCGGTCCTGGTCCCGCTACTCCTTCATCGGCGTGCGCAGCGACTCCACCCTCACCGTCCGCGACGGTCAGGCGCACTGGATCGGCACCCCGCCGGTCGGCGTCCCCACCGACGGCGACCCCCTCGACGCGCTGCGCGCCACCGTCGAGGCCCTGCACACCCCCCGCGACCTCGCGGCCGGCATGCCCCCCTTCACGGGCGGCATGGTGGGCTACCTGGGCTACGACGTCGTGCGCCGCCTGGAGCGCATCGGTGAGCACGGCGGCGACGACCTGAAGCTGCCCGAGCTGACCATGCTGCTCACCTCCGACCTGGCGGTCCTGGACCACTGGGACGGCACCGTCCAGCTCATCGCCAACGCGATCAACCACAACGACCTCGACACGGGCGTGGACGAGGCGTACGCGGACGCGGTCGCCCGCCTGGACGCCATGCAGGCCGACCTGGCACGGCCCGCGCCCTACCTGCCCACCCCGCTGCCCGTCTCCGAGCTGCCCGAGTTCTCCGCGCTGTGGGGCGGCGAGCAGTACCGGGTCGCCGTCGAGGACATCAAGGAGCGGATCCGGGCCGGCGAGGCCTTCCAGGTGGTGCCCTCGCAGCGCTTCGAGACCCCCTGCGAGGCCTCCGCGCTGGACGTGTACCGGGTGCTGCGGGCCACGAACCCGTCGCCGTACATGTACCTCTTCCGGTTCGAGAACGGCTTCGACGTGGTCGGCTCCAGCCCCGAGGCGCTGGTGAAGGTCGAGGACGGGCGGGCGATGGTCCACCCGATCGCCGGCACCCGGCACCGCGGCGCGACCCCGCAGGAGGACAACGACCTCGCGGACGAGCTGCTGGCCGACCCCAAGGAGCGCGCCGAGCACCTGATGCTCGTCGACCTCGGCCGCAACGACCTGGGCCGGGTGTGCGAGCCGGGTTCCGTCGAGGTCGTCGACTTCATGAGCATCGAGCGCTACTCGCACGTCATGCACATCGTCTCGACGGTCACCGGCCGCGTCGCCGAGGGCCGCACCGCATTCGACGTGCTCACCGCCTGCTTCCCGGCCGGCACCCTCTCGGGGGCGCCCAAGCCGCGCGCCATGCAGATCATCGAGGAGCTGGAGCCCACCCGCCGCGGCCTGTACGGCGGCTGCGTCGGCTACCTGGACTTCGCCGGCGACTCCGACACGGCCATCGCCATCCGCACCGCGCTGCTGCGCGACGGGACGGCGTACGTGCAGGCCGGCGCGGGCGTCGTAGCGGATTCGGTGCCCGAGCTGGAGGACAACGAGTGCCGCAACAAGGCGGCCGCCGTGCTCCGCGCCGTCGGAGCGGCGAACCGCCTCCACCGGGGCTGAGGCCGTAGGGGATAGTGGGGTGCGTGAGTGCCGTACCCCACCCCCGCAACGAAGCCGAGGCCCCCGAGAGCAACGCCGGCCGCCGCAGCGTGGCCGTCGCCCTGCTGCTCGGCGCGCTCGGCGCCACCGTCGTCCTGCTCGCCTCCGGCCGCGTCTGGGCCCGGGGCAGCGCCGCCGTCGGCGGCGACCGGCTCCCGCTGACCGCGGACGGGCAGGCCGTCACCGGCCTACCGGCGGCGCTGGCCATCGTCGGCCTCGCGGCCCTGGTGGCCGTGTTCGCCGTACGCGGCCGCAGCCGGCTGCTGGTGTCCGGGCTGCTCGCGCTGAGCGGTCTGGGCGCCGCCCTGGCCGCCCTCGCCGCCGCCGACGACCGCCGCACCCTGGACGACCGGGCCGCCACCGCGACGGCGGACACCGCCGCCCGGGTGGCGGAAGTGACCCATACGGTCTGGCCGTACGTCGCGGCCGGCGGCGCCGTCCTGATCCTGCTCGCCGGGCTGCTGGCCCTGCGCTACGGCCGGAGCTGGCCCGCCATGGGGGGCCGCTACGAGCGTGACGGCAGCCCCCGCACGCGCAAACCCGCCGCGGTGGACCCGGACCGGCCGGAGGACTTGTGGAAGGCTCTGGACCGCGGCGAGGACCCGACCCGCTGAAGAATCATCCCGCCCGGTGCGGGACAATGTCCCCGAGCGTGCGGCACAGCACGTGAGACAGAGCAACGAGGAGCAACTCATGGCGGGCACGAGCCACGGACACACCCCGGCCGCCTGGACCGGTGTCATCATCGCCTTCATCGGTTTCTGCGTCTCCGGCGCCTTCATGGTGCTGGCGAACCCGCTCGGGTTCTGGGCGGGCCTCGTCGTCGTCGTGGTCGGCGGTGTCGTGGGCATGGCGATGCGGGCCGCGGGCATGGGCGCGCCGAAGGCCACCCACCGCGACCTCGCCGAGGTCATCGCCGCCAACCGGGTTCCCGCCAAGGTCTGACCGCGGCACCCGTGGGCCGGCAGGGACACGGTTCGAAAGGCGCGGCCCGTCGGGCTGCGCCTTTTGTCGTGACCGGCGAGAATCGGCGGGTGGACGCCTCTCGCACCCCCTCCGCCCCGCCGCCGACGGCGCCCGTCCCGCCCTGGTCGCCCGCCGCGGGGCCGGTCGAGCCCGTACGGATCTCCCGGGCCCGGCGACTGGCCGCTCCGGTGCTCACCCTGGCCGGGGTCACCGCGGCCTTCGCGTACGTGGGCGCGGTCGATCCGAACGAGCCCGGCCACTACCCGGTCTGCCCGCTGTTCCGGCTCACCGGGGTGTTGTGCCCCGGCTGCGGCGGTCTGCGCAGTGCGCACGCCTTCGCGCACGGCGATCTGGTGACCGCTCTGGGGGCGAACGCCTTGGCGGTGGTCGGCTACCTCGTCTTCGCCGCTTTCGCGGCGCTGTGGCTCGTGCGGGCCTTCCGCGGCCGGCCGGCTCCCCGGCTCGCCCTGGGGCGGGCGGCCTGGTGGGCCGTCGCCGTCATGGCGGTAGGTTTCGCGATTGTCCGGAATTTCCCGTTCGGTTCCGCACTGGCTCCCTGAGGCCGCACGGGGCCTGGAGGAAGGCCGTATTCCGTGTCCAGCCATTGGGAAACGTCGAACTCCGTGCGGAGGCGGCGGCGACCTGCGGATACCATTTGAGTGCTGACCTTGCAGTGGTACGTGTCCGCAAGGCGGCCGACCGTCATCAACCCGGAAGGGGGCCGCTCGCGTGAGTGTGCTCGACGAGATCATCGAAGGGGTCCGCGAAGACCTTGCCGAACGGCAGGCCCGCGTCAGCCTCGACGAGCTCAAGGAGCGTGCCGCCAAGGCGCCCCGGGCCAAGGACGGTGTCGCCGCCCTGCGCGGCGACAGCGTCAAGGTGATCTGCGAGGTCAAGCGGTCCAGCCCGTCCAAGGGCGCGCTGGCCGCGATCGCCGATCCGGCCGGGCTCGCCGCCGACTACGAGGCGGGCGGTGCGTCGGTCATCTCCGTCCTCACCGAGCAGCGTCGTTTCGGCGGCTCGCTGGCCGACCTGGAGGCCGTCCGCGCCCGCGTGGACATCCCGATCCTGCGCAAGGACTTCATCGTCACGGCCTACCAGCTGTGGGAGGCCCGCGCCTACGGCGCCGACCTCGCGCTGCTGATCGTGGCGGCCCTCGAGCAGGAGGCCCTCGTCTCCCTCATCGAGCGGGCCGAGTCCATCGGTCTCACCCCGCTCGTCGAGGTCCACGACGAGGAGGAGGTCGAACGCGCGGTGGCCGCCGGTGCCAAGATCATCGGCGTCAACGCGCGCAACCTCAAGGACCTCAAGGTCGACCGCTCCACCTTCGAGCGCGTCGCCCCGGAGATCCCCGCCCACATCGTGAAGATCGCCGAGTCCGGCATCCGCGGACCGCACGACCTGATCGCCTACGCCAACGAGGGCGCGGACGCCGTCCTCGTCGGCGAGTCCCTGGTCACCGGCCGCGACCCGAAGGCGGCCGTGGCCGACCTCGTCGCCGCCGGCGCCCACCCCGCCCTGCGCCACGGCCGGAGCTGACCCTTCCCATGCCGCCCTTCCGTTCCTCCGTCCGCACCCGACCGGGCCACGGCCCGGCCGGTGTGCCGACGGCGCACGCGCCCCTGGCGCGCGGCTGCCGCCCCCGCGGCTGCCGCGCCCCGGCCCGGCGCGTGCACGGTCGGCGGGTGCGCTACGTGATCGGCTCCGAGCCCGGACAGGTCAACGGCATGCGATGGCGCGGCGGAGCCGCGCGCTGACGACGGCCCCTCCCGGCCCGTACCCCCTCGGGTACCGGCCGGCGGCCCCGTACGGTTCCCCGCCCCCGGCCGCAGGCCGCCGGCGCGAACCGATCCGTCCGTACGTCCGGAGCCCCCGATGGGGTGCCCGGGAGGCGGGCCGACGGCGCGATACGGAGCACGCCTGTCATCCGTAGGTACCGCTTCCGCACCACGTAGGAGTAGTGGCCATGCCCACCAGCTCGTTCTTCATCCCGGACCCCGAGGGTCACATCCCGAACGCCGAGGGCTACTTCGGCGACTTCGGCGGCAAGTTCATCCCGGAGGCGCTCGTCGCCGCCGTGGACGAGGTCGCCGTCGAGTACGAGAAGGCCAAGGGCGACCCCGCCTTCGCGGCCGAGCTCGACGAGCTCATGGTCAACTACACCGGTCGGCCCAGCTCCCTCACCGAGGTGCCCCGCTTCGCCGAGCACGCGGGCAACGCGCGGATCTTCCTCAAGCGCGAGGACCTGAACCACACCGGCTCGCACAAGATCAACAACGTGCTGGGCCAGGCGCTGCTCACCAAGCGCATGGGCAAGACCCGGGTCATCGCCGAGACCGGCGCCGGCCAGCACGGTGTGGCCACCGCCACCGCCTGCGCCCTCTTCGGCCTCGACTGCACCATCTACATGGGCGAGATCGACACCCAGCGCCAGGCCCTCAACGTGGCCCGCATGCGCATGCTCGGCGCCGAGGTCATCGCGGTGAAGTCCGGCTCCCGGACCCTGAAGGACGCCATCAACGAGGCGTTCCGCGACTGGGTCGCCAACGTGGACGAGACCCACTACCTCTTCGGTACGGTCGCCGGCCCGCACCCCTTCCCGGCCATGGTCCGCGACTTCCACCGCGTCATCGGCGTCGAGGCCCGGCGGCAGATCCTGGAGCGCGCCGGCCGGCTGCCCGACGCCGTCGCGGCCTGCGTCGGCGGTGGCTCCAACGCCATCGGCCTCTTCCACGCCTTCATCCCGGACGCCGACGTCCGCCTGGTCGGCTTCGAGCCCGCCGGACACGGCGTCGAGACCGGCGAGCACGCCGCGACCCTCACCGCGGGCGAGCCCGGCATCCTGCACGGCTCCCGCTCCTACGTCCTGCAGGACGAGGAGGGCCAGATCACCGAGCCCTACTCGATCTCCGCCGGTCTGGACTACCCGGGCATCGGCCCCGAGCACTCCTACCTCAAGGACAGCGGTCGCGGCGAGTACCGCGCCGTGACCGACGACGCCGCCATGCAGGCCCTGCGCCTGCTCTCGCGCACCGAGGGCATCATCCCGGCCATCGAGTCGGCGCACGCCCTCGCGGGCGCCCTCGACCTGGGCAAGGAGCTGGGCAAGGACGGCCTGATCGTGGTCAACCTGTCCGGCCGCGGCGACAAGGACATGGACACGGCGGCCCGCTACTTCGGGCTGTACGACGGCGAAGGCGCCGAGGGGGAGTCGAAGTGAGCAACGGCAACATCGAACTGCTGAGCGACACCCTCGCGAAGGCCAAGTCCGAGGACAGAGCGGCCCTCGTCGCCTACCTGCCGGCCGGCTTCCCGACCGTCGACGGCGCCATCGAGGCCGTCAAGGCCGTCATCGAGGGCGGCGCCGACGTCGTCGAGATCGGCCTGCCGCACAGCGACCCGGTCCTGGACGGCGCGATCATCCAGACCGCCGACGACATCGCGCTGCGCGGCGGCGTGAAGATCGCCGACGTGATGCGGACGGTGCGCGAGGCCTTCGAGGCCACCGGGGTCCCGATCCTGGTCATGACCTACTGGAACCCCATCGACCGCTACGGCGTCGAGCGCTTCACCGCCGAACTCGCTGCGGCCGGCGGCGCGGGCTGCATCCTGCCCGACCTGCCGGTCCAGGAGTCCGCGCTGTGGCGCGAGCACGCGGAGAAGCACGGTCTCGCGACCGTCTTCGTCGTGGCCCCCAGCAGCCAGGACGCCCGACTGGCCACCATCACGGCCGCCGGCTCCGGCTTCGTCTACGCCGCCTCCCTGATGGGCGTCACCGGCACCCGCGAGTCCGTCGGCAACGAGGCCCAGGAACTGGTGCGCCGCACCCGCGCCACGACCGAGCTCCCCGTCTGCGTCGGCCTGGGCGTCTCCAACGCCGTGCAGGCCAAGCAGGTCGCGGGCTTCGCCGACGGGGTCATCGTCGGCTCGGCCTTCGTGAAGCTGCTGCTGGACGCCCCGGACCTGCCGTCCGGCCTGGCGGCCGTACGCGCGCTGGCGGGCGAACTTGCGGAAGGCGTACGCAGGTCCTGACGCGGGACGGCCCCCGCGGGGGGTTATGTAGCCCGATCGGGTGGAAGTGGGAGCGGGGAGGCACGAGAGTGCCTCCCCGCTTCGTTTGGCCGAACGTGAGCGAGAAGAACGACGGTGCGAACCGCGATGCGACGAAACGATCGGCCCGGGAGCGACTCCAAGTGGAGCGCGAGCGGCAGAAGACCCGGGACAAGCGCCGACGGACCCTCGTCGTGTCCGCGGCGGTGGTCGGCGTACTCGGCCTGGCGGCCGTCGTCGGCCTGATCGCGGCGAACGCCGGGTCCGGCGACAAGTCCGCGAAGGCCGGGCCGGTGGTCGCGCCGTCCGGGGCGACGGGGAAGGACGCGCTCGCCATTCAGACCGGGCAGAACGCGGCCCCCTCCCAGCTGACCGTCTGGGAGGACTTCCGCTGCCCCGCCTGCAAGTCCTTCGAGACCAACTACAAGGACACCATCCACGAGCTGGAAGCCAAGGGGCTGCTCAAGACCGAGTACCACATCGTCACCCTCATCGACGGGAACATGGGCGGCAGCGGCTCGCTGAAGTCCGCGAACGCCGCGGCCTGCGCGCAGGACGCCGGCAAGTTCACCGCCTACCACGACGTGCTGTTCGAGAACCAGCCGGAGGAGGTCGACGACGCCTACGGCAAGAACGCCAAGCTGCTGGAGCTGGCCGGCAAGGTCGACGGGCTCGACACTCCCGCCTTCCGCGCCTGCGTCGAGGACGGCACGCACAACAGCTGGGTCGGCAAGTCGCAGGACGCCTTCCGGGCCGGGAACTTCCGGGGCACCCCCACGGTGCTGCTCGACGGCAAGGACATCTTCGCGGACCAGGCCGACCCGCTGACCCCGCAGAAGCTGAAGGCGAAGGTCGAGGCGGCGGCGAAGGCCCCGAGCGGAGCGTCCGGAGCCCCGAAGTCCGGGGCGGGGAAGACTTCGCCGTCGGCCACGGCGTCCCCGTCGGGAACGGGGAGGACGTCCCCGGCGACCGGATCGAAAGCGGTGCCCGAGGGGACCGCGCGGGACTGAGCACGGACCCGGGCGCGGCCCGGATCGGGCCGGGCCGTGTGTGGGTTTGATGTCAGCTTGCCGGGTGGGTTGCGGTCGGTACCGCCCGGCAAGGTAGCGTCAGGTCTGCCATGACCCTTGCCTATATCCCCAGTCCGTCGACCGGCGTGATCCATCTCGGACCGATCCCGCTCCGCGGCTACGCGTTCTGCATCATCATCGGCGTCTTCATCGCCGTCTGGCTCGGCAACAAGCGCTGGATCGCGCGCGGCGGAAAGCCGGGCACGGTCGCGGACATCGCCGTGTGGGCGGTGCCGTTCGGCCTTGTCGGCGGTCGCCTCTACCACGTGATCACCGACTACCAGCTGTACTTCGGCGAAGGCCGCAACTGGGTCGACGCCTTCAAGATCTGGGAGGGCGGCCTCGGCATCTGGGGCGCGATCGCGCTCGGCGCGGTCGGTGCCTGGATCGGCTGCCGGCTGCGCGGCATCCCGCTGCCGGCCTGGGCCGACGCCCTGGCCCCCGGCATCGCCCTGGCCCAGGCCTGCGGTCGCTGGGGCAACTGGTTCAACCAGGAGCTGTACGGCCGGGCCACCGACCTGCCGTGGGCGGTGAAGATCACCGAGGGGGCGAACCGCGAGGCCGGCACCTACCACCCGACCTTCCTGTACGAGTCGCTGTGGTGCGTCGGCGTCGCCGTGCTGGTGATCTGGGCCGACCGCCGCTTCAAGCTCGGACACGGCCGGGCCTTCGCCCTGTACGTCGCCTCCTACTGCGCGGGCCGCGGCTGGATCGAGTACATGCGCGTCGACGAGGCCCACCACATCCTGGGCCTGCGGCTGAACGTGTGGACCGCGATCGTGGTCTTCATCCTGGCCGTCACCTACTTCGTGCTGTCGGCGAGGCTGCGGCCCGGCCGCGAGGAGGTCGTCGAACCGCAGGCCCCCGTGGCCGCGGGCGACACCCCGGCCCAGGGCGGGGCGAAGGACGCCGCGACCGACGCCAAGGCGGTCAAGGACGCACCGCGCAAGCCGGCCGAGCCCGCCGTGCCGGGCGAGAGGCCGGGCGACAAGGCGGGCGAGAAGTCGGCCGCCGCGCCGGGAGCCGGGGCGCCGAAGCCCGCGGGCGCCGTCAAGGCCGACCTGACCAAGGGCGCCGAGGACAAGGCCGCGCAGGACAAGGCCGCGGAGGCCGGGAAGAGCTGAAGCGGCGCACAGCCGGAAGGGTCTGCTCCGCAAGGGGGCGCCGCGCGGGTCGCGGCGCCCCCTTGCGGCTGCCCGGCCGGGGCGCCCCCCTCTCGTCAGGACGAGGACGCGCCCTCAGGACGCCCGTCGCGACAGGGTCAGCGTCCGGTGGGCGGCGGCCACCACCGCCGGATCCACGAACCGGCCGTCGGGCAGCGCCAGGGCCCCCGACATCGCCCGCGCGGCCGACACGATCTCCTCGGCGGCCGTGACCTCTTCCGGCCCCGGCAGGTAGCACCGTTCGATGATCGGGAGCTGGCGCGGATGGATCGCCGCCCGGCCCAGGAAACCCAGCGAGCGGCCGCGCGCGCAGGAGCCGGCCAGCGCCTCCAGGTCCCGGATGTCGGGGAACACCGACTGCGCCGGCGGCGCCAGACCCGCCGCGCGGGCGGCGACCACCACCCGGGACCGGGGCCAGTCCAACCCCGCTTCCGCGCTCACCCCCAGATCGGCCCGCAGGTCCGCCTCGCCGAGGGTCAGCCCGTGCAGGCAGGGGTGGGCGCGGGCGATCTCGTACGCCCGTTCCACTCCCAGCGCCGACTCCAGCAGCGCGTACAGGGCCACCCCGCCGGTGCGGTCGGCGACCCGGACGATCTGCTCCGGGGCGTCGACCTTCGGCAGTCGCAGCCCGGCGAGCCCGTGCAACCGGGCCAGCGCCGTCAGGTCGGCGCCCGCCCAGGGCGAGCCCAGGGCGTTGACCCGGACGTGGACGGGGACGGGCGGTCGCTCGGTGAGGAGTTCCGCGGTGGCGGCCCGGGCGTACTCCTTGCGGGAGACGGACACGGAGTCCTCCAGATCCACGATGACGGCGTCGGCCCCGCACTGCAGGGCCTTGGCCACCACCTCCGGACGGTCTCCGGGTGCGTAGAGCCAGGTCAGGATCACAGTGCCCCCTCGGTGCGCAGCGCGGCGATCTCGTCCCGGGTCAGGCCGAGCTCGGTGAGGACCTCGTCGGTGTCCGCGCCGTGCGGACGGCCCGCCCAGCGGATCCCGCCCGGCGTCGCGGACAGCCGGAAGAGGACGTTCTGCATGCGGATCGGGCCCAGTTCCGGGTCCGCGACCTCGGTGACCGTGTCGAGGGCCGCGAACTGCGGGTCGGCCATCACGTCCCGTACGTCGTACACCCGGGCGACGGCGGCCTCGGCCGCCTCGAAGGCCGCCACGGCCTCGTCCGCCTTGCGCAGGGCGATCCAGCCGCCGACCGCCCCGTCCAGCACGTCGGCGTGCTCGGCCCGGCCCGCGCCCGTCGCGAACCAGGGCTCGTCGGCCAGCTCGGGCCGCCCGACCAGCCGTACGACGCGTTCGGCGACGGACCGGGCCGAGGCGGACACCGCCAGCCAGTGGCCGTCCGCGCTGCGGTAGGTGTTGCGGGGGGCGTTGTTCACGGACCGGTTGCCGGTGCGCCGCTGCACGTAGCCGAGTTGGTCGTACCAGAGCGGGTGCGGGCCGAGCACGGTCAGGATCGGCTCGATGATGGCCAGGTCGACGACCTGCCCCCGCCCGGTGCGATCACGGCCGGCCAGCGCCGTCATCACGGCGTACGCCGTGGTCAGCGCGGCGATCGAGTCGGCGAGCCCGAAGGGCGGAAGGGTCGGCGGGCCGCCCGGTTCCCCGGTGATCGCGGCGAAGCCGCTCATGGCCTCGGCGAGCGTCCCGAAGCCGGGGCGGTGGGCGTACGGACCCTGCTGGCCGAACGCGGTGACGCGGGCCAGCACCAGGCGCGGGTTGGCCGCCGACAGTTCGGGCCAGCCCAGGCCCCACTTCTCCAGGGTGCCGGGACGGAAGTTCTCGATGACCACGTCGGCGTCGGCGGCGAGCCGCAGCAGGGTGTCCCGGCCGCCCGGGGTCGACAGGTCCAGGGTCATCGTCCGCTTGTTCCGGCCGAGCAGCTTCCACCACAGGCCGATGCCGTCCTTGGCGGGGCCGTGGTCACGGGACGGATCGGGCCGGTCGGGGTGCTCCACCTTGACCACCTCGGCGCCGAAGTCGCCGAGCAGGGTGGCGGCCAGCGGACCCGCGAACAGGGTGGCCAGGTCGAGGACGCGGAGCCCGGCGAGCGGGCCGGGACCGGGGCCGGCGTCCGGGGGCGCGGCGGGACCGGAGCCCGGCCCGGCCTCCGTGCGGGGGCCGGTCATCGGGGGAGGCCCTGTCCGGCGGCGAACGCCACGAGGTCGGCCCGGTCCGGCATCGAGTCCTGGGCGCCGGGCCGTTGCACCGACAGCGCGGCGGCGCACCCGGCCCACGCGAGGGCCTGCGGCATCGGACGGCCCTCGCCGAGGGCCACCGCGAGGGCGCCGACGAAGGTGTCCCCGGCGGCGGTGGTGTCCACCGCCCGCACCCGGGGCGCGGGCACCGCCACCGGCTCCCGCCCGCGCGCGGCGTGCAGCACCCCCGCCGCGCCCAGGGTGATCACCACCTCCGGGACGTCCTGGAGCAGCGCCTCGGCGGCGCGGTGCGGATCGGTGAGGCCGGTGAGGGCGGCCGCCTCGTGCTCGTTGGGGACGAGCAGGTCGGTGGCGGCCAGCAGCCCGGCGGGCAGCGGCTGGGCGGGGGCCGGGGTGAGGATCGTACGGACCCCGTGGGCGCGGGCGGCCAGGGCGCCCGCGAGTACCGCCTCCAGGGGGAGTTCGAGCTGGAGGAGGAGGGAGTCGGCTGCCGCGATGCGGGCGTCGTCGCCCGGTTCCAGGGCGGTGACGCGGGCGTTGGCCGCCGGGATCACGATGATGCTGTTCGCGCCCTCGTCGTCGACCGTGATGTGGGCGGTGCCGCTGGCGCCCTCGACGGTGCGCAGCTCGGCCGTGTCGACCCCGCTCGCGTGGAGCGCGGCGCGCAGCCGCACCCCGAACTCGTCGGCCCCGACCGCGCCGATCATCACCACCTCCCCGCCGAGGCGGGCGGCGGCGACCGCCTGGTTGGCGCCCTTTCCGCCGGGGACGGTGCGGAACGCGCGGCCGGTGACCGTTTCCCCGAGACGGGGCGCCTTGGGCACGTAGGCGACGAGGTCCATGTTCGTACTGCCGAGCACGGCGATGGCCGTCATGAGCGGGCTGCCTCCTGGGCGGTGAGGTGGGCGAGGGCGTCGAATCCGATGCCGTCGAAGCCGGACACCCCGGTGGAGAGCCGGTTCTTCAGCGGCGCCGTCCAGCGGTCCGGGATCCGGCCGGGCGATCCGGCCAGCAGCCCGGCGAGGGAACCGGCGGTGGCCCCGTTGGAGTCGGTGTCCCAGCCGCCGGACACCGCCCGGCAGACGGAGTGCGTGAAGTCGCCGTCCGCGTGGGTGAGCGCGGCCGCGATCAGCGCGGTGTTCGGCAGGGCGTGTACCCAGTGGTAGTGGCCGTAACAGTCGTGCAGCCGGTCCACGACCCGGTCGAAGTCCGGCTCGTCGGAGGCGGTACGGATACCGAAGCGCACGGCCTCCGCCAGCCGCGACCGGGGCGGTACGACGGCCAGTCCGGCCCGCAGCGCGCCGTGCACGTCCGCCCGGCCACCGGCGGCCTCGGCCAGGGCGGCGGCGACGAAGAGGGCGGCGTGGATCCCGCTCGCGGTGTGGGTGAGCGCGGCGTCCCGGTGCGCCTGGGCCGCCGCGGCGACCGGCTCGCCGGGGTTCGTCCAGCCGTGGACGTCGGCCCGGATCAGGGCGCCGATCCACTCGCGGAACGGGTTGTGGTGGCGGGCCGTCATCGGGGGTTCGAGCCCCTGGAGCAGGTTGCGGTAGGCGATCCGCTCGGCGGTGAAGGTCCGGCCGGCGGGGAGTTCGTCCAGCCAGAGACGGCCGAGGTCGGCCGTGGTGAAGCCCTTGCCGTGCCGTTGGAGGAGCAGCAGGCCCAGCAGGGGGTGGTTGAGGTCGTCGTCCTCGGGGGCGCCGTCGATGTTCTCGGCGAGCGAGGTGGCGGCGGAGCGGCGGTTCCACGGATGCGCGGCGAGGAGCTCCGCCGGGACGCCCCGGGCGCTGAACCAGTCGGACAGCGGCCAGTTCCCGCCGGCCCGGGCCAAGGCCCGGATCCCGTCGAGGGGAAGCTTCTCCACGGGCTTCCCGAGGACGCAGCCCGCCGCGCGCCCGACCCAGGCCGCCTCCAACCGTTCCCGCAGCGCGGCGTCCACCCCCGGCGGCGGGGCGTCCGGTCCGTGGGCCGACCGGGGGTTCCGGTCCGCGACCCGGCGGCCGGCGGGTGCGGCGGGGGGCGGGGCGGGGGTCGCCCTCGGGGCCGGGTCCGGCCTGCCCGCGCGGTCCGGGGCCGCCGGACGGCGGGGGTCGGTGGCGCGGCCCGGGGCCGGGTCCGGGGACGCGGCCGGGGACGCGGCCGGGAGGACGGCCCCGGGCGGGGTCGGGTCCGGGGGCGCGGCCGGGGTCGCGGTCGGGGTCGGGGGTGGGGGCCAGGTGGCCCGGATGTCGGGCCAGGCGCTCGGTTCGTCGGCGCCCGAGGGGACCGGGAGGGCGTCGAGTTCGGTCAGGAGGCGGATCGCGAGGGCGCGCAGCTCCGGCGGGGCCGGTTCGGCGGACGCGCCCGCGCGGTCGGGGGCCGGCCGGCCGCCCGCCGCCAGCCACTCCCGCAGCACGGGCCCGGCGTCCCGGCCGTCCTCCCGCGCCTGCCGCAGCTCGTGGCCGAGCAGGTCCTCCGGCTGCGCCCAGGTGAGCCGTACGAGGGCGCCGGGGGAGTCGACGGCCGTCACCGCGGGGACGCCATCGCCGCGAAGGCGCTCTCGTGGGCCCGGCGCCGGCCGCGGTCCCGGTCGAACACCTCCCGGGCCACGGCGGCCAGTTCCGCGGCCGGGGCGTGCAGGTCGAGGCGGCTGGCCTCGGCGACCTGCTTGGCCCAGCCGGCCGGTACGGCGGCCTCCCCGCCCAGCGCTCCGGCGACGGCCCCGGCCATCGTCGCGATGGAGTCGCAGTCGCGGCCGTAGTTGACGGCGCCGAGCACCGAGGTCTCGTAGGCGCCGTCGCCGACCAGCAGCATGCCGAGGGCGATCGGCAACTCCTCGATGGAGTGCAGGCGCGAGGGGCGGCGGGCCCCCAGGGAGGGGGCGCGGTAGTCCGGGCCGACCGAGTCGTACGGGGCCACCGCCGCGCGCAGCGGGGCCAGCGCGGACTCGAAGTCCCGGTACCGGACGGCGACCTCGCACACGGCCGCGATCGCCGAGCGGGTGCCGTCCTTGGCCAGAGCCAGGGCCGTCTCCACGACCGAGGCGGCCGTCGCGCCGGGCGTACAGGCCGCCGCTACGGCCGCCGCGAAGACGCCCGCGGCCTCGCGCCCGTACGAGGACTGGTGCGCGCCGGTGACGTCCAGCGCCTCGGCGTACGCGGCGGCGGGGTTGCCCGCGTTGACCAGGCCGACCGGCGCCATGTACATCGCCGCACCGCAGTTGACGACGTTGCCGGCGCCGGCCTCGCGGGGGTCGGCGTGCGCGTAGTGCAGCCGGGTGACGATCCACTTCTCGGCGAGGAAGATCCGCTGGAGGGGCAGGGCCTCGGCTTCGAGTTCGGGGATCCAGCGCGGGGTGGACATGAGGTCGGGGACGAGGTGCTCGGCGACGGAGTAGGCGTCGAGGTGGTCGCGCACGGTCGCGTAGACCCGTACCAGCGCGTGGGTCATCAGGGTGTCGTCCGTGACGTGTCCGTCGCCCTTGTGGTAGGGGGCGATGGGGCGGGCGGTGCGCCAGTCCTCGTACCAGGGGCCGACGATGCCGTGCACGCGGCCGCCGTGCCGTTCGACGATCCGCTCCGGGGACCAGCCCTCCACGGGGCCGCCGAGCGCGTCTCCCACGGCGGCCCCGATCAGGCTGCCGGTCACCCGGTCGTCGAGGGTGAGGGGGGTGTGCGTCATGTCCGAATCATCCCTTGGGTGAGGTGAGTTCCGTACGGGTGAGGAGCGCGGCGAGTTCGACGAGGTCGGTCCCGGCGAGCCGGGGCAGGGCGCAGCCGGACAGCACGCGGCAGGCCTCGCGCCAGGAGGCGGGCAGCGAGTCGCCGCCGCCGAGAGCGCCGGTGAGGGCGCCGGCGAGGGCGGGCGCCGAGTCCGCGACGCGCGACAGGCAGGCGGCGGCGGGGACGGCCTCGGAGACCTTGCCGCGGGCGGCGGTGGCCAGGGCGAGGGCTACGGGGACGGTCTCGGCGGCGGCGATGCCGTAGCTGTAGACGTGGTCGACGATCTGGTGTTCCAGGAGCGGGACGAGGGCGAAGGCGCCGCCGGCCGGGTCGGCGCGGGCCAGGGCGACGGCGTGCCGGGCGTTGCGGCCGATCTCGGTGGCCCCGGGCAGTTGTTCCAGGGCGGCCTCGACGGCGGCGTCGGTGTCCGCGCCGGCGAGGGCGACGGCGAGGGCGGCGGCCATGGCGCGGGCGCCGTGGACGCCGTCGCCGTCCTGGGTGTAGCGGGCGTCGAACTCGGCGAGGTCGGCGGCGGCGCGCGGGTCGCCGGGGTGGACGACGGCGAGGACGCAGGCCCGGACGCACGCGGCGTCGTCGAAGTAGTGCGGGTTGTCGTGCCCGGTGGCGGGTGGGCGCAGGCCGGCGGCGAGGTTGCCGAGGCCGGCGCGTACGGAGATCCGGGCGCGCATCGGCAGGACGGCCGACTCGACCTCGGGCGCGCGGTCCGCCGCCGCGGCGACCTCGGAGGCCAGGGCGTTCCACGCCAGGTCGATGGCGGCGCGCATGCGGCGGGACCGGGACAGGTCGCTGAGCAGCACCCCGGCGGCGGTGAGCACGGACTCGGCGGCGAAGGCCGCCCACTCGGCGTCGTCGGAGGGGCCCAGGCGCAGCGGCTCGGGGGGCTGGTTCAGGGCGATGGGGACGGGGAGGGTGGTGGTGGCGTTCTGCTCCGCGAAGGTGTCGAGCTCGCGGGTGAGGCGGCGGGTCCACTCGGGCATCCGGCTGGCCCGGTGCCGGGCGGCGGGCCAGCCTGCCGCGTCGCCGGCGGCGAGCCCGAGGAGCAGCCCCTCGATCCGACGGGCCGCCCGCGGCGGGGCGTCGGGGGCCCGGGAGCCTGTGCGCCGCTCCCGGTCGGGGTCCTCGGCGGGCGCCGCCGCGGGGGCCGTCCGCTCGGCGACCACCAGCCGCCCGCCGCCCCCGCCGGGGTCGGCCCGCACGTCCCCCCGCGCCGCGAACGCCGCGGGACCGCCGGCCTGTACCGGGCGGGCCCGCGCCGCCGAGGCTGCGGCGGCGGCTGCGGCTGCGGCGAGGAACTCGCGGGCAGCGCCGCCCTTCGCCCCCGCTGCGACGGAGACGACCGTGAAGGCCGGAGTGCGGGCGCCGGCGTCCGCACCGCTGCCGCCCGGGCCGCCCCCGCCTTCCGGGCCGGCCGCCGCACCGGGGTCGGTCGCTGCGGCCGGGGCACCAGGGGCAGCCCCCGCGCCCGGGGTGACACGCCCGGACCGGACGTTCGGGCCGCCCGCCGCACCAGGGCCGGCACCCGCGCCCTGGGCGTTCGGTCCGGCCGGTGAGTCCGGGCCCTCCTGTTCGGCCGCCGCAGCGGGGTTGCCGGAGGTGGCCGTCGCGCCCGGGGCGGTGCGTACGGTCGGGGCTGCCGTCGTGCCGGGGGTGGCCGGGCCGGACGTGTTCGCGCCCGGGGCGGCCGTCGGGCCGGAGGGGCCCGGTCCGGCCGGGGCGTCCCGTACGGCCGAAGGCGCCGTCGCGCCCTGGGGGTTCGGTCCGGCCGGAGGGCCCGGGACCTCCGGGGCGGCCGCCGCACCGGGGCCGTTCGGCGCGCTCGGGGTGTCCGAGGTGTACGGGGGCGGGGTCATCGGGGGGTCTCGGATTCGGGGGTGAGGAGGTCCGCGATGTCCAGGACGTGGTAGCCCCGCATCGAGGGGAGGCAGCTGCCGCGCACCGGGCCGATGACCGCCGCCCAGTCGGCGGGGATCGCAGCGACGCCGGACATGGCGCCGGCCAGGGCGCCCGCCACGGCGGCGGTGGTGTCGGCGTCCCGGCCCATGTTGACGGCGGTCAGGACGGACTCCGCGAAGTCGCCCCGGCACGCCGCGAACGCGCCGAACGCCAGGCCCACCGCCTCCGGTGCCAGGTCGGTCCACGGGTACCCGCCGATCACGACCGCCGAGCGGACCGCTCGTTCGCCGCGCGGGGCGGCCGTCACGGCGCGGCGCAGGGAGCGGGCGGTCCAGGAGTCGGACGGGATCACGGACAGGGCCGCCGAGACGACGGAGGCGGGGGAGCCGCCCGCCATCGCGGCGGCGACCCCCGCCGCGACGGCCTGGCCGCCGTAGATGCCCTCGCCGTCGTGGCTGACCGTGCCGTCGATGGCGACGAGTCGGGCCGCCTCGGCGGGCCGGCCCGCCGCGAACACCCCGAACGGGGCGGCCCGCATGGCCAGCCCGTCCGACCAGGCGTGGCGGTGTTGCGCCGAGATGGGCGCGGCCAGGCCCCGGCGGAGGTTCTCCAGGGTGCCCCGTTCGGAGAAGCCCGCGCCGCGGAAGGGGCCCTCGTCGAGGTCGGCGATCCAGTGGTGCCAGGCCCGCTCGACGTGCGCGACGGTCAGGGCGGAGCCGTGCCGGGCCAGCAGCAGGCCCGAGAAGATGGCGTACTCGGTGTCGTCGGTGCCCGCCGGATCGGGTGAGACGAAGCCTTCGATCCGGCCCCACTTGGCCCGGATCTGCGACGGCTTCATGTTCTCGGCGGGGGCGCCCAGCGCGTCACCCACGGCGAGGCCCAGAAGAGCGCCCCTGGCCCGTTCGAGGAGGACCTGCGGATTGCATGCAATCAGCTCCATGGCGCGCCTCTCCACTTGATGGGACTCATGATGAGCCCTTGGGGGATTTGTGCCACGGCATGTGGTTTGTCGGTCGCCGCGAAACACCCCCCGAACGCCCCCGTCACCCGGTCGCCGAGGGACGAAACCCCAGGTAAGTACGGCCTTCCTTGCTGGCGGGCGGCAGAAATCGTGCGTAGTTTCGAGGTGTTCAGGGGGAGTGGCCCCGCGTGGGCCGGGCTCGCGTGGCTTTCGCGTACCCGCTCGCACAAATGGGGAGGAATCACGCATGTCCATCATCGACATCGAAGCACCGCTGCACACCGCTCACCGCGACAACCACACCCACCGGGACGTCAACGGGGGATGGCTGCGGCCGGCCGTGTTCGGTGCGATGGACGGACTGGTCTCCAACCTCGCCCTGATGACCGGCGTGGCCGGCGGTGCGGTCGCCCCGCAGACCGTCGTGATCACCGGACTGGCGGGTCTCGCGGCCGGCGCCTTCTCGATGGCCGCCGGTGAGTACACCTCGGTCGCCTCGCAGCGCGAGCTGGTCCTGGCCGAGCTCGACGTCGAGCGCCAGCAACTGCGCAAGCACCCGGTCGACGAGATGGAGGAGCTGGCCGAGCTCTACGTCTCGCGCGGGGTCGAGCCCTCGCTGGCCCGCGAGGTCGCCATGCAGCTGTCCCGGGACCCGGAGCAGGCGCTGGAGATCCACGCCCGCGAGGAACTCGGGATAGACCCCGACGACCTGCCCTCGCCGGCCGTCGCCGCGATCTCCTCGTTCGGCTCCTTCGCGCTCGGCGCCCTGCTCCCCGTACTGCCCTACCTGCTCGGGGCGACCAGCCTGTGGCCCGCGGTGCTGCTCGCGCTGGTCGGACTGTTCGCCTGCGGCGCGGTGGTCTCCCGGGTCACGGCCCGGTCCTGGTGGTACAGCGGCATGCGTCAGCTCGTCCTGGGTGGCGCCGCCGCGGGTGTGACGTACATCCTGGGCACGTGGATCGGCAGCGCCGTAGGCTAACCGTCGCGGGAGTGAGACACTATGCAGTAGGCAACATAAGTAGTTCATTACCCGGTGGTTTCGATTCCGTGTCCGCCGGGCATCCCACCTTGGCGCGCGGGCAATGATGCCCGCCTCGCGCCGGGACCTCCGCCCCGGGTCGTCGCCGCAGCAGCCCTGCGGAAACGGCTGCGGCCTCCGCGAAGGTCCTCTTCTTCCTGGTTCGCGCAGTGTCCGCATGCTGGAACGCAATATCCGCTTCTCGGGATTGCCGTCATCATGTAACCTGCACGAAATTTCGCAGAGGGCCAACGTCGTCCCTCGGCTATGCACATATGCCACGACGACGACGGGAGAGCCGATGCGTTCCGCATCCACGCACTCCGCGACCGGCCCCAGCACCAACGCCTGGTCGCCCATGGACGGTCGCCCCGCCCAGCAGGGCATGTACGACCCGCGCAACGAGAAGGACGCCTGTGGCGTCGGATTCGTGGCGAACCTCACCGGCGAGGCGACCCACACCCTCGTCGAGCAGGCGCTGACCGTACTGCGGAACCTTGAGCACCGTGGCGCGACCGGCTCCGAGCCGGACTCGGGCGACGGCGCCGGAATCCTCTCCCAGGTCCCCGACGCGTTCCTGCGCGACGTGACCGGTTTCGACCTTCCCGAGGCCGGCGCGTACGCCGTCGGCATCGCCTTCCTCCCCGCCGACGGCACCGCACAGGCCGTCGCCGTGGAGCAGATCGAGGCCCTCGCCGCCCAGGAGAACCTCACGGTCCTCGGCTGGCGCGAGGTCCCGGTCACCCCCGACCTGCTCGGCAACGGCGCCCGCGCCACCATGCCCGCCTTCCGCCAGCTCTTCGTGAGCAACGGGACGACCGGCATCGAGCTGGACCGCAAGGCGTTCGTGCTGCGCAAGCGCGCCGAGCGCGAGGCCGGCGTGTACTTCCCGTCGCTCTCCGCCCGCACCATCGTCTACAAGGGCATGCTGACCACCGGCCAGCTGGAGCCCTTCTTCCCGGACCTCTCCGACCGCCGCTTCGCCTCGGCGCTCGCCCTGGTCCACTCCCGGTTCTCGACGAACACCTTCCCGTCCTGGCCGCTCGCCCACCCGTACCGCTTCGTCGCGCACAACGGCGAGATCAACACGGTCAAGGGCAACCGGAACTGGATGAAGGCCCGCGAGTCCCAGCTGGCCTCCGACGCCTTCGGCGAAGGCGCCCTGGACCGCATCTTCCCGATCTGCACCCCGGACGCCTCCGACTCGGCCTCCTTCGACGAGGTCCTGGAGCTGCTCCACCTCGGTGGCCGGTCGCTGCCGCACAGCGTGCTGATGATGATCCCGGAGGCCTGGGAGAACCACACCTCCATGGCCCCGGCCCGCCGCGCGTTCTACCAGTACCACTCCACGATGATGGAGCCCTGGGACGGCCCGGCCTGCGTCACCTTCACCGACGGCACCCAGGTCGGCGCGGTCCTCGACCGCAACGGTCTGCGCCCCGGCCGCTACTGGGTCACCGACGAGGGCCTCGTCGTCCTCGGCTCCGAGGTCGGCGTCCTCGACATCGACCCGGCCAAGGTCGTCCGCAAGGGCCGCCTCCAGCCCGGCAAGATGTTCCTCGTCGACACCGCCCAGAAGCGGATCATCGAGGACGACGAGATCAAGGACGAGCTCGCCGCCGCCGCTCCGTACGCCGAATGGCTGGAGACCGGCGAGATCGAGCTGACGGACCTGCCCGAGCGCGAGCACATCGTCCACACCCACGCCTCGGTCACCCGCCGCCAGCAGACCTTCGGCTACACCGAGGAAGAACTGCGCGTCATCCTCGCGCCGATGGCCCGCACCGCCGGCGAGCCGCTCGGCTCCATGGGCACGGACTCGCCGATCGCGGCCCTGTCCGAGCGCCCCCGGCTGCTCTTCGACTACTTCACGCAGCTCTTCGCGCAGGTCACCAACCCGCCGCTGGACGCCATCCGCGAGGAGCTCGTCACCTCGCTGCTGTCCTCGCTGGGCCCGGCCGGCAACCTGCTGGAGCCGAACGCCGCGTCCTGTCGCAGCGTCACCCTGCCGTTCCCCGTCATCGACAACGACGAGCTGGCCAAGCTCATCCACGTCAACGCCGACGGCGACATGCCCGGCATGAAGGCCGCCACGCTCTCCGGCCTCTACCGGGTCTCCGGCGGCGGCGAGGCGCTGGCCGCCCGGATCGCCGAGATCCGCGGCGAGGCCGACGCTGCCATCGAGGCCGGCGCCCGCCTGATCGTCCTCTCGGACCGTCACTCGGACGCCGAGCACGCGCCGATCCCGTCGCTGCTGCTCACCTCCGCCGTGCACCACCACCTCATCGCCACCAAGCAGCGCACCCAGGTGGGCCTGCTGGTCGAGGCCGGCGACGTCCGCGAGGTCCACCACGTCGCCCTGCTCATCGGCTACGGCGCCGCCGCGGTCAACCCGTACCTCGCCATGGAGTCCGTCGAGGACCTCCTGCGCGCCGGTACCTTCCTGACCGGCCTGGAGCCGGAGCAGGCCATCAAGAACCTGATCTACGCGCTCGGCAAGGGCGTCCTGAAGGTCATGTCCAAGATGGGCATCTCCACCGTCGCCTCCTACCGCGGCGCCCAGGTCTTCGAGGCCGTCGGCCTGAACGAGGAGTTCGTCGGCGCCTACTTCAACGGCACCGCCACCAAGATCGGCGGCGCCGGCCTGGACGTCATCGCCAAGGAGGTGGCCGCCCGCCACGCCAAGGCGTACCCGGCCTCCGGCATCGCGGCCACGCACCGCGCGCTGGAGATCGGCGGCGAGTACCAGTGGCGCCGCGAGGGCGAGCCGCACCTGTTCGACCCGGAGACGGTCTTCCGCCTCCAGCACGCCACCCGCAACCGCCGGTACGACATCTTCCGGCAGTACACGGACCGCGTGAACGAGCAGTCCGAGCGCCTCATGACGCTCCGCGGCCTGTTCGGCTTCAAGGACGCCGAAGGGGGTGGCCGCCCGTCGATCTCCATCGACGAGGTCGAGCCGGTCTCCGAGATCGTCAAGCGCTTCTCCACCGGCGCCATGTCGTACGGCTCCATCTCCAAGGAGGCGCACGAGACCCTCGCCATCGCCATGAACCAGTTGGGCGGCAAGTCCAACACCGGTGAGGGCGGCGAGGACCCCGACCGCCTGTACGACCCGGCGCGGCGCTCGTCCATCAAGCAGGTCGCCTCCGGCCGCTTCGGCGTGACCTCCGAGTACCTGGTCAACGCGGACGACATCCAGATCAAGATGGCGCAGGGCGCCAAGCCCGGCGAGGGCGGCCAGCTGCCCGGCCACAAGGTGTACCCGTGGGTCGCCAAGACCCGCCACTCCACCCCGGGCGTCGGCCTGATCTCCCCGCCGCCGCACCACGACATCTACTCCATCGAAGACCTGGCCCAGCTGATCCACGACCTCAAGAACGCCAACCCGGTCGCCCGCATCCACGTGAAGCTGGTTTCCGAGGTCGGCGTCGGCACGGTCGCCGCGGGCGTCTCCAAGGCGCACGCGGACGTGGTCCTGATCTCCGGTCACGACGGCGGTACGGGTGCCTCCCCGCTCACCTCGCTGAAGCACGCGGGCGGACCCTGGGAGCTCGGCCTCGCCGAGACCCAGCAGACGCTGCTGCTCAACGGGCTGCGCGACCGCATCGTGGTCCAGACGGACGGCCAGCTCAAGACCGGCCGTGACGTCGTCATCGCCGCGCTGCTCGGCGCCGAGGAGTTCGGTTTCGCGACCGCGCCGCTCGTCGTCTCCGGCTGCGTCATGATGCGCGTCTGCCACCTGGACACCTGCCCCGTCGGCATCGCCACCCAGAACCCGGTCCTGCGCGACCGGTTCTCCGGCAAGCCCGAGTTCGTCGTCAACTTCTTCGAGTTCATCGCGGAGGAGGTGCGCGAGATCCTCGCCGAGCTGGGCTTCCGCACCATCGAGGAGGCCGTCGGCCACGCCGAGCTCCTCGACACCAGCAAGGCCGTCACGCACTGGAAGGCGCAGGGCCTCGACCTGGAGCCCCTCTTCCACGTGCCCGAGCTGCCCGAGGGCGCGGTCCGCCACGCCCTCATCGAGCAGGACCACGGTCTGGAGAAGGCCCTCGACAACGAGCTGATCAAGCTCGCCGCCGACGCGCTGAACGCCGCGACGGCCGTGGACGCCCAGCCGGTCCGCGCCCAGGTCGCGATCCGCAACATCAACCGGACCGTGGGCACGATGCTCGGCCACGAGGTCACCAAGAGGTTCGGCGGTGCGGGCCTGCCCGACAACACCATCGACCTGACCTTCACCGGCAGCGCGGGCCAGTCCTTCGGCGCCTTCCTGCCCAAGGGCATCACGCTCCGCCTGGAGGGCGACGCCAACGACTACGTCGGCAAGGGCCTCTCCGGTGGCCGCGTCGTCGTCCGCCCGGACCGCGGCGCCGACCACCTCGCCGAGTACTCCACCATCGCCGGCAACACCATCGGCTACGGAGCCACCGGCGGCGAGATGTTCCTGCGCGGCCGCACCGGCGAACGCTTCTGCGTCCGCAACTCCGGCGCCCTGGTCGTCTCGGAGGGCGTGGGCGACCACGGCTGCGAGTACATGACCGGCGGCCAGGCCGTCGTCCTCGGCGAGACCGGGCGCAACTTCGCGGCCGGCATGTCGGGCGGCACCGCCTACGTCATCGACCTCGACCCGAACAACGTCAACGTCGGCAACACGGGCGCGGTCGAGACCGAACTCTCCGACACCGACAAGCAGTGGCTGCACGACGTGGTGCGCCGCCACGAGGAGGAGACCGGCTCGACCGTCGCCGCGAAGCTCCTCGCCGACTGGTCCGCCTCGGTGGACCGGTTCAGCAAGATCATCCCGACCACGTACAAGGCAGTGCTCGCCGCCAAGGACGCCGCTGAGCTGGCCGGACTCTCGGAATCCGAGACCACGGAGAAGATGATGGAGGCGGCGACCCATGGCTGACCCGAAGGGCTTCCTCACCACCGGGCGCGAGACCGCCTGTTCCCGTCCCGTGGCTGACCGCCTCAAGGACTGGAACGAGGTCTACGTTCCGGGCTCGCTGCTCCCGATCATCAGCAAGCAGGCCGGCCGCTGCATGGACTGCGGCATCCCGTTCTGCCACAACGGCTGCCCGCTCGGGAACCTGATCCCGGAGTGGAACGACTTCGCGTACCGCGAGGACTGGACCGCCGCGTCGGAGCGCCTGCACGCGACGAACAACTTCCCCGAGTTCACGGGCCGCCTGTGCCCCGCTCCGTGCGAGTCGGCGTGCGTACTCGGCATCAACCAGCCGGCCGTCACGATCAAGAACGTCGAGGTCTCGATCGTCGACAAGGCCTGGGACAGCGGCCACGTCACCCCGCAGCCCCCGGAGCGGCTGTCCGGCAAGACCGCCGCCGTCATCGGCTCGGGTCCGGCCGGTCTGGCCGCCGCCCAGCAGCTGACCCGGGCCGGCCACACCGTGGTCGTGTACGAGCGCGCCGACCGCATCGGCGGCCTGCTGCGCTACGGCATCCCCGAGTTCAAGATGGAGAAGGTGCACATCAACCGCCGCATCGAGCAGATGCGCGCGGAGGGCACCAAGTTCCGTACGGGCATCGAGGTCGGCCGGGACATCACGGCCACCGACCTGCGCAAGCGGTTCGACGCGGTCGTCATCGCGGCCGGCGCCACCGTCTCCCGCGACCTGCCGGTCCCGGGACGCGAACTGAGCGGCATCCACTTCGCGATGGAGTACCTGCCCCTGGCCAACAAGGTCCAGGAGGGCGACTTCATGGCCCCGCCGATCACGGCCGAGGGCAAGGACGTCGTCGTGATCGGCGGCGGTGACACCGGCGCGGACTGCGTGGGCACCGCCCACCGCCAGGGCGCGGCCTCGGTCACCCAGCTGGAGATCATGCCGAAGCCCGGCGAGGACCGGAACGCCAACCAGCCCTGGCCGACGTTCCCCATGCTGTACAAGGTCACCTCGGCGCACGAGGAGGGTGGCGAGCGGGTCTACTCCGTCTCCACCACCCACTTCGAGGGCGACGAGAACGGCCACGTCAAGGCCCTGCACCTGGTCGAGGTCGAGTTCGTCGACGGCAAGCTCGTCCAGAAGCCCGGCACCGAGCGCGTCCTCCCCGCGCAGCTGGTCACCCTGGCGATGGGCTTCACCGGTACCGACCAGGAGAACGGGCTGGTCCAGCAGTTCGGTCTGGCGCTGGACGCGCGCGGCAACATCGAGCGCGACGCCTCCTACACGACCAACGTCGACGGCGTCTTCGTCGCCGGTGACGCGGGTCGCGGCCAGTCGCTCATCGTCTGGGCCATCGCGGAGGGCCGCTCGGCCGCCCGCGGCGTGGACCGCTTCCTGACCGGCACCAGTGCCCTCCCGTACCCGGTCAAGCCGACGGACCGCTCCCTGATGGTGTAACGCCTCCCGCAGAACCCCCGCCCTCCGGGGCGGGACCCCTCATACGGCCCGCACAACGAAGTGCGGAACCCCGACACGGCGCCCGTCATGTCCCCGACCAGGGATGACGGGCGCCGTGGCGTTCGGGGGGCGGTCGGTCTTCCGGCCGGCCCCTCAACCGATCCGGATCTCGTAGCGCAACCGTTGGCGGCCGGCGGGCATCACCATCACGTCCGCTTGGATCGGCCGGTCCGCGGCGTCGTAGGTGGTGCGGGCGAGCCGCAGCACCGGTTCGCCGGAGCCGAGGCGCAGTTGTGCGCGCTCGTCGGCGCTCGGCATCCTCGCCGTCACGTCCTCGACGACCCGCACCCCGGTGTGCCCGAGGGCGGCGAGCAGGGTCACGGCTCCGCCGCGGATCTTCGCGACGCCGGCCAACGGGGTGCCCGCGGCGATGGCCACCGGGTAGTAGGTGTCCGTCAACTCGGTCGGCTCCCCGTCGAGTTCGATGATCCGGCGGCGCACCACGACGGGGTCCCCGGCGGTCAGGCCGAGGAGGAGGGCAGCGGCGTCCGGCGCAGGGACCTCCCCGGCGTGGACGATGCGCTGACCCCCGCGGCGGCCCGACGCCCGCGCTTGCGCCGTCCACGCGTCGCCGGCATCGGGCGCGCGAGGAGTCAGGTACGGCATCGACGTACTGGTCCACCCGTCGCCGCCCACACCGCTCACGCCGCCTCCCGGATGTCCGTCCGCCCTCGTGCCCACCGTACGCAACGCCGACGCGTTCGGGGCGGGCCGGGACACGCACCGGGCGGCGGGGCAGGGGGCTACTCCGGCTGGACGACCGTGGCGCCCCAGCGTATGGACGGGGACGAGGCCCTCACCTCGGCGACGAAGCCGCCCTTCAGGCCGGTGCCGAGGGGGACGGTGACGCGGGCCGGGGTGCCGGACGGGCAGTCCAGGGTGAACGGCGCCGGGTTACGGTCGGGGTGGTTCTCGAGGCGGAACGTGACCTCGATGCTGCCGCCGCCCTCGCAGGCGAACGTCGTGAAGCTGTCCAGCCACGGGGCCAGCCCGCCCGAGACGAAGCCGCCGTCACCGATCTGCTCCTGGACCCAGATGAGGCCGTCCGGCCCCGGGTAGCCGATGAGTTCCTCGTCCGCATGAGACTGGCCCGCCCCGAGCGTCATCGCCAGAGCGGCCCCGGCGGCCGCGAGCGTGACGGCCCGGCGACCCCTGAACGCGTGCGTGTACTTCATGAATTCCCCCGCGAGTTCGCCAACGTGTTCGACGTAACCCACGCTAACCGCCGCCACCGACAACGCCCTTGGAGTCCGACGGAAGCAGCCCCCCGCCGCGCCCCGCGCGGTGCACCGCCCGGTAGGCGGTCGGGGTCAGCGAGGTGCTGCGCCGGAAGTGGGTGCGAAGGGAGTCCGCCGTGCCCAGGCCGCTGCGGGCGGCGACCTGCTCCATCGGGAGCGTCGTCGTCTCCAGGATCTCGCGGGCCCGGTCCAGGCGCCGGTGCAGCAGCCACTGGAGGGGGCTCAGACCCGTCTCGGCACGGAAGCGCCGGGTCAGCGTGCGCACGCTCGTGCCCGCGTGCCGGGCCAGGTCCGCCAGGGTGGTCGGCTCGTCCAGCCGGGCCAGGGCCCAGGCGCGGGTGGCGGCCAGCGGGGTGCCGCGTTCGGACGGGAGCGGGGTCTCGATGAACTGGGCCTGGTCACCCGGCCGGACCGGCGCCGCCACCACCAGGCGCGCGGTGGCGTTCGCGACCGCAGCCCCGTGGTCACGACCCACCATGTGCAGGCACAGGTCGATCCCGGCCGACAGCCCCGCCGAGGTCAGCACGCCCCGGTCCTCGACGAACAACACGTCCGGCACGAGCGCGATCCCGGGGAACCGGCGGCGGAACTCCTGCGACATGTACCAGAACGTCGTGGCCCGCCGCCCGTCCAACAGCCCCGCCTGAGCGAGGACGAACGCCCCCGTGCAGATCGAGGCGACCCGCGCGCCCCGGGCGGCCGCCGCCCGCAGCGCGTCCAGCACCCGAGGGTCGGTGCTGACGCGATCGCCGGTCCCCGTCACCATCACGGTGTCGGCCCACCCGGTCGCCTCCAGCCCGTGCGCGATCAGGAGGTCCATCCCGCCCGACGTCGCCACCACGCCCGGCTCGGCCGTGCAGATCGTCACCTCGTACGCGGGCCGCTCCCCGACGAGCGCCGCCCCGAAGACCACCCCCGGGATCGACAGGTCGAACGTCGTCACGGGCGGGGCCGCGACGACCGCGACGCGGTGCGGGCGGAGGAACGCGGACATGGCTCGAACCTCCGGACTCCTGGCATTGCAGCCACTACCCTACGCTCCCGCTCCCGACGATGGTTGATCCACACCACGCGAACTCGCCCTCCCCGTAAGGAAGTACGGCCATGTCCCTGCACGTCGTCACCGGAGCCGGAGCGATCGGCACCGCCACCGCGCGCCTCCTCGCCGAAGCCGGAGAACACGTCCGCGTCATCACCCGCGGCGGCGGCGGACCCGAGCACCCGCTCGTCGAACGGATCGTCGCCGACGTCACCGACACGGAGCGGCTGACCGCTCTGTTGCGCGACGCCGACACCCTCTACAACGCCGCCGCCCCCGCCTACCAGTCCTGGCGGACGGACTTCCCGCCGATGGCCGCCTCGCTCCTCGATGCCGCCGCCCGGTCCGGCACCGACTACGTGATGCTCGGCAACCTCTACGGGTACGGCCCGGCGGACGGGCCGCTGAGCCCCGGGCAGCCCATGCTGCCGAACTCCGACAAGGGCCGGGTCCGCGCCGCCATCTGGGAGGAGGCCTTCGCCGCGCACCTGGCGGGCCGGGTCCGGGCCGCCGAGGTCCGGGCGAGCGACTTCCTCGGCGCCGACGTCCTCGGTCTCTTCCCGCTGATGGCCGTACCCGCCGTACTGGCCGGCGAGGAGGCCGTTCTGCCCGTCGGCCTGGACGCCCCCCACGCCTGGTCCTACGCCGACGACGTCGCCCGGACCCTGATCGCCGTCGGCGCCCGCGAGGACGGCTGGGGCCGCGCCTGGCACGTGCCGTCCACCTCCGAACTGTCCCCGCGGGATCTGCTGGCGGCCCTCGCCGAGACCGCCGGAGCGCCGACGCCCCGACTCAGGACCATGACCCCGCGCGAGCTCTCCGAAGCCGTCGAGGCGGACGCCCTCATGGCCGAGATCCCGGAGATGGCCTACCAGTACGCGCGGCCGCTCCTCGTCGACGCCTCCGACACCGAACGGCTGCTCGGCGTACGGGCCACCGGGCTGGAGCGGGTGTTCACGGAGTTGGTGACGAACGGGCGGCCAGAGCGGCCAGTGCGGACCGCGTCGTGACGCCCGTCTTGCGGTAGATGTGCGCGAGGTGGGTGTCGACCGTGCGCGGACTCAGGTAGAGCCGCGCGGCGATGGCCGGGGTCGTCAGGCCCTCCGTCACCAGGGCGGCGATCTGCCGTTCCCGCGGCGTGAGCCGGGGGAGCGGCTCCGCCGGCGGAGCCGGGGACGTCGGCTCCGCCGGCGGGAACAGGTCCGCGAGGCCCGTCAGCAGGTGGGCCCCGCCCGCCTCCGCCAGTCCTCGCGCCCGCCGCCACAGGGCCCCCGCCGCCTCCGGGTCACCGGCCAGGCCCGTCAGGGTGGCGGCCGTCAGCAGGGCCTGCGCCTCCCACAGGGTGGCGCCCACGCGCGCCGACTCCCCGGCCGCCCGTACGTAGTGCTCGGCCGCCGGGCCGGGCTCGCCGCGGGCCGCCAGCACGGCGCCCGTGCTGCGCAGCGCCGAGGCCCGCTGGGCGGCCAGCCCCAGACGCTCGGCGTCCGCAGCCGCCCGGTCGGCCCAATCCCGCGCCTGCGACAGGTCGCCCGCCGCGACCGCCGAGTGCACCAGCGCCTCCAGGAACAGCGGCCGCATCGTCGGCTGCAACCCCGCGAGCTCCGGGCCCCGACCGGCCCGCAGCATCGCGGACCGGGCCCGCCGATGGTCCCCGGCGTACAGCGAGGCGTAGCTCAGGACGCACCAGGCCAGCGAGGTCCACCAACTGCTGCGCGACCCGGCCAGCGCGACGCCCTCCTCGGCCGTCGCCAGGGCGGCGCCGTCGCCCGGTGGCAGGGCCGCCAGCATCACCTGCGCCTTGTTGCCGACGACCAGCGCGAGGAGTTCGTCGCTGCCGATGCCGCGGGCGATGCCCTCCGCCTCGTCGCACAGTTCCAACGCCGACACCAGCCGGCAGGAGTTCATGTGCACGACCGCCTTGCAGAGCAGGAGGTGCGGCAGCAGGTGGAGGGGGCCGACGCGACGGGCGAGGGCCAGCCCCCGATCGGCGTGCCGTTCGGCGTCCGGGTACCGGTCCAGGTAGAACTCCGTCCACGCCAGCCGGGCCAACGACTCCGACAGCTCCGGCAGTTCACGGCCGGCCAGCGCGTCGACGCGGGCCGCGGCCCGGTCGGCCAGCCGCCGGGCCCGGGCCGGATCCCCGCCGTACGTCTCCCCGAGGGCGGCCGTCGTCAGCGCCCCCGCCGCGGCCGGCTCGTTGCCCAGCCGCAGCGCCAGCCCGTAGGTGCGCAGTACGTCGCCCCGCACCTCGGAGTAGGCCAGCGCGTGCGGAGCGGACGAGCCCAACTCCAGTCCGAGGGCCAGCGCGTCGGCCGGCGCCGGGGACGGGCGGCGCGACAACTCGCGGCGCAGCAGCGCCACCGCCGCCCCGTAGTCCCCGAGGTGGCGCTCCATCGAGGCGCACAGGGTCACGGCGGCGGCCCGCAGCCCGCCGTCCTCGTCGGCGTCGACCCGCGCGATCAGCTCGTACAGCACGCTCCGGCTCTCCCGCAGCTCACCGCACACGCTCAGCGCGCGCGCCCGCCGCAGCAGCAGTTCCCGGCGCCGGGCGCGGTGTTCCGGGGTGTCCGGCAGCATCCCCAGCACCACCCCGAGCCAGTGGGCGCAGCTCGCGGGGGCGGTGGCCCGCGCTTCGTCGGCCGCCTCCAGCAAGGTCTCCGCCGCCCCGGGATCCCATCCCGTCAGCGCCCGCTCCACGTGGTGGGCGCGTACGGACGCGGACGCGTTCGCCCCGGTCAGCACGGCGGCCGCCCGCCGGTGCATACCGGTGCGCCGCCGGTGCTCGGTGTTCTCGTACACCACGGACCGCAGCACCGGATGCCGCAGGGACCAGCTCCCACCGGGCCCCGGCCGCAGCAGGTCCCGGCCGGTCAGGACGTCGAGGTCGGCGTCGAGGTCGGCGGCGGGGGCGGCGGGCGGGCCGGGCTCCGGAGCCGCACCGGTGAGCGCCAGCATCGCCGTGGTCGCCTGGTCGCCGAGCAGGGCCACCGCCTCGGCGGTACGGCGCTGGGCGGCGGTCAGCGGGGTCAGCTCGTCCAGCAGCAGGGCGCTCAGGCCGCCGGTCGGCACGGCGGGGCCGGCGGCCTGACCCTGGAGCAGCGCGAGGAAGTACAGCGGATTGCCGCCGCTCGCCGCGTACAGCCGGGCGGCCCGCGCGGGCGGCAGGGTCGGGGCGAGGCGCGCCACGCAGTCCCGCTCCGGGAGCGGCCCGAGGCCCAGTCGCAGCACGGCGCCGGTGTCGATGCCCCGCGTCAGCGCGGCGTCCAGCGAGGGCGAGGTCTGCCGGTCCCGCCGCGCCCCGACGACGATCACCGGGGCCGGAACGGGGTGGCGCACCAGGTGGTCGAGGAGTTCGAGGGACGCCGGGTCCGCCCAGTGCAGGTCGTCCAGGGCGATGAGCAGCCCGGTCCCGCCGCGCCGGCCCAACGCGGTCAGCAGGCGGGACGTCGCCCGGTGCGCGGCGAACCGGTCCGCGGCGGCCCCCTCCCCGCCGCCCGTACCGGGACCGGACCCGACCCCGGTGGCGGACAGGATCGCAGCCGCCGGCCCCTCGCCGGCCAGGCCGTGCAGCAGCTGCGGATCCAGATCGGCGAACGCGTCGGTGAACACCCGGAAGGGGATGTGCCGTTCGTACTCGGTGGCCCGTCCGCGCAGTACGGTCAGCCCGCGCCGGGCGGCCCGCCGGCACACCTCCGTCAGCAGTCGGCTCTTGCCGATGCCCGCCGCGCCGGTGAGGTCGACGATGCCCGGCGGCGCGCCGGCCCCCTCGATCACCGCGTCCAGCCGATCCAGTTCGGCCCCCCGGCCCACCAGTGGCGTCGTTCCGTGCAGCATCGCGCCTCCCCGGGGAAGGCGTTACCCGCAATCGCGTCCGGGGATACGTAGGCGGTCCTACGGATGCCGCCGCCCGGGCCCGGCCGGCAGCATCGGAAGGGTTCCCGGCCGCGCCCGACGAGGAGGCCGCATGCGCCGATTACCCGTGTCCGCCGTACCGTTCCTGGTCGTTTCGCTCCTGGCCGTCCCGCTCCTGGCGGCGACGGGCTGCTCGGGGGAGTCGCCGGCCGGGGCGACGCCGTCCACCTCCGCGACGTACGACCCCGCGACGCCGCCGGCGGTGACGCCCGCCGCGCCGTCCACCCCGAGCCCGTCGCTTACCTTCGCCTGCGTGCCCACGGCCGGCATGGACGACGCACAGCGCCTCCACTACCTCAAGAACCTGAAGCACGACGACCGCCCGTTGGACGGGGCCCTGTCCCTCACGGACTCCGGGATCCGGATCACCCCGGACCGGCAGCGCCGGTCCTGTGAACCCGTCCCGGTGAAGGTCAGCCACTTCCGGGTCTTCACGACCCGGTTCCAGGGGGAACCGGAACCCCGGACGACCCCCACGCCCCGGTTCACACTGCCGCCCCTGCCCGGGGCCGCTCCGACGACCCCACGGTTCCGGTACTCGTTCGCGTACGAGGCGATCTCCACGGTCGATGTCGTCGTCGGTCCCGAGGAGGGCCTCGCCACCGGCAGCAGACCGCCGGCCACGCAGAAGTGCGCGGGCACCCTGTCCGTCGCCCACGTCGGACAGGAGATCACCGAGGCGGACCTGCCGCAGGAGTTGGACTTCACCTCGGACACGCGGTTCGGCACGGCCTGGACCACCGTCGAGCTGTCCGCGGAACGGGTCCTCGACGCGGTGTTCCTCCCGCCGGACAACCCGGGACTGTGCTGACCGCGGGGCCGGTGGGCGGCGCACCACGGGGGTGCGCGCCGCCCACCGGCCCCGGCCGCCCGACGCGGCCCGGAGGGCCGGTTCGCTCGTGCGGGTGACGGGAACCCGCCCCCACCCGTCGCCGCGTCAGGAACCCCGCAACCGGCGGCCGTTCCCGCGCCGCGACCCTGGGGCCGGACGGACCATCCGCGCCGCCCACCGGCCCGGCCGGGCGACCGCGGACTCTGGTACCTCTGGGCCCCATGCCCTCCCGAACGCTGCTGCGCCGCCTGTTGGGCGCCGCCCTCCTGCTGCCCGTCGCGTCCCTGTCACCCGCCGTCACCGCCGCCGCGGACGAGCGGACCGTCGACTACCAGGGTCTGCGCCTGACGCTTCCCGCCGATTGGCGGGTCATCGACCTCGACCGGCATCCCGAGGCCTGCCTGCGCCTGGACGTGCCCACCCTGTACCTCGGGCACGCCGGCACCCAGAGCGAGTGCGCCGGCCGGGCCGCCGCCACCCGCGCCGACACCCTCCACCTGGAGCCGATCGCCGGGGCCCCGCCGCGCGCCGACATCCCCACCCTCGCCGTCGACGGGGGCCGGGCCCTGCCCCCGACCGAGGGGGACAGCAACGAGGTCCGGTACGCCCTGCGCCGCACCGGGGTGATGGCCACCCTCTCGTACGGGGCCGCGCCCGACACCGTACGGGCCCTCCTGGCGCGGGCCGTCGCCGCCGGCCGGACCCCGGCCGGGGCCGAGGGCGCCGTCGCCCGGCCGTGGCCGGCCGCTCCCGTGGTGAGCGCCGCCCGGGCCGCCGTCCGCGCTCCCCGCTCCGCCCAGGAGGCCTTCACCGGCGAGGGCTTCGACGCCTGCACCGCCCCGACCCAGCGCTCGATGGACAGCTGGCGGGCCGGCTCCCCCTTCCGGGCGGTCGGCGTCTACATCGGCGGCCGGGCCCGGGCCTGCGCCCAGCCGCAGCTGACGGCCGCCTGGGTCCGCCGACAGGCCGCCGCGGGCTGGCACCTGATGCCGATCTGGGTGGGCCCGCAGCCCTGGCACAGCAAGAGCACCGGGCTGTCGACCGACCCGTCCCGGGCGAACGAGCAGGGCAGGGCCGCCGCCGACGGGGCGGTGGACGCCGCCCGCTCCCTCGGACTGCCCGAGGGCACGGTGCTCTACAACGACCTGGAGAACTACTCCGACCGCGCGACCTGGGACGCCCCCTCGGTGGCGTACCTCGCGGCGTGGACGGTCCGGCTGCACGAGCGGGGCTTCCGCTCGGGGGCGTACGTGGCGGCGAGCTCCGGGGTCAAGGCGCTCAGCGCCCACTACCACCAGGCCCCGCAGGCCATGCCCGACGTGCTGTGGGGCGCGCAGTGGAACGGCGCGGCCTCGGTCTCCGACAAGGACATGGGCCTGTCCGGGCGCACCCCGCAATGGGTCGGGCCGCGCCGGGCCCACCAGTTCCGGGGCGACCACGACGCCTCGTACGGCGGGGTGACCCTCACCATCGACCGGAACTGGCTGGACGTCGACCCGGCCGCCCTCGGCCCCGTCGGCGGACTCCCGTCGCTCAGCTGACGGGCGGCCGGTCGCCCGCCGGGTCCTCGCGCGGCGGCTCGTCGTCGTTGCCCCGACGCAGGGTGCGCACGCCGCCCGCCGGGGTCCACGAGCGCACCACCAGGTCGTCGCCGTCCACGCCGATGCGGACCACCTCGGTCAGGTCGGCGTGGAAGAGGTGGAAGGGGTGCGGGCTCTCGGTCTCCTCGGCGTACCGGTGCAGCTCGGGCGGGTCGACGATCTCCACGGCCCGCCCGGAGATCCGTACGTCCCCGTCGGGCATCGTCTCGCCCTCGCCCGGGTTGGTGTGCAGGGCGAAACGCGGATCGCGCTGGAGGTCCCTGGCCTTCATGGACCCCGGCATCATGCCGAGCCACAGTTCGCCGCCGCGGAAGTCGACGTTGAGGCCCGCCACGCGGGGGGATCCGTCCTTGCGGAGGGTGGCGAGGACGTGGTGGGGGAACTGGGCGAAGCGGGCCCGGACGGCCGCAGCGAATTCGGGTTCCGCCTCTTCGAAGGCGGACCAGTTGTTCGTCGTCATCCCTCCATCAAAGCGCGCGGGGTCGACGACGGGCGGTCAGGCGCGCACGATCCCCGCCGCGCGGGCCGCGACGAGCCACGCCGGGAACTCGCCGAGGAGCCGGTCGTAGAGCTCCGAGTCCGCCACCGCGCGCGGGTCGAGGCCGGCGTGGAAGTAACCCGCGTTGTCCACCACCCGCGCGGCGGGGACGGGTAGTTCGTCCAGCTTGCGCAGGAAGTCGAACTGGCTGCTGCGGGTGTTGCCGAAGCCGACGAACTGCCAGAACAGCGGGAGGCGGGCCGCCTTGCACAGGTACCTCTCCGCCGCGAGCTTGCTGACCGGGCCGCCGTCCGTCTGGAAGACGACCAGGGCCGGTTCGCTCGCCCCCGAGTCCAGGTAGTGGTCGATGACGGCTTCCATCGCCGCGTCGTAGGAGGTCTTTCCCATGTGGCCGAGGCCCGCGGCGATCGCGTCGACGCGACCCTCGTGCCCGCCGAGGGTGATCTCCTCGACGGCGTCGACCTCCGTGGAGAAGAACACCACCGGTATCCGGCCGTCGTCGTCCAGGTGCGCGGACAGGCCCAGGACCCGGTCGGCGAGGGCCTGGACGCTGCCGTCGCGGTAGTACGGGCGCATCGACCCGGAGTGGTCGAGGACCAGGTACACCGCGGCGCGCACGCCCTCCAGGTCGTGCTTGCGCAGCGAGATCCCGGCGCTCTTGTACAGGTTCACCAGGGACGGAGCGGTTTCCCGCACCTTGCGGAGGTCGATCGCGCTGCCCGTCATGGCCCGAGGGTACGTCAGGCCGGGGGCACGAATCCGAGCATCGCGGCAAGCCGTTCCCGGTGCGTGCCCGGTGTCCCGAACAACTGTCCGCAACCGTGGGCCCGTTTGAAGAACAGGTGGGCCTCGTGCTCCCAGGTGATGCCGATGCCGCCGTGCAGCTGGACCATCTCGCCCGCGACGTACGCGAACGCCTGCGAGCAGGCGGACCGGGCCGCCGCGGCCAGCTCCGGCGGGGCGCCGGCGGCGGCCGCCGCGAGGGCGAGGGCGCGGGAGGTCTCGACGGCGGTGTGCAGGTCGGCGAGGCGGTGCTTGACCGCCTGGAAGGAGCCGATGGGACGGCCGAACTGCCGGCGGTCCTTCGCGTAGCCGACCGTCACCTCCAGGGCCCGCCCGGCGGCCCCCGCCTGTTCGGCGGCCAGTGCGGTGCACGCCTCGTCGCGGACCCGGTCGAGCACCGCCTCGCCGTGCGCGGACAGCAGCCGGGCCGGGGTGCGGTCCAGGGTCAGCTCCGCGAGGGGCCGGCTCGGGTCCATCGTGGACCGTACGGTGAACCCCGCCGGTGCGGCGGTGAGTTCGTACAGGCCGAGGCGGCCGGTGTCCCCGTCCCGGGCGAACGCCAGGATCAGTGAGGGTTCGGCCGGCCCGGCCAGGACGTACCGCTTGACCCCCGTGAGCAGCGGGCCGGACCCGCCGTCCGACTCGGCCCGGGTGCGCAGGTCGGCGGCCTCCCAACTGCCGCGCCCGCCGCCCCCGGCCGGCTCCTCCGCCCAGGCCAGCGCGCCCACCGCCGAGCCCTCCGCCAGCTGCGGCAGGTGCTCCTCGCAGGCCCGCCGGTCGCCCGCCGCGAGCAGGGCGCCCACGGTCAGCACCGCCGAGCCCAGGTACGGCACGGGGCTCAGCGCGCGGCCCAGCTCCGCCATCACCACCCCGGTCTCGGCGGCCCCGCAGCCCAGCCCGCCGTACTCCGGCGGCACCGCCAGCGCGGCCGCGCCGACCTGCGCCGTCAGCGGGGCCCAGGCCGCGTGGCCGGGATGCCGCGCGAGCACCGCCCGTACGGCGTCGCGCAGTTGCTCCTGCTCCGGAGTCGGGTCGAGTGAGGTCGGGTCGAGGGCGCTCACGCGGACTCCTCCCGGGCCGTGCGGCGCAGACCGGCCTTCAGCAGCTTGCCGCCCGCGTTGCGCGGCAGCTCCGGCAGCAGCATGAAGCGCCGGGGCACCTTGAAGTTGGCCAGCCGCTCGCGGGTCCAGGCGATCAGCTCCTCGGCGGTGACCGGGGCGGTGGTGACGACGAAGGCGACCCCGACCTCGCCGAGGCGCTCGTCGGGGGCGCCGACGACGGCGGCGTCGGCGATCGCGGGGTGGGTCAGCAGGACGTTCTCCACTTCGGCGGGGTAGGCGTTGAAGCCGCCGACGACGTACATGTCCTTCAGCCGGTCGGTGATCGAGAGGTAGCCGCGCGCGTCCAGGACGCCGACGTCGCCGGTGCGCAGCCAGCCGCCGGGCAGGATCGCCTCGGCGGTGGCCGCCGGGTCGTCCAGGTAGCCGGGGGTCACGTGGTAGCCGCGCACCTGCACCTCGCCGGGCTCGCCGGCGGGCAGTACGGCGCCGAGCGGGCCCGTGATGCGGACCTCGGTGTCGGGCAGGGGCGGGCCGACGGTGTGCGCGACGGTCCGGGCGTCCGCGTCGGTGGGGCAGACGGAGACGACGCCGCCGGATTCGGTGAGTCCGTAGGCGGTGAACACCTCCGGGGCGCCGAGTTCGCCGCGGATCTCCTCGACGAGGGAGGCGGGCACGGAGGCGGCCCCGGTGCCGGCCAGGCGCAGCGCGGAGAGGTCGTGGGCGGCGCGGTCGGGGTGGTGGATCAGGCCGTGGAAGACGGTCGGCGGGCCCATCAGGCAGGTGACCCGTTCGGCGGCCATGCGGGTCAGGACGCGGTCGGCGTCGTAGCGCTCCTCGGGGAGCATGGTGGCCCCGCGCAGCAGGCAGGCGAGGATCCCGGCCTTGTAGCCGAAGGTGTGGAAGAACGGGTTGACCAGCAGGTACCGGTCGCCGGTGCGCAGGGTGACCAGGTCCGACCAGGAGGCGTACAGCCGCACGCTCTGGCCGTGGGTGGTCATCACGCCCTTGGGGCGGCCGGTGGTGCCGGAGGTGTAGAGGAGGTCGCCGAGGTCCTCGGGTCGCACCCGGGCGGCCCGGGCCGCGCGTTCGGCATCGGGGACGCACTCCCCGGCGGCGAGGTACGCCCCGTACGACTCGGGTCCGCTGCCGCCGCGCAGGAGCACGGTGGAGGTGAGCGCCCCGAGGTCCTCGCCGGAGGCGTGCAGGTCACGGGCGTAGTCGGTGCCGAGGAAGCCGCGTTCGGTGAACAGGACGCGGGCACCGCTGCGGCGGATGATGTCGGCGGCCTCGGCGGGCTTGTAGCGGGTGTTGACCGGGACGAGGACGGCTCCGACGCCGACCGCGCCGAGGGCGGCGGTGATCCAGTGACGGCTGTTGGGGGCCTGGACGGCGACCCGGTCCCCGGGCCGGATGCCGTGCGCGACGGCCGCGCGGGCGGCGGCGGCGATCTCGGCGGCCAGCCGGGCGAAGCTCCAGCGGACCTCCCCGTCGGCCAGTGCCTCGCGCTCCCCGTACGCCTCGGCGGCGTACTGCGGGAGCAGGGCGAGCGTGGCGGGCGGCGGGGGCGGTGCGGGGGTCATCCGCGGTGTCGGCGGGGGCACTTGCGGGGTCTGGCGGGGGCTGGTCACGAACCCTCCCTACTTGACGAGCGAGCGTGGGCGGTATCCAATCACAGCTGTTTCGGTTAGGCATATACCTAGTAGGAACAACCTTCTCGGGAGGCCCCTCATGTCGACCCTCGTCACTCCGCCCAATCCGCCCGCCCGGTCCAATCCGCCGAGCCGGTCCCACCCGTCCACCGCGCACACCGCGCCCGCGCCCGCCGGCCCGGAGGGCGCGGACATGAAGGCGGTCCTGTCCAGTTTCTGCACCGGTGTCGCCGTCATCACGGCGTGCGGGAGCGACGGCCGCCCCGTCGGGATGGCCGTGCAGTCCTTCTCGTCCGTCTCGCTCGACCCGCCCCTGGTCTGCTTCTGCCCGGCCCGGACCTCGGCCACCTGGCCGCGGATCAGTGCCGCCGGGGCCTTCGCCGTCAACATCCTGGCGGCGGACCAGGAGGAGCTGTGCCGCCGCTTCGCGGTCACGGGCGGCGACAAGTTCGCCGGCGTGTCCTGGCGGCCGGGCGCCGGCGGTGCGCCCCTGCTCGACGGGGTCCTCGCGACCGTCGAGTGCGACGTGGAGGACGTGCTGGACGGCGGCGACCACCTCATCGCGCTCGGCCGCGTCACCACCGTGGCGGCGCACCGTGACGGCGCGCCGCTGCTCTACTTCCGGCGGTCCTACGGGCGCTTGCCGGGCTCCGTCGGGAGGGCGTCGATGTCCTCCAGCATGGCCGCCGCGAGGTCGCGCTCGGACGCGTAGTACCGCTCGGCCCACTTGAGGGTGAGCGCGGGGTACGCCCAGGCCGCCTCGTCCTTCGCGCCCTCGGTGTCGGCCACCGCCCGGCGGCGCATCTTCTCCGCGAACTCCTGGTGTCCGAGCAGTACTTCGCGCATCTGCTCCGGCTCCAGCAGGTGGCCCAGCCACATCCGCAGCATCGGCCCGTGCTTGAGCACCGGCGGGTCGACGGGCGCCTCGCGCGCCCATTCCCGTACGGCCGCCATGCCCTCGTCGGTGATCCGGTAGACGCGCTTGTCGCGGGTGCCGGTGTCCTGGGCGATCATCCGCGAGGTGGCGTAGCCGGCCTTCTCCAGCCGCTTGAGCTCGCTGTAGATCTGGCTGAAGGACGGGCTCCAGTAGAAGAAGCGCAGGGACCAGTCCGACCACTTCTTCAGGTCGTAGCCGGACAGCTCCTCGCCGAAGGAGAGCAGGCCGAGCACCGCCCAGCTGGTCGCGGGGAGCGTGCGCTTGTTCGTCTCGTCTGCCACGCAGCGCAGTCTACGACCGCTCCCCGCGGTGCCCTTCCCTCCGAAGGGTGTGACTGCTAGAAGTATTCCTATTAGAAACACATGCGCAGGTCCCGGACGGAGGAACCTCACCGTGAAGTTCTCGATGATCTTCGAGGCGCAGCTCGTCGACCCCACCCCCGAACGCGAACGCCAAGTCATCCACGACTGCGTCGAACAGGCCGTCTTCGCCGAGGAGATGGGCTTCGACCGGATCTGGGCGGTCGAACACCACTCACTGACCCAGTACGCCCACATGAGCGCCTCGGAGATCTTCCTGACCTGGGTCGCCGCCCGGACGCAGAAGATCCGCATCGGCCACGGCGTGGTCACCATGCCCTTCGGCTACCAACACCCGGTCCGCGTGGCCGAACGGGCCGCGATGCTCGACGTGCTGTCCGGCGGTCGCGTCGACATCGGCGCCGGCCGCGGGGCCACCCGCCAGGAGATGTCCATGTACGGGGTGCGGCCCGAGGACACCTACCCGCAGATGGAGGAGGCGCTGCGGATCTTCTCCGCGGCCTGGCGCGAGCCGGAGTTCGAATGGCACGGTTCCCTCGACATCGGACCCGGGGCGATCCTGCCCCGACCCGTGCAGGACCCGCACCCGCCGCTGTTCATGGCCTGCTCCAAGCACGACACCCTCAAGCTCGCCGCCGAACTGGGCATCGGAGCGCTGGTGATGGGCTTCGCCGGCGCGGACGACGTGCGCGCCATGCGGAAGGTCTACGACGAGGCCGTCGCCGGCCGCACCGGCGAGCGCCTGGTGTCGAGCGAGGTCAACGACCACCTCTCCGCGCTGTGCCCCACGATCGTCCTCGACGACGCCGAACGCGCCCTGCGCCTGGGCACCCGCGGGCAGCGGTTCTTCGCCGAGTCCATCGCCCACTGGTACGGGAACGCCCCCGCGCCCACCGGCTGGTCGGAGGACGAGGACGCCGCGTCCCACGTCGCCGCGCTCGCCCAGGGCCGCGAGGAGCTCGTCGCCCGCCTGCACGAGGCGAACATCCCGGCCCGCCCGGTCGACACCGGCACCTACAACGCGGAACACGCGTACGGCAGCGCCGAGACGGCCATCGCCTACGTGGAGCAGCTCCGCGAGATCGGCGTCGACGAGGTGATGTGCCTGATCCAGATGGGCACCGTGCCGCAGGAAGCCTGCATGGAGACCATCCGCCAGTGGGGCGAGAAGGTCATCCCGCACTTCCGCGCCCTGGAAGCACGGGACGCCGCCGACGCCGCCCACGCCGCCCCGGCCCTGGAGGGCTGAGCCGTGATCCCCCTCGACGGGAAGGTCGTCGTCATCACCGGCGCCGGGCGCGGGCAGGGCGCCGCGGAGGCCCGGCTGTGCGTGGAGGCGGGCGCGCGGGTCGTCGTCACCGACATCCGGGAGGAGGAGGGCCGCGCGGTCGCCGCCGAACTCGGCGACCAGGGGCTCTACGTCCACCACGACGTGGCCGACGCCGCGAGCTGGGCCGGCGTGACCGAAGCCGCCGTCTCCGCCTTCGGCACGGTCTCGGCACTGGTCAACAACGCCGCCCTGTGGCGCACCGCGCACGTCGAGCAGCAGAGCGCCGAGGGCTTCGAGGCGCTGCTGCGGGTCAACCTGCTGGGGCCCTTCCTCGGCATCCAGGCGGTGGCGCCCCTGCTGCGGGCCGCCGGCGGCGGCTCGATCGTCAACATCTCTTCCACGGCCGGACTCGTCGGGATCCGCGGCCACGCCGCCTACGGCTCCACCAAGTTCGCCCTGCGCGGGCTGACCCGCTCGGCCGCGCTGGACCTGGCGGGGGACGGGATCCGGGTCAACTCCGTGCACCCGGGGGCCGTCGACACCCCGATGGTGGCCGGGGCCGTCGCGGGCCGGGACTGGTCCCACGTGCCGCTGGGGCGGATGGGCCGGCCGCGGGAGGTCGGCGAACTGGTGCTGTTCCTGTGCTCGGACGCCTCCTCGTACGTGACGGGCGCCGAGTTCACGGTCGACGGGGGGCTGACGGCCGGATGAGTGCGGACTCCCTGTCGCCGGCGGCCCGGCTGCTGTGCGACGCGATGACGGCCGGCTTCCCCGGCCCCGGTGACGTGACGGCGCTGAGGGCGGCGGCCGTGCCCGGACCGCCCGGCCCGGAGGTGGCCTCCGTGTGCGACACCGTCGCCGGGGGCGTCCCCGTACGGGTCTACGATCCGGCGCCGGGCGCCGCGGACCGGCCGCTGGTCGTCTGGTTCCACGGCGGCGGCTGGGTGATGTGCGGGCTGGACACCCACGACCGGCTCTGCCGCGAACTGGCCCTGGCCTCCGGGGCGGTGATCGTCTCGGCCGATTACCGGCTGGCCCCCGAGCACCCCTGGCCGGCGGCGGCCGACGACGCGCTGAGCGTGCTGCTGTGGGCCCGTGCCGAGGCGCCCGCACGGGGCTGCGATCCGGCGCGGGTGGTCGTCGCGGGGGACTCCAGCGGCGGCAACCTGGCCGCCGTCACCGCGCTGCGGGCGCCGGAACTGATCGCCGGACAACTGCTGGCGTACCCGCCGCTGGACGCCTCGATGGGCTCGGAGTCCGTGACCAAGTACGGGCGCGACCACTTCCACACCGCCGCCCACATGGCCTGGTACTGGGACCAGTACGGCGGCGACCCCGCCCACCCGCACGTCTCCCCGCTGTGCGCCCCCGACCTGGCCGGTCTGCCCCGGACGCTGATCGTCCTCGCGGACTGCGACCCGCTGCGGGACGAGGGGCTGGCGTACGGGCGTCGGCTCGGGCAGGCGGGCGTGGACTGCGAGGTCCGGCTCCACCCGGGCGTCTTCCACGGCTTCCTGGGCCTGCCGCTGCCGGCCGGCGCGGCGGCCCGGGCCGGGATGGCGGCCTGGCTGGCGACGACGCCGTAGCCTGCCGGGCCCCCTGGCGGGGGATGGGGGCGGGGCGGCCGGATTCGAACCGGCGTGTTTCCCCTTGCAGGGGGGTGCATCGACCTCTGTGCCACGACCCCGCCCTTGCGGTGGATCCTCACCGGGCGCGACCGGGCGCGACCGGGCGCGACCGGGCGGGAGCAGTACGGTGGTCCGGCCGAGCCCTTGGCCGCCCGCGCCGGCCTCGTGGCGCTGCTGCTGCTCCAGACCGTGACCCTGCTGCGCCTCACGCGGGGCGCGTCCCGCCGCTGAAACCCACTCGCGGGGCGCACCGCCGCTCGCGTAGGTTCTGGCCGCATGTCCCCGCGCACCGCACCCACCACCACCCTCTGGCGTCCCACCGGCCCCGTCGAACTCGACCTGGTCCGCGCCCTCGACCACCGCGCCTGGCCGCCCCGGCTGCCCGAGCAGCCGATCTTCTATCCGGTGCTGAACGAGGACTACGCGACCCGCATCGCCCGGGACTGGAACGTCAAGCACGACGGCGCCGGCTACGTGACCCGCTTCGAGGTGGACTCCGCCTTCCTGGAGCGCTACCCGGTCCGGCAGGCGGGCGGCGAGACGATCCTGGAGCTGTGGGTCCCCGCCGAGGAACTCCCCGAGTTCAACGCGCACATCGTCGGCCGCATCGAGGTCGTCGGCGCGTTCCACTGAGCCGACCTGCGCCGCCCGACCCCCGCCCGGTTGCCCGAAAGGGCTGGTGGGCGGGGGTCGCCGGCGCGAAGAATGGGGGGATGACCACACGCGCCCGCTCGTTCGACAGCGCCGCCGCCCTCTACGCGGCGCACCGCCCCGGCTATCCCGACGGCCTGTACGACGCCGTCGAGGAACTGTCCGGCCGGCCGCTCGCCGGAGCCCGGGTGGCCGACGTCGGGGCGGGCACCGGCATCGGCACCGGTCCGATGCACGCGCGCGGGGCCCGGGTGCTCGCCGTGGAGCCCGGGGACGGGATGTCCGCCGAGTTCCGGCGGGCCCTCCCCGAGGTCCCGATCGTCCGCGGGGACGGCGACCGGTTGCCGCTGGCCACCGGCACGTTCGACCTCGTCACCTACGCCCAGGCCTGGCACTGGACGGACCCGGCCCGCGCCGTCCCCGAGGCCCGGCGCGTGCTGCGACCGGGCGGCTCGCTGGCGATCTGGTGGAACGACACCGACGAGTCCGTGCCCTGGGTCGCCGAACAGGGCGCCCGCATCAGCGCGTTCTTCGCCGCCGACGGCGCCACCCACTTCCGCACCCTGCCGCAGGGCATCGGCGCCGACTTCGTCTCCCGGACCGTGAGCTGGTCGCGCCGCGTCCCCCTCGAAGCGCACCTCGCCAACCTCTCCAGTCACTCCGGCTTCCTCCTCCTCGGCGAGGAGGCCACCCGCGCCTTCATGGACGCCGAACGCACCCGACTCCAACGCCTCTTCCCGGCCGGAGAGATCGAGGAGCCGTACGTCGTCTCCCTCCACGTGGCCCGCCTCGGCTGACCACCGCCCCGCCCGTCCGCCGGGCCGGCCCGCGCCGCACCGCGCGGGGCGGCACCGGGCCGGTGCCCACGCGCCCGCCCGCCCGCCCGACGGCCCGGTGCCGGCCCCGGCCCCGGCACCGGGTCCGCGTCCGCGTCCGGCCCGCGCGAGCGGACGGTGCCCCGGTGGGCGGCTCCGCCGGACCGCGCCGAGCCGCGCCGGCCGCGCGCCCCCGGACCGCGCCGCGTCGCGCCGGGCCGTACCGCGCCCCGCCGCCGGGCTACGGCTGCCGGTCGAGGCCCCGCACCACCTCAGCGCGGCAGGCGGTCGGGGTGCCCCAGGCGTCCCGCAGGGGGCGGGCCTTGCGGAGCCACAGCGACAGGTCCAGCTCCTGCGTGTAGCCGATCGCGCCGTGCACCTGGAGCGCCGTCAGCGCCGCCCCGTACGCCGCCTCCCCGGCCGTGAGCTTCGCCGCGGCGATCTCGCCCGGCTCCAGGGACAGCGCCGCCGCCCAGACCAGCGGGCGGGCGAACTCCAGCGCCAGCAGGGTGTCCGCCAACCGGTGCTTCACCGCCTGGAAGCCGCCGATCGGCGTCCCGAACTGGCTGCGCCGCTTCGCGTACTCCACCGTGGCCGCCAGCAGGGCCTCGCCGAGGCCCAGGCACTGCGCCGCCGTCAGCAGCCGCGCCCAGCGCAGCGCCTCCTCGGCCGCCGCGGTGACGGCCGGGCCCGCCGCGAGGAGTTCGCCGCCCGCCGGCGCCGACAGCCGACGTGCCGGGTCGAGGGAGGCGAGCCGCTCGCCGGGGACGTCCGCCAGCCGCAGCTCTCCCGCCGCGGACACGCTGAAGCGGTACCCCGCCGCGTCCGCGTCCAGCGCGTACGGGGAACCGCCCGGCAGCGTCAGCGTGGCCAGGGCCCCGCCCGAGACCAGCCCCGGCAGGAACCGCTTCGCCTGCGCGTCGTCCCCCAGCCGGGCGAGCAGCACCGAGGCGGCCGCGCTCTCCACGACCGGACCCGCCACCCCCGCCCGCCCCAACTCCACGAAACCCAGCGCCAGTTCCACCGGCAACGGCCCGAGCCCCTCGTACGCCTCCGGCACGGCCAGCGCGAACAGGCCCGTGTCCGCGAGCCGGGACCACAGCGACCGCCCCGGCCCGTGGTCCCCGTCCGCCCAGGCCCGTACCGTCGCCGGGACGGCGGCCTTGCCGAGCAGGGAGCGCAGCGTACGGGCGAAGTCCGACTGTTCGTCGGTCGGCTGGAAGCGCATCAGCGGCGGCCCTTCGGGAGGCCGAGCAGCCGCTCGGCGATGATGTCGCGCTGGATCTCGTTGGTGCCCGCGTAGATCGGCCCGGCCAGCGAGAACACCCACGGCTCGGCCCACGGCCCGTCCGCCAGCTCGGCGTCCGGGCCCAGCAGGTCCAGCGCGCTCTCGTGCAGGGCGATGTCGTACTGGGACCAGAACACCTTGTTCAGACTGGACTCGGCGCCGATCACCGAGCCCGCCGCGAAGCGGGTCGCGCCCGCCCAGGTGAACAGCTGGTAGGCGCGCGCCCCGACCACCGCGTCCGCGACCCGGTCGCGCAGCGCGGTGTCGGCCGGATCGCCCGTCTCCCGCCACAGGTCCACCAGGCGCCGCGACGCCGCGAGGAAGCGGCCGGGGGAGCGCAGGGTCAGCCCCCGCTCGTTGCCGGTGGTCGACATCGCGATCCGCCACCCCTGCCCGGGCTCCCCGATGACGTCCTCGTCGGGTACGAAGACCCGGTCGAGGAAGAGCTCCGCGAAGGCCGGCTTCCCGTCGAGCCGCCCGATGGGCCGCACCGTCACGCCCGGCGCCCGCAGGTCGAACATCAGGTACGTCAGCCCCTGGTGCGGTTTCGGGGCGTCCGGGTCCGTACGGAAGATCCCGAAGGCCCGGTCGGCGAAGGCGGCCCGCGAGGACCACGTCTTCTGCCCGGACAGCAGCCAGCCGCCCTCCGTGCGCACCGCGCGGGAGCGCAGCGACGCCAGGTCCGAACCGGACTCCGGCTCCGACCAGGCCTGCGCCCAGATCACCTCGCCGCCCGCCATCGGGGGCAGCACCCGGGCCCGCTGCTCGGCGCTCGCGTGGTCGAAGAGGGTCGGGGCCAGCAGGCTGATGCCGTTCTGCGCGACCCGGCCGGGCGCGCCGGCCGCCCAGTACTCCTCCTCGAAGACCAGCCACCGCTCGATGTCGGCGCCCCGGCCCCCGTATTCCTCGGGCCAGGACACCACCGACCAGCGGCCGGCGTGCAGCAGGGCCTCCCATTCCCGGTGCGCGGCGAAGCCCTCGGCCGTCTCCAGGGAGGGCAGGGGGCGGTCGGGGACGTGCGCGCGGAGCCAGGTGCGGGCCTCGGCCCGGAAGGCCTCCACGTCCGCCGAGTGATCGAGGTCCATCAGCCGTTCGCCTCCTTCATGGCGGCCACGTTCATGCCGCCGAGCGGGTCCGCCGCCGTCTCGGCGTTGTGGGAGTGCGCCAGGTGGTGCAGGCCGAACACCGAGTCCATGCCGGCGTGCAGGCCCTGGAGGTCCTCGGCCTGGTTGACGGCCCGTTTGGTCAGGGCCAGTCCGAAGCCCGGCATGTGCGCGATCCGCAGGGCCAGTCGGTCGGTCTCGGCCGCCAGCGCCTCCCGCCCGACGACCCGGTTGACCATGCCGACCTCGTACGCGCGCCGGGCGGGCATCCGGTCGCCGGTGTAGAGGAACTCCTTCGCGATCCGGGGCGGCATCGCCCACGGGTGCGCGAAGTACTCGACGCCCGGTATGCCCATCCGTACGACGGGGTCGGCGAAGAAGGCGTCCTCGCTCGCGACGATCAGGTCGCACACCCAGGCCAGCATCAGCCCGCCCGCGACGCACGCCCCGTGGACCGAGGCGATCACCGGCTTCGGCAGTTCCCGCCAGCGCCGGCACATTCCCAGGTAGACCTCCGACTCCCGGGCGAAGCGGGATTCCGCGCCGCTTCGGGTGCTGTGGTCCCACCACAGTCCGGCCCGCCGCTCGAAGGGCAGGTGGGCGTCGCGCCCGGGGGTGCCGATGTCGTGGCCCGCGGAGAAGTGTTCGCCGGCCCCGGCGAGGACGACCACTTTGACCTCGGGGTCGTCGGCGGCCCGGTAGAAGGCGTCGTCCAGGGCGTAGGTCATCGCGCTGTTCTGGGCGTTGCGGTAGCGGGGGCGGTTCATGGTCACGTATGCGACCGGGCCGCGGCGCTCGTAGAGCACCGGCGCGGCGGAGTCGTCAGCGGGCATACCGACATCCTTCCCTAACAAGTGTTTGGTAGGTTAACGTACGGCCATGAGCAGCGTCGAGGAGTTCCGCACCGAGGTCCGGAGTTGGCTCCGCACCCACCTCACCGGGGAGTTCGCGGCCCTCAAGGGACGCGGCGGACCCGGCCGCGAACACGAGGCCTTCGCCGAACGCCTCGCCTGGGAACGGCACATGGCGGACCACGGCTGGACCTGCGTCGGCTGGCCCGAGGCCCACGGCGGGCGCGGCGCGAGCACCGCCGAACAACTCGCCTTCCACGAGGAGTACGCCCTCGCCGACGCGCCCGCCCGCGTCAACCACATCGGCGAACAGCTCCTGGGCCCCACCCTCATCGCCCACGGCACCCAGGAGCAGCAGCGCCGCTTCCTGCCCGCCATCCGCGCCGTCCGGGAACTGTGGTGCCAGGGCTACAGCGAACCGGGGGCCGGCTCCGACCTCGCGGGGGTCCGCACCCGCGCCGCCCTGCGGGACGGCGCCTGGGTGGTGGACGGGCAGAAGACCTGGACCTCCCTCGCCCACGAGTCCCAGTGGTGCTTCGTCCTCGCCCGCACCGAAGCGGGCTCCCACCGCCACCGGGGCCTGTCCTACCTCCTGGTCCCGATGGACCAGCCCGGGGTCGAGGTCCGCCCCATCACCCAGCTCACCGGCACCTCCGAGTTCAACGAGGTCTTCTTCGACGGCGCGCGCACCGACGCCTCCCACGTGGTCGGCGCCCCCGGCGACGGCTGGGCCGTCGCCATGGCCACCCTCGGCTACGAACGCGGCGTCTCCACCCTCGGCCAACAGGTCGGCTTCCGCCGCGAACTCGAAGCACTCGCCGACCTCGCCCGACGCGACGGCGCCCTCGCCGACCCCCTGGTCCGCGACCGCCTCGTCCAGGCCTGGATCGGCCTGGAGACCATGCGGGCCACCGCCCGCCGGCCCGGCACCGCCCCCTCCACCGCCAAGCTGTACTGGGCCCGCTGGCACCGCGACCTCGGCGAGCTCGCCATGGAGGTCCGCGGCGCCGCCTCCCTCGTCGCGAACGGCGCCCACGGGGACCCGTACGACCTCGACGACCACCAGCGGCTCTTCCTCTTCTCCCGCGCCGACACCATCTACGCCGGATCCGACGAGATCCAGCGCAACCTCATCGCCGAGCGGATCCTCGGCCTTCCCAAGGAGGTACGGGCGTGAACGCTCCCGACCGCGTCGCCCCCCACGGGCTCCTCGCGGACCGCACCGCCGTCATCACCGCCGCCGCCGGCGCGGGCATCGGCGGCGCCACCGCCCGCCGCTTCCTGGAGGAGGGCGCCCGCGTCCTCATCAGCGACGCCCACGCCCGCCGGCTCAAGGAGACCGAGGACTCCCTCGCCGCCGAGTTCGGCGCCGCCCGCGTCACCTCCCTGCCCTGCGACGTCACCGACGAGGAACAGGTCCGCGCGCTGTTCGCCCTCGCCGAGGAGACCCACGGCGGCCTCGACGTCGTCGTCAACAACGCCGGCCTCGGCGGCACCGCCGACCTCGTCGACATGACCGACGAACAGTGGACCCGCGTCCTCGACGTCACCCTGGGCGGCACCTTCCGCTGCACCCGCGCCGCCCTGCGCTCCTTCCGGGCCTCCGGCCGCCGCGGCGCCGTCGTCAACAACGCCTCCGTCGTCGGCTGGCGCGCCCAGCGGGGCCAGGCCCACTACGCCGCCGCCAAGGCCGGGGTCATGGCCCTGACCCGCTGCGCCGCGCTGGAGGCCGCCGACTTCGGCGTACGCGTCAACGCGGTCGCCCCGAGCCTCGCCATGCACCCGCACCTGGTGAAGGTCACCAGTGAGGAACTGCTGACCGAACTCACCGCCCGCGAGGCCTTCGGCCGGTACGCCGAGCCCTGGGAGATCGCCAACGTCATCGTCTTCCTGGCGAGCGGCTACTCGTCGTACATGACGGGCGAGACCGTGTCGGTCAGCAGCCAGCACGCGTAGGTCGACAATGGGCCCGTGCCAACGAACAAGCCAACGAACAGGCCGGCGGACAAGCCGACGACCCAGCCCGCGAACAAGCCCGACCAGCAGACCGCCAAGAAGAAGCCGCAGGTGACCGCGTCACCCGAGCGGCGCCGCGAACTCCTCGACACCGCCGCCGAGGTCTTCGCCGCACAGGGCTACAACGCCACCACCGTCCGCAAGATCGCCGACGCCGCCGGCATGCTCGCCGGCAGCCTCTACTACCACTTCGATTCCAAGGAATCGATGCTCGACGAGATCCTCTCCGCCTTCCTGAACGAGCTCTGGCAGGGCTACGACACCGTCCTCGCCGCCGGACTCGGCCCCAGGGAGACCATCGAGGCCCTCGTCACCGAGTCCTTCCGGGAGATCGACCGGCACCGCGCCGCCGTCGCCATCTACCAGAAGGAAGCGCGCACCCTCTCCGCCCAGCCCCGCTTCCACTACCTCTCCGACTCGCAGCAGAAGTTCGAGAAGGCCTGGCTCGGGACGCTGGAGCGGGGGGTCGCGGCCGAGGTCTTCCGCGCCGACCTCGACATCCGCCTCACCTACCGCTTCGTCCGCGACACGGTGTGGGTCGCGGCGTCCTGGTACCGGCCCGCAGGACAGCACAGCCCCGAGGAGATCGCCCGCCAGTACCTGTCCATGGTGCTCGACGGGATCGCCCTGCGTACCTGACCCCACCCGACAACTTACGGAGACCCGATGCCCGAGGCCTACATAGTCGAAGCGGTCCGCACCCCCGTGGGGCGGCGCGGCGGCGGCCTGTCCGCGGTCCACCCCGCCGATCTCGGCGCACACGTACTGAAGGCGCTGGTCGAACGCTCCGGCATCGACCCGGCCGCCGTGGAGGACGTGGTGTTCGGCTGCCTCGACACGGTCGGGCCGCAGGCCGGGGACATCGCCCGGACGGCCTGGCTGGCGGCGGGCCTGCCCGAGGAGGTCCCCGGGGTCACCGTCGACCGGCAGTGCGGCTCCTCGCAGCAGGCCGTGCACTTCGCCGCCCAGGGCGTCCTGTCCGGCACCCAGGACCTGGTGGTCGCCGGCGGCACCCAGAACATGTCGATGATCCCGATCGCCTTCGCCTCCCGACAGGCGGCGGAGCCGCTGGGCCTCACCGAGGGCCCCTACGCGGGCTCGGCCGGCTGGCGCGCCCGCTACGGCGACGCCCCCGTCAACCAGTTCCACGGGGCCCAGCTGATCGCCGAGAAGTGGGGCATCACGCGCCGCGACATGGAGGAGTTCGCCCTGCGCTCCCACCAGCGGGCCCTGCGAGCCATCGACGAGGGCCGCTTCGAGCGGGAGACCGTGCCCTACGGGGACGTACGCGTCGACGAGGGCCCGCGCCGCGACACCACCCTGGAGAAGATGGCCGGCCTGAGGCCCGTCGTCGACGGCGGCACCATCACCGCGGCCGTCTCCTCCCAGGTCTCCGACGGAGCGGCGGCGATGCTGATCGCCTCCGAGCGGGCCGTCCGCGAACACGGCCTGCGACCACGCGCCCGCATCCACCACCTGTCCGTACGCGGCGAGGACCCGATCCGGATGCTGTCGGCGCCGATCCCGGCCACCGCGCACGCCCTGAAGAAGACCGGCATGTCGCTCGCCGACATCGACCTGGTCGAGATCAACGAGGCCTTCGCCCCCGTGGTCCTGGCCTGGCTGAAGGAGACGGGGGCCGACCCCGCCCGGGTGAACGTCAACGGCGGGGCCATCGCCCTCGGCCACCCGCTGGGCGCCACCGGCGTCAAACTGATGACCACCCTGCTGCACGAACTGGAACGCACCGGAGGCCGCTGGGGCCTCCAGACGATGTGCGAGGGCGGCGGTCAGGCGAACGTGACGATCATCGAGCGGCTGTAGACCCCTGGCGGCGCTCCCGGGCCGCTGTCCGACCCCCTCCCGGGCCGCATCCCGCCGCCCGTCCCGACCTGCTCCGGAAGGGTTCCGGAGCAGGTCACACGCCCGGGGCAGCGCTCACCGCTGGACGTGTGCTAGCTTAGAGCTCGTTGCAGTTGTGGTACCCATGAACTTTATGTGCGCCTGACGGGAATGCTCCGACAGGCGCTTTAATTGTTTTTACCGGAGTCTCCGGATGGGGCCCTTGCCGCCTATTCAGGAGATTCAAAATGGCACTTGGCACCGTGAAGTGGTTCAACTCGGAAAAGGGCTTCGGCTTCATCGAGCAGGACGGTGGCGGTCCGGACGTGTTCGCCCACTACTCGAACATCGCCACCCAGGGCTTCCGTGAGCTCCAGGAGGGCCAGCGCGTGTCCTTCGACGTCACCCAGGGCCAGAAGGGCCCCCAGGCGGAGAACATCATCCCCGCCTAATTCCTTCAGCATGCCGGGGTCCGCGCCGTGAGGTGCGGGCCCCGGCTTGTCTGCTGTCTCGACCGCGTTCGCAAGATCGCGTTTAGCGTTTTACCTGCCGGTATCAGGAGGGCACTTTCCGCATGACCAGCTCCAGCTCCGCACGACCCAGCCGCCGCCCCACCCGGGGTCGAGGTACGGCCCAGGGGCGTCCGAAGGCTGGCGCGGGACGGCAGAAGTCCGCCCCCGTAGCCCGGCCGCAAGAATTCACCATGCCCGAACCGCTGACCCCGGCCCTCCCGCCGGTGGCCGCGTTCGAGGACATGGACATGCCCGAGGCGCTGCTGAAGACCCTCGCCGCCCAGGGCGTGACCGAGCCGTTCCCGATCCAGGCCGCGACGCTGCCGAACTCCCTCGCCGGCCGTGACCTGCTCGGCCGGGGCCGCACCGGCTCCGGCAAGACGCTGGCCTTCGGCCTGGCCCTGCTCTCCCGCACCGCCGGCCGCCGCGCGCAGCCGAAGGCGCCGCTCGCCATGGTCCTCGTACCGACCCGCGAGCTCGCGCAGCAGGTGACCGACGCCCTGGCCCCGTACGCCACGGCCGTGAACCTGCGCATCGCGACCGTCGTCGGCGGCATGTCGATCAACCGGCAGTCCGGCGCCCTGCGCCGCGGCGCCGAGGTGCTCGTCGCCACCCCCGGCCGCCTGAAGGACCTCATCGACCGCGGTGACGCCGACCTCTCGCAGGTCTCCATCACGGTCCTCGACGAGGCCGACCAGATGACCGACATGGGCTTCATGCCGCAGGTCACCGCGCTCCTCAAGCAGGTCGAGCCCGAGGGCCAGACCATGCTGTTCTCGGCGACGCTCGACAAGAACATCGACAAGCTCGTCAAGATGTTCCTGCACGACCCGGTCGCCTTCTCCGTCGACCCGTCCGCCGGCGCGGTCAGCACGATGGAGCACCACGTCCTGTACGTCATGGACGAGACCGACAAGAAGGCCGTGGCGACGCGTATAGCCGCTCGCGACGGCCGGGTCATCATGTTCGTCGACACCAAGCGCGGGGTCGACCGCATGGTCAAGAAGCTCCTCGCCGACGGCGTGCGCGCCTCCGGCCTGCACGGCGGCCGTTCCCAGCCGCAGCGCAACCGCACCCTCGACTGGTTCAAGACGGGCGAGGTCACCGCGCTGGTCGCCACCAACGTGGCCGCGCGCGGCATCCACATCGACGACCTCGACCTCGTCGTCAACGTGGACCCGCCGACCGACCACAAGGACTACCTGCACCGCGGCGGCCGTACCGCCCGCGCCGGCGAGTCCGGCAGTGTCGTCACCCTGGTGCTCCCCGACCAGAAGCGCGACATGACCCGCCTGATGTCGGACGCCGGCATCTCGCCGCGCACCGCTCAGATCAAGTCCTCCGACGAGGAGCTGGCCCGCCTCACCGGCGCCAAGGCGCCCTCGGGCATCCCCGTGGTGCTGGAGGTGCCGCAGGCGACCCCGCCGAAGCAGCGCACCGGCTCCGGCAACGGCAACGGTGGCGGCTCGCGCCGCCGCTCCGGCGGTCCGCGCACCGGCGCGGCCACGGGCGGCGCTCCGGCGGCGGGCGGCCGTGGGCGTCGTGGCGGTTCGGGCGCGACCGGGCAGGCCCCCGCGGCCGCCGCGGGCCAGGCCCGTCGCGGTCAGGGTGGTCAGGCCGGCGCCGCCGGCGGCGCCGGCGGCCAGGGCCGTCGCACCGGGGGCGGCGCCTCCGGCGGCGCGGCCGCCGCGTCCGCGCGCAGCCGGGTCGGCTCCGCCGGCCAGGGCCGCCGCCGGGCGGTCTGACCCGCGCACGACGTACGACGTACCACCGGGCCGGGCGGCGCATCACGCGCCGCCCGGCCCGGTGCCGTTCGTAGGGGGTCGGTGGCGCGGGGCCGTTACCGGACCATCCTGGACTGGAGCTTCGTCAGCGTCCGCAGGTCCAGGCCGAGGCCCTGCGTCAAGTAGCCGTAGAAACCGCCGTAGTCGGCTTCCATGCGGACGGTCGCCGCGTCCAGGTAGTCCTGACGGACCTCCTGGAGCGGGATCAGCAGGTCGGGGTTCTGCATCCGGCCGGACTGCTTGAGGCCGGCGCGGACCTGGGCGTCGTAGGCGCCGCGGAAGGTGTTCGAGGCCAGGTAGTCGCGCTCGGCCGTCGCCTCGGGCACGGCCAGGGCGCGCAGCAGGACGTAACTCATCCACCCCGTACGGTCCTTGCCGGACGTGCAGTGGTACAGCAGCGGCGCCTGACCGCCGTCCGCGATCTCCCGCAACGTGGTCGCGAACTGCGCCCGGTTCTCGGGGCTCGTCACGAACGTGCGGTAGATGTCGCGCATGTAGGCCTCGGCGCGACCACCGCCCAGCATCTGTTCCTGTTTGACGGGGTCGCCGCTGCCGATCGCGCCGACGAGGGTTCCGTAGAGGCCGAGGTCGCTGATCGGGCGGGCGGTGGCGGACAGGCCGGGCGGCAGCTTGTCGGCGCCGTCGTACTGGACCTCCATGGGGATGCGGAAGTCGATGGCCTTCTTGAGGCCGAGACCGGAGACGGTGGTGATGTCCGCCGCGGTCAGCTTGCTCAGGGCGTCGGAGCGGTAGACCAGGCCCTGGCGGACCTGACCACCGGTCCAGGTGCGGTAGCCGCCGATGTCCCGGACGTTGACGGCGCCCTGGAGCGGAATCTGGCGAATCGTTTCAGCCGGCTGTTGCCAGCGCGGCGGCTGGTGGTGCCGGGCACTGACCCCGGCTCCGGGCGCCGCCTGCGCGGACGCGGAGGCGGGCAGGGTTCCGGCGGCGAGCACGGCGGCGGTCGCCGCGATCACCAGTCGGATGCGGGCACGGCTCATGAGGACGACTCCTGTGACGGAGAAGGGGGATCACCCTGGTGGTGGCAGGGTGCCGAGCACGCGTGGACCGCCGTGTCCGTACAGACGGTCCAGCACGGTGTGTGCCTCGGCCATGACGCGGTCGACGAGTTCCGCGCAGGACGGCAGATCCTCGATCACCCCCGCGACCTGGCCGGATGCCATGACGCCGAGGTCCGTACGGCCCTCGACCATGGACGCCTTCAGGAGCATGGGGGTGTTCGCGGCGAGCAGGACCTGGCTCCAGGACAGGTCCTTGCCGTGTTTCATCGCCAGGCCGTCGCGGACCATCGCGGACCACGACAGCCCCGACAGCTTCCGGAACCCGGCCGCGTGCCGCACCGCCCGCGCCAGCGCCCGGGCGCGGCCCGACCGCTCCAGGGCGTCGACCAGTTCGGTGCGCAGCATCCGGTGCGGCATCCCGTCGACGGCCGTGGTGACGGTGACGTCCTTCACCGTGGCCTTCAGGTACTCGGCCTTCACGGCGTCCGGGACGGTGGAGTCCGAGGTCAGCAGGAAGCGGGTGCCCATGGCGATGCCCGCCGCCCCGTAGGCGAGCGCGGCGACCAGGCCCCGTCCGTCGCAGAAGCCGCCGGCGGCGACCACCGGGATGTCGACCGCGTCGACCACCTGCGGCAACAGCACCGTCGTCGCCACATCCCCGGTGTGGCCGCCGCCCTCGCCGCCCTGCACGATCACCGCGTCCGCGCCCCAGGCGGCGACCTTCTCGGCGTGCCGGCGGGCACCGATCGAGGGGATCACGACGACGCCCGCGTCCTTCAGCCGGGCGATCAGCTCCCGGGACGGGGCGAGGGCGAAGGAGGCGACCTTCACGCCCTCGGCGACGATCAGCTCCACCCGCTCGGCGGCGTCGCCGGCGTCGGCCCTCAGGTTGACCCCGAAGGGCGCGTCCGTACGGGAGCGGACCTCCCGGACCGCCGAGCGCAGTTGGTCCACCGTCATCGTCGCCGAGGCCAGGATGCCGAGGGCCCCCGCGTCGGCCGCCGCCGACACCAGGCGCGGTCCGGCCACCCAGCCCATGCCGGTCTGCACGATCGGGTGGCGGACCCCGACCAGCTTCGTGAACGCCGTCTCCACCGCGTCAGCCCCGCACTTCGCGCTCGCGCAGCCCTTTGGGGTCGATCACCTCGCGGATCAACCGCAGTTCCCCCGGCGAGGGTTCCCGCGTGTACGGGACCTCCCCGCTCACCGCGAGCTCGAAGCCGGTGGCGGCGCGGACCTGGTCGACGCTCACCCCCGGATGCACGGAGGCCAGGCGCATCGAGCGGTCCGGGCCGTCGAAGTCGAAGACGCCGAGGTCGCTGACGACGCGGGGGAGCCGGTGGAAGCGCGTCACCCCGGCCGCCGCGGCCCGGTCGTGACCGACCCCGCTGACCATGTCGACGCGTTCGACGAAGACCCGGGTCGAATGCTTGGGGATCCAGTAGCTCACCGGGTTGTTCAAGGTGTTGACGGGTGCTCCCCGCACCCCCAGGAGTTGGCGGGTGGGTCGCTCCCAGTCGCCGATGCAGGAGATGTTCTGGTTGCCGAACCGGTCGATCTGGCTCGCGCCCATCATCACGTGCCGCTTGCCGCCCGTGACCATCGTCAGGTGGCGGCGGTAGGGGAGCCAGCCCTCGGGCGTGCCGTCGAGGCCGACGAGCATCGCCTCGCCGTCGGTCAGCAACAGGTCGGGGGAGAACGTCCGCTTCGCGAGCCGGGCCCCGAAGGAGGGGATCAGGCCCATCGGGCTCGCGAGGACCTCGCCGTTGTCGCGCCAGGCCTCGGCGCAGGCGATCACGCAGTACTCGGCCCGGGTGACGGCGGGGGTGTCGGTGGCGGTTTCGGCGGGGGCGTGGGCGCTGCTCAACTCTGCTCCTCGTGCCAGGTCCGGACGGCGGACCGGTAGTCGTGCTCGCCCGCCCCGGACAGGAAGCGGTCGGCGAACTCGGGCCAGGGGGTGGACGCGTAGAGCTTCTGGAAGGCCTCTTCGCGGTCGTGGTCGGGCGCGCAGGAGGTGGGGTGCGCGCCGCCCGGGGTCTCCACGACCCCGGTGACCGCGTGCCGGCTGACGAGGAGGGACTGCGGGGGGCCGGACTTGGACAGCTCGGCGGTTTCCACGAGCTGTTCGCAGGAGACGTACGCGGTGTCCGCGGCTTCGCAGAACAGGTCGTCGAAGTACGGGTCGGGGCCCAGGTACTGGGCGTTGCCGAGGCGGTCCGCGCGGTTGAGGTGGACCAGGGCGGCGTCCAGGCGCAGGGCGGGGACGGCGACGAACTCCTCGCCGTCGGCGTAGGGGGAGGTGACGGTGCGCAGCTCGGGGTTGACCCGCATGACGTCGGAGCCGAGGCCGGCGCGGACGGGCAGGAAGGGCAGCCGGTTCGCGGCGGCGTGCAGCCCCCACATGAACATGGCTTCGTCGAGCTCGGTGAGGGTGAGGGCGCCGCTCTCGCGGGCGGCCCGGAAGTGCGGCTCCAGCGGGATGGAGTCGAGGGTGACGAAGGGGGCGACCAGCCGCCGGATCCGGCCGGCGGCGGCGAGCATGCCCACGTCGGGGCCGCCGTAGGAGACCACGGTGAGATCGGTGATCCCGGAGCGGAGCAGTGCTCGCACCAAGGCCATCGGCTTGCGCCGGGAGCCCCAGCCGCCGATGCCGATGGTCATGCCGCTGCTCAGTCGGCCGACCACCTCCTCGGGGGTCATGGTCTTGTCGCTCACGCCGTCCCTTCCTTCCCGAAGGTGTCGCGGACCCGGTCGGCGACACCGCTGAGGTTGGCCTCGAAGGTGAAGCCCTGCTCGAAGCGGTAGCTGCGGCGCACGTCCACGGGGTCGATGCCGTTGATGGCGGCCTTGGCGAGGCGGATCAGGTAGCCGTCCTTGCGCGCGATCTCGGCCGCCAGCTCCAGGGCCGCCTCCCGCACCTCCTCGCGCGGCACCACCTTCCACACCGAGCCGTGCGCGTGCAGTTCGGCGGCGGTCGCGGTGCGGGAGGTGTAGTAGAGGGTGCGCATCAGGTGCTGGGGGACCAGCCGGGCCAGGTGGGTGGCGGCGCCGAGGGCGCCCCGGTCCAGTTCGGGCAGCCCGAAGGTGGCGTCGTCCGAGGCGACGATCGCGTCGGCGTTGCCCACCAGGCCGATGCCGCCGCCGAGGCAGAAGCCGTGCACGGCCGCGACGACCGGGACCTCGCACTCGTAGACGGCGGCGAAGGCCTCGGCGCAGCCGCGGTTGGCCCCGATGAGGGAGGCGTGCCCGGTATCGCGCTGCATCTCCTTGATGTCGACCCCGGCGTTGAAGCCGCGGCCCCCGGCGGCCAGAACGACGCAGCGCACCGCGGGGTCGCGGCCGGCCGCGCGCAGGGCGTCGGCGAGGTCGTACCAGCCCTGTACGGGCAGCGCGTTGACGGGCGGGAAGTCGACTGTGACGAGTGCGATGCCCTTGTCCGGGCTGGAGGTGGAGACACCCATGAGCGGATCAGCTACCTTTCCACCAAACATTTGTTAGGTGAGGAAGGTAGCAGCCGATGGAGCTCAATGGGAGGGTCGTCGTCGTCACGGGCGGAACCCGGGGCGTCGGCGCCGGGATCGCCCGCTCGTTCCTCGCGGCGGGCGCGCGGGTCGTCGTCTGCGCGCGGCGCCCGCCCGCCGAACCGGTCGGGGCGGGCGGCCGGCAGGCCGATTTCACCGCCCTCGACCTGCGCGATCCGGACGCCGTACGGGAATTCTTCGCCGAGGTCGCCGAGCGGTACGGGCGGCTCGACTGCCTGGTCAACAACGCGGGCGGCACCCCGTACCGGCTGCTGGGCGAGGGGGAGGCCGAGCGGCACGCACGCGTCGTCGACCTCAACCTGGTGGCTCCGCTGACGGCCTCGCTCGCGGCGCACCCGTGGCTGCGCGCGGCGCGCGGCTCGGTCGTGATGATCGGCAGCGTCAGCGGCACCCGGCCCTCTCCGGGTACGGCGGCCTACGGGGCGGCGAAGGCGGGCCTGGAGAACCTGGCCCGGTCGATGGCCGTGGAGTGGGCGCCCGACGTACGGGTCAACTCACTGGTCCTCGGCATGGTGCGGACCGAACTGTCGCACCTGCACTACGGCGACGAGGCGGGCGTCGCCGCCGTCGGCGCGACCGTGCCCCTGGGTCGGCTGGCCGAGCCCTCGGACGTGGGGGAGGCGGCGGTGTTCCTCGCCTCCGACCGGGCGGCCTATGTGAGCGGGGCGAGCCTGCTGGTGCACGGCGGCGGCGAACGTCCGGCGTTCCTCGATGCGGCAACTGTCAACAAGGAGAGCTGAAATGGGAATGGCTGACGGACGCGTGGTCGTGGTGACGGGCGCGGGACGGGGGCTGGGCCGGGCCCACGCCCTGGCCTTCGCGACGGAAGGGGCCCGGGTCGTCGTCAACGACCTGGGCGTGGGACTCGACGGCCGGCCGCAGGCGGACGGACCGGCCGCCCGGGTCGTCGCCGAGATCCGGGAACGGGGCGGCGAGGCGGTGGCCCACGGCGGGGACATCGCGACGGGTGAGGGCGCGGCCTCCCTGGTGGAGTGCGCGGTGTCCGCCTTCGGCCGGCTGGACACCCTCGTCAACAACGCCGGGTTCCTGCGGGACCGAATGCTGGTGAACCTCGGCGAGGACGACTGGGACGCGGTCGTACGGGTCCACCTCAAGGGCCACTTCCTGCCGCTGCGGGAGGCCGCCGGCTGGTGGCGGGCGGAGGCGAAGGCCGGTCGGCCGGTGGCCGCGCGGGTGGTCAACACCTCCTCCGGCGCCGGGCTGCTCGGCTCGGTCGGGCAGGGCAACTACAGCGCGGCCAAGGCGGGCATCCTCGGCATGACCCTGGTCGCGGCTGCCGAAATGGGCCGGTACGGGGTCCAGGTCAACGCGATCGCCCCCGCCGCCCGGACCCGGATGACCGAACAGGCCTTCGCCGAGACCATGGCCGCCCCCGCCGCCGGTGCCTTCGACGCGATGGCCCCCGAGAACGTGTCCCCGCTGGTGGTGTGGCTCGGCTCGGACGCCTCGGCCGGGGTCACCGGCCGGGTCTTCGAGACCGAGGGCGGCCGGATCACCGTCATGGAGGGCTGGCGCCCCGGACCCACCGCGGACCGCGGGGCCCGGTGGACCCCCGCAGAGGCGGGCGAGACGGCGGCGAAGCTGCTGGCCGCGGCGGAAGCGCCGCACCCGGTGTACGGGGCGCGGTAGGCGGAGCGGGACGCCGGAACGGGAGCGGGGCGCGGTCCGGTGCGGGCCGCGCCCCGCCGTGCCGCGTGCTGCGTGCTTCTGGACATCTTCGACGGCGGGGCCGGCGCGCGCGCCGCGGCCGGCGCGGGACGGCCGGGCTGCTGGGCGGGGTGGCGCGGCGGATACGGCCCGCGCGGATTCCGGCCAGGAAATGCGGCCCGGGGTCATTGGCCACATCGGGTCCTTCCCCATCCACTCACGGCTGTGGTGGCATGTCCACGCCCAATTCGGCAGTGGATCGACCGGATGGAGAAAAGAAAATGCAGCTTCGCAGACTGAGTACCGGCGCGGCCGTCATGGCCCTGTCGGCCATGGCGGTGGCCGCGCCGGTGCAGGCGGACTCCCCGTACACCCCGCCGCCCGGGAGAATTACCGTCGACGTGGTCGGGGTGAACGGCTCGGGCTGCCCCCAGGGCACCGCCGAGGTCGCCGCGGCCTCCGACAACACCGCGTTCACCGTCACGTACAGCAACTACCTCGCCCAGGCCGGGGCGGGCGCCGGCGGCACCGAGTTCCGCAAGAACTGTCAGCTCGCCCTGCGGATCCACGTCCCCCAGGGGTTCACGTACGCCATCGCCCGGGCCGACTACCGCGGCTTCGCGCACCTCCAGCGCGGTGCCTACGGGCAGGAGCGCGCCAACTACTACTTCCAGGGCCAGGCCCAGACCGCGCGCAGCACCCACCAGTTCACCGGCCCCCTCAGCGACAACTGGCAGGCGAGCGACCGCACGGAGTACGCCGACCTCGTCTGGGCGCCGTGCGGCGAGGAACGCAACCTCAACGTCAACACCGAGCTGCGGGTGTACGCCGGGACGTCGAACCCGCAGGCCCCGAGCTTCATGAGCATGGACTCGACGGACGGCAGCGTCAGCACGGTCTACCACTTCGAGTGGAAGGAATGCCCCGCGGGCTGACCGGCGCGAGCGAGCACAGCAACCCCCCGACCCCGTCAGGAGTGATGACGATGTCCCCCTCGCTGTCCCGCACCCTGCTCGTCGGCGGCGCGGCCGCCGCCCTGATCGCCACCGCCACACCGGCCGGAGCCTCCGGATCGGGCCCGATCACCGCGCCGCCCGACAAGATCGTGATCGAACTCGCCACCGTGAACGGCTCGGGCTGCCGCGAAGGCACCGCCGAGGTCGCCGTGGCCCCGGACAACACCGCCTTCACCGTCACGTACAGCGAGTACCTCGCGCAGGTCGGCCCCGGCGCCCCGCCGACGGCGTTCCGCAAGAACTGTCAGCTCAACCTGCGCGTCCACGTGCCCAACGGGTTCACCTACGCGATCGTCCAGGCCGACTACCGCGGATTCGCATTCCTCCAACCCGGAGCCTGGGGCCAGGAAAGGGCGAACTACTACTTCCAGGGAATGCCCCAGACATCCCAGCGGACCCATCAGTTCGGTGGACCGTTCAACGACAACTGGCAGGCGACCGACCGGACGGAATACGCCGACCTGGTATGGGCGCCCTGCGGGGAAAAGCGCAATTTCAACATCAATACCGAACTGCGGGTGAATGCGGGCACCTCCAACCCGCAGGCGACCAGCTTCATGGCGATGGACTCCACCGACGCCAGCGTCAACACCCTGTACCACCTCGCCTGGCAGGCGTGCCCCGCGCCGCGGGCGTAGCGCCGTGAGCCGGGGGCGGGGCCGACGTGCGACCGGCCCCGCCCCACCGGGCGTCCCGCCCACGCCGACGGGCGGGACGTCCGCACCATCGGGGGCCCTGCGCACCGCGGGGTCCCCGCGGCACGGGGCGTCCGCACCGCGCGCCGTCCCGGCGGGCCGGGACGCGGACGTCCCGGCCCGTGGCCTTTCCCGCTCACCGGGAAGACGCCCTCCCTCCCGCGCCCGCCGCCCGCCTACCGTCTGCCGCACCACACACCACGCAGCCGGGAGGACCCCATGATCGACGACCGGCGCCGGCGCGAGGCCGCCGAGCTGCTGCGCGGGGCCGAGCGGCACCGGGCCCCCGTACGGCCGCTGACCGAGCTGTTCGAGGGGATCGACGCGCAGGACGCGTACGAGATCCAGCTGATCAACATCCGCCACCGCACCACCGGCGAGGGCGCCCGCGTCACCGGCCACAAGGTCGGCCTCTCCTCGCCCGTCATGCAGGCCATGATGGGCGTCGACGAGCCCGACTACGGCCACCTGCTGGACACGATGGAACTGCGCCGGGACCGCCCCGTGCGGGCCGGCGCGTACTGCGCGCCCCGCATCGAGGCCGAGGTCGGCTTCGTCCTCGGCGCCGACCTGCCCGGCGAGGGCTGCACCGAGGCCGACGTACTGGCCGCCACCGAACGCGTCGTCCCCGCACTGGAGTTGATCGACAGCCGGATCGCGGACTGGCGCATCACCATCGCCGACACCATCGCCGACAACGCCTCCTCCGCCGGCTACGTCATCGGCGAGGGCCGCGACCCCCGCGAACTCGACCTGAAGAAGGTCGAGGCCGAGGTCACCTGCGGGGGCGAACTCCTCGCCGAGGGACGCGCCGACGCCGTCCTGGGCGACCCGGCCACCGCCGTCGCCTGGCTGGCCCGCACCGTCGCCCGGTTCGGCGTCCCGCTGCGCGAGGGCCACCTGATCCTGCCCGGGTCCTGCACCCGCGCCGTGGACGTACGCGCCGGCCGGACGTACACCGCCGACTTCACCGGGCTCGGCCCGGTGTCCCTCTCCTTCGTCTGAGGCCCGTACGGGAGTACCGCATGAAGAAAGCCACCGCAGCCGTCATCGGCTCCGGCAACATCGGCACCGACCTGCTCCACAAACTGCTCCGCTCCCCGCACATCGAGCCCCGCTGGATGATCGGCGTGGACCCCGACAGCGAAGGCCTCGCCCGTGCCCGCCGCGCCGGACTCGACACCTCCCACGAGGGCGTCGACTGGCTCCTGGCCCGCGACGAACTGCCCGACCTGGTCTTCGAGGCCACCTCCGCCTCCGTCCACCGGGCCAACGCCCCGCGCTACGCCGAACTCGGCATCAAGGCCGTCGACCTCACCCCCGCCGCGATCGGCCCCGCCGTGGTCCCGCCCGCGAACCTGACCGCCCACCTCGACCGGGCCAACGTCAACATGATCACCTGCGGCGGCCAGGCCACCATCCCCATGGTGTACGCCGTCTCCCGCGTGGTGCCCGTCGCCTACGCGGAGATCGTCGCCTCGGTGGCCTCCGTCTCGGCCGGCCCCGGCACCCGCGCCAACATCGACGAGTTCACCCGCACCACCGCCCGAGGCATCGAGGACATCGGTGGCGCCGCCCGCGGCAAGGCGATCATCATCCTCAACCCGGCCGAACCCCCGGTGATGATGCGCGACACCGTCTTCTGCGCGATCCCGCCGGACGCCGACCGCGAGGCCGTCGCCGCCTCCATCCACCAGGTCGTTCGAGAGGTGGCCTCGTACGTCCCCGGCTACCGGCTGCGCACCGAGCCGCAGTTCGACGAACCGTCCGCGGCCAACGGCGGCAACGCCCGCGTCGCGGTGTTCCTGGAGGTCGAGGGCGCGGGCGACTACCTGCCGCCGTACGCCGGGAACCTCGACATCATGACCGCCGCCGCCACCAAGGTCGGCGAGGAGTTCGCCAAGGAGCTGCACCGTTGAACGCCTACTCCGACACCCTCGACATCCGCGTCACCGACTCCTGCCTGCGGGACGGCTCGCACGCCAAACGGCACCAGTTCACCGTCGAGGACGTGACGTCCATCGTCGCCGCCCTCGACACGGCCGGAGTCCCCGTCATCGAGGTCACCCACGGCGACGGACTCGGCGGGTCCTCCTTCAACTACGGCTTCTCCCGGACCCCCGAGCAGGAACTCATCAGGGCCGCCGCCGCAACGGCCCGGAACGCGAAGATCGCCTTCCTGATGCTGCCCGGACTCGGCGTGAAGGACGACATCCGCGCCGCCCACGCGAGCGGCGGGAGCATCTGCCGGATCGCCACCCACTGCACCGAGGCCGACATCTCCGTCCAACACTTCGGGCTGGCCCGCGCGATGGGCCTGGAAACCGTGGGCTTCCTGATGATGGCCCACTCCACCAGCCCCGAGAACCTCGCCCGTCAGGCCCGGATCATGGCCGACGCCGGCTGCCAGTGCGTGTACGTCGTCGACTCCGCGGGCGCCCTCGTCATGGACCAGGTCACCGACCGGGTCGCGGCGCTCGTCGCCGAACTGGGCTCCGACGCCCAGGTCGGCTTCCACGGCCACGAGAACCTCGGCCTCGGCGTCGGCAACTCGGTGGCCGCCGTACGGGCCGGCGCCCTCCAGATCGACGGCTCCACCCGCCGCCTGGGAGCCGGCGCGGGCAACACCCCCGTCGAGGCCTTCGCCGCCGTCTGCCAGAAGATGGGCATCCGCACCGGCATCGACGTCCTCGCCCTCATCGACGCGGCCGAGGACGTGGTGCGGCCCGTCATGGACGACGAGTGCCGCCTGGACCGGATGTCCCTGCTCATGGGCCACGCCGGCGTCTACTCCAGCTTCCTCGTGCACGCCTACCGGCAGGCCGAGCGCTACGGCGTCCCCGGCGCGCGGATCCTGCTGCGCGCGGGCGAACGCCGCCTGGTCGGCGGCCAGGAGGACCAGCTCATCGACATCGCCCTGGAACTCGCGGCCGAGGCCCGCGACTCCCGCGCGTAACCCGACCTGCCGCGCCCCGACCCGAGCCGGCCGGACCGCCCCGGCCGCGCCCCGGGCACCCCCGCAGCACACCCCACAAAGAAGTGGAGGGCCTCCCCATGGCCTCAACCGACGAAGGACCCCGCGTCATCGAGGCGGCGGCCGTACCCACCCGCTTCGCCCGCGGCTGGCACTGCCTCGGCCTCGCCGCCGCCTTCGAGGACGGCGCCCCGCACGAGGTGGAGGCCTTCGGGACCCGTCTCGTCGTCTTCCGCGGCGCCGACAGCGCAGAGCTGAGCGTCCTGAACGCCTACTGCCCCCACATGGGCGGCAACCTCGCCCACGGCACCGTCAAGGGCGACACCGTCGCCTGCCCCTTCCACGACTGGCGCTGGTCCGGCAACGGCCGCTGCGCCGACGTCCCCTACGCCCGCCGCGTCCCGCCGCGCGCCCGCACCCGAGCCTGGACCACCCTGCGGCGCAACGGCCAGCTCTACGTCTGGCACGACCCGGAGGGCAACCCGCCGCCCGAAGGCGTCACCATCCCCGAGATCGAGGGGTACGGCAGCGCCGACTGGAGCGAGTGGAGCTGGAACTCCCTGCGCGTGGAGAACGCCAACTGTCGCGAGATCGTCGACAACGTCGTGGACATGGCGCACTTCTACTACGTGCACTACGCCTTCCCGCACTACTTCAAGAACGTCTTCGACGGGCACGTCGCCACCCAGTACATGGAGTCCACCCCGCGCGGCGACGTCGACCTCGGCACCCTCTCCACCGGCGGCGGCCTGCGCTCCGACGCCTCCTACCACGGCCCCTCCTACATGATCGACCGGCTGTGGAGCGACGTCGGCGGCGGCCTGGAGATGGAGTCCGTACTGATCAACTGCCACTACCCGGTCGACGAGAACAGCTTCGTCCTCATGTACGGGGCGAGCGTCAAGAAGCTCCCCGGCATGGACGACGCCCAGGCCGCCGAAGCCGCCCGCCTCACCGCCGAGGGCCTGGCCGTCGGCTTCGAGCAGGACGTGGAGATCTGGCGGAACAAGACCCGCATCGACAACCCCCTCCTCACCGAGGAGGACGGACCGGTCTACCAACTCCGCCGCTGGTACGAGCAGTTCTACGTGGACGCGGCCGACGTCAAGGACGAGATGGTCCGGCGCTTCGAGTTCGAGATCGACACCGCCCGCGCCACCGCCGCCTGGAAGGCCGAGGTCGAGGAGAACCTCGCCCGCCGCGCCGCCTCCCCGGGCGGCGCGTGATGACGCCCGTCGCCTGCGGGGAGTGCGGGACCGAGGTGCTGTGCGAGAAGTTCAGCGCCGCCCACGTCCAGGTCCAGTGGACCGACCGGGCCGCCTCCGTGTGCCCCCGCATCGCCGCCGGAGAACTCAGCGCCCGCGTCCGCTCCTGCCCGGCCCTGCGCGCCGGCATCGAGGCGGCCGTACGGGAGGGCAGGCTGGAGGTGCCCGCCGATGCGTGAGACCACCGCCGCGCCGGCCGACGCCGTCCGGGACCCGGCGCGGGTGGGCGCCGGCGGCTCGCTGCGAGTGCGCGTCCGCGAGCGGATCCAGGAGACCCCGGACGCCGTGTCCCTCGTACTCGACGCCGAACTCCCGTACCGGCCAGGCCAGTTCCTCACCCTGCGGATCCCCGGTGGCGGGGCCCGCTGCTACTCCCTGGCCAGTTCCCCGCACACCGGCGAGCCCATGAGGATCACCGTCAAACGGGTCCCCGGCGGGCTCGGCTCCGGCTGGGTCTGCGACACCGTCGCGGCAGGGGACGAACTGGAGGTGCTGGCGCCGGCCGGTGGCTTCACCCCCGGCCCGGACGGCCTCGACCGGGACCTGCTGCTCGTCGCGGGCGGCAGCGGCATCACCCCGGTGCTCTCCCTGACCAAGTCCGCCCTCGCCGCCGGGCGGGGCCGGATCGCCCTGCTGTACGCCAACCGGGACCCGGAGTCGGTCATCTTCCGCGACGAACTGGAGCGGCTGGCGGCGCGGCACCCGGACCGGCTCACCGTCGTGCACTGGCTGGAGAGCCTGCGAGGGCTGCCGACCGCCGTCCGGCTCGGGGAGCTCGTCGCCCCGTACGCGGGCCGCGAGGCCTGGCTGTGCGGGCCCGGACCGCTCATGGACGCCGCCGAGACGGCCCTGCGCTCGGCCGGGGCGCCCGGCGCCCGCATCCACCGCGAGCGCTACTTCTCCCTCGGCGCCGACGTGTTCGCCCCCGGGGCGGCGCCCGCGACCGCCCCCGATCCCGGGGCGGAGGCCGTCGCCGTCGCGGAACTCGACGGGGAAACCCGTACCGCGCCCTGGTCGCGCGGGGTCACCCTGCTCGACGCCCTCCTCGCCGCGGGCGTCGAGGCCCCGTACTCCTGCCGGGAGGGCGCCTGCGCGGCCTGCTGCTGCCGGGTCGTGGAGGGCGAGGTGTCGATGGTCCGCAACGAGGTGCTGGACGCGGAGGACCTGGCCGACGGATACGTCCTCGCCTGCCAGGCCCTGCCGCTCACCGACCGGGTGCGGGTGACGTACGAGTGAGGGGCGACGGCCGGGCCGATGGGCGAAGGGCCGGGGCGACGGGCGAGGGGCCGGGCCGATGGGCGACCGGTCGGGTCGATGCGCGACGGGTCGGGCGGAGAGGGCGCGGCGCCCGGTGAAACGCAACGGGCCCGGCCCCCTGGCGAGGGGTCGGGTCCGGTGTGTGTGCGATGGGGTATCTGTACCCGCTACATCCACTCGCTGAACCGCAACCAGCCCATCATGTTGTCCATCGCCCGCGCCGACACCGCCGGCTCCGCGTCCACGGGCGGTACGCGGGTCGACGCGCGGCCCGCCCGCCCCGGCCCGTACAGCTCGCGCCACACGGATCGCGCGCAGGCCAGGACGGCGGGCGCCAGCCGGGCCGGCTCGTGCTCGCCCCGGCAGGAGGAGAGGGACACGGCGGCGACCGCCCGTCCCGCGCCCCGCAACGGCGCGGCCACGCAGTGGACCCCGCGGAAGGTTTCCTCCCGGTCGTAGGCGACGCCGCGCTCGCGGGTCGCCGCCAGCTCCGCGCGCAGCGCGGCCGGACGGACCAGGGTCCGGGCCGTGCGCGGACGCAGCCCCCGGGCCAGGACCTCCTCGACGGTGTCCTGGTCGCCGAAGGCCAACAGCGCCTTCCCGGCGGCCGTGGAGCAGGCCGGCAACCGGCCGCCGACCCGGGAGGGCACGGCGCCCGCCTCCGACCCGCCGATCCGCTCCAGACAGACCACTTCGGCCCCGTCCAGCACCGACAGGTGCACCAGCCGGCCCGTCTGCTCGTGCAGCGCGTGCAGCAGCGGCAGGGCCGCCCGGCGCAACCGGTTGTGGTGGGCGGCGAGCGCGCCGAGCTCCAGCATCCGCATGCCCATCCGGTAGTCCCGGCCCTCCCGGTCCAGCCAGCGCAACTGCACCAACTGGTCCAGGATCCGGTGGGCGGACGAGCGGGGGATCCCGCTGCGGCGCACCACCTCGGTCAGCGAGAGCCGTGGCTGCGGACCCTCGAAGGCGCCCAGCACCTTGGCGGCCTTCTCCAGCAGTGACAGCGGTGCGAGTCCGCTCTCCATGACCTGATCGAGCACGAGGAACCCCCTGCGTGAGGCGTTGGAGCGACCCTGCCACGCGGTCCCCGGCGCGGGGAAGGACCCGGAACCGTGTATTTCATTCAGTAATACTTCTGATCGGTATGAGTGAGGGGTCCGGCGTCCGGACCGACCGGCCGGGCGCACCGCTCCGACGCCCCTCACGACGCCTTCCCACTCAGCGGGAACGCCCCGTTCCTCGCCCCCGACCCCCGGGCGTACGTTCACCGCACCCCGAAGCCGACGCCCCCGAGAAAGGGACACCATGAGCGACGAAGACGTCCTCGACGCAGTCCGCGCCCTCGCCCCGGCCCTGCGCGAACGCGCCGCCGAAGCGGAAGCCCAGCGCAGGGTCCCCGAGGCGAGCATCAAGGAACTCGCGGACGCCGGATTCTTCCGCCTGCTCCAGCCCAGGGCGTACGGCGGGCGCGCCGCGCACCCCGGGGTCTTCTACAGCGCCGTCAAGGAGATCGCCAAGGCCTGCGGCTCCACCGGCTGGGTCGCGTCCGTCGTCGGCGTCCACCCCTGGCACGTCGCGCTCTACGACCCCCGCGCCCAGGAGGAGGTGTGGGGTACGGACCGCGACACCCGCATCTGCTCCTCGTACGCCCCCACCGGCAAGGTCGCCCCGGTCGCCGGCGGGTTCACGCTCAGTGGCCGCTGGCACTTCTCCTCCGGCTGCGACCACGCGGACTGGGCCCTGCTCGGCGCGCTCGTCACCGACGCCGAGGGCCGGCCCGTGGACATGCGCACCTTCCTCGTACCGCGCGACCAGTACCGGATCGACGAGGTCTGGGACACCGTGGGCCTGCGCGGCTCCGGCTCCAACGACATCGTCGTCGAGGAGGTCTTCGTCCCGGAACACCGCGCCCTCAGCTTCGGCCCCGTCACCGCCCTGGACGTCCCCGGCCACGCGGTCAACCCCGAGCCCCTCTACCGGCTCCCCTACGCCTCGATCTTCACCACCACCATCTCCACCCCGATCGTCGGCATCGCCGAGGGCGCCTACGAGGGATACGTCACCGCCACCCGCGAACGCTTCCGGACCTCCTACGGCCAGCAGGTCGCCGAGGACCCCTTCGCGCAGGTCCGCATCGCCCGCGCCGCCAGCGACATCGACGCCTCCTGGCTCCAGCTCCGGCGCAACATCGGCGACCTCTACGAACGCGCCGAACGCGGCGAACCCCTGCCGCTGCCGCTGCGCACCCGGGCCCGCCGCGACCAGGTCCTCGCCACCGAACGCTGCGTCGCCGCCGTCGACCTCCTCATGGAGAACGCGGGCGGCGGCGCCATGCGCACCGGCGCCAACCCCGTCCAACGGGCCTGGCGCGACGTCCACACCGGACGCGGCCACGCCGCCAACGACCCCGAACGGGCACTGGTCCTCTTCGGCCAGGGCGCCCTCGGCCTCGACATCCAGGACACGATGCTGTGAGCCCCACCTACCAGAGCACCTCCCGGACCGTGAAGGCCGGCGGCCTCGCCCTCCACCACCACGTCGCGGGACCCGCCGACGCACCCGTCGTGATCATGCTGCACGGCGGTGGCCCCGGCGCCTCCGGCTGGTCCAACTTCGGCGCCAACCTGCCCCACTTCGCCGGCCGGTTCCGCACCCTGCTCGTCGACCTGCCCTGCTACGGCCGCTCCGACAAGCCCGAACCCGACTGCGACTACTTCACCTTCAGCGCCCGCGCCGTCGTCGCGCTCATGGACGAACTCGGCATCGACAGCGCCCACTTCATCGGCAACTCACTCGGCGGCGGCACCGCCGTCCGGATCGCCCTCGACCACCCCGACCGGGTCTCGAAACTGCTCCTGATGGGCCCCGGCGGCATCTCCTTGAACCTGTTCTCCGCCGACCCCACCGAAGGCATCAAACGGCTCTTCGAGTTCAGCCTCGCCCCCGAACCCACCCGGACCGCGATGCGCACCTTCCTCACCACCCTCGTCCACGACCCGGCCGTCGTCACCGACGCCCTCGTCGAGGAGCGCTACGCACAGGCCATCGACCCCGAGGCCCGCCTCGGCAACGCCCGCATGGCCGCGGCCTTCACGAAATGGCCCGAGGACACCCTCCTGTGGCGCGAGGCCCACCGCATCACCCAACCGGTGCTCCTCACCTGGGGTCGCGAGGACCGGGTGAACCCCGTCGACGGCGCCTTCCTCGCCCTCAAGACCATCCCCGACGCCCGCCTCCACGTCTTCCCGCGCTGCGGGCACTGGGCCCAGACCGAGGCCGCCGCCGAGTTCAACCGCCTCGCCACCGACTTCTTCCTCCACCCGTAACCAGAGGATCCCCATGGACATCCGCGCACTCGGCTACCTCCGCATCGAGACCGCCGACCTCGCCGCCTGGCGCACGTACGCCCTCGACGTCCTCGGCATGACCGAGGGACAGGACAGCACGGACACCCAGTTGTCCGTCCGCATCGACGACCGCGTCCACCGCCTGCGGTTCGTCGCCGGGACGACGGACCGCCTGCTCGCCGCCGGCTTCGAGGTGGCGAACGCCCGCGCCCTGCGGGAGGCGGCCGCCGAACTGGAGGCCGCGGGCCACGCCGTCAAGCAGGGCGACGACGCCACCCTCGCCGACCGCCGCGTCCAGGGCCTGATCCACTGCGAGGACCCCAGCGGCAATCCCCTGGAGATCTACTGGGGCCAGGCCCAGGACCACAGCCCGCTCGCCGCGCCCTACGGCAACCGCTTCGTCACGGGCGAGATGGGCCTCGGCCACGTCGTCCTGCCCGCGGCCGAGATCGGGGCGAGCCTCGACTTCTACGAGAACCTCCTCGGCTTCCAGCTGCGCGACTCGATGAAGCTGCCCCCCGTCGCCGTTCCCACCGCAGCTCCCGGGAAGGACTTCCACTGGATGCACTTCCTCAGCCCCAACCGCCGCCACCACAGCCTCGGCCTCTACCCCGGCGCCCTGCCGCCCGGCATCGTCCACTTCATGGTCGAACTGGAGCGCCTCGACGACGTCGGCTACTGCCTCGACCGGATGAACGCGGCGGGCATCCCCATCGCCTCCACCCTGGGCCGGCACTCCAACGACCACATGGTGTCCTTCTACGCGCAGGCCCCGGGCGGCTTCCAGGTCGAGTACGGCTGGGACGGCCTGATCGTCGACCCCGCGACCTGGACCGCGAAGGAGATCACCGCCGACAGCTTCTGGGGCCACCAGTGGAACGGCTGACCGCGCCGGCCGCGGGCGAGGCCGCCGTGGTCGACCGTGCCGAGGCCGGCCCGGACCCTGCCGGTCCCGCCGTCGCTGCCGCCGCCGTCGAGCCCGCCGCGTTCCGCGAGGTGCTGGGCGCGTTCGCCTCCGGCATCACCGTCCTCGCCGCCACCGACCCCGACGGCCGACCCGTCGGGCTGGCCTGCCAGTCCTTCGCCTCCCTCTCGCTGGACCCGCCGCTGGTCCTGCTCTGCGTGGGCAGGGGTTCCTCCAGCTGGCCCGCCGTACGGGCCGCCGGCCGGTTCGGCGTCAGCATCCTCGATGCGGGGCAGCGGGCCGTCTGCGAGGCCCTCGGCCGCCGGGGCGGCGACAAGTTCGCCGGGGTGGAGTGGGAGACCTCCGCGCACGGGACCGTCCGCATCACCGGGGCCCTCGCCACCGTCGACTGCGCCCTGGAAGGCGTCCACGAGGCCGGCGACCACTACCTGGTCACGGCCCGGGTCCTCGAACTCACCGCCCGCGACGACGGATCGCCCCTGCTGTACTTCCGCAGCGACTACGCCACCGGAGCCTTCGGATGACCGACCAGCACACCTCCGCGCACGCGTACGAGTACGACGTGGTCGTGGTGGGCTCCGGCGCGGCCGGCCTGGCCGCCGCGATCACCGCCCGACTGCGGGGCCTGAGCGTCCTGGTCGTGGAGAAGACCGAGGCGTACGGCGGCTCCACCGCCCTGTCCGGCGGCGCGATCTGGGTACCCGGCAACTTCCACCTCGACCGGGCCGGCATCGCCGACACCCACGACAAGGCGCGCGCCTACCTCGACGCGACCGTCGGCGACCGGGTCCCCGACGCCCGCAAGGAGGCCTACCTCGCCCACGGGCCGCGCATGGTGCGGGAGTTCCACGACCGCACCGAGGTCCGCTTCATGTACACCCCCGGCTACCCGGACTACTTCCCCGAGGCGCCGGGCGGCATGGCCCAGGGCCGATCCGTCGAACCGTGCATCGTGGACTTCCGCCGGCTGGGGGACCTCGGCCGCACGATGCGCCGGGCCGGGCTGCCGACGTACGGGCTGACCATGACCTCGTACGACTTCCGCTTCCTGAACATGGTGGCCCGCACCTGGGCGGGCCGGCGGACCTCCGTCAAGGTCGGGATGCGGGCGCTCAAGGCGCTGGTCACCGGGCGCAGGTTGCTCTCCCTCGGGGAGGCGCTGATCGCCCGGATGCGGCTCTCGCTGGACCGGCTCGGCGGCGACCTGTGGCTGTCGGCGCCCCTGACCGGGCTGGTCACCGGCGCCCGCGGCCGGGTGGAAGGCGTACGGGTCGTCCGCGCGGGCCGCGAGGTGAGCGTACGGGCCCGGGGCGGGGTCGTCCTGGCCGCGGGCGGCTTCTCGCACGACACCCGGCTGCGGGAGAAGCACCTGCCCGCCCCCACCTCCACCGCCTGGACGCACGCCTCCGAGGGGCAGACGGGCGACGCGCTGCGCCTCGGCGAGGAACTGGGCGCGGCCACCGACCTGTTGGACCGGGTGTGGGGGGCGCCGTCGGTGTGCCCGCCGGGGGAGAAGCCGTTCTTCCTGGTCGCCGACCGGGGCATCCCGGGCATGGTGATCGTCGACGGTTCGGGGGAACGGTACGCCAACGAGGCGCTGCCCTACCACGCGTTCGTGGACCGGATGTACGCCGCCGACCGGCCCGGGGCCGGCACCGTACCGTCCTGGCTGGTCCTCGACGCCCGCTCCAAGGCCCGCTACCTGTTCGCCGGACTGTTCCCCGGACAGCCCTTCCCGGCCCGGTGGTTGGAGAGCGGATTCGTGAAGAAGGCGGGGACGGTCGAGGAACTGGCGCGGCAGATCTCCGCGCCGGGCCTGCCCGCCGCCGTCCGCCGCTTCAACGGCTTCGCCGAGCGCGGCGTGGACGAGGACTTCGGGCGCGGCGACAGCGTCTACGACCGCTACTACGGGGACCCGACGCTGCCCAACCCGAACCTGGCGCCGATCGACAAGGGCCCCTTCTACGCGGTCCCCGTCCAGCCGGGCGACATCGGCACCAAGGGTGGCCTGGTCACCGACGGCGACGGCCGGGTGCTGCGCGAGGACGCGTCCCCGATCGAGGGCCTGTACGCGGCCGGCAACTGCTCGGCGGCGGTCATGGGCGAGACCTACCCGGGCCCCGGCGCCACGATCGGCCCCGCGATGGCCTTCGGTTGGGCGGCGGTCAACGTGATCGCGCGGGAGATGGCGGGGCGAACGGCCGCCGGCCTCTGACGGACGCCGGTGTTCCGCAGCCGTGGCGCGGGCACAACGCCCCGTATGGAGACAAAGGCGGCGGGGGAATGAGCCGGGGTGGCGTGTGGGCCCTGGTCAGTGGGGTGTTGTGCCTCGGCACGTGGGGGGCCCTGGTCCGGGTCGCGATGGATCCGGACCTGCAGGGCGCCCAGGAGACGATGGGGACGGGATGGATGGTGGGACTCGCCGCCCTGCCCGCGGTGTTCTCCTTCTTCCTGGGCTTCGCCCTGTTCGAAGGGGGCTCGTTCGGCTCCGGCGGGGGCGGCGGCGGTGACGGCGTCGGACTCGGCAGCCCCGGCTGGGGCGGCGGCGGGGACAGCGGTGGTGGCGGGGACAGCGGTGGTGGTGGCGGCTCCTGCGGAGGGGGCGGCGGTGGCTGCGGTGGCGGTGGCGGCGGTTGCGGCGGTGGCGGGGGCATCTGACGCCCGCCGTCCCGCCGCGACCGCGCGCCGCCGGATCAGGACAGCTTGCCGTCGTAGTCCGGCAGCTTCACGGTGCGCTCCGCGTGGCCGCCGACCAGGTCGCTCTGCTTGTTCCCGATGTTCGCGATGATCGTGTAGCCGCGGGCCTCGATCTCGGCGCGCTTGGCCGTCTTGTAGGTGCTCACCTCTTTGAACAGGTCGGGCAGGTCCCGGACGTAGAGGCCCGAGACGGGGTAGCCGACGGCCTTGAGGTTGTGCTCGGTCAGGGATTCGATGATCCCCGGGCGGGCGGTGACGAAGAAGATCGCGACGCCGCGGTCGTTGGCGTACCGGGTCAGCTCGCGGACCTTGCTGATCGCGGGCGTCGGGAAGGTCCAGAACCAGTGGAAGTCCGTCTCCAGCGACGAGTTGTCGATGTCGAGGACGAGCGCCGGCCTCTCCCCGGCCGGAGAGGCGGCGATGCGCTGCTCGATCGCGGGACGGGCGGCGTCGATGACGGCTGCCACGTCGCGCTGCCAGGTGGCGTAGTCGATGCCGAGGATCGCCGCGTTGCCCCCGGGCGCGGAGGCGGTGACGGCGCTCGCGGCGGCCGGCGCGGTCACGGCCCGTTCCACCGGGGCGGCCCCGGCCGTGGTGGCGGGCAGCAGGGCCAGGACGGCTCCCGCGACGGCCACGCCCGCGGCGGCGGTGGCGCTGCGGCGGGGAAGGGCCGTACGGGTGGCGAAAGTGCGGCGTGTGATGCGCATGGGGGGCGCTCCTCGGTCACGGGTTGGCATGTACGCGACCAGGCTGGGGGAGCGGTGTCCACCTGTCTACCGGTCGGTAGGAAACTTTTCGCAGCCGCCCGGTGAACCCCCGCTAGGTGTCGCACTCCAGCACCGTGCGGCACACCCCGCACCGCAGCCGCAACGGCCCCCGCATCGCGACCCGCAGCCGCTGCGCGCACACCGGGCACGGGAAGCTCACCCGCTGCCCGTCCGGGCGCGACTCGAAGCGGTACGCGGACCCGGCGGTCACGGGGCGCGCCGAGCCCTTCGCCGGGACGCCGCCCGTCGGGATGCCGTTCGTCGGGACGCCGCCCGTCGGCGCGCCGCCCCCGCCCCCGCCGGCCCGGCGGGCCCGGCGGGCCCGTGCGTAGCGCAGCCGTTCCAGGCCGCCCGCGGCGGCGAGCGGGGCCCGGCGCAGGTCCCGGGCGGCCAGGGCGCGGCCGCGCACCCAGGCCTCGTACGCCCGGGGGCCGGTGAACCAGGGGGAGGGGTCCTCGCCGAGGAGCAGGGCCCGCTTGGCCAGGACGTACCCGAACTCCTCCGGGGTGAGGTAGCCGAGCTTCTGGTGCGTCAGCTCGTCCTCCCGGTAGGCGTCGAGGAGCAGCCAGCCGACCCCGAGGTAGCAGGCGGCGGTGTCGGTGAGGATCTCGTTCGCCGCGGTCGTCGGCAGGCGCAGGTCCAGGCGGTGCAGCAGGACGTGGGTGACCTCGTGGGCCAGCGCGGCGGCCAGATCCCGCCGGTGCGTGCGGAAGCGGTCGTTCACCTCCACGAAGTACTCCGGGCCCGCGGTCAGTTCCACCGTCGCCGCGTCCCGCATCGGCCGGAACGCGACCACCACGCGCGCGTCCGGCAGGCCGAGCGCGCGCACCATCGCGGAGGCGACCCGGTGGGCGCCGAGGTGCAGGTCATCGTCGGCGCCGAACTCCGCGTCGGCCGGGGCGAAGCTCGTGGCGTGGGCGCGGACGCCCTCGGGCGTCAGGCGCCGGAACAGGGCCGTGAGCGAGGCGTGAACGGTCTCCAGGTGCGGAAATCCGTGCTCCACCGGGCTGTCACGCCTGCTGTTCTGCGTCACACCGCCTCCCCGGCCGGAAGTTGTCCGAAAACGCGTTCTTGCTTGCAGCAGAGGTTCGGTTGTGTCATGGACCCGTCATTCACCCGATGACGCGCACGGCCCAACCCCCCACGAAAGGCAGTGTGTTGACCATGGCCATCCTCGGCAGATTCCTCAAGCAGTCCCTCGCCGTCGGCGCCGTCGCCCTCGCGGCCGTCAGCCTCCAGACCACCGGCGCGGGAGCCGCACAGGCACCCGTCGTCGGCGGGACCCGCGCCGCACAGGGCGAATTCCCCTTCATGGTCCGCCTCTCCATGGGCTGTGGCGGCGCCCTCTACACCCAGCAGATCGTCCTCACCGCCGCCCACTGCGTGAACGGCTCCGGCAACAACACCTCCATCACCGCCACCGCCGGCGTCGTCGACCTCAACAGCTCCAGTGCCATCAAGGTCAAGTCCACCAAGGTCCTCCAGGCCCCCGGCTACAACGGCCAGGGCAAGGACTGGGCCCTCATCAAGCTCGCCAAGCCCATCAACCTGCCCACCCTGAAGATCGCCGAGACCAAGGCCTACGACAACGGCACCTTCACCGTCGCCGGCTGGGGCGCCACCCGCGAGGGCGGCGGTCAGCAGCGGTACCTCATGAAGGCCACCGTCCCCTTCGTCTCCGACGCCTCCTGCCAGAGCTCCTACGGCAGCGACCTCGTACCCGGCGAGGAGATCTGCGCCGGCCTGCCCCAGGGCGGCGTCGACACCTGCCAGGGCGACTCCGGCGGCCCCATGTTCCGCCGCGACAACGCCAACGCCTGGATCCAGGTCGGCATCGTCAGCTGGGGCCAGGGCTGCGCACGCCCCGACTACCCCGGCGTCTACACCGAGGTCTCCACCTTCGCGGGAGCGATCAAGAGCGCGGCCGCGACCCTCTAGCCCCACCGGCGACACCCCTTCGTCCTTCCGGCCGGCCGCGAACCGGCCGGAAGGTCGAAGCGCACCACCCCGGACGCACGTAACGTCGAAGGACGTACCGCGAGGCCGGAACACCGCTGCCCCCACCCCGCGACACCCATCCGGCGGCCCCCCGTGCGGTTGCGGTCCGACGCCCGCACCGGTCCGATGGGAAGAGTCCATCCGGGAAGAGTCCATCGGCGGCAGCGGGCGACAGTGGGGCAGGCAGCGCATGACGATCAGAGTGGTCATCGCCGACGACCAGGACATGGTCAGGACCGGCTTCCGGATGATCCTGGAGAGCATGCCCGACATCGAGGTCGTCGCCGACGTCGTCGACGGCGAAGCGGCCCTGACCGCCGTCGCCGAACACCGACCGGACGTCCTCCTCCTCGACATCCGCATGCCGCGCCTCGACGGACTCGAAGTCACCCGCCGACTCTCCGGCCAGGCGTCGGACAAGCCGCGCATCGTCATCGTCACCACCTTCGACCTCGACGAGTACGTCCACGCCGCCCTCCACGGCGGCGCGTCCGGCTTCCTCCTCAAGGACGCGAGCCCGGCCATGTTGGTTGAAGCCGTACGGGCGGCAGCCGCCGGGGACGCGCTCGTCTCACCCGCCATCACCGTACGACTGCTGCGCGAAATGGCCCCCCGCACCACCGCCGCCCAGGCCGCCCGCCGCCCCGCCGAACCCCTCACCGAACGCGAACGCGACGTCGTACGCTGCCTCGCGCGCGGGCTGACCAACGCGGAGATCGCCGGCGAACTGTACGTATCGCTGTCCACGGTCAAAACTCACCTGGCGAACGTCCAGGCCAAACTCGACGCCCGCAACCGCGTCGAGATCGCCGCCTGGGCCTGGGAGAGCGGCCTGGCCGTCGGCACGACGTGACCCGGCCGACCACCACGAGCACCCCCGCACCGGGCGAAGCCGCCCGCACGGGCGCCCCGACCGGCACGACGACCCCGACGGCACCCGCCGTCGCCGGGGAACGACGGTGAGCCCGGTCGCGAGCTGGGCGCGACGGCACCCGCACGCCGCCGACTGGATCCGGTTGCTCCTGTCCCTCGCGCTCCTCGCCCTCGTCACCTTCGAAGGCCTCGTCCTCGCCCGCCGGCCCAGCCTCCCGCACACCGCCGTCTGGATCTCCGGCATCCTCGTCTGCCTCAGCGCCGCACCCTGGCCCCGGATCCCGCTCCTGACCCGCGCCTGGTTCGCCGCCGCCACCACCTGGACCGTCACCCTCCTCCTCATCTTCGGCAACCACCCCCTGGTCGTCTGGGGCGGCGGCGAAGCCATCGCCCTGCTCGTCCTCCTCTCCCAGGTCCTGCTCCGCGCCCCCGCCCGCACCGCCGCCGTCCTCGGGCCGCTCCTCGGCCTCGGCTGCATGGCCGTACCCGTCCGGGACACCAACCCCGGACGGTTCACCCTGCTCTTCTCCGTCCTCGCCGTTGTCGTCGGCGCGTACTCCCTCCTCCTGCGCCTCCAGTCCGTCCAACGCGTCCGCGAACTGCGCGCCGTCCGCACCGCCGAACGCCTGGAACTGGCCCGCGAACTCCACGACCTCGTCGCCCACCACGTCACCGGCATCGTCGTGGAAGCCCGCGCGGCCCGCTTCACCAACGTCACCGCCGAACGCGCCGCCGAGATCTTCGGCCGCATCGAAACCGCCGGCGACGAGGCCCTCGGCTCCATGCGCCGCCTCGTCAAGGTCCTCCGCGACGACGACACCGACCGCCCGACGGGCAGCGAGCGCACCGGCGGCGGGGCAGGAGCGACCGGGCGCGCGGGCGGGCCGGGGACCGCGCCCGTCGCCGGCCTCGCCGACATCCGGTCACTCACCGAACGCTTCGCCGTCACCGGGCCGCCCGTCGCCCTGTACGTGGAGGAGGGCCTGGACACCCGCCTCCCCGGCGACGTCGCCGCCACCGCCCACCGCATCGTCCTCGAAGCCCTCACCAACATCGGCAAACACGCCGCGACCACCACCGCCGTCCGCGTCGGCCTGCGCACCGTCCCCGCCGGCCTCGAAGTACGCATCGCCGACGAGGGCGGCAACCCCGCCCGACTCTCGGAAAAGGCCCGCGGCGGCGGCTACGGCCTCGCCGGCATGACCGAACGCGCCGAAGCCCTCGGCGGCTCCCTCACCGCCGGCCCCACCCCGCAGGGCGGCTGGCTCGTCACGGCCGTCCTGCCCCTGTAGGGGCCGGTGATCGACCCGGTCCGAGTGCGGACGCCCCGACGCGGCGCGGCGGGCGCGATCCGACGGAGCGGCCGTGCCCGGCACCGCACCTCGCCGCGTGGTCGGGCCGGCCACGTACGGTCCGGTACTCGGCCGGCCCTCCGCCTCGCGACGCACGGCACCGGACGACGCGGACCCGACCGGCACGACCCGGAAAGAGACGCCCTAGCCCAGCGCGATCGCCCGCAACGCGGCCAGATGCCGTGCGTAGACGGCCCGGCCCTCGGCGGTCAGCGACAGCCAGGTACGGGGACGGCGCCCCACCCGCCCCTTGCGGACCGCCACCCAGCCGGCCTCCTCCAGCGCCGAGACCTGCTTGGACAGCACCGAGTCGCTGACCTCGACCACATCGCGCACGAAGCCGAACTCGGCCTTGTCCAGTGGGGCCAACGCCGCCACCACGGACAGCCGGACCGGCGCGTTGAGCAGTGGCGCCAGATCGTGCCGGGGATGAACGCCGCGCTTCTCCCCGCCCCCGGTCACCCCGCCCCCCGCGGCGTCCGCCGGCCGCACGCCTTCCGGCTTCGGGTCCGCCGGCCGCACGCCGCCCTTCGGCGCCGCGCCCTCCGGCTTCGCGTCCGTCCCCGACCGAGGGTCGGTCATGCCGTGCCCCGACCCTCGGACCAGGCGCCGAGGGCGGGCGGCAGCGCGCACCCCAGGGTCGCGGCGATCGTGAAGGCGACGTCGTCCCGGAACACCGTGGTGCCGAGCGCCACGACGAGTCCGAACACGGCCGCCCAGGACCCGATCAGCAGGCCGTGCTTGAGGCCGAAGCCGCGCCGCACCACACGCTGCCGGGCGGCGTACACGCTCAGCCCGGTCACCATCGCGGTGTTGACCGACCCGAAGACCAGCGCGGAGGCGAGCCCGTGCCACAGCAGGGCCACCGGTACCAGCACCAGCTGCCCGATGGCGAAGATCCACAGGTAGCGCGCGTACCAACCGCTCCGGGCCCGCGCGGCCTTCTCCAGGCCGGCCGCCCGGTCCAACGCTCCCGCGGCGCGTACGAAATCGCTCACGATCCGTCCCCCCTCGTTGCCCTGCGTCACTCGACGCTTCTCAATATGGCAACTACTTTCCACTTTTGCAAGTATCGAGATCGCCCGCTGTCGGCACATCGCGACCGCCCACCGCACGGAAACCCGTCTCAACAGCCGACTGGCCGCCGGACCACGCCCCGGCGCCACGTATTCTCGGGAACCATGAAGAACAGCGCCACGGACCACGGCACGCACACCGGCACCGGCAACGGCACCAGCGGCATCGACGAGGGCGTCGCCGCGGAACTGTCCCGCCTGCGCGACAGCATCGACAACATCGACGCGGCCGTCGTCCACATGCTCGCCGAGCGCTTCAAGTGCACCCAGCAGGTCGGCCACCTCAAGGCCCGCCACCAGCTGCCCCCCGCCGACCCGGGCCGCGAGGCCAGCCAGATCGCCCGGCTGCGGCAGCTCGCCGAGAACGCGAAGCTCGACCCGGCCTTCGCCGAGAAGCTCCTCAACTTCATCATCGCCGAGGTCATCCGCCACCACGAGACCATCGCCGCGGGCGAGGAGTAGGCCCCGAGGGCCGCCCGGCACGCCCCCGGCCCCGCGAGCCGGCCGCCCTGCCGCCCCGCCCCCCCCCCGCGCCGCACGGCCCGCTCGTACCGGACGGCCCACATACCCCCTGGGTCCCGGACGCGCAGTCGGGCAGCATGGCCCCATGTCCGCATTGACGCGCAACGAAGCGCAGCTCCGAGCACAGCTCCTCGACGTCCACCACTACGCCGTCACCCTCGACCTCACCACCGGTGACGACACCTTCGACTCCACCACCGTCATCCGCTTCGGCGCCCGCGCCGCGGGAGACACCTTCGTGGAACTGAAACCGGACGAACTGCGCTCCGCCACGCTCGACGGCCGGCCCCTCGACACCGCCGCCCTCACCGACAACCGCCTCCCGCTCACCGGCCTCACCGAAGGCGACCACGAGCTGCGCGTCGACGCCCGCATGCGCTACTCCCGCACCGGCGAGGGCCTGCACCGCTTCACCGACCCCGCGGACGACGAAACGTACGTCTACTCCCAGATGTTCATGGACGACGTCCAGCGCGTCTTCCCCGCCTTCGACCAGCCCGACCTCAAGGCCGTCTTCGCGTTCACCGTCACCGCCCCCGCCCACTGGACCGTCCTCGCCAACGGCATCACCACCCGCACCGGCGACCGCGACACCGACGGCGCCGGCATCTGGCAGTCCGCCCCCACCCCCGTCATCTCCACCTACCTCGCCGCCGTCGCCGGCGGCCCCTGGCACAGCATCACCACCGAACACGCCGGGCTCCCCTTCGGCATCCACTGCCGCAAGTCCCTCGCCCCCCACCTCGACGCCGACGCCGACGAGATCCTCTCCGTCACCACCGACTGCTTCGACCGCTACCACGAGAAGTTCGCCGAGCCCTACCCCTTCGACTCCTACGACCAGGCCTTCGTCCCCGAATTCAACGCCGGCGCCATGGAGAACCCCGGCCTCGTCACCTTCCGCGACGAGTTCGTCTTCCGCTCCGCCGTCACCGACACCGAACGCCAGAGCCGCGCCATGGTCATCGCCCACGAGATGGCCCACATGTGGTTCGGCGACCTCGTCACCCTCGCCTGGTTCGACGACATCTGGCTCAACGAGTCCTTCGCCGAGTACATGGGCTACCAGACCCTCACCGAAGCCACCCGCTTCACCGGCACCTGGACCGAATTCGGCATGGTCCGCAAGCCCTGGGGCTACGACGCCGACCAACGCCCCTCCACCCACCCCGTCGCCCCCGCCCCCGAGGACGTCCCCGACACCGCCTCCGCCCTCCTCAACTTCGACGGCATCTCCTACGCCAAGGGCGCCTCCGCCCTGCGTCAACTCGTCGCCTGGCTCGGCGAGAAGGACTTCCTCGCCGGCATCAACACCCACTTCGCCCGACACAAGTTCGCCAACGCCTCCCTCGCCGACTTCGTGGACTCCCTCGCCGCGCACACCGACCGCGACGTCCACGCCTGGGCCCAGGTCTGGCTCCGCACCACCGGCGTCGACACCCTCACCCCCCGCATCGAGGAGAGCCCCGGCGGCTGGACCCTCACCGTCGACCACAACGGCAGCCGCCCCCACCACATCACCGCCGGCACCTACGAACTCGCCCCCGACGGACTCCTGGAACGCGGCGAACTCCTCGGCATCGACGTCCCCTCCGACGAGGTCCTCTCCGGCAGCGGCCGCCGCCCCGACCTCCTCGTCCTCAACGACGGAGACCTCGGCTACACCAAGATCCGGCTCGACGAGATCTCCCTGGAGACCGCCCTGCGCGGCCTCTCCCGCCTCCCCGACCCCCTCACCCGCGCCGTCGTCTGGGGCTCCCTGCGCGACATGGTCCGCGACGGCGAACTCGAACCCGGCGCCTACCTCACCACCGCCGACGCCCATCTGCCCGACGAAAGCGACCTCGCCATCGTCCAGGGCGTCCTCGGCTTCGCCCGCACCCACGTAGCCGACCGGTACCTCGCCCCCACCGAACGCACCGCCGCCCTCACCCTCATCACCTCCGTCACCCGCGACCTGCTCCGCCGCACCGAGGACGGCGCCGAACCCGGACTGCGGCTCGCCGCCGTACGCGTCCTCATCGACAGCGCCACCCAGCCCGGCACCCTCGCCGCCTGGCTCGCCGACGGCACCGTCCCCGGCGGCCCCGAACTCGACCCCGAACTGCGCTGGCGCATCCTCGCCCGCCTCAGCGTCCTCGGCGCCGCCGACGAGGACACCATCGACGCCGCCCTTGCCGCCGACCCCAGCGCCACCGGCCGCGAAGGCGCCGCCCGCTGCCGCGCCGCCCTGCCCACCCCCGAGGCCAAGGCCGCCGCCTGGCAGCGCCTCTTCCACGACGACACCCTCTCCAACTACCTCTTCACCGCCACCGCCCAAGGCTTCTGGCAGCCCGAACAGGCCGACCTCGTAAGGGAGTACGTCCCCCGCTACTACCCCGAAGCCGTCGCCCTCGGAGCCCGCCGCGGCCCCGCCATCGCCGAAGCCGCCGGGCGCTGGGCCTTCCCCGCGTACGCCATCGACGAGGCCAACCTCCGGGCCGGCCACACCTGCCTCGAGGACCCGGACCTCATCCCCCTGCTGCGCCGCAAGCTCGTCGACCAACTCGACGACCTCGCCCGAGCCCTCCGCATCCGCACCCCCGCCTGACCCACCCCACCGTCCGCCACCCCACCGGGCGCTGCTCCGCCGGTCGGCATCCCGCCGGGCGCCGCCCCGCCGGGCGGCATTCCGCCGGGCGCCGCCCCCGGACAGCGTCCGGCGGGCCACCGCCACCCACGCGCCACCGCCCGGTTCATGGCCGGCCGCCATCCCGCTGGGCGCTGCTCCGCAGGGCGCCATTCCGCCGGAGGTCGCCCCGCTGGGCGGCATTCCGCCGGAGGTCGCCCCGCCGGGCGGCATCCCGCCGGGCGCCGCCCCCGGGCAGTGTCCGTCGGGCCGCCGCCACCCACACGCCATCGGCCGGTTCATGGCCCGACCTCCGGTTTCATGACTCGGGCCCGGGCCTCTGGTTCGGCCTCCGGTCCACGGCTCGGCCCCGAGTCGGTGGTTCGGTTCCCGCCTCGTGGTTCGGCCCCCGGGCGCCCTGCCTCAGCCCGCCGTCCGGTACCGGCCCGCCGTGGAACGTCGCGTCGGGGGCGCACCCCACCGACGAGCCTCCGCCGCCGCACGCCCACCCCATCGGCCTCCGGCCCGTCGCTCGCCCCCCCCGGGCCTCGCCCCGCTGCCAGGTCGCGAGCCGTCTCCCGCCGCCCGGCCCCCGCCCGCAGCCGGGCGGTCTCCTTCGGACCTTGCGTGAGCCGCGCCGTCCGGTACCACGGCTCCGCGCGCTGTCGAGGCGCCGAACACCCCGGTACACGGGCGTGCCTCCACCTTCGGACCGGCACCGGACGACACGGGCCTGACAGCAAGATCCGGAAGGTCAGCCGGCCCCGGCCCCGCCCGCCGACCGAAGCCGTGGCGTCCGGCGCCGCTACCTTCGGTACGCCCCCGCCCGAGCCTCTGCCGGCCCCCGGCCCCGGCTGCCCGGTCCTGAGCCCGCGCCAGTTGCGAGCCGTCTCCCGCTGCCCGGCCCCAGCCCCCGGCCCCCGGCCCCAGCCCCCGGCCCGGCCGCGGCCCCGGCCCCCGGTCGGCCCTCCGGCCGCCCCGGGCTCGGCCCGCCGACCGGCTGCGAGTTGTCGCCCCGCCGCCCGGGCCCGGCCCGCGGCCGGCCCCCACCCCGCCCGGGCCCGGCCCGCGGCCGGCTCCCACCCCGCCCGGGCCCCGTAGGCGTCCGCCCGAACGCCCGGCCGACAGCACCGCACCGGACAAACCCCGGCGGTTACCCCATTCGGGTCTGATCGTTGTATCCGGCGGAGACCACGCTGTCCCCGCCCAGCAGCCTGAAGGACCCCCGATGACCGAGCCGCCCCGCACCCCGCTCCCACCGCCACCCCTCGCCGGCGGCCCCGGCGGAGCCGACGCCCTGCGGCCCCTCCTCGACACCGTCCTCACCGCCCTGCGCACCGGAAACCACGAACGCGGCGGCCCCCTCCCCGCAGGGGGCCCCGACACCGTCACCGCACGCGTGCGAACCGCACTCGGGGACGTACTCCCCACCCACGGCACCGGCGACCACGAAGCCCTCCGCACCCTCGTCCACGCCCTCGCCGCCGGCGCCGCCGACCCGGCCCACCCCCTGTGCGCAGCCCACCTGCACTGCCCACCCCTCGCCGTCGCCACCGCCGCCGACCTCGCCGCGAGCGCCCTCAACCCCTCCCTCGACTCCTGGGACCAGGCCCCCGCCGCCTCCACCATCGAAGCCGAACTCACCCGCACCCTCGCCGCCGAGTTCTACGGCACCCCCCACCCCGACGCCCTCCTCACCACCGGCGGCACCGAAGCCAACCAACTGGCCCTGCTCCTCGCCCGCGAACGCCACGGCCCCCACCTCACCGTCCTCCACGGCGCCAACGCCCACCACTCCGTACCCCGCGCCGCCTGGCTCCTCGGCCTGCCCCCCGCCACCGCCCTCCCCACCCCCACCGGCACCCTCGACCCCGCCACCCTCGCCGAAGCCCTCGCCCGCACCACCGGACCCGTACTCGTCACCGCCACCGCCGGCACCACCGACGCCGGACTCATCGACCCCCTCCACGCGATCGCCGACCTCTGCGAACACCACGGCGCGGACCTCCACATCGACGCCGCCTACGGAGGACCCTTCGCACTCAGCCCCCGCCACCGCCACACCGTCGACGGACTCACCCGCGCCCGGACCCTCACCGTCGACCTCCACAAACTCGGCTGGCAGCCCGTCGCCGCAGGACTCCTCGTCGTCCCCGACCACACCCACCTCACGCCCCTCGCCCACCAGGCCGACTACCTCAACGCCACCGACGACACCGAAGCCGGCCTCCCCGACCTCCTCGGCCGCTCCCTGCGCACCACCCGACGCCCCGACGCCTTCAAGATCGCCGTCACCCTGCGCTCACTCGGCCGCGACGGCCTCGCCGACCTCATCGACCGCACCACCGCCGCAGCCCACCACCTCGCCGGACTCCTCGACGCACACCCCCGCTTCGAACTCCACGCAGCCCCCACCCTCACCACCGTCCTCTTCCGGCCCACCCCCACGGACGACGACCACCTCGCAACCCTGCGCCGCACCCTCCTCCACGACGGCACCGCCGTCCTCGGCCGCGCCACCGCCAACGGCCGACTGTGGCTCAAGGCCACCCTCCTCAACCCCCACACCACGGCACAGGACCTGGAAACCCTCGTCACCCTCCTGGAAGGCAGGACCCACCGATGACCGCCCCACTCGAAGCCCCCCACGACCTCGTCGGAATCGGAATCGGCCCCTTCAACCTCTCCCTGGCCGCCCTCGCCCACGGCCTCCCCCAACAAGGCATCGGTCCCCTCGCCACCGCCTTCTACGACCAACGCCGCGACTTCCGCTGGCACCCCGGACTCCTCATCGACGGAGCCACCCTCCAAGTCCCCTTCCTCGCCGACCTCGTCACCCTCGCCGACCCCACCAGCCCCTGGACGTTCCTCAACTACCTCAAGCAAAAGGAACGTCTCTTCCCCTTCTACTTCGCCGAGCAGTTCCACATCCAACGCGCCGAATACGACGCCTACTGCCGCTGGGTCGCCGGCCGCCTCCCCGGACTCCACTTCGGCCACCAGGTCGACGCCGTCCGCTGGAACCCCGAACGCGACCTCTTCGAAGTCGACTGGACCCAAATCGACCCCGACGGCGAAGCCGAAGCCCTCGGCCGCACCTGGACCCGCAACCTCGCCCTCGGCATCGGCACCGCGCCCTACATCCCCGACACCCTGCGCCCCCTCGCCGAAGCCCCCACCGTCCCGGTCATCCACTCCTCCGAATACCTCGACAACCGCCAACGCATCCTCGGCGCCCCCCACGTCACCGTCATCGGATCGGGCCAATCCGGAGCCGAGGTCTTCCTCGACCTGCTCCGCAGCCGCCCCACCGGCCGCGAAGGCCTCACCTGGCTCGCCCGCACCCCCTCATTCGCCCCCATGGAGTACTCCAAACTCGGCCTCGAACACTTCACCCCCGACTACACCCGCTACTTCCACGCCCTCCCCGAACCCGTCCGCGACCAACTCGTCCCCGCCCAATGGCAACTCCACAAGGGCATCGACGCCGCCACCATCGCCGCCATCCACGACGAGCTCTACCGCCGCACCCTCGACGGAGGCTGGCCGGACGCCGTCCTCACCCCCGGCGTCCACGTCCGCACCGCCGGCCGCGTCGCCACCACCAAGGTCGAACTCCACCTCGAACACACCCAGCAGGGCACCCGCTCCCGCCTCACCACCGACGCCGTCGTCCTCGCCACCGGCTACCGCGAACGACCCCTCACCCGCATCCTCGCCGGCCTCGACCCCTACCTCCGCAAGGACTCCTCCGGCCGCCCCCGCATCGACGACCGCCACCGCATGATGCTCGACCCCTCCGTCACCGGCAGCGTCTTCGTCCAGAACGGCGAACGCCACACCCACGGCGTCGGCGCCCCCGACCTCGGCCTCGCCGCCTGGCGCAGCGCCGGCATCCTCAACACCCTCACCGACAAGGAGCCCTACCCCCAGCCCCGCCGCACCGCCTTCACCACCTTCGGCCTCGAACAGCGGGAGCACACCCGCCCCCATCCCGCAGGCGAGCTGCTCCCGCTCGTCGAACACCCCTGACCGGCCGGCCCCCAACGGCGGCCCCGCCGCACGACCGGCATCCGGGCCCGCACACCCGGGACCAGCCGACCCGTACCCGGCGCCCGGTACCCGGCGCCCGAAGACCGGCGACCCCGCGCCGGCCACGAGGCACCCGCGCCGGCCACGAGGCACCCGCGCCGACCGACCGGCACCGAGCGCCGACCGACCGGCACCGCCACCCCCGGCGCCAGGCACCGGACCACCCGGCACCGGACCACCCAGGACCGGACCACCCGGGACCGGACCACCCGGGACTAGAACACCGGTACCCCGGCCCGCGTCAGCCGCCAATCCACCGAAGCGAACCCGGCCGGATCCACCGTCCCCTTCGCCTTCACCCACTGGACGATCGTGTTACGGATCTCGTCCGAATCCGCCCACAACTGCCTGGCCTGCGGAACGTGCGGGAAGTTGCCCCCGCCCGAGGCCCGGTAGTTGTTCACCGCCAACACGAACCGACCCGCCGGATCCACCGGCTTCCCCGCGAACGACAACCCCACGATCCGCGACCCCACCGGCTGCGCCACATCGATCTCGTACGCGAGCCCGTACACCGCGTCGTAGTTGTAGTCCGGAATCCCCTCCGCGTTCGTCAACGCCGCCGGATCCACCGGCGCACCCGGCGCCGTCCGCACGTAGTACCGCGCCGAATACTCCAGATAGTCCTTCAACTGCGCGCCGGTCAGCAGCCGCGCCTCCAACGTGTTCTCGAACGGGTACAACCCCGCCGCGTCCCGGATCGTCACCTGACCCGCCGGTATCGACGCCGTCCGCGAGAAGCACGACGCCTGCGACACCACCGGCAGCGCCGCCCACTCGGTACCCGCCAGCGCCGCCCGCACCGTCTCCGCCTGCACGTGGTTGATCAGATCGATCACCGGCACGTCCTTCACCGGCCCCTCGGCCGTCGACATCGCCTGCGTCGACGTACCGATCACCTGGTTGACGTACGCCACCACCTTGCGGTGCTCGTCCGACAACAACCGCGTGATCTTCCGGTCCTCCTCCACGGCATTGGAGTTCAACACCTTCGCCGAAACCTTCGACACCGACCAGCAGCCCCGCTCCCACACCAACTCGAAGTCGAACAGCGTCAACCGCTGCCCCCACTTCAGCGGCTCGGACAACACCACGTCCTTGCCCGTCGCCCGGTTCTTCACCCGGTACTCCGGGATCTCCGTGTGGGCGTGCCCCACCAGGATCGCGTCGATCCCCGGCACCTGCTCCGCCACCAGACCCGCCGCGTTCTCCACGTGCGGCAACTGGTCCCCGTAGCTCGACGTACCGCTCGACCCCGAATGCGCCGACACGATCACCACGTCCGCACCCATCGACCGCAGCCGCGGCACGTACTTCGCCGCCTGCTCCTCCAGCCCCGGGAACGTCATCTTCCCCTGCACGTGCGCCTTGTCCCAGATCGCGATCCCCGGGTTCGTCAACCCCAACACCGCCACCTTCACGTCCCGCCCGAACGGCGTCCGCAACCGGTGCATGCTGTACGGCGCGAACGCCGGCCGGAGCGTCTTCGCATCCAGCGCGTTCGCCCCCAACAACGGGAAGTCGCACTGCTCCTCGAACTTGCGCAACACCGGGATCCCGTAATTGAACTCGTGGTTCCCCAGCGCCGCCGCGTCGTACCCGATCGCGTTCATCGCCTGCGCCATCGGATGCACCGGCCCGCGCCGCGCCGTGATCGGATCCACCTTCGCGTAGTAGTACGAAAGCTGCGTCCCCTGGATCGTGTCACCCGCGTCGATCAGCAGCGTGTTCCGCCGACCCTTCTGCGCCCGCACCTGATCCACCAACGTCGAGATCTTCGCCAGACCCACATCGTTGTGCGCCTTGTCGTCGAACTCCTTGTCCGTGAAGTAGTCCCAGTTGAAGACGTTGCCGTGCAGATCCGTCGTCCCCATCACCGTGAACGCGTACGTACGCGGCCCCCGGCCCCCCGCACCCCCCTGCTCCTGCGCGGCGGCGGCCGGGGTGCTCGTGGCCCCCGCCAACGCCACGGCCGCACCCGTCGCGGCCGAAGCCCCCATGAACTTCCTACGGTCGAACGTCATGCCATCTCCCTCGTGAGGCCCTGAACAACGCGCGTAGATTCTGACCCACGAGTAACAAGCGGCAACACCCCCGCCAGGTTTCGATCCGATGACCACACCCCCCACGAACCACGGTGCGACAGTGGAAACCATGACCCAGGACACCGCACACCAGCCCTACGGAACCCCCGACGTACCCCGCGTCGCCGTCCGCGGCGAATCCCGCCTCGAAGTCGACCCCGAAATCGCCCGCATCACCATCACCGTCAGCGCCCGCGGCACCGACCGCCGCACCGCACTCGAAGACCTCACCCGCCGCAACAACACCGTCCTCGAACTCCTCAAGAGCTACGGCGAACCCGTCGAAAAACTCGAAACCGGCGCCTTCTCCATCACCCCCGAACTCACCCGCCACGGCCGCGCCGAACGCGTCCGCGCCTACCACGGCCGCGTCAACATCAACGCCGAACTCAACGACTTCACCACCCTCGGCGAACTCACCACCCGCCTCGCCGACCTCGAACTCACCCGCGTCGACGGCCCCTGGTGGGCCCTGCGCCCCACCTCACCCGCCCACGGCGAAGCCCGCCGCCAAGCCGTCCTCGAAGCCGTCCAACGCGCCCGCGAATACGCCCACGCCCTCGGTGCCGACCTCGCCGCCCTCGTCGAACTCGCCGACATCGAAGCCGAGAACGAAAGCCCCTTCGGGCGCCCCGGCGGAAGCGCGATGCGCGGCATGGCCTTCGCCGGCGCCGTCGAGGACGACGCCGCCCCGCCCCTCGACCTCGAACCCCAGCGCCAGACCGTCCACGCACAGGTGAACGCCCGCTTCACGATGACCCCGCCCCAACTCTGACCCCCGGTCGAACGGGCGCCGGAAAACGGACAAAAATGCGCCACGGGGGTGCTCCGATGAGCACCCCCATGCACATTCAACAGTTGTCAACAAGCTTTCGCCCAAAGGTTGTTGAGCAGACACCCGCAACCAATTTCCTACTCCCTGGTAGGGGCATACGCTCGACCCATGCGCCGAGCAAAAATCGTCTGTACCCTGGGCCCCGCCACCGACTCGTACGACCAGATCAAAGCCCTGGTCGAAGCCGGAATGGACATCGCCCGCTTCAACCTCAGCCACGGCACCTACGCCGAACACGAGGAGCGCTACCACCACGTACGCAAGGCCTCCGACGAAACCGGCCGCAGCGTCGGAATCCTCGCAGACCTTCAAGGCCCGAAGATCCGACTCGGCCGCTTCCGCGAAGGACCCGTACTCCTTGAACGCGGCGACGAGTTCACCATCACCGTCGAAGACCACGAAGGCGACCGCCACACCTGCGGCACCACCTACAAGGGCCTCGCCACCGACGTCACCACCGGCGAGCGCATCCTCGTCGACGACGGCCGCGTCACCCTCGAAGTGACCGCCGTGGACGGACCCCGCGTCCACACCCGCGTCATCGAAGGCGGCATGGTCTCCGACCACAAGGGACTCAACCTCCCCGGAGTCGCCGTCTCCGTCCCCGCCCTCAGCGACAAGGACATCGAAGACCTCCGCTGGGCCCTGCGCATCGGCGCCGACGTCATCGCCCTGTCCTTCGTCCGCAGCGGCCACGACATCGAAGACGTCCACCGCATCATGGACGAGGAGAACCGCCGCCTCCCCGTCATCGCCAAAGTCGAAAAACCCCAAGCCGTCGACAACATCGACGACATCGTCGCCGCCTTCGACGGCATCATGGTCGCCCGCGGCGACCTCGGCGTCGAAATGCCCCTCGAACAAGTCCCCATCGTCCAAAAGCGCGCCGTCAAACTCGCCAAACGCAACGCCAAGCCCGTCATCGTCGCCACCCAAATGCTCGACTCGATGATCGACAACTCCCGACCCACCCGCGCCGAAGCCTCCGACGTCGCCAACGCCGTCATCGACGGCACCGACGCCGTCATGCTCTCCGGCGAAACCAGCGTCGGCAAACACCCCATCGAAACCGTCCGCACCATGGCACGCATCGTCGAAGCCGCCGAAGAAGACATCCTCGCCAAGGGCCTCCCGCCCCTCACCGACCGCAACAAGCCCCGCACCCAGGGCGGAGCCGTCGCCCGAGCAGCCGCCGAAATGGGCGACTTCCTCGGCGCCAAATTCCTCGTCGCCTTCACCCAGAGCGGCGACACCGTCCGCCGACTCTCCCGCTACCGCTCACCCATCCCCCTCCTCGCCTTCACCCCCGACCAGGCGACCCGCTCCCAACTCAACCTCACCTGGGGCGTGGAAACCTTCCTCGGCCCCCACGTCGACTCCACCGACGCCATGGTCGCCCAGGTCGAAGAAGAACTCCTGCGCATCGGACGCTGCGTCCCCGGCGACATCGTCGTCATCACCGCCGGCTCACCCCCCGGCGTCAGCGGCAAGACCAACCTCGTACGCATCCACCACATCGGCGACGCCGTACGCTGACCCGCCCCCTCCACCCTTGCCGGCCACGACCCCGCCCCACCCCCGGCGGCCCCCCGGCAAGACGGAGGGGCCCCGCCGGCCCTGCGCACACCGCGGGTACGGTGGCGCGATGGCCCGCACCCTCACGTACCTGGAGATGACCGACCCCGGCGAACTACGACCCGGTCGCCCCGTACCCGCCATGGAACTACGCCGCGAAGCAGGCCTCACCGCCCTCGCGCGCACCGTCCAGGCCCGCGTCGGAGCCGCCCACGGATGGCGCAGCTCCACCCGCACCGACCAACAGTGGGACGAACTCGCCCGCACCCACCCCCACCGCCAGTACTGGCTGATCACCCTCGCCGACGAACCGGCCGGCATCACCGCACTCGAACCCCACCCCGGGGGCGAGGTGGAGATCCGCACCTTCGGCCTGCTCCCCGAACACATCGGCCGAGGCCTCGGCGGCCACGCCCTGACCCTCGCCCTCCAACAGGCATGGGCCACCACCCCGATCCAGTCCCCGACCGTCCACCGGGTATGGCTCCACACCAACTCCGACGACCACCCCAACGCCCTCCTCAACTACCGGCGCCGAGGCCTACGCGTCCACCACACCGAAACCGAGGACCAGCCCCAACTCGGCCCCGCCCCCACCTACCAACCGAACCGCCGGTCCACCACCCGCGCGAACTCCTCGAACGACAACACCGCGTCCCCGTTCTGATCCGCCTCGTCGAACAACGCCGACGACGCCTCCGCATCACCCACACCCCAGAACGGCAGATCCCCCCGCGCCGCCAACGTCGGCCCCTGCGACCGCAACGCGCTGATCACCTCCACCCGGGTCAGCTCCCCGTCGTGGTTCAGATCCAACGCCTCGAACAGCTTGCGAGCCTTCTCGCTCATCACGGGTCCCCTTCTCACGGTGCCGAATCCCTTACGCACCCTACGCGCGGCCCCGCGCACCGGGGCCGGGGGTCAGTGCTTCGCCCCGACGTGGGCGTCCATGAGCGCGACGGACGCCTTGCGGGCGACGGACACGTTGAAGGGGTCACCGCCCCGAGCCAGGACGGTCCACTCGACGCCGACCTTGGTGAGGGTGTCGGTGCAGAGCTTCCGGATGTCGTCCGACTTGTTGGTGAAGAAGTACCGGGGGTACTCGTACCGCTTGGTTACCCCGCCGACGGTGCGGGTGGTCCAGTTAATGACCCGGCAGCCGTCGGAGTGGATCAACCCCCGGACGAACTCCCACGGATGCGCGTCCACGATCTCCTGCTGCCACGCTTCGAGCACGATCCGCCGCTCGTGCTTCCTCCCGGGCCCATGCTGCGGGAAAAGGCACTCTAGGTGTTGTGAGTAGACCTTGACGTTGTGGCACCCGGTCTTGCGAACGCGGCAGACCTTGTTGCTGGGGAACACGCGACGAATCGCCTGCTCAGCCAGATTCATGAGGCCAGGCCATTTGTCGTCGCACGTGATCATCAGGTTGGGCGCGCGATGCTGTGAGTAGCGGGATATGTGACCGTCCCCGAGATAGAGGCCCAGTACGTACGCATAGGCTTCGGCGTCGAGCGGACTGTTCAGGCAGTGAGGGCATTGCGGCTGGTGCCGCCCGGGGCACTCACCACGCTTGGCCCGGTCCGTGTGCTTCCAATAGCTGACCGTGCCGACCGGCACGCCGAGCTGACGAGCCACTTGGGCGCTGGGTGTGCCGCCACGCAGCAGGGTGACGGCCATTTGTCGGGTTTCCGAGGCATGGAGCTGCATATCCACACTTTGTGTGATGTCCATTCGCCCTGTGTAGCAAAAAGCGGACGTTCACGAGAAGGTGAACGTCCGCTTTAGGGGATGTGCCGGGTATGGGGATCGAACCCACACGTCCTTTCGGACAGAGGTGTTTGAGACCTCCGCGTCAACCAGTTGCGCCAACCCGGCAGGAGTTGCTGATGGGAGTGTACCGGGTCACCAGGCCGTGGCGCTGCTAGGTAGGCTCATATAAAGCAGCACAGCCCGCAAAGAGGAGCCCCCCGTGACCGCCGAGCACGAGTCGACGCCCACGCCCGACGCCGACCAGTCGCACGTTCCGCCGCTGACGACGCGCGTCGTCATCGCCGAGGACGAGGCGCTCATCCGTCTCGACCTGAAGGAAATGCTGGAGGAGGAGGGGTACTCCGTCGTCGGTGAGGCCGGGGACGGCCAGAAGGCCGTCGAGCTGGCCCGCGAGCACCGCCCGGACCTCGTCATCCTGGACGTGAAGATGCCCGTCCTGGACGGCATCTCCGCCGCCGAGCAGATCGCGGCGGAGTCCATCGCCCCGGTGCTCATGCTGACCGCGTTCTCGCAGCGCGACCTCGTCGAGCGGGCCCGTGACGCCGGTGCCATGGCGTACCTCGTCAAGCCGTTCAGCAAGAGCGACGTCGTGCCGGCCATCGAGATGGCCGTCTCCCGGTTCGCCGAGCTGAAGGCGCTGGAGAAGGAGGTCGCGGACCTCTCCCTGCGCCTGGAGACCCGCAAGCTGGTCGACCGCGCCAAGAGCATCCTGCAGACCCAGTACGGGCTCAGCGAGCCGGCGGCCTTCCGGTGGATCCAGAAGACCTCCATGGACCGCCGGATGTCCATGCAGCAGGTCGCCGAGGCGGTCATCGAGGACGCCGAGGAGAAGAAGCAGCAGAACGCGGCCAAGTAGGCCGGCGGCCCCGACACGCGCGTGAGGCCCGTCTCCCCCCGAGGGGAGACGGGCCTCACGGCTTTGGTGCGGGTGCGGTCAGTCCTCGCCGAGGTACGCCTTGCGGACGTCCTCGTTGTGCAGGAGTTCCTGGCCGGTGCCCGAGAGCACGATCTTGCCGATCTCCATCACGTGGGCCTGGTCGGCCAGCGAGAGGGCCGCCTGGGCGTTCTGCTCGACCAGCAGGATGGTGGTCCCGGTGGCCTTGAGCTCGGCGATGGTCGCCATGATCTTCTGCATCATCAGCGGGGACAGGCCCATGGAGGGCTCGTCCAGCATGAGCAGCTTGGGCTGGCACATGAGGGCGCGTCCCATGGCGAGCATCTGCTGTTCGCCGCCCGAGAGGGTGCCGGCGGCCTGCTTGCGGCGCTCTCCCAGGATGGGGAAGAGCTCGTAGGCGCGCTGGATGTCCTTCTCGATGCCCTCTTTGTCGGTGCGCAGGAAGGCGCCGAGTTGGAGGTTCTCGGTGATCGTCAGCCGGGGGAAGATGTGGCGTCCCTCGGGGGAGTGGGCCAGCTTCATGGCGACGATCTTGTGGGCGGGGACGTTGGCCAGGGGCTGGCCGTCGAACACGATGCTGCCGCTGGTGGGCTTGAGGAGCCCGGAGAGGGTGCGCAGGGTGGTGGTCTTGCCGGCGCCGTTGGTGCCGACGAGGCAGACGATTTCGCCCTGGTTGACTTCGAAGGAGATTCCCTTGACGGCTTCGATCTTGCCGTAGGCGACTTTGAGGTCCTGGACCTTGAGGAGTGCGGTCACTTGGTCTCTCCTTCCGTGCTGGTGGTGCCGGTGGTGCCGGTGGTGCTGTCCGTGTCCGGGGCCGTGGTGGTGGCTTCGGTGTCCGCGTCGGCTGCGGGGGCCGCGGGGGCGCCCACGGTTTCCGGGGTTTCCGAGGTCTCCGGGGCGGGGGTCTCGGCGGGGGTTTCCGCCGGGGTCTCGACCTCGGTGGCCGTGGCCGCCGTGGCTGCCACGGCGTGGGCTTCGGCGGCCTGGACCTCGGCGTCCTCCTCGGCGCCGGGGGCGCCTTCGAAGGGGGTGCCGAGGTAGGCGGCGATGACGCGTTCGTCGCCCTGGACTTCGGCCGCGGTGCCTTCGATGAGCTTCTCGCCCTGGACGAGGCAGGCGACGCGGTCGCAGAGGTTGAAGATGAAGCGCATGTCGTGCTCGATGACGAGGACGGCGATGCCCATGTCGCGGATGGCGAAGATGAGTTCTTCGGCGGCGCGGGTTTCCTGCGGGTTCATGCCGGCGGTGGGCTCGTCGAGCAGGATGAGGCCCGGGTCGCTGGCGAGGGCGCGGGCGATTTCGAGCTTGCGCTGCTCGCCGTACGGCAGGTTCTTCGCGAGGTGCTGGGCCTTGTGCTGGAGGCCGATGAACTCCAGGAGTTCCATGGCGCGCACTTCGCTGGCGGCTTCGGCCTTCTTGAAGCCGGGGCCGCGCAGGAGGGCGGACCAGAGGCCTTCCTTGGTGCGGGTGTGGCGTCCGACGAGGACGTTCTCCAGCACGGTCATGTTGTGGAAGAGCCGGATGTTCTGGAAGGTGCGGGCGACGCCGGCGGCGGTGACCTTGTGGGGCGTGGGCGGCAGGACGGTGCCCTTGTAGCTGACGGTTCCCTCGGTGGGGACGTACAGCCCGGTGAGGCAGTTGAAGAAGGTGGTCTTGCCGGCGCCGTTGGGGCCGATGAGGCCGACGATCTCGCCGGCGTTGACCTTGAGGTCCACGCCCTTGACGGCGGTGAGGCCGCCGAAGCGCATGGTGACGCCGCTGGCTTCGAGGACGGTGGCCTTGGTGGTGGTGTCGGTGGTGGCGCTGGTCGTCATGGCTTATGCACCCGCCTTGGCGGTGGCGAGGTCCGTGGGGGCCTGGCCAGCGGTGTCGTCGTGGTACTCGAGCTGCGCGCGCTTGTTGGCGATGAGGCCTTCGGGGCGGAAGCGCATGAGCAGGATGAGGGCGATGCCGAACGCGAGGAGCTGGTAGTCCTGGAGGAAGGCCAGCTTCGCGGGGATCAGGAAGAGCAGTGCGGCGCCGAGGATGGGGCCGCGGATGGTGCCCATTCCGCCGAGGATGACGGCGGCGAGGAGGAACGCGGAGTTCGGCGGGACGGGCCCGGCGAAGACGTAGTTCTCGGGGACGACGGTGCTGTTGACGTGTGCCTGGACGGTGCCGGCGAGGCCGGCGAGGGTGGCGCCGAGGGCGAAGGCGATGAGCTTGACCTTGAAGCCGTTGATGCCCATGGCTTCGGCGGCGGTCTCGTCCTCGCGGATGGCGACCCAGGCGCGGCCGATGCGGCTGTTGCCGGCGCGGGCGAAGACCACGATGACCAGTGCCATGACGAGCAGCATCAGGAAGTAGTAGTTGGCGTAGGCGCCGAGGACGATGCCGCCGACGTCGTGGGATTCCCCGAAGTTCCACCCGAAGATTTCGAGGTGGGGGATGTTGGGGATGCCGTTCGGTCCGTTGGTGATGTCCGGGCCGGAGGTGCCGTCGAGGTTGCCCATGGCGATGCGGAAGATTTCTCCGAAGCCGAGGGTGACGATGGCGAGGTAGTCGCCGCGCAGGCGCAGGGTGGGTGCTCCGATGACCACGCCGAAGATGAGGGAGGCGAGGGCGCCGACGATGACCGCGGCCCAGAAGGGGAGGTGGATGCCGAAGGCGGAGGCGGTGCTGCCGGAGACCAGGGCGGCGGCGTAGGCGCCGACGCCGAGGAAGGCGACGTATCCGAGGTCGAGGAGACCGGCGAGGCCGACGACGACGTTGAGGCCGAGGGCGACGGTCGCGAAGATCAGGATGTTGACCGCGATGAGGGTGTAGGTGTCGCCGCTCTGCTGGATGAAGGGGAAGGTGATCGCCGCGGCGGCGGTGGCGATCAGGGTGACCTGGCGGTTGTTCGCGGTGAGGGTGCCGAGTCGGTCGAAGAGGCCGGACTTGAGCAGGGCGGTGGCCGCGAAGCCGACGATGATCAGGTAGGTGACGAAGAGCTGGGGCTCCTTGTCGTCGGTGTCGATGCCGAAGGTGACGACGAAGAGGCCGACGGCGAAGGAGGCCGCGATGATGACGATCTCGGCCCAGGAGGGCAGCTTCTTGGCCGGGGCGGCCTTGTGGCTGTCGTCGGGGAGCTTGTACGCGGCGAGGGCCGGGATCAGCGAGCCGACGAGGGCGACGTAGGCGCCGGGCTCCAGGTGGGCGAAGCCGCCGAGGACCCATGCGATGGCGAGGACGGTGAACCAGGTGCCGGCGAGGGTGCCGAGCGCGAGGATCCACACGGGCTTGCGGGTGCCGGTGGGGGTGAGCCAGCGGAAGCCCTTGACGCCGAGGCCGGAGAGGGCGTGGGTGAGGGTGAGGAGGGCGCCGGCGATGCTCAGGAACTGGATGGGTGCCGGGCTGCCGTAGTAGGTGAGGTCGCCGGGGAACTCGGCGGTCCAGGTCCAGGCGAGGAAGGCGCTGACGACGGTGAGGAGGCTTCCGCCGATGACCGCGTAGAGCAGTGCGGTGGGTCGGGGGCCCTGCTTGACCGTGTCGGTCGCGGGGGTGGTGTTGGTGGTCATGGTTCTCACGCCCGATCCGCGACGCGCTCGCCGAGCAGGCCTTGTGGCCGCACGAGGAGGACGACGATGAGGAGTACGAACGCCCAGACGTTGGACCAGGCTCCACCGCCGAGCTGCTGCATGCCGGGGATTTCTTCGATGTAGGCGATCGAGAGGGCCTCGGCGAGGCCGAGGACGACGCCGCCGACCATGGCTCCGTAGATGTTTCCGATGCCGCCGAGGACGGCTGCGGTGAACGCCTTGAGGCCGAGGATGAAGCCCATTTCGAAGTTGATCTGGCCCTTGTCGAGGCCGTAGGCGACGGCGGCGATGGCGGCGAACGCGGCACCGATGGCGAAGGCCATGACGATGATGCGGTCGGTGTTGATGCCCATCAGCTTCGCGGTGTCCGGGTCCTGCGCGGTGGCCTGCATGGCGCGGCCGCTGCGGCTCTTCGAGACGAAGACGCCGAGGGCGAGCATGCAGAGCGGGGCGAGGATGAGGACGAACGCGTCGGCGCGCTGGATGGAGAGGCTGTCGGTGAGCTTGAAGGCCTCACCCTTGAACTCGGGGAAGCTCACTGCCTTCTTGGCGTCCGGGTAGAACTGCCAGACGAGCTGTTGCAGCGCGATCGAGAGGCCGATTGCGGTGATGAGGGGTGCGAGCCGGGGTGCGCTGCGCAGGGGACGGTATGCGAAGCGTTCGGCTCCCATGGCGACGAGGACGGAGACGAGGGAGCCTCCGATGATCATGACGGGTATCGCGATCAGCAGGGAGGTGCCGGTCGGGAGGATGGCGTAGGCGGTGAGGGCGCCGAAGCCGCCGATCATGAAGATTTCGCCGTGGGCGAAGTTGATGAGCTGGACGATGCCGTAGACCATGGTGTACCCGATGGCGATGAGGCCATACAGGGCACCGAGGGCCAGGCCGTTGGCCAGCTGTTGCGGCAGTTCGTGCACCGCAGGGCCTCCGATGAGCGTGTCGGATAAGACTCCGCGCGAGGGCGCTGTTTGCGCCCTCGCGCGGTGGGGTGTGGTTCAGGTGGTGCGGGTGGTGCGGGGTGGGGCTAGGGGATTACTGGTTGAACGTGTCGCTCTTGACGTCGATCCACTTGCCGCCCTCGACCTTGTAGACCGTGAGCTGCTTGTTGGTGGTGTCGCCGTTCTCGTCGAAGGCGACCTTGCCGGTCACACCCTCGAAGGAGACCTTGCCGAGGGCCTCGACGACCTTGGCGCGGGCGTCGGTCGGGAGCTTGCCACCGTTGGCGGCGACGACGGCCTTGACGGCCTGGACGACGGACCAGCCGGCGTCGTAGGAGTAGCCGCCGTAGGCCGCGTAGGGGTCCTTGTAGCCGGCTGCCTGGTAGTCGGCGATGAAGGTCTTGGCGGTGGGGAGCTTCTCGACCGGGTAACCGATGGAGGTGGAGAGGTCGCCCTCGTTGGCCTCACCGGAGGCGGAGATGAAGGCGGGGTCCTGGATGCCGTCGCCGCCCATGAGCGGGATCTGCGCGCCGGTCTTCTTGATCTGGTCGGCGAGCAGGCCGCCCTCGGGGTACTGGCCGCCGAAGTAGACGGAGTCGGCGCCGGAGGACTTGACCTTGTCGGCGGTGGAGGAGAAGTCGGTCTCCTTCACGGTGACGTGGTCGGTGCCGGCGATCTCGCCGCCGAGCTTCTTGAACTCGTCGGAGAAGATCGCGGCGAGGCCGGCGCCGTAGGTCTGCTTGTCGTCGACGACGAAGACCTTCTTCTTGCCGGCGTCCTTGAAGAGGTACTGGGCGGCGAACTTGCCCTGGACCACGTCGGTGGCGGCGGTGCGGAAGTAGGTCTTGAAGGGGCGCTTGAACTCGCCCTTGCCCCAGTTGTCGCCCTGGCTGAGCGCGGGGTTGGTGTTGGCGGGGGAGACCTGCGCCAGGTTGGCGGAGGCGAAGACGCCCTGCATCTGCTGGGCGACGCCCGAGTTCAGGGGGCCGACGACGCCGAGGACGTCCTTGTTGCCGACGAGCTTGGTGGCGTTCGCCTGGCCGGAGGCGGGAACGGCCTGGTCGTCGAGGGCCTCGACCTTGAACTCGATGCCCGGGACCTCGTTGTTCTTGTTGGCCGTCTTGGCCGCGAGGTCGACCGAGTTCTTGATGCCCTGGCCGAGCGCCGAGAGGGAGCCGGTGAGGGGGGCGTCCACGCCGATGACGACGACGGTCTTCTTGCCGTCGGCGTTGTTGTCGGTGGAGCCTCCGTCGCGCGATCCGCAAGCGGTGAGGGTCAGTGCTCCCGTGGTGATCACGGTGGTGAGGACGAGCAAAGAACGGTGTCGCACGATTCTTCCTTTCCCTGGCGCGGCGCCCTCTTGTCGAGGTGCCGTTAGGTCGCCGGGCCGCACTGGGAGGTACACGGCCGTGCTGATTCGCGCCCGGCGGCGCGGTGACTGGCCGTGACTCTAGGCCCGAGGTGGCGAGCACGGGGAGCCGGGAAAGGAGGATGTGACGCTCTTGTTATGCCAAGGGCAAGAATGCGTGGTGGGAGTGTGGACAGATCGGGCGTTAAGCAACGCTCGAGAATGACCACATGCTGAGAAATACCTGTCGCCCTAAGGGGCTTGAGGCCTCCATGCTCCTGTCTCTGATCAAATTCGGTCGATTGTGGCAGGGAGTGTCCGAAAGAATCCGGGGGGTCGCTTTGTCCGGGGGGAAAAGGTGGATTCCGTACGGCGTGGGTAATACGCAGCGTGACGAACGCGGGTGGTCCACTCCGGCCTGATTGATCTTGGTTCGCGTCGCGGGAAGGCTGCGACCTGCGGTTCGGTCGTACGGGGCACGTGCCCGGAAGCCGGACAGCGCGCGCGGATTCCGGTGACCCGCGTCACGTCGGGGGTTTCCAGTTCTCGGAGCTGCCCGTGGCGCCGTCCCGTTCGGCGCAGCGCTGCGCCACGAGTCGGTCGATCAGCTCAAGTGCCTTGTCCTGTGCCACTGTTCGCTCCTCGGAGCGGCCTGCGGCGACGGCTTCCTCGTGGATCTCGTACTGCTGGTTGGACAGGCCCTTCTGCTCCCAGTCCAAACCGGACCACTTGCTGCCCTTGAAGGTCTCCTTCGCCCAGTAGGACACCAGGCTCGTGCAGACCTGTGCGGGCGTGGAGGGGTCGGTTCCGGGCGTGGTGGCCGTGGTCGACGGTGGTGCGGCCGGCGAGGTGGAGCCGGTGCATCCGCAGAGGGTGAGCGCCGCGAGGAGGGCCGCGGAGCCGTACCGGACCGCGGCGGGTGGCTGGGTCCCCATGGGGGGACGGTAGGCGGTCACCATCGGTGACACAACAGCGGTGGCCCTCCGATGCGCGGAGTGGCGGATTCCGGGCGGTTGGCGGGCCCTGCGGGTCCGGATCCCTCGCGCGGGCGGGTGTGGGGGCGCCGGCGGCCCGGGCCGCCCCGGGTGCGGGAACGGGCCCGGAGCCGCCGGGCGGGGCGGTTCCGGGCCCGTGGGAGGGCGCGCACGGCGGGCGCGGGGCCCGCGCGGTGGGGTCAGGCCCCGGCGGCGGCCGGGTCGGCGTCGCGCAGCAGGCAGGTCAGTCGGGCGGTGCACACCCGGCGGTCCTGCTCGTCGGAGATGACGACCTCGTAGGTGGCGGTGGAGCGGCCCCGGTGGACGGGGGTGGCGACGCCGGTGACGATGCCGGAGCGGGCGCCCCGGTGGTGGGTGCAGTTCAGGTCCACGCCGACGGCGACCTTGGTGATGCCGCCGTGCATCATGGCGCCGACGGAGCCGAGGGTCTCCGCGAGGACCGCGGAGGCGCCGCCGTGGAGCAGCCCGTAGGGCTGGGTGTTGCCCTTGACCGGCATGGTGGCGACGACCCGGTCGGCGGAGGCCTCCAGGATGCGGATCTCCATCCGGCGGCCGAGGTCGCCCGCCGAGAACAGCGAGGGCAGGTCTATGCCCAGGGCCGCGTACTCGTCGAGGACTTCCTGCGGGAACTTCACGCTGTGCTGCTCGCCCATGGGCCGGCTCCGTTCGTCAACGATCGTTAACCATTGTGTCCTGGGTCGTTCTATCAGGCCGGTTCGAAGCGCACGACGACGGACTTGCTCGCGGGGGTGTTGCTGGTGTCGGCGGTGGAGTCGAGGGGGACCAGCACGTTGGTCTCCGGGTAGTAGGCGGCGGCGCAGCCGCGGGCGGTGGGGTAGTGCACGACGCGGAAGCCGGGGGCGCGGCGTTCGACGCCGTCCTTCCACTCGCCGACGAGGTCGGTGTACGAGCCGTCGGCGAGGCCGAGCTCGGCGGCGTCCTCGGGGTTGACCATGACGACGCGGCGACCTCCGGTGATGCCGCGGTAGCGGTCGTCGAGGCCGTAGATGGTGGTGTTGTACTGGTCGTGGCTGCGCAGGGTCTGGAGCAGGAGGCGGCCCGCGGGCAGGTGGGGGTATTCGACGGGGGCGGCGGTGAAGTTGGCCTTGCCGGTTTTGGTGGGGAAGCGGCGTTCGTCGCGGGGGGCGTGGGGGAGCCGGAAGCCGCCGGGGTGGGCGATGCGGGTGTTGAAGTCCTCGAAGCCGGGGATCACGCGGGCGATCCGGTCGCGGACGGCGGCGTAGTCCGCTTCGAACTCCTCCCACGGGGTGGTGGAGCGGTGGCCGAGGACGGCGCGGGCCATGCGGGCGACGATGGCGGGCTCGGAGAGCAGGGCGGGTGAGGCGGGGGCGAGGTTGCCGCGGGAGGCGTGGACCATGCCCATGGAGTCCTCGACGGTCACGAACTGCTTGCCGGAGGCCTGGACGTCCTTGTCGGTGCGGCCGAGGGTGGGCAGGATCAGGGCCCGGCGGCCGGTGACGGCGTGGGAGCGGTTCAGTTTCGTGGACACGTGGACGGTCAGGGAGGCTTGGCGGATCGCGGCCTCGGTGACGTGGGTGTCGGGGGTGGCGCCGACGAAGTTGCCGCCCATGGCGAAGAGGACCTTGGCCCGGCCGTCGCGCAGGGCTTCGATGGAGCGGACGACGTCGAAGCCGTGGCCGCGGGGCGAGGTGATGCCGAACTCGCGGTCGAGGGCGTCGAGGAAGGCCGGTGCGGGGCGTTCGAAGATCCCCATGGTGCGGTCGCCCTGGACGTTGGAGTGGCCGCGTACGGGGCAGACTCCGGCGCCGGGGCGGCCGATGTCGCCGCGCAGCAGGAGCAGGTTGACGACCTCGCGGATGGTGGCGACGGAGTGCTTGTGCTGGGTGAGGCCCATGGCCCAGCAGACGATGGTGCGCCGGGAGGCGAGGACCATGGCGAGGGCGCGTTCGATCTCGGGGCGGGTGAGTCCGGTCGCGGTGAGGGTCTCGGCCCAGTCGGTGGCCTTGGCGGCGGCGGCGAACTCCTCGTATCCGTGGGTGTGTTCGCGGATGAAGGTCTCGTCGGTGGCGTCGCCGGCCTCGATGACGAGTTTGTTGAGGAGTCGGAAGAGGGCCTGGTCGCCGCCGATGCGGATCTGGAGGAACAGGTCGTTGAGGGCGGTGCCCTTGAGCATGCCGATCGGGGTCTGCGGGTTCTTGAAGCGTTCCATGCCGGCTTCGGGCAGCGGGTTCACCGAGATGATCTTCGCGCCCGCGGACTTGGCCTTCTCCAGGGCGGAGAGCATGCGCGGGTGGTTGGTGCCCGGGTTCTGTCCGGCGACGATGATCAGGTCGGCCTGGTGGAGGTCTTCGAGGGAGACGCTGCCCTTGCCGATGCCGATGGTCTCGTTCAGCGCCGAGCCCGAGGACTCGTGGCACATGTTGGAGCAGTCGGGCAGGTTGTTGGTGCCGTACTCGCGGGCGAAGAGCTGGAAGAGGAACGCGGCCTCGTTGCTGGTGCGGCCCGAGGTGTAGAAGAGGGCCTCGTCGGGGGAGCCGAGGGCGTTCAGTTCCTCCGCGATGATCTCGAAGGCCCGGTCCCAGCCGATCGCCTCGTACCGGTCGCCGCCCTCGGGCAGGTACATCGGTTCCGTGATCCGGCCCTGCTGGCCGAGCCAGTATCCGGAGCGTTCTGCGAGGTCGGCGAGGGGGTGCTCGGCGAAGAAGGCGGGGGTGACCCTGCGCAGCGTCGCCTCCTCGGCGACGGCCTTGGCGCCGTTCTCGCAGAACTCCGCCGCGTGCCGCTTGTCGCCCTCCGGCCAGGCGCAGCCGGGGCAGTCGAAGCCGTCCTTCTGGTTGACCTTGAGGAGGGTGCGGGCGGTGCGGGCGAGGCCCATCTGCGCCTGGGCGACCTTCAGGGTGTGGCCGATCGCCGGTAGGCCCGCGGCGGCGTGCTTCGGCGACGTGACCTGCGGCGCGTCCTGTACCGGGTCACCTGAGGGCGGCTTGGTCGCCATGGCGCTCTCCTTCGAGCGTGCGTACGAGCGCGGTACGTGCGACCGCGTTCTCCGATCCTTTCACGTGCCCCGGCGCCAGGGGAGGGCGGTCGGAGGCCGACGGGCCCGGGGTGGGGGTGCGCCGGGGGCGGACGCGTGGGGCGGATGCGCCCACTGGGGCGCTGCGGGCCCGGGCCCGCCGGGCCCGGGCCGACCCCGGGCGACCGCGGCGGCCGTAGCGCGATCGTCCGCGCCGGAATTGTCGGCGGGGGCGCCTAGGATCGGGGGCGTGGCAGATTCAGCATCGAAGAAGACCGACCAGACGACCGCAGCGGACCGCCCCCGCCTGATGCTCATGGACGGGCACTCCCTGGCGTACCGGGCGTTCTTCGCGCTGCCCGCGGAGAACTTCACGACCGCGACGGGCCAGCCGACCAACGCCATCTACGGCTTCGCGTCGATGCTGGCGAACACGCTGCGCGACGAGGCGCCCACGCACTTCGCGGTGGCGTTCGACGTATCGCGCAAGACGTGGCGCTCGACGGAGTTCCCCGAGTACAAGGCGAACCGTTCCAAGACCCCCGACGAGTTCAAGGGGCAGGTCGAGCTGATCGGCGAGCTCCTCGACGCGATGAAGGTGCCCCGGTTCGCGGTCGACGGCTTCGAGGCCGACGACGTGATCGCGACGCTGACCACGCAGGCCGAGGCCCTCGGCTTCGACGTCCTGATCGTCACCGGTGACCGGGACTCCTTCCAACTGGTCTCCGAGCACACGACGGTGCTGTACCCGACCAAGGGCGTCTCCGAGCTGACCCGGTTCACGCCGGAGAAGGTCGAGGAGAAGTACGGGCTCACCCCGCAGCAGTACCCGGACTTCGCGGCGCTGCGCGGCGACCCGTCCGACAACCTGCCGGGCATCCCGGGCGTCGGCGAGAAGACCGCCGCCAAGTGGATCACCCAGTTCGGGTCGTTCGCGGAGCTCGTGGAGCGGGCCGAGGAGGTCAAGGGCAAGGCCGGACAGAACTTCCGGGACCACCTGGAGGCCGTCAAGCTCAACCGGGTCCTGACCGAGATGGTCAAGGACGTCGAGCTGGCGAAGACCCCCGCCGACCTGGCCCGCGCCCCCTACGACCGGTCCGCGGTGACCGGCGTGCTGGACGTACTGGAGATCCGCAACGCCTCGCTGCGCGAGCGGCTGCTGGCCGTCGACCCGGGCGCCGCCCAGGACGAGGCGCCGGTCCCGGCGGCGGCAGCCGTGGAACTGGACGGTTCGGTGTTGGGCACCGGCGAGCTGGCGCCGTGGCTGGAGAGCCACGGGGCGGGCCCACTGGGCGTGTCCACCGTCGACAGCTGGGCGCTGGGCCAGGGCAACGTCAGCGAGATCGGGCTGGCCGCGGCCGGCGGGGCGGCCGCCTGGTTCGAACCGTCCGAGCTGGACGAGACCGACGAAGAGGCCTTCGCGGCCTGGGCCGCCGATGCCGAGAAGCCCAAGGTCGTGCACAACGCCAAGGGCCTCATGCGGGTCTTCCCCGAGCACGGCTGGACGCTGGCCGGGGTCACCATGGACACCGCGCTGGCCGCCTACCTGGTCAAGCCGGGCCGGCGTTCCTTCGCCCTGGACGTGCTGTCCAACGAGTACCTGCACCGGGAGCTGGCTCCCGCCGCCGCCGACGGGCAGCTCGCCTTCGGCGCCGACGAGACGGCCGAGGCGGACGCCCTGATGGGACAGGCCCGCGCCGTCCTCGACCTCGGCGACGCCCTCACGGCGAAGCTCGACGAGGTCGGGGCGACGGAACTGCTCCACGACATGGAGCTGCCCACCTCCGAGCTGCTGGCCCGACTGGAGCGGGCCGGCATCGCCGCCGACCGGGACCACCTGGAAGGCATGGAGCAGCAGTTCGCCGGAGCCGTGCAGCAGGCGGTGAAGGAGGCGCACGCGGCGGTCGGCCACGAGTTCAACCTCGGGTCGCCCAAGCAGCTCCAGGAGGTGTTCTTCGGCGAGCTGGACCTGCCGAAGACGAAGAAGACGAAGACCGGCTACACCACGGACGCGGACGCCCTGGCCTGGCTGGCCGGCCAGACCGACCACGAACTCCCGGTGATCATGCTCCGGCACCGGGAGCAGGCCAAGCTCCGCGTCACCGTCGAGGGCCTGGTCAAGTCGATCGCCGCCGACGGCCGGGTCCACACCAGCTTCAGCCAGACCGTCGCCGCGACCGGACGACTGTCCTCCACCGACCCGAACCTGCAGAACGTGCCGGTGCGCACCGACGAGGGTCGGGCCATCCGCCGCGGCTTCGTCGTCGGCGAGGGCTACGAGTCGCTGATGACGGCCGACTACAGCCAGATCGAGCTGCGGGTCATGGCCCACCTCTCCGAGGACGAGGGCCTCATCGAGGCGTTCGCCACCGGCGAGGACCTGCACACCACCGTCGCCTCCCAGGTGTTCGGCGTCGAGCGCTCCGAGGTCGACGCCGAGATGCGTCGCAAGATCAAGGCCATGTCGTACGGCCTGGCGTACGGGTTGTCCGCGTTCGGTCTCGCCCAGCAGTTGAACATCGAGCCCGCCGAGGCCCGCGGCCTGATGGACACCTTCTTCGAGCGGTTCGGCGGGGTCCGCGAGTACCTCCAGCGCGTGGTGGACGAAGCGCGCGCCACCGGGTACACGGCGACCGTGTTCGGGCGCCGCCGCTACCTGCCCGACCTCAACAGCGACAACCGCCAGCGCCGCGAGGCCGCCGAGCGGATGGCGTTGAACGCCCCGATCCAGGGCACCGCCGCCGACATCGTCAAGGTCGCGATGCTCCGCGTCGACAAGGCCATCACCGGCGCGGGCCTGAAGTCGCGGATGCTGCTCCAGGTCCACGACGAAATCGTCCTGGAGATCGCTCCCGGCGAGGGCGAGCGGGTCGAGGAACTGCTGCGCCGCGAGATGGGCGCCGCCGTGGAACTGAGGGCCCCGCTGGACGTGTCCGTGGGCGTCGGCGGCGACTGGGAGTCGGCCGCGCACTGACCCGCGTACGACCCGTGGGAACGCCCGCCCCCTCGCGACGGAGCGAGGGGGCGGGCGTTCGTGCGTACGGCGCGGCTACCGGGCGCCGACGGGGGTGCGCGCCTCGGGGTCCGGGTTGCGGTCGCCGCCGTGGCGGCGGCGCAGGCGGAACAGGACCCCGTACAGCAGCAGGGCCACGACGAGGCCGGCGCCCGCGCCGAAACAGACGGTCGGGATGATGTCCAGCGGGCTCTCGATCCGGTCGAAGAACGTGTACCAGCGGATCACCCGCATCGTGGCCCCCACCGTCACGCACACCACGAACAGCGCGACGGCGCCCCAGAACTCCGCGCGCCCCAGCACCGGAACCGATGCCGGAGCGGGCCCGTCCGGCAGCCGTCGCAGGGCGGTCGTGGTGAACCGGACCAGGACGCAGGCGGCGAGCGCGGAAGTGCCGTACTGGACCCAGGAGTAGAGCGGCAGCCCGAACGCGAACGGTTCGCCCAGCGCCGGCAGCGCGTTCGTGCCCCAGCGGTCCGGGTGCGTGAAGCTGTCCCACACGACGTGGGTCAGGGAACCGACCACCGCCGAGAGGTAGAACCACAGGGCGAGCGAGGAAGGTCGCCGGTCCCGCCAGTGCTCGCCGCGCAGGAAGGCGTGGACGCGGCCCTGCCGGCGCCGGGGCAGCAGCGCGATCAGCGGCTCGCGCAGGAGCAACCAGCAGGCGGCCAGGACGACGGTCAGTACGGCGTCCACGGTGACGATGCCCGGCAGGGAATGGGTGAAGGAGCCGTAGGCCATCGCGCCCTCGACGACCGAGTCCAGGAAGAAGAGGACGTCCGGCGCGAACGACCCCAGGATCAGCGCCGAAGCCACCAGGGGCCCCCGGGCCCGCCCGGTCCGGCGCACGGCCGGAAGTACGGCAGCCGCGTGGCTGAGAGTGAACGGCACGGCGCTTCTCCTCGGTCAGGACGTCGGGACAGTATGCGTGACCTGCACAGGACGTGGGGATGTCGTGAAATCCGAGCCGTGGTTCGTGCCCCGTGAAGGGAGTTGTCGTAGGGTCACGCGGACGTCTAGGGGAGGGGTCCGGCTCATGTCGGCTCGAATAATCGGACGCAGGCTGCGCAGGGGCGGTTTCGCCGCGGTGATCTCGGCGCTGGTGGTGGCCGCGGTCACCGCCTCACAGGGCCCCGGCGCCGGCAGCGCCGGGGCGATGGCCGCCGCCGGCGAGGGCAGCGCACAGCCCGCCCCGCCCGCCGCCGGATCCGGCGGGGACTCCACCTACTTCACCGAACTGCCGCCGCTGCTCAGCCCCGAACCGCCCGCCGTCGTCCTCCCGGTGGACGGAGCGACCCCGGTCGCCGCACCGACCCCGGAGCCCGCCCCCGCGGTGGTGCCCGCCGCCGCGGGCCCGCGCACCGAACCGGTGGCCGCCCCGGAAGGCGCGAAGGGGATACCGGCGAGCGTGTTCGCCGCGTACCGGCGCGCCGAGCAGAAGGTCGGCGAAACCCACCCCGGTTGCGGGCTGCGCTGGCAACTCCTCGCCGCCATAGGCAAGGTCGAGTCCGGGCAGGCGGGCGGCGGTCGCGTCGACGCCGCGGGAACCACGCTGCGCCCGATCCTGGGCCCCGTCCTGAACGGGAACGGGTTCGCGAACATCTCCGACACCGACGGCGGCGCCCACGACGGCGACTCCCGCTACGACCGGGCCGTCGGCCCTATGCAGTTCATCCCCTCCACCTGGGCGTCCTGGGGCCAGGACGCCGACGGGGACGGCCGGCGCAACCCGAACAACATCCACGACGCGGCGCTGGCCGCCGGCCGCTACCTGTGCGCCGGCACCCGCGACCTGCGCGCCCCGGGGGACCTGGACCGGGCCGTGCTCTCCTACAACCAGTCCACCGAGTACCTGCGGACGGTGCGGTCCTGGTACGCGTACTACCTCGCGGGCGCGCACGAGATCCCGGACGGCACGGGCCCCGCAGCGGGCACGGGCGGTGGTACGGGTACGGGTGCGGGGGCCGGAACCGGTGCGGGAACCCCGGCGGGTCGGCCGGGCACGAAGCCGACGCCGGGGCCGGTGACACCCCCGACGCCGAAGCCGAGCCCGACGGCGCCTCCCAAGCCGACCCCGACGCCTACTCCCACGCCGAAGCCGACCCCGACGCCGACGCCGACTCCCACGCCGAAGCCGACTCCCACGCCGACGCCTACACCCACGCCGACGCCAACCCCCACGCCGACCCCCACCCCGACGCCGACGCCGACCCCCACCCCGACGCCGACCCCCACCCCGACGGGCACCCCCACGCCCAAGCCCACCCCGAGCTCCGCCCCCGGTGCCCGGCCCGGCACCCCCACACCGAGCCCCGCGGCCTCGGGTGCGCCGGCCACGGCGCCGGCGGCGAGCCCGAACAGCACCCCGTAGGCCCGGCAGGGCCAACGGCATGCGCGGCGACGCCGGGCCGAAGCCGCCCCGGCGTCGCCGTCCGCGCCGCCAACTCGGGTGCAGGCGAACGGAGTTCGCTGATCGCCGTGGCGTCGGCCGCCCCCGTGTCCCCGTGCGGCGTCGTACCGGCGGAGGCGGCCGGGCGCAACCGGCGCCGCGCCGGCGCCCCCGCCCGGCCCGCGGGGGTCGTTCCCGGTGGCGGATACTCGCCTGCTCACCACCCCTGGTCAGGTCCGGTGTCCGGCGCCAGACTGGCGCGATGAACGACAACGTTGACGTCCCCGTGGCCGAAAAAAGACCCCTCCCGCCCCGGCCCGTCCTCCCCGACCTCGCCGCCGCGCGCCGGCTCGGGCCGGCGGAGTTCGTCGAGGTGAGCTGGCAACGGCTGCTGCTCAGTTGGCGGGCCATGCGCGACCACCAGTTGGAGAGCCGCCCCGATCGGCCGTACCCGCCGATCGTCCCGCTCCTGGAGGCCGCGTACGCCGAGCCGCGGCTGCGGCAGTTGCACCCCTTCACCAGCCACCACAGCCTGAACCTCAGCAGCTGCACCGAGTTCCCGTACCTCGTGCGGGTGCCGGCCGTGGACCCGCTGCCCGACGGGCGGTTCCGGGTCCGCCTGGCCCGCAGCGCCGGCGTGCTCGGCTGGGCCGACACCGCCGAGGAAGCCGTGGCGCTCGTCGCCGCGCACATCCCGCCCGGGCTCGGCCCGGCGGTGACCCGCGCCGAGGACGTCAGCGGGTGACGGAGGGGGCCGCGGCTCCCGCTCCGGCGCGGACCGCGGCCGCTCACCGTGCCCGCGGCGATCCCCGCGATCCCCGCACGAGACGGTTCTCATCTCGCCCCCGCGTTGCTACGGTGCCCCATCTCTGACGCCCTATCAGATTTCGGAGGCCCCGGCATGCGCGCTCTCGTCGCCGCCGCCATCGGGCTGGCCGCCGCGCTCGCCCTCGTCCTCGCCATCACGGCGGCAGGGGTGCCGGAGGGCAAGACCTCCCCCAAGCCGCTGCTCACCACCGCGCCCCCCGCGCCCGGAAAGTAGAGGAGGCCCGGCCATGCGACGCAGAGCGAGCCTCGTCCTGCTTGCCCTCGCCGTGTTCTGCGCGGCCCTCGCACCGCTGCTGCGCTGGTACGCGTACCCGCGGCTCGCGAAGATCCCGCCGAACCAGTACCAGGAGATGGTGCTGGAGGCGAAGGACGCGACCCTGATCGACTACAACGACGGCATGAAGCCCAAGAAGGTGGACAAGGTCACCATCGTCCAGACCCTCAAGGGCAACGTCGAGGCCTCCGAGGAGATCGAGGCCGACGCCGGCAAGGACGTCGTCGTCTGGGACACGCTCTCCTACATCATCGGCCCGGACGGGAAGATGGTCTCGCAGATCCCCGAGCGCTACATCTTCGACGCCCACACCCAGGACCCGGTCCACGCCACCGGCGAGATGGTCGACGGCGACCCGGTCAAGCGCGAGGGCATCGAGTTCAAGTGGCCCTTCTTCACCGAGCCCCGCGACTACCTCTACTTCGACGCGCAGACCCGCACCTCCTCGCCCATCCACTACGTCGGACCACGCACCTACCGGGGCATGGACGTCCACTACTTCGAGCAGACCGTCCCGTGGACCAAGGTCCCCATGCCGAAGAAGATGCCCATCGAGGGCATCGACCCGGCCACCATCGAGCAGACCACCGGAACCAGCCTCTGGTACACGGTCAAGGCGATGTTCTGGGTCGACCCGGTCACCGGCGCACCCGTCAACGCCGAGCAGGTCATCCAGCAGGAGATGCGCGGCGGCATCGCGGCGGGCGGCCCCGACGGCAAACTGACCGCCTTCGCCGGACACGTCAAGATGCGCCCGGACTACGCCGAGCACACCCTCGACCTCGTCAGGTCGAACCGTACGAAGGTCCTCGCGCTGCACACCTGGGCGCCCGGCGGACTCGCCCTCGGCGCCCTGGGCCTGCTCGCCCTCGCCCTCTGGCTGGAGGCCCGCGGCCGCCGCGAACGGGCACCCGACCCGCACCCCCGGGAGACGGTCAGCGCCTGAGCCGGGCGTTGGTGTGGCGGGTGGGCTCGGCGGTCGCCGGATCCTCCGGCCACGGGTGCTTCGGATAACGGCCGCGCAGCTCGGCCCGCACCGCCCGGTAGCCGCCCCGCCAGAACGAGGCGAGGTCGGCGGTCACCGCCGCGGGCCGCCCGGCCGGCGACAACAGGTGGACGAGTACGGGAACCCCCGCCACCCGGGGCGTCTCGGCCAGCCCGAACAGCTCCTGGAGCTTGACCGCCAGCACGGGCTGCTCGCCGCCGTAGTCGACCCGGATCCGGGAACCGCTCGGCACCTGGAGCCGCTCCGGAGCCAGCTCGTCCAGCCGGCCCGCCTCACCGCCGGCCCACGGCAGCAGCCGGTTCAGGGCCTGCCCGGCGTCGATCCGCCCCAGGTCGGCCCGCCGGCGCGCCCGGGTCAGCTCCGGCTCCAGCCAGTCGTCGGCCCGCGCCAGCAGAGCGGCGTCGTCGGCCACGTCGGGCCAACCGCCGCCCAGCGTGCGGTGCAGGAAACCCAGCCGGGCCCGCAGCGCCCGCGCGTCCTCGGACCAGCGCAGCAGCCCGACCCCCTCCGCGGCCAGCCCGTCCAGCAGGGCGGCCCGTACGAGGGCCGGTCCGGGAGCGCGCAGCGGACGCACCGTGAGCTCGATGGCGCCGAGCCGTTCGACGGAACGGGCGACGACGTCACCGGCCTCCCAGCGCACCTCGTCACCGCCCCCCAGCAGGTGCCCGCAAGCGGTGCGGGCCGTCTCCTCGTCGACGACGGCGGCGAGCCGCACCCGGGCGGACGTGGCGTGCGCGGCCCGGTCGGCGACCGCGATCGCCAGCCACGGCGCGCCGCGCAGCGCCGAGCCGTCCCCGACCTCGGCGCCCGTCCCGGAAGCCATCAGGAAGGCGCCGCCCCCCTTGGCGCGGGCCACCCGTTCGGGGAAGGCCAGAGCGGCCACCAGCCCGGCGGCCCCGTCGTCGGAGACCTCGGCGGCGGCGCCCGCTCCGGTGGTGGCGTCCGGGGTGCCCAGCGCGCGCTCCAGGCGGCGGCACTCCGCGCGCCAGCGCGCCGCGTACCCGTCGCCGCCGCGCCGGGCCGCCCGCCGGGCGGCGGCCAGGTCGTCCCCGTACTCCCGCGGCGGCTCCTCGCTCAGCAGCGCCACCAGCTCCGCCGCCCGACGGGCGCCGAGCGCCGCCGCACCGTCCAGCAGGGCGCGCGCCAGCCGCGGGTGCAGCCCCAACCGGGACATCCGCAGCCCGCGCGCGGTCGGCCGGCCGGCATCGTCCACCGCGCCGACGGCCAGCAACACCTCCCGCGCCGCGGCCATGGCGCCGGCCGGCGGCGGGTCCAGCAACGCCAGCCCGGACGCCTCCGGGTCGCCCCAACAGGCGGCCTGCAGCGCGAACTGCGCCAGGTCCGCGATCCGGATCTCGGGGGAGGGGAAGGCCGGCAGTCGTGCGTCCTCGGCCTGCTCCCAGCACCGGTACACCGCGCCCGGGGCCTCCCGCCCGGCCCGGCCCGCCCGCTGGCGGCCCGAGGCACGGGAGGCCCGTACGGTCGTCAGCGCGCCCAGGCCCCGCGCGTGGTCCACCCGGGGCTCGCGCGCCAGCCCGGAGTCCACGACCACCCGGACGCCCGGCACGGTCAGGCTCGACTCCGCCACCGCCGTCGACAGGATCACCCGACGGTGGTCCGCCGCGGTCAGCGCCGCGTCCTGCACGGCCGCCGGGGCCCGGCCGTGGACCTGGAGCACCTCCGCGTCCACCCCGCCCAGCTGCCCCGCGACCCGGGCGATCTCGCCCACGCCGGGCAGGAAGCACAACACGTCGCCGGAACGTTCCGCCAGCGCCCGCCGCACCACCGACGCCACGTGCGTCAGCTGCGCCGGATCCACCCGCATCCCGTGCGGCGGCCGCACCGGCCGCGCCGGCGGCGCCCACACCGTCTCCACCGGGTGGGCGACGCCGGCGGCCTCCACCACCGGGGCGTCCTCCAGCAGCCGCGCCCAGCCCGCCGCGTCCGTCGTCGCCGACGCCGCGACCAGGCGCAGCTCCGGGCGCAGGGTCGCGCGTACGTCGAGCAGGAACGCGGCGACGGTGTCGGCGTCCAGGTGCCGCTCGTGGCACTCGTCCAGGACCACCACGTCCGTACCGGCCAGCTCCTGGTCGCGTTGCAGGCGCTGGAGCAGCACGCCCGTGGTCACCACCTCCACCACGGTCCCGGGGCCCACGACCCGCTCGCCGCGCACGGTGAAGCCGATCGAGTCGCCCGGCCGCTCGCCCAGCAGCCAGGCCATCCGCCGGGCCGCCGCGCGGGCCGCGATCCGGCGGGGCTCGGCCACCACGACCCGCCGCCGCGGACCGCCGCCCACCAGTCCGGCCAGCACCAGCGGCACCAGCGTGGTCTTGCCGGTGCCGGGCGGGGCGCACAGCACGGCCGTGCCGTGGGCGTCCAGCGCGCGGACGAGGGCGGGCACGGCCTCCCGTACGGGCAGGGCGTCGAGGTCGGCCTGGCGGATCAAGGGATCAGTCCCTCTCGCACACGAAGATCGCGGTTCCCGGGATCAGGTTGCCGCGCAGCGGGGACCAGCCGCCCCATTCCTGGGCGTTCCAGGCGGGCCATTCCGGCTCGACCAGGTCCACGAGCCGGAACCCGCCCGCGACCACGTCCCGGACCCGGTCCCCGATCGTGCGGTGGTGCTCGACGTAGACGGCGTCGCCGTCCTCGTCCTGTTCCACGTACGGGGTCCGGTCGAAGTAGGACGCCGCGACGGACAGCCCTTCGGGGCCGGGCTCGTCGGGGAAGGCCCAGCGGATGGGATGGGTGACGGAGAAGACCCAGCGGCCGCCCGGGCGCAGCACGCGGCGGACCTCGCGCATCACGTTGACCGGGTCGGCGACGAAGGGGACCGCGCCGTAGGCGGAACAGGCCAGGTCGAACGAACCGTCGCGGAAGGGCAGCCTGCCGGCGTCCGCCTCCACCAGGGGGACGTCGTCGCCGATGCGCAGGGCGTGCTGGAGCTGGCGGTGCGAGAGGTCGAGCGCCACCGGGCGGGCGCCCCGGGCGGCCAGCCAGCGGGAGCACTGGGCGGCGCCGGCGCCGATCTCCAGGACGTCCTTGCCCTTGAGGGAGTCCGCCGGACCGAGCAGCGCGGCCTCCGCCTCGTCCAGTCCCTCGGGTCCCCAGACGAAGCGGTCGTCGCCGAGGAAGGCGCCGTGCTCGCTCTGGTACTCGTCGGCGTTGCGGTCCCACCAGCCACGGTTCGCGCGACTGCTCTCCGCGTCCCCGGCGTCACGTCGGGTGGCCTGCGCGTCGTCCTCGGGGTCTTCGGGGGCCGGCTTGGCGTAGGACTCTTGGTTCATGGGGCCCGTCGTCGTAGTCTGCGGATGGCTCGGGAAATCCATGTGGATTGCCCATCGGGGCTGCTGTGCCCACGAATTGTGCCGGTTGTGCGGTGATCTGCCCGGGGTGTGCGCCTTCGCGCATTGACCCTGTCCAGCTGCCCCCGTATGCTACAAGTTGCGCTGCGAGCCTGTGCTCCTCAGACCTAGCAGGCTGCGCTTGCCTCTGTTGATGTCCCCTCGGTTTTCGAGGCCCTGCCGCTCGTGCGGATCTGGGCTTCCTTGGCTGTCCGGCTTCGGCAGATGCCGATAAGGGCTCCCGGCGTAGCAGTACCTACGACTTTCTGTCCGTAACCGGAGCCCTTTCCCACATGACGAGCAGCACCGAGACCACCGCCACCACCCCTCCGCAGGTAGCGGTCAACGACATCGGCGACGCGGACGCGTTCCTCGCGGCGATCGACGAGACGATCAAGTACTTCAACGACGGCGACATCGTCGACGGCGTCATCGTCAAGGTGGACCGGGACGAGGTTCTCCTCGACATCGGTTACAAGACGGAGGGCGTGATCCCGAGCCGCGAGCTCTCGATCAAGCACGACGTCGACCCGAACGAGGTCGTCAAGGTCGGCGACGAGATCGAGGCCCTGGTTCTCCAGAAGGAGGACAAGGAAGGCCGTCTGATCCTGTCCAAGAAGCGCGCTCAGTACGAGCGTGCCTGGGGCACGATCGAGAAGATCAAGGAAGAAGACGGCATCGTCACCGGTACCGTCATCGAGGTCGTCAAGGGTGGTCTCATCCTCGACATCGGCCTCCGTGGCTTCCTGCCGGCCTCTCTCGTCGAGATGCGTCGCGTCCGCGACCTCCAGCCCTACGTGGGCAAGGAGCTCGAGGCGAAGATCATCGAGCTGGACAAGAACCGCAACAACGTGGTCCTGTCCCGCCGCGCCTGGCTCGAGCAGACCCAGTCCGAGGTTCGCCAGACGTTCCTCACCACCCTGCAGAAGGGTCAGGTCCGCTCCGGCGTCGTCTCCTCGATCGTCAACTTCGGTGCCTTCGTGGACCTGGGCGGCGTCGACGGTCTCGTGCACGTCTCCGAGCTTTCCTGGAAGCACATCGACCACCCGTCCGAGGTTGTCGAGGTCGGCCAGGAAGTCACCGTCGAGGTTCTCGACGTCGACATGGACCGCGAGCGCGTCTCCCTGTCGCTGAAGGCGACGCAGGAAGACCCGTGGCAGCAGTTCGCCCGGACGCACCAGATCGGTCAGGTCGTCCCGGGTAAGGTCACCAAGCTGGTTCCGTTCGGTGCGTTCGTCCGCGTGGACGAGGGCATCGAGGGTCTGGTCCACATCTCCGAGCTGGCCGAGCGCCACGTGGAGATCCCGGAGCAGGTCGTCCAGGTCAACGACGAGATCTTCGTCAAGGTCATCGACATCGACCTCGAGCGTCGCCGGATCTCGCTGTCGCTGAAGCAGGCCAACGAGTCCTTCGGTGCCGACCCGGCGTCGGTCGAGTTCGACCCGACCCTGTACGGCATGGCCGCGTCCTACGACGACCAGGGCAACTACATCTACCCCGAGGGCTTCGACCCCGAGACCAACGACTGGCTCGAGGGCTTCGACACCCAGCGCGAGACGTGGGAGCGCCAGTACGCCGAGGCGCAGGTCCGCTTCGAGCAGCACCAGGCTCAGGTCATCAAGAGCCGCGAGGCCGACGAGGCCGCTGCCGCCGAGGGCGCTGCCGCCCCGGCCGCCGGTGGCAACACCGGTGGCGGCGCCAGCCTCTCCGGTGGTTCGTACTCCTCGGAGTCGGACGAGACCTCGGGCGCCCTGGCGTCCGACGAGGCCCTGGCCGCGCTCCGCGAGAAGCTGGCCGGCGGCCAGAGCTGATCGCAGCGCGCATCACACTCCGGTGTGAGCCGAGCTGAGACCGACGGAAAGGCCCGTCCCCTTCGGGGGGCGGGCCTTTCCGCGTTCCCCGGTCGTCGTCCCCGCGCCGCGATCCTGTGAAAGACGTCAACTGGGGAATGCGGACGCCTCCTTGGACGTTCTTGGCAGAGAACGCGCCGAGGGAGGAATGGTGACAGTGCTTGATCCACAGGGTTTGTACGAATGGGACGCCAAGGGCCTGGCGGTGGCCGACCTGGCGCTGGCCCAGGACTCGGCCGGACTGGTCATGCTCTACCACTTCGAGGGGTACATCGACGCCGGCGAGGCCGGTGAGCAGATCGTCGAACGGCTCCTGGAGACCCTGCCCCACCAGGTCGTGGCCCGCTTCGACGCGGACCGCCTCGTGGACTACCGGGCCCGCCGGCCGCTGCTGACGTTCCAGCGCGACCACTGGACGGAGTTCGAGGAACCCCGCCTGGAGGTCCGTCTCGTCCAGGACGCCACCGGCGCGCCCTTCCTGCTGTTCTCCGGCCCGGAGCCGGACGTGGAGTGGGAGCGCTTCGCCGTCGCCGTCCGCCAGATCATCGAGCGGCTCGGGGTCCGGCTCTCGGTCAACTTCCACGGCATCCCGATGGGCGTCCCGCACACCCGCCCCGTCGGCATCACCCCGCACGGCAACCGGACGGACCTCATGCCCGGCCACCGCAGCCCCTTCGACGAGGCCCAGGTACCCGGCAGCGCGGAATCGCTCGTCGAGTTCCGCCTCGGCCAGTCCGGGCACGACGTCCTCGGCGTCGCCGCGCACGTACCGCACTACGTCGCCCGTTCCCCGTACCCCGACGCGGCCCTGACCGCGCTGGAGGCGATCACCGCGGCGACCGGGCTGGTGCTGCCGGCCGTCGCGCACGCCCTGCGGACCGAGGCGCACCGCACGCAGACCGAGATCGACCGGCAGATCCGCGAGGGCGACGAGGAACTCGTCACCCTCGTCCAGGGCCTGGAGCACCAGTACGACGCCGCCGCCGGAGCCGAGACCCGCGGCAACATGATCGCCGAGCCGGCCGAGATCCCCTCGGCCGACGAGATCGGCCGCGACTTCGAGCGGTTCCTGGCGGAACGCGAGGGAGAGCTGTAGCCCGTCGGAGCGGGCCGGTGGCAGGGCGGACCCGGGGGCCGGGGGCCTGGCCGCCGGCTCCCGGCGGGGCCTAGGCTGCCGACCATGCTGAAAGTGGGCCTGACAGGCGGAATCGGTGCCGGCAAGAGCGAGGTCTCGCGGTTGCTGGCGGGGTACGGGGCGGTCGTCGTCGACGCCGACCGGATCGCGCGGGAGGTCGTGGAGCCGGGTACGCCCGGCCTCGCGGCCGTGGTGGAGGCCTTCGGGACGTCCGTACTCACCCCGGACGGAACGTTGGACCGGCCAGCCCTCGGAGCCGTCGTGTTCGGCGACCCGGACAAGCTGCGCACCCTGAACGCGATCGTGCACCCGCTCGTCGGGGCCCGCTCCGCCGAGCTGGAACGCGCGGCGGGGCCCGACGCGATCGTCGTCCACGACGTCCCGCTGCTCGCGGAAAACGGGCTCGCGTCCCTGTACGACCTGGTCGTGGTCGTGGACGCCTCCCCGGAAACCCAGCTGGCCCGGCTGACGTCGCGGCGCGGGATGACCGAGGACGACGCCCGGGCCCGCATGGCGGCCCAGGCGACCCGGGAACAGCGGCTGGCGGTGGCCACCCTCGTCATCGACAACGACGGACCGCTGGACGCGCTGGAGCCCCAGGTACGGACCGTGTGGGACCGGCTCGAGCAGCTGGCCGCCGGGGCCTGAGAAGGGCCGGCGGAGCGGGGTGTTCCGCGCCGGCGTGGAATAGCGCGCGCGGCGGGGCGCGTTGAACGCGCCCGTAGAGGGAAGGAAAGACACCGTGTCCGATACCACGCCCCCGCCCCCGCAGCAGCCCTCCGAGCCGTCCGGGAACTCCGGGCGGTCCGGTTCGAGGTCTTCCGGGTCCGCGAGTCCCGAGACGCACGTCATCGACTTCCGGGCCGCCGAGCAGCTGCTGGCCGCCCGCGACCCGCGCGGCGCGGTCAAGCTCCTCGACTCCGTCATAGCCGCCCACCCCGAGAACACCGCGGCCCGGCTGCTGCGCGCCCGCGCCTTCTTCGCGGCGGCGCAGCTGAGGCCCGCCGAGCTGGAATTCGAGCTGGTGCTGGAGCGGGAGCCGGACAACGCCTTCGCCCACTACGCCCTCGCCCGCACCCACGAACGTTCCGGGCGGCGCGAGCAGGCCCGCCGTCACTTCCGGCTGGCCGCCGCCCTCGATCCGCAGCCCGAGTACCTGGCGGCGGCCCGGTTCGACGACAACCCGTAGGCAGCGGGACGGGGCGTGGCCCGCCGGCGCACGGCAGGACGGCCGGCCTAGTGACGCAGCGCCGCCCCCTTCGACGACGTGGACCTCACCGCCTCTTCGGAGGACCGGCCGGGCCGGCCGCGCGGTCGAGCGCCCCGGCCGCCGGGTGTGCGGCTACCGGGTGTGCGGAGGTTCGTACGGGGGGACGTCACGGCCCGGCTGGTAGTGCGGGCCCTGGCGGATGTGCCGGGTCACGACCACCAGGTCCACGGCCGCCAGCAGGGCGACGACGCCGCAGGCGGCCGCCCAGCCTGGTCGCCCGCCCAGTGAGAAGGCGACCGTCCCCGCCGCGGCCCAGATCAGCCCCCACAGGCTCAGCCAGAACCGCAGCCGCAGCGGGCTTCGGGCGGTCACCGGCTCGTTTCCGGAACGCATGCGCATCGCCTCGTCCCGCATCGCTCGACTCGGCCCCGGACCGCCCGCCCCGCGCGCCCGCCGGCCGAGCGGACCCTCGCTTCCATGGTCCCACTCGGAGGCGGGCGCGGGGCAGGACCGGGGCTACGGGTTGAGCTTCTTGACGGCGGTGGTGGTCGTCTTCTTGAAGGCGGGGACGGGGGCGTCGGCCAGGTATCCCATCTGGCCCCAGTTCACGACGGTCACCGTGGCGCCGTCACGTCCGATGCCGAAGAGGTGCACGCCCGGCTCGGACTCCGGAATGGAGGCGTGGACCCCGTAGACGTGCGCGCCCTCCTCGACGGCGATCTTCCCGTAGTCCTGCCAGGAGGCCGTCCCGCCCGGGGTCGCGCGCAGCCAGTCCGCGGCGCACGCCGCGACCTTGCGCTCCAGGGTCGTCACGAGCTTGGCGGCGGCGGCGTTCGAGGCGGTCCGTACGGAGATCTGCGCGGCGCCGGTGTCGAACTCGGTGCCGAAGGTGCGGTGCCAGCTGCCGGCCGCCGGGAGGACGCCCTCCAGGCAGAACGGCGCGTTCTCCGGCAGCCCCTTGGTGACCTTCCCCGCGAACCAGGGGGAGGAGGAGTGCGGCGGCAGGTCGGTGCCGTTGAGGAAGCCGGGCGCGGTCGCGGCGGCCGTCGCGGTCGTGGAGGTGGTCATGAGCAGGGCGGCGGCGGCCGCGAGGACGGCGGTGGCCAGGGCGGAGCGTCGGAACACGGTGTTCTCCCCGTACGAAGTGCGGTTGAAGGTCGACTGCGTCAACAGCCTTCCCCCGCCCTGGGGTGTCAGGCCAGGGAACGCGCCGGATCCGGGACACTGGAACGGCCGTACACACCGTCACCTGGGGGAACACCCCCTGGGTGGAACGGAGTCACGGGACGGGACGGGGGAGCGCTGTGGGCGGGGCGGAACGACCGGCGAAGGGGCCGACCGAGACGGAGGCGTTCGCGCGGCTGATGCGGGAACTGAAGGAACGCGCGGGACTGAGCTACGGGCTGTTGGCCCGCCGGCTGCACACGAGTACGTCGACCCTGCACCGGTACTGCAACGGGGAGGCGGTGCCGGCGGAGTTCGCGTCGGTGGACCGCTTCGCGCGGGCCTGCGGGGCGACGGGCGCGGAGGCCCTGTCCCTCCACCGGGCCTGGCTCCTGGCGGACGCCCGCCGCCGCTCGGCGGCGGCTGTGGAGCCGCAGGCTCCGGAGCGTGACCGGGTGGTGGAGCCGGTGGAGCCGCAGGCTCCGGGCGTGCCGGTGGAGTCGGGGGAGGCGGCGCGGCCGGTGGCTCCGGGCGGTTCCGAGGCAGTGGCGCACGCGGTGCGGGACCGGGATCATGCGCCGGCGGGGCCGACGACTTCGGGCGTCCCCGGGACGCCGGCGCCCGGCCGGGTCCCGGCGACGGACTCCCCGGCCGAGGCGGCCCCCGGCTCGCCCCCGGCGGCGGGGCCCGTGGTGGCGTCCGGCGGGGTTTCGGAGCCCGCCTCCGGGGTGCTGCCCGGCCCGTTTCGGGACGCGGCGCCCGAGGCGCGGCGCGGCCCGTGCCCGGCGGCACCTCCCGTGGTGGCCGCTACCGGTCGGGCCGTGGGAGCGGAATCCGTGGCGTCCGGTCGCGTCTCGGAGGTGCTGCCCGAGGCGGTTCCGGACCCGCCGGCCCCCACGGTGCCCCGGGCGGCGCCGGTCACCGTACGCCTGGGGGAGGACGCGCTCGAGCCCGCCCCCGCGTCCGGGTCCGCACCCGGGGCCGCGTCCGAGCCCGGGACCACCGGGTCAGTGGCGGCGCCCGCGTCCGGATCCCCGTCGTCGTTCGCTTCGGACGACGCTGCCGGGGCCGAAGCCGTGGCGCGGCGGGGGTGGTACCGGCGGCGGGGTGTGGTGGTGGCTGCCGGGGTGGCGGCCGTTGTGGTGGTGGCCGGGGTGTTGGTCGTCGCGGGGCCGGAGCGGCCCTCGGGGCAGGTGCCGGTGGGGGGTGCGGTCGCCGGGGCGCCGGTGACCTCGACCGCGGGCGCGGGCGGGGCGTCGGCCGGTCCCTCGGCGCCGGGGTCGGTTCCGCCGGTCGGCTCCCCGTCGGCCTCCGGTTCGGCGTCGGCCTCGGCGTCGGCATCCGTGTCCGGTTCGGCGTCGGCCGGCGCCTCCCCGCCCGCGGCTCCGTCGCCGACGGCACCCGTACCGGCCGTGGCGCCGCTCAAGGCAGCCGTACGGTCCCACGTGTGGGCGGCGGGCTGCGAGCACGCCTACCTGTCGGAGCGGGGCCCGACCGAGGTGCCCCCGCCCCCGCTGGAGCCCGACGCGCCCGCCTGGGCGCAGGCGCAGCGGGCCGTGCACGCCGGCAGCCAGACCGTCGAGGTCACCCTGCACGGGCCGGGGGAGGGGGCCGTGGTCCTCCAGGACCTCCAGGTCCGGGTCACCGCGCGGCGCTCCCCGCCCGCCTGGAACGTCTACCAGATGTCCCAGGGCTGCGGCGGCGCCCTCACCCCGGCCGGGTTCGCCGTCAACCTGGACGCGCCGCGGCCGCAGGCGCGACCGGTCGCGGGGAACGACGGCGGGGACCGGATCCCGGCGCCGGTGTTCCCGATGCGGGTGTCCGCGGCTCAACCGGTCGTGCTGCGGGTGGTGGCCGCTGCCACGGGCTGCGACTGCGACTGGTACCTCGAACTCCGCTGGAGCGGCCCCGCCGGAGCCGGCACGCTCCGCCTCGACGACGGCGGGCGGCCTTGGCGGACGAGCGCCACCGCCGGGCGGCCCGAGTACGGCTTCGCGAGCGAGCTGGGCCGCTGGGCGAAGTAGCCCGGGGAAGCCCGGGGGGTGGGGCCGTCGTCGCAGGTCAGCGCCTTTGTCGGTGGGCCCGCCTAGACTCGGCGGCAGTGGATCCACCATGACCGGGCGGAGCCGGTCGAGCAGGACGGGAAGGGGGACGACGCCGTGATGCCGCAAGCGCGAGGGCAGTCGCATGCGCAGGCGCCTGCGCATGCGCAGGGCCGGACGCAGCCGCCGTCGCAGTCGGTGGCGTCGTTGCTCCGCTGCGCCGCCGTGTTCCTCCCGGCCGCGGTGCCCCGCGAGGGGCGGGTCGCCCTCTGGAGTCCGGCCGGGGATCCGCTGCCCGAGGCCGGGAGCCCGCTCGCGCTCCAGGTGGTCCGGCCGCACGGTGACGGGGTCCGCACCCGCACCGTCCCCGCCGTCGCCCTGTCCGTCACCGAGGCCCTCGCCGCCCTCGTCCACGCACCGCGCAGCGCCTGCGCCTCACCCGCCGCCCGGGCCTGGGGCACCGCCGCCATCCAGGCGCTGTCCCTGGTGGCGCGGGGCCGATTGCTGCCCGGTGTCACCCCCGAGGGCATCGACGCGTGGCGTGCCGGGCCGCTCGACGCGCAGGACGTGGGACACCTGCGCGCCGTCGCCGCCGCCCTGCCGTACGAGGGGTACGCCACCCCGCTCGTCGGCCGCCGCCCGCTGAGCCTGCCCGAACCGGAGGCCTTGGTGCGGGCCTTCCTCGACGCCGTCGCCGACACGCTGCCCCGTACCCCGGCCGCGCCCGTCGCCGCCGGCCGGCCGTTCGCCGCGCGGGAGCCGCAGCGGGTGCCGGGGATACAGGAATGGGCCGCGCAGGTCGCCGCCGGCGCCGACACGGGGGTGGGCATCTCGCTCCGGCTCGACCTGTCGTCGTTCCGCCTGTTCGACGAGGCGGAGCCGCAGGACGTGCGGCGTGCGGGCGCCGCCGTCGTCCAGGTCCACAGCCTTGCCGATCCGACGCTGGTGACCGACGCCGGCCTGCTGTGGGCGGGTGCGGCCGCCGCCGCGTTCGGGCCGCGCGCCCGGATCGACGCCGTGCTCGCGCTGCGCCGCGCCGCCCGGATCTGGCCGCCGCTGCTGCGCCTGCTCGACCAGCCGGTGCCGGACGCCCTCGCGCTCTGCGACCCGGAGCTGGAGGACCTGCTGGGCGCCGTCGCGCCCCGACTCGCGGCGGCCGGAGTGCTGGTCCACTGGCCGCGCGAATTGGCCCGTACGCTGTCGGCGACCGCCGTCGTACGGTCCACGGCGCCGGGTTCCGCCACCGACGGCACCGCCTTCTTCGACGCGGCGGGGCTGTTCGCCTTCTCCTGGGAGCTGGCCCTGGGCGGCGACCGGCTCACCCCGGGCGAGATGGACGCCCTCGCCCAGGCGCACCGGCCGGTGGTGCGGCTGCGCGACCAATGGGTCCGGGTCGACCCGGCGCTGGTGCGCAAGGCGCGCAAGCGCGAGCTGGGGCTGCTGGATCCGGTGGACGCGCTGGCCACCGTCCTGAGCGGGACGGCCGAGGTCGACGGGGAGCCGGTGCCCGCCGTTCCGGTGGGCGCGCTGGCCGCGCTGCGGGACCGGCTGACCGGGGACCTGCCCCCGATCGCCCCGCCCGCCGCCCTCAAGGCGACCCTGCGGGACTACCAGTTGCGGGGGTTGGCCTGGCTGGACCTGATGACCTCGCTCGGTCTCGGCGGGTGTCTGGCCGACGACATGGGCCTGGGCAAGACGGTCACGCTCATCGCGCTGCACCTGCACCGGGACCGCCCCGAGCCGACCCTCGTCGTCTGCCCGGCCTCGCTCCTCGGCAACTGGCAGCGCGAGATCGAGAGGTTCGCGCCGGGCACGCCCGTACGCCGTTTCCACGGCGGCAGCCGCACCCTCGACGGCCTCGACGGCGGCTTCGTCCTCACCACGTACGCGACGATGCGCGCCGGCGCCGCCCGGCTCGGCGGGCAGAGCTGGGGCATGGTCGTCGCCGACGAGGCGCAGCACGTCAAGAATCCGCATTCGGCGACGGCGAAGGCGTTGCGGACGATCCCGGCGCCGGCCCGCGTCGCGCTCACCGGGACCCCGGTGGAAAACAACCTGTCCGAGCTGTGGGCCCTGCTCGACTGGACCACCCCGGGGCTGCTCGGCCCCCTCACCGCCTTCCGTGCCCGGCACGCGCGTCCGGTCGAGCACCAGCAGGAGGAGGACGGCGGCAACGAGGCGGCGGTGGCCCGGTTGGCCGCGCTGGTGCGGCCGTTCCTGCTGCGGCGCAAGAAGTCCGACCCGGGCATCGCGCCCGAGCTGCCGCCGAAGACGGAGACCGACCACCCGGTGTCCCTGACCCGCGAGCAGGCGTCCCTCTACCAGGCGGCGGTGGAGGAGGCGATGGCCGTGATCGAGGCGAGCGAGGGCATCGAACGCCGCGGCATGATCATGAAGTTGTTGGCCTCGCTCAAGCAGATCTGCAACCACCCCGCCCAGTACCTGAAGGAGGATCCGCCCCGGATCCCGCACCGGTCGGGCAAACTCGCCCTGCTGGACGAGCTGTTGGACACGATTCTCGCCGAGGGCGGCTCGGTGCTGGTGTTCACCCAGTACGTGACGATGGGCCGGCTCATCGAGCGGCACCTCGCGGCCCGTGGCATCTCCCACCAGTTCCTGCACGGGGGGACGCCCGTCCCGCGCCGTGAGGAGCTCGTCGACCGTTTCCAGTCCGGGGAGGTGCCCGTGTTCCTGCTGTCGTTGAAGGCGGCCGGCACCGGCCTCAACCTGACCCGTGCCGGGCACGTCGTGCACTTCGACCGCTGGTGGAACCCGGCCGTCGAGGAACAGGCCACCGACCGCGCCTACCGCATCGGCCAGACCCAACCCGTCCAGGTCCACCGGATCATCGCCGAGGGCACGGTCGAGGACCGCATCGCCGAACTCCTCGAAGCCAAACGAGCCCTCGCGGACGCCGTCCTCGGCTCCGGCGAATCCGCCCTGACCGAACTGACCGACCGTGAACTGGCCGACCTGGTCTCGCTGCGGAGGCCCGCATGATCACCGCGCGTGACGACCGTCGCCGCACCTTCGAGACCGTGCCCGCCGGGGTGGAGGCCGCGACCTGGTGGGGGCGGGCCTGGGTCGCCGCCCTGGAGGCCCGTGCCCACGACGCGGCCCGGCTCGCGCGCGGTCGTACGTACGCCACGGAAGGCCACGTCGAGGCCGTCACGGTCACCCCCGGCCGGATCGTGGCCTACGTCCGGGGCAGCAGGGCCCGCCCGTACCGCACCGAGCTGTCGCTGGCCGCCTTCGCGGACAGTGAGTGGGCGGAGCTCCTGGAGGCGGTGGCGGCGGATCCGGCCGCCCTCGCGGCCCTGCTCGAACGGGAAGTTCCGCAGTCGCTCGCGGAGACGATCCTGCCCGGGGCCGGTGAGCTCGTGCCGCGCTGTTCCTGCCCCGACACGGCGCGGCCGCCCTGCAAGCACGCCGCGGCCCTCTGCTACCGGGCGGCCCGGCTCCTCGATCAGGACCCGTTCGTCCTGCTCCTGCTGCGCGGCCGGGGCGAGCGGGAGCTCCTCGACGAGCTCGCCCGCCGCAACGCCGCCCATGCCGCCCGCGAACAGCCCGACACGGCGTCGGACTTCCCCGGGGTACCCGCCCGCGCGGTGGTGGCCCGTACCGTCCTGCCCCCGCTGCCCGCCCCGCTCGCGCCGCCGGCGACCGTCGGCCTGCCGCCCGCGTATCCGGCGGATCCCGGCGCCCCGGACCCGCTGGCCCTGGACCAACTCGCCACCGACGCCGCCTCCCGCGCCCTCGCGCTGCTGACCACCGGGGCCGACCCGACGGGACACCTCACCCTGTGGCAGGACGCCGTCCGGCTGGCCTCGGCCCACCACACCGCGGGGCTCACCGGCCCCGCCCGGCGGCTCTACCGCGACCTCGCGCGCGCCACCGGCCGGTCCACCACCGAACTCGCCCGGGCCGCCGCGGCCTGGCGGCAGGGCGGGCTGCCCGCGCTCACCGTCCTCGACGAGGCCTGGGACCCGCCGGCCGGCCCCTTCGACCGGGCCCGCCCGGCCCTCCTGGCCGCCGGTCTGGGCGTCTTCCGCCCCGAACGCAACCGCCTCACCGACCGCACCCGTCAGCTCCGCCTCAGCCGCGAAGGCCTCTGGTACGCCTACGAGTCCCGCGCGGACGACGAGGACTGGTGGCCCGCCGCCGCGCCCTCCCCGGACCCGGTCACGGCCCTGTCCCGCTGAGCCCGCCCGCCCACCGGGTCAGGGCGGCGAAGTCCCGCGGTCGCAGCCCGTGTCGGGGCAGCACCTTCAGGAGCAGCGCCGGGGCCGGATGATGGGCGGCGACCCAGGCGCGGTCCCGCGGCGTGATCATGTCGTCGACCCAGGCGAAGGGGCGTCCCGCCGCCCACTCGGTGAGTGCCCGCGTCTTCCAGGACAGTCCCTCGGGGTCGCGGGCGAACATCTCGGGCCATTCGACGACCCGCAGGTCGGTGGGCAGGCCGATGTGCGGGGAGATCATCGTGTTGGCCTGGTGCGTCCAGGCGGTGGCCCAGACGATCTCGAACGGCAGGCCCAACAGGCTGGCGCCGTGGGACGGGTGGAGCCGGACCCGGGCCCCGCGCCGGGCCGCACGCGAATCGGGGTCGCGGTAGGAGAGCCAGACGTCCGGTCGCATCCGGTGGCTCGTGTACCCGCGCAGTGCGGCGAAGGGTGAGCGGAAGGGATTGAGGGGGCCGTCCACGTCGAGGAGGAGCAGCGGTCGTTCCGTCATGAAGTAGGCACTACCCAGTACACGATGGAGTGAAATGCCTACCGCCTCTATAACCCGAATGGGTTTACGGCGTTGTTCACCGGTGTGGGGGCAATGCCCCTCTATCCCTCCGGAAGGCAGGAAAACTGATGCGTCACAGTCGTCGGAACGGCTTGATCGCGGCGATGGTCGCGAGCGGTGGACTGGCGGTCGCGGGGGTGGGCGGTCTGGCCCACGCCGATGCGGAAGCAGGTGGGAACGCCGAGCGCTCGCCCGGACTCCTGTCGGGGAACCTGGTGCAACTGCCGGTGCACACCCCGCTCAACGTCTGCGGGAACACGGTCAGCGTGGTCGGCGTCCTCAACTCCGCCGCCGGCAACCGCTGTACGAACTCCTCACCCGGGGGCGGAAATTCCGGGCCGCGGTCCGGCGGCTCGGCGGACCGGGGAGCCTCTGCCGGTTCCGGGTCGGCCAACGGAGGCGGAGCGGTGGCCCAGGGCAGCGGAAAGGATTCCCCGGGCATCCTGTCGGGCAACGGCATCCAACTCCCCGTCGAGCTCCCGCTCAACCTCAGCGGCAACTCGGTGAACGTCGTCGGGATCGGCAACACCTCCCAAGGGAACGTCTCGGTCAACGGCCAACCCCCCACCGAGGGCAAGCCGCCGCAGCCCGTCACGCCGGTCACCCCGGTCACGCCCGTCACCCCGCCCGTTGCGCCGAGGCCGGTGACGCCGCCCGCCCCGCCCGCGCCGCCGCGCCACGTCTCGGCGCTCGCCCACACCGGCTCCGAGGGCCTCGGCTACCTGCTGCCGGCCGGTGGCGGGCTCCTCCTCGGCGGCGCACTGCTCTACCGCCGCTTCCGCCTCAACTAGACCGTCCCGTACGGATCCTGCCGGCCGCACCGGGCCGCGGGATACGGCCGCACGCCACTGCCGCCCCCGGTCCGGGAGTCGCCGCCGCGCCCGCCCGCCGCCCGGCCCGAAGGCCGCGGTCGGCCTCGCCCGCAGCCCGGCCCGGGGGCTACGGCCGCGCCCGCCAGCCGTTCAGGATCGCGTCGATCCGTTCCGCCAGTCGGGCCCGGGCGGCGAACCGGGGGACCCCCGCCATCAGCAGGGCGTCGTACTCGGTGTCCGTGTGCCGCACGGCCGCCCGGACCGCAACGGACACCGCCAGTTCGTCGAGGGCCCGGCCGGCCGCGCTGCGCCCCACCCGGCCGCTGCCGCGCAGCGAGGCGTGCGCGGCGATGTCCCGCGCCCGGTCCGGGGGACACCCCGGGAACAGCCGCAGGATCTCGGCGCCGAACGCGGCCGTGAACCGTACGTCCTCGGCGGCCCGCCGCAGCCGGTCGCGTTCCCGACGGCGGGCCCGCGCGTCGGCGTCCGCCAGGCAGGACCGTTCGGCGTGTGCCAGCGCCGCCTCCTCGACGAGCAGGCCCTGCCGTTCGTAGCGGCGCCGGCGCTTGTGACGACGTACGACGACGGCCGACAGCGAACTGGCCTCCCGGGCCCGCCGGGTGAGCGCCGCGTCGCCGCGCGGCAGGTAGACGAGGTGCCCGAGGTCGGCGCAGTGCAGGCACCGGGGCACGCCGGCTTCCCGGACGAGGTGCCGCAGCGGACCTTGCCGGCAGTCCGCGCAGTGGATCTGCTTCGGTGACTCGAAAACGACGAGGCTCATACAGGGGTGATACCGCTGACCGGTGCGTATATCACCTTGTACAGATAGGTTGTTAGCCTTTCATCAACTGTTTCTCGCCGCCATGATGTCCTCCTACCGTGAGTCGGATCGGGTGGGCCGCGGGGGCCCATGGAGGAGGGCGCATGGGTGGACGGCAGGCGATGGCGAGGCGCCCGAGGGCGACGGCGCCCTCGGACCTCGTGCGCCGGGAAGTCGTCATAGCGCCCGGCGGCTGCACCGGCTGGCACTACCACCAGGTGCCGCTGATGGCGGTGGTCAGGGCCGGCACCCTGACGCGGATCCTCGACGACGACACCGTCGAGGTGCACACCGTCGGCGACACCTTCGTCGAACCGGAGGGCCTCGGACACGTCCACCTCGGCCGCAACTTCGGCAGCGAGCCGATCGTCCTGCACGTGACCTGCGCCCTCCCGCAGGGCTCCCCCTTCGCGATATCCGTGGCGGCCCCGCTCGGCGCCACGCCCTGCGGCTGCCCGGAACACTCCCACTGAGCCGGACGCGGGCTTGCCGCCGGGCGGGTCGGGCCGGTGTCCGTGGAGACCCCCGTCCACCACGGACACCGACCACACCCGCCCGGCGGCGCGCCCCCGCCCCCGCCCGCTCAGACCAGGCGGCGGATCTCCCCGCGCACCCGGTAGAAGCCGCCGGCGGCCGGGTGCAGCCCGTCCACCACGTACCGCGCCCCCACCTCCCGGATGCCGCGCGGGAACTGCACGTGCCACCCCGAGTCGAAGCCCTCGGAGATCACCTGCACCCGCATCCGGGTCCCCTGCTGGACGCACTCGACCACGACACCGCCGACCGGCACCGATGCCCGTGAGACCGTCGCCACCGCCGCGGCCGAGGCCGCCGGGGTGAAGACCGGCAGGGCCGCCGCCGACTTCACGTCCAACGCGGTGGGGACGGAACCCTGCTGGGCGGCCGCGATCGCCGCCTCGCTCGCGTCCACGCACACCAGCGAACCGTCCGTGGTGACGAGGTACAGCCGCCCGTCCAGGTACTGCATCGACAGCGCGGAACCGCCGCCGGTGCCCAGCTTCCACAACCGGTGTCCGTCGGCGTCGAAGCAGTACACCGAGGAGGACGAGTCACCCGCGAACACGTGCCGACCGTCCGGCGAGGTCGCGCAGGAGTACACGGCCGCGTCGCACGGGTACGAGGCCTCGACCGCGCCCGTCGCCTTCGACAGCCGCTGCACGGTGTTGCGCGCCGTCCCCGCGTACACGGAGTGCTCCTCCTGCCAACCGAACAGCACCCCGCCCGGCGTCTTCGTGTGCCACAACTCGCCGGTACCGTCCGCCGCGTAGGCCGTCACGCCGTTGCCGTGGCCGTGGTAGACCGCGTGCTCGTCGGCCCGGACCATCCACGCGCCGCCCCCGGAGGACTTCCGCGACCACTGGTGCTCGTCCTCGTGGTCGATGACGGTCAGGCCGCCGTTCGCGTCCGAGACGTTCAGTACGCCCTCATGGATGTCGAGCCAGTAGATGTCCACGTCCGCAGCGATGCCGTACGCCCCGAACGGGACCTTCGACGACAGGTCGTACACGGTGCCGTCGTCGCAGCCCGCGTATATCCAGAAGTCGTCCGCGACCAGGCACTTCACCCCGTCCGGCAGGGAGTACCGGGCCAGCACCTCACCGCCGTGGCTCACCGTGTAGACGTCGCCGGCCTGGTTGCCGACCCAGCAGCGGTCCTCGTCCACGTGGATCCCGAACGCCGAGGAGCCGGTACGGAACCGCCACAGCACCGGGGCCACGGCGCGCGCCGTCGACGGCGCCGACGCGACCTGGCGGCGGGTCACCGAGCGCGCGGCGCGCACGCCCCGCACCGCCGGCGCGTACCCCTTGCGGACCTTCTCGCCGACCTTCTTGGCGGCGGCCGCCCGGGCCTTCTCGGCCGTCGGGAAGGAGGAGCTCTGCAACTGGCCCTCGGCGCCGATGCGTCCGTACCGCACCGAGACGGCGGTGCCCTCGACCGTCACCTCGTAGAACTTGTGCGCCGCGCCGTCGTCCTGCGACAGCTCCAGGTACGTCGTCTCCCGAGCCATGACAGACCCCTCCTCAGAGCCGGGCCGCCGGCTCCTGTCCACCGGTGATCCCTTCGTGGAAAAAACTAGGCCCCGCCACTGACAATGGGCGGGTGCAGCTCCATGCGATCACCTGGCAGCGGCTGGCCGGCCGGCTGGCCGCCCACCTCGACACCCCCGGCGCAGCCCCCGCCGACGACCCCGCACCGGGGACCTGGCAGCGCGTCGGCATCGACGGCGCGCCCGCCGCCGCGACCGACGTCCTGGCCGGTCACCTCGCCGACGCGCTGCGCCTGCGCGGCCGTTCGGTCCTGGTCGTGGCCGCCGGGGGCTTCCTGCGGCCGGCGTCGCTCCGCTTCGAGTACGGGCGCCAGGACGTCGATTCCTACCTCGGCGGCTGGTACGACACCGGCGCCCTGTGGCGCGAGGTCTTCGGCCCGACCGACCCCGGCGGCAGCGGGCGGGTGCTGCCCGACCTGTGGGACCCGGTGACCGACCGGGCCACCCGCAGCCCCTACGTCGAACTCGCCCCGGGCGGCGTGGTGATCGTGCACGGGCCGCTCCTGCTGGGGCACTGGTTCCCGTTCGACCTCAGCGTGCACATCGGCCTCTCGCCCGGGGCGCTCGCCCGCCGCACCGAGGAGCCCGAACGCTGGACGCTGCCGGCCTTCGCCCGCTACGCGCGGGAGACCGCACCGGCCACGGCCGCCGACGTCCTGGTCAAGGCGGACGACCCGCGCCACCCGGCCTGGAGCGGCCTGCCGGACTGAGCCGACGTACGTGCGCACGGGCGGGGGCCGGCTCCGACAGCGCCCCGGGCGGCCCCCCTCCGCGTCGTCCTACGAGGGCCGACCGCCCAGCCGGCCGACCGCCAGGGCCGCCGTCCGGCAGCCCGCGCGGGCGGCTTCCACCGGGTCCGCGCCGTCCAGCCGGGCGGCGAGGAAGCCGCCGGTGAACGCGTCTCCGGCGCCGGTGGAGTCCACCGCCTCGACGGGCTCCGCCCCGACCTCGGCGGTGATCCGGCCGCCCTCCGCGACCAGGGCCCCGCCCGCGCCGAGCGTCACCACCACCAGCGCCGCCCGCAGGCTCAGTTCCTCGGCCGCGCGCGCCACCCCGGCCGGCTCCGGCAGACCGGCCAGCACCCGGGCCTCGTCCTCGTTGGGCAGGAGCACGCCGACCCCGGCCACGGCGGTCAGGAACCGCTCCCGGCCCAGCGCGGCGAGGAACCCGGCCGACGCGGGGTCCACGCTGACCTGCACGCCCCGCGTGCGCGCCGCCCGCAGCGCGACCAGGGCCAGTTCCCGGCTGGAGTCGGCGAAGAACAGGTACCCCGACAGGTGCAGGTGCGCGGCGTCGTCCAGCAGGGCCGGCGCCCAGTCGGCGGGGCACAGGCGCAAGGAGGCCCCGCTGTCGGTCAGGAAGGTGCGCTCGGCGTCCTTGCCGACCAGGGCCACGACCGTCCCCGTCGGCTCCGACCGGTCGATCACCAGCCGGGGCCGCACCCCCGCGTCGACCAGCGCCCGTTCGTGCCAGCGCGCCGATTCGGAACCCACCCGCGCGAGGAGGCGCACCTCCGCGGTGCCCGTACGGGCCGCCCAGCAGGCGGCGTTGGCGCCCGCCCCGCCCGGCAGGGTGCGGATCCGGGCGGTGGTGTCGGTGGCCGGGGCCAGGGGTTCGCCGTGCACCGCCACGACGTCCGTGACCACGTCGCCGACCACCAGCAGGGCTCCCGGTGCGCCGGTCACGGCCGCGCCGCCCAGGCCCGCGCGATGCGGGCGCCGAGCCGTACGTTGCCCCGTACCGCCGCCAGGTTCGCCTCCAGGGAGGCGCCGCCCGTCGCCCGCACCAGGAACCCCAGCAGGAACGGCGTCACCGCCTGTCCCGTGATGCCCCGCTCCCGACACTCGGTGAGGGCCTCGGTCAGGACCCGGTCGTGCAACTCGGGATCCAACTGCTCCGCCTCCGGGACGGGGTTGGCGACCAGCAGCGCGGAATCCGGTCCTCCGACGGCGTCCTGGGCGGCCATCACCTCGGCCACCTCCTCGGGCCGGTGCACGGTCCAGTCCACCGGCTCGCCGGAGTCCGCCAGGTAGAAGCCGGGGAAGCGGGTGGTGCCGTAGCCGAGCACCCCCACCCCCAGCGTCTCCAGCCGCTGGAGCGTCGCCGGTACGTCCAGGATCGACTTCACCCCCGCGCACACCACCGTGATCCGGGTCCGGGCGAGCAACGACAGGTCGGCCGACTCGTCCAACGACCGCGCCCACTCCCGGTGCACCCCGCCCAGCCCGCCCGTGGCGAACACCCGCAACCCGGCCCGCGCAGCGAGCAGGGCCGTGGCGGACACCGTCGTCGCCCCGGTCGCGCCCGTCGCCAGGGCCGGAGCCAGGTCCCGGTGACCGAGCTTGCGTACGTCGCCGCCCGAGGCGATCCGCTCCAGGCGGGCCTTGTCGAGGCCCGCGTACGCCACCCCGTCGAGCACCGCGATCGTCGCCGGAACCGCGCCCTCCGCCCGCACCAGGGACTCCAGTTCCAGCCCCACCGCCAGGTTGCGGGGGCGGGGCAGGCCGTGCGCGATGATCGTCGACTCCAGGGCGACGACGGGCCGCCCGGCGTCGAGCGCCTCGCGTACCTCTTCCGACAGGACCGGGACCTCGGATGCTCTGTGCTGTGGCATGTCCCCATCCATGGCACGTGATTCGCGCCCCCAAACGCGCTGTCCCCGCTCCGGCGCGAACCTGTCCGAGTAGCGTGCCCCGGTGGACGCGCGCGGCTTCCACGACGAACTCGCCGACCACTACGACCTCACGTACGCGCCCCGGGACGCCGGCGCGACCCGGCGGGGCCGGGCCCTGGACATGCGGGCCCTGCCGTTCGCGGACGCCTCCTTCGACGCGTTGGCGCGCGCCGGCGGCGCCCTGCCGCACCGGCTGACCGCCGAGGGCGTCCGCGCCGCTCTGGCCGAAACCCGGCGGGCGCTGCGCCCGGGTGGCTTGCGCACGCCTCGGGGGCCACCTCCTGGACCCCGCCCGAGGAGGCGACGGCCCGATGTGCGGGAAGCCGGATCGGGCGAGTCCGTCCGGCACCTGCCGGCCACCACCGGCTCCCACCGGCCCGTACGGGGGCCCGGCGGTCGGCGCCGCGTACCCGCTCGACGGAATGACGCGTCCGCACGGCCCACGCTGGACGCTCTGAACACCCCGCGCCCGCCGGCCCGGCCCTAGGCTGACGCGCCATGAACACCGATGACCACAGGCCCGCCGCCCCCGCCTCCTTCGCCGTTTCCGTCGCCGACGTCCCCGACGCCGAGCTGGAGACCGAGGAGCTCGACCCCGCCCAGATCCTCTCCGGCACACCCGTGGTGACCGGCAAGGTGGTGTGGGAGTCCGCGGACGGCTCGCAGATCCGGGGCATCTGGCAGATCACCCCCGGCGTGGTCACCGACACCGAGGCCGACGAGCTGTTCGTCGTCGTCAGCGGTCGCGCCACCATCGAGGTCGAGGGCGGCGCCACCCTGGAGGTGGGCCCCGGCTCGGCCTGCGTGCTGCGGGAGGGCGACAGGACCACCTGGACCGTCCACGAGACGCTGCGCAAGGCCTACCACATCAACTGCTGAGCCCCGCGCGTCCAACCCCGGGCCCTACGCGTCCGCCCCGTCCTTCGCGGGCCCGGGCCCGCGCCGGGCCGTGAACAGGGCCAGCGCGGCCATCGGGAGCAGCAGCGCGGCGCCGATGGCGTTGAGCCAGCCGTAGCCGGCCTGGGACATGATCAGGCCGGCCGCGGCGCCGCCGACGCCGGCGGCGGTGTTCATCGTCAGGTCGCTCAGGCCCTGGACGGCGGCCCGCGCGGGCTGCGGCACCGAGTCGGTCAGCAGCGCGGACCCGGCGACCATGCCCGCGGACCAGCCCAGCCCGAGCAGGAAGAGGCCCAGGGCGCTGCGGGTGTGACTGCCGTGCGCGGTGCCGGCGAGGAGGGCGGCGACGGACAGCAGACCGGCCGCGAGGCCGATCACGGTGAGCCGGCCGAGGCGGTCGGCGAGCCATCCCATGATGGGGGAGAAGGCGAACATCCCGGCGAGGTGGCCGCTGATGACCAGGCCCACGAACCGGAGGTCGGCGCCGTGGTGGCCCAGGTCGACCGGGGTCATCACCATGATCGAAACCATGGTCGTGTGGGACACGGCGACGGTCAGCAGGGCGAGGCGGGCCCGGGGCGACGCCTTGACGGCGGCGAACCCGGCGCGCAGCGAGCGCCCCTCTCGGCCCTGCTCCGAGGCCGGGGCCAGGGCCCGGGCCGTCAGCAGCGGGTCGGGCCGCAGGAACACGCCGAGCAGCGTGCCGGTGAGGAGGAAGACGGCGGCGGCCCAGACGAACGGACCGGCCGTCTGGGGTATGGAGGTGCCGGCGAAGCTGTCACTGGCCGGGGCCGACAGGTTGGGGCCGAGCACCGCGCCGACGGTGGAGGCCCAGACGACCACGGAGATGGCGCGGGCCCGGCGGTCGGGCTCCGCGAGGTCGGCGGCGGCGAACCGGGCCTGGAGGTTGGCGGAGGAGGCCGCGCCGAAGGCGGCCATGCCGATCATGAGGAGCGGGAAGCTCTTGATCGAGGCGGCCAGCACCACGAGGCCCGCGCCGAGCGCGCCGACGGCGTACCCGAGGACGAGCCCGGGCCGCCGCCCCTTCGCGGTCATCAGGGCGGCCAGCGGCAACGAGACGAGCGCGGTGCCGATCACCGCCGCCGTGGAGGCGAAGCCGGACAGCGCCTCCGTCCCGCTGATCTCGGTGGCCAGTACGGGGGCCAGGGCGATGCTGATCGGCACGCCGAGCCCGCCGATCGCCTGGGCGGCGATCAGGACGCCCGCGATCCTGCGCCGGATCCCCGGCAGCGCGGCCGCGTCGACCGGCCCGCCCTTGCCCGCGGGGACGCGGGAGGGGGCCGCCGCCCCGGGGGAGGCGCTCACGCCGGACACCCCCGTCGCGGGGGCGGGGGCGGGAGGCGGTGGGTGAGGCCTGATGCGGCAGGAGTCGTCACGGGCGAAGTGTCCCACCCGCCACCGCACGGGGGAACCGGGTATCGGACCGCGACGCCGGCCGGGCGCAAGGCCCGCCGCGACCCGAAGGCGCAGGTCGCAGGGCAGCTCAGCACGCGGGTCGGCGCACAGGTCAGAACAGGGGCTGCGGCAGTACGCCCTCCAGGGCGAGCAGGATCCGCTTGGTCTCCACGCCGCCCCCGAAGCCCCCGATGCCGCCATCGTTCTCCACGACCCGGTGGCAGGCCACCACCAGCGGCAGCGGGTTCGACCCCATGGCGTTGCCCACGGCCTGGGCCGCGCCCGGTTGGCCGACGCGGGCGGCGAGCTCGCCGTACCCGACGACCGATCCGTAGGGCACGGTCCGGTCCAGCTCCAGCAGCACCTGGCGGTTGAAGCCCGAGCTGAGCCGCCAGTCCAGCGGCAGCTCGAAGCGCCGCAGCGAGCCGGCGAAGTAGGCCTTCAGCTGGCGTATCGGCTCCGCCAGCAGCACCTCCGCGCCCGGCTGCGGGCGCACGGCGTCGGCGCCGAGCCGCGAGACCAGGGCGCCGATCATCCGGTCGGCCCGGTCGGGTCCGGCATGGAACTCGACCCGGACCAGCCCCTCGGGGGTGGCGGCCAGGAGCAGGGGACCGATGTCACTGGTGACGACGGTCCATTCGAGGTGCGGCCCGCGGGGCCGCTCGGTGCTGTCCACGCGTCCACCGTACGGCCCCGCACGGACAACGCGGCCGGTCACCGGGAGAGCGGCCGGCGGACGCGCTTCCCGGCCGCCCGGCGGACGGACTTCCTGCCCGCCCGGCTTCCCCCGAGCGGGCTCAGAACCCGCCCACCGCCTCGCGCACCACGTCGGGGGCGTTCGTGATGATCCCGTCGACCCCCATGTCCTGGACCTTGCGGGCCGTGGCCGCGTCGTCCACGATCCAGGTGTCCACCTCCATGGCCCGGCCGTGGGCGCCCGGCAGCCGGTGCACCGCCGCCACCCAGTCCGCCGAGATCGTCGAGTGCAAGGGGTTGATCCGGTCGGTGAACTCGGCGTAGCGCGGCAGGTCGGCCACCGCCGGTGTGCCGAGGAACGCCGTCACCAGGTCGGGGCGCAGGTCGTGCACGACGCGGACCGAGTCGGCGCTGAAGCTCTGCACCACCAGTCGGTCGGTGACGTGCCACTCGTCGAGCCACCCGGCCCCGTCCAACACCTCCAGGGTCCGTTCCTCGATCCCCGGGTAGAGCTCGGGCTTCTTGATCTCCAGCAGCAGCCGCTGCTGGTTCCGCCGCACCCGGTCCAGGTACGCGCGCAGCGTCGGCACCCGGGCCCCCGTCCAGCGGCCGTCGCCGAACCAGCTCCCCGCGTCCAGCCGGGCGATCTCGTCCGCCGTGAAGTCCCGGACCCGCCACGGCGCCCGGTCGGGGAACACCTCCTCGACGTCCGTCGTACGCGTCAGGGTGTCGTCGTGGATCACCACCAGCTCGCCGTCGGCGGTGCGCTGGACGTCGTTCTCCACCCAGTCGAAGCCCAGCTCCCGCGCCAGGTCGATCGCTTCGAGGGTGTTCTCCGGGGCGTACGCCGAGGCTCCCCGGTGCGCGAACACGACGGGGCCGCCGAGGCCCATCGGTCCCGGTCCCGCGGATGTGGTCGCGGGACCCGGGCCGGGGGCGCCGGACGCGACCATTCCGCACAGCACGGTGAGGGTGAGTCCCAGGAATGCGGCGGCGGCCGCGGCGGCGGGTCGGACGACGTACATCTGCGTCTCCTCGGGTCATGAGGGTCATGAGGGTCATGAGGGATGTGACGGGCGTGGGAGTCGTGCGGGTCGTGAGGGCGTGGGGGAGCCGGGCCCGTGCGAGCGCGGGGCCCCTCGGGGCGTGAGCCGTGCTGCTGCGTCAAACGGGAGCGGGGCGGCAGACGTTGCGGGGGCGTGCCGCGCGGGGCCGATTTCACGGCGATCATGGGGTCGAAGATCGCCACGGCGCCACCGAACTACGACAAACGGACCAGACCCGCGCTGCCTGTCGGTGGGGGGCCGTACGGTTGACCCATGCGGCCCGTATCGAAGATCGAACGCACGGTGGCGCCTTTCGAGGTCGTCAGCCCCTACCAGCCCAGTGGCGACCAGCCGGCGGCCATCGCCGAGCTGGAGAAGCGCATCCGTGCAGGTGAGAAGGACGTCGTCCTGCTCGGTGCCACCGGCACCGGCAAGTCGGCGACCACGGCGTGGATGATCGAGAAGCTTCAGCGCCCGACCCTGGTGATGGCGCCGAACAAGACCCTCGCCGCCCAGCTGGCGAACGAGTTCCGCGAGCTCCTGCCGAACAACGCCGTCGAGTACTTCGTCTCGTACTACGACTACTACCAGCCCGAGGCCTACGTACCGCAGTCGGACACCTACATCGAGAAGGACTCCTCGATCAACGAGGAGGTCGAGCGGCTGCGCCACTCCGCGACGAACTCGCTGCTGACCCGGCGCGACGTGATCGTCGTCGCCTCCGTGTCCTGCATCTACGGCCTCGGCACCCCGCAGGAGTACGTCGACCGGATGGTCTCCCTCAAGATCGGCGAGGAGATCGACCGGGACCAGTTGCTGCGCCGCTTCGTCGACATCCAGTACACGCGCAACGACGTCGCCTTCACCCGCGGCACCTTCCGGGTGCGCGGCGACACCATCGAGATCTTCCCGGTCTACGAGGAACTCGCCGTCCGCATCGAGATGTTCGGCGACGAGATCGAGGCCCTCTCCACCCTGCACCCGCTGACCGGCGAGGTCATCAGCGAGGACCGCGAGCTGTACGTCTTCCCCGCCAGCCACTACGTCGCCGGCCCCGAGCGCATGGAGAAGGCGGTCCGCGGCATCGAGGCCGAGCTGACCGAGCGCCTGGCGGAGCTGGAGAAGCAGGGCAAGATGCTGGAGGCCCAGCGGCTGCGCATGCGCACCACCTACGACCTGGAGATGATGCGCCAGATCGGGTCCTGCTCCGGCATCGAGAACTACTCGCTGCACATGGACGACCGCGAGCGCGGCTCCGCCCCCAACACCCTCATCGACTACTTCCCCGAGGACTTCCTCCTCGTCATCGACGAGTCGCACGTCACGGTTCCGCAGATCGGCGCCATGTACGAGGGCGACGCCTCCCGCAAGCGGACCCTGGTCGACCACGGCTTCCGACTGCCGTCCGCGCTCGACAACCGGCCGCTGAAGTGGGAGGAGTTCCAGGGGCGGATCGGCCAGACCGTCTACCTGTCGGCCACCCCGGGCAAGTACGAGCTCTCGCGCGGCGACGGCTTCGTCGAGCAGATCATCCGTCCCACCGGCCTCATCGACCCCGAGGTCGTCGTCAAGCCCACCGAGGGTCAGATCGACGACCTGGTGCACGAGATCCGCGCCCGCGTCGAGAAGGACGAGAGGGTCCTGGTCACGACCCTCACCAAGAAGATGTCCGAGGACCTCACGGACTACTTCCTGGAACTGGGCATCCAGGTCCGCTACCTGCACAGCGACGTCGACACCCTGCGCCGCATCGAGCTGCTGCGCGAGCTGCGCGCCGGCGAGTACGACGTCCTCGTCGGCATCAACCTGCTGCGCGAGGGCCTCGACCTGCCCGAGGTGTCGCTCGTGGCGATCCTCGACGCCGACAAGGAGGGGTTCCTGCGCTCCGGGACCTCCCTCATCCAGACGATCGGCCGCGCGGCCCGCAACGTCTCCGGTCAGGTCCACATGTACGCGGACAAGATGACCCCGGCGATGGAGAAGGCCATCGACGAGACGAACCGGCGCCGTGAGAAGCAGATCGCCTACAACACCGCCAACGGCATCGACCCGCAGCCGCTGCGCAAGAAGATCAACGACATCGTCGCCACCATCGCCCGCGAGGAACTGGACACCGAGCAGCTCCTCGGAACCGGATACCGGCAGGCCAAGGAGGGCAAGGGGGCCAAGGCGCCCGTGCCCGCGCTGGGCGGCAAGGCGGCCCCCGGCAAGGGCGCGAAGGGCGGCAAGGGTGCCAAGGGCGCCGAGGTGCTCACCGACCGTCCGGCCGCGGAACTGGCCGCGCTGATCGAGCAGATGACCGACCGGATGCGGGGCGCGGCGGCCGAGCTCCAGTTCGAGGTCGCGGCCCGGCTGCGGGACGAGGTCGGGGAGCTGAAGAAGGAGCTTCGGCAGATGAAGGAAGCGGGTCTCGCCTGACCCGGGGGCGGTCAGTAGGGTTGGGTCTCAGCCGCAGGTACACGCTGCGCACCCGTTATCGGGGCGGGCTATGGAGAGGGGACAGCGCGTGACGGTCAACATGACCAAGGGTCAGGCCATCAGTCTGCAGAAGGCGGACGGCGGCACGCTGACCGCGGTCCGCATGGGCCTCGGCTGGCAGGCGGCCAAGCGCCGGGGACTGTTCGGTTCGCGGACCCGGGAGATCGACCTGGACGCGTCGGCGGTGCTCTTCGCCGACAAGCAGCCCGTCGACGTGGTGTTCTTCCGGCACCTCCAGAGCGACGACGGCTCGGTCCGGCACACCGGCGACAACCTCGTCGGCGGCGTCGGGCAGGGCGGGGACGACGAGGCGATCCTCGTCGACCTCCAGCGCGTGCCGGTGCACATCGACCAGATCGTCTTCACGGTGAACTCGTTCACCGGCCAGACCTTCCAGGAAGTGCAGAACGCGTTCTGCCGCATCGTCGACGAGACCAACGGCCAGGAACTGGCCCGTTACACCCTCGACGGCGGCGGCCAGTACACCGCGCAGATCATGGCGAAGGTGTCCCGGGCCGGCACCGGCTGGCAGATGACGGCCCTCGGCAACCCGGCCAACGGCCGGACCTTCCAGGACCTGATGCCGGCGATCCTGCCGCACCTGTAAGCACCGCGAGTACGAAGAAGGCACGGGGGAGGGGCTGCACGATGACGGCCGAACTGGTCCGGGGGCAGAACCACCCCGTGTCCCGGAGCCGCGTGGAGGTCAGGGTCTCGGCGGGCGCGCCCGTCCTGGCCCTGGCCACGCTCGCGGACGAGCAGGGCCGGCTGGCCGGCCCGGGGGCGCTCGCGCACCCGGCCGCCCCGGCCCGACCCGGACTGGGCGTCCCCGGGGCCGCCGCGGACCGGCACGCCCTCACCGTCGATCTGGACGCGGTCGACGCCGACGTCCACCGGGTCGCGGTCGTCCTCGCCCTGCCGCCGGGCGGCGCGGTCCGCTTCGGCGCGGTCCCGGCCCCCTACGTGGCGGTCGCCGCCGAGGGCGGCGTCGAGCTGGCCTGCTTCACCCTGACCGGGCTCGACGCCGAGACGGCCGTGGTCGCCCTGGAGCTGTACCGGCGCCAGGGCGCCTGGAAGGTCCGGGCCGTCGGCCAGGGGTACGCCACGGGCCTGCCCACCCTGCTCGCCGACGGCGGACTGCCCGAGGCGCAGGCCGCCGCGCTGGCCGCGGCCGTCCTGGGGGCCACCGCCCCGCTCGACGACGCCGACCGCACCCTGGCCACCATGCCCACCCAGGTCCGCGACCTGGGCGGGCCGGGGGACGCCCTGCCCCGGGACACCGCCCTCCAGGATCCGCTCCTTCGGGACACCGGGCCACAGGACGCCGTCCCGGCGCCCGTCCCGCCCGCCCCCGTGCCGCCGGACCCGCTGCCCGCCCCCGCGGCCCCGTACGCCGGCACGCCCGGCCCGGGGCCGGCCCCCGGCGACACCCTCTCGGGGCCGCCCACCATCGACTACGCCCACCCGCGCCGCCGCCGCACCAGCACGGAGCCGCCCGAACCCGCTCCCCGCCCGGCGCCGGCCGCGGAGCCCGGACAGACACCGAGCCCCGTCGCCGGGGACGCCGCCGGCTGGTCCATGGAGGAGCGGCTCTACAACCAGGTCTGGGGGATGTTCGAGGACCTGGCCCGTACCGTCGCCGCCTACCGCGGCGCCGTCGACTTCGCCGAGTCACGGCTGGACCGCGAACTCGACGACGCCCTGTCCGACCCCCGCCACCGCCTCGGCGGCTCCGGCGACGCCGCACGCGACACCGCCCGGGCCCGCCGCGACGAGCTGGTCGCCCAGGCCCGCGCCGTGCTCGACCGGGACCTCGTCCAGCTGGCCGCCGAGCTGGAGGTGGTCGAACCCGCGCTGCCGGCCGCGTACGCCCGCTGGGACAACCCGGTCTGGCACGGCCGGCTCGTCCCGGAGGAGGGCCCGCTCGCCCTGCGCCTCGGGGACCTGAGCCTGCCCGAGCGGCCCGACCTGCGGATCCCCATGCTGATGCGGTTCCCGCTGGAGCGAGGCCTGTGGATCGACAACGGCCGCACCGGCTCCGAGGCCGCCATGGCCATGGACACCGACCGGCTGCGCCGCGCCGCCATGGACATGGCCGTCGCCCACATGGTGCGACTGCTCGCGGTCCAGCCCGCCGGCCGCCTCTCCCTCCACGTCATCGACGCCGCCGGGGCGGGCGCGGCCTCGCTGGCCCCGCTGGTGAACGCCGGGGTCCTGGCCTCGCCGCCGGCGGCCGGAGCGGCCGGGGTCACCCGGACGCTCGCGCAGCTGACCCGCCGGGTGGACCTCGTCCAGATGGCCCTGCGTGCCGGAGCGCCGGAGGAGCTGCCGCCGGATGTGGACCGGGCCGAGCAGTTGCTCGTCGTCCACGACTTCCCCCACGGCTTCGACGACCGCGCCGTCACCCAGTTGCGCTACCTGGCCGACGAGGGACCGGCCGTCGGAGTGCACCTCCTGATGGTGGCGGACCGGGACGAGGCCTCGGCGTACGGGCCGCTGCTGGACCCGCTGTGGCGGTCGCTGATGCGGCTGTCACCCGTGCCGGACAACCACCTGGCCGACCCGTGGGTGCAGCACGCCTGGACCTTCGCACCCGATTTCCCGCCCCGGGGCAGCCGGGTCATGGAGCAGGCGTTGGAGCGGATGGTGCGGGCGCGACGACCCCGGGGATGACCAGCCGCTGACCAGCTCTTGGCATTCCTTTTACCTTTCGGGGAGGGCCGGGTACTCTGGTTCATGCGGAGGGGAGTATTCCTGCTTTCCTGCTACGGCGTGCCCGTCAATACGGACCACTGCGGATCACCAGCGCAGTCGGTCCCGGGGCGTCGGCCCGCGGCCTCCAGGTCGTCAGGGTGGAAGAGACCTCCGGCAGCGATGACGCTGACGAAGTGCTGAGCCATCCGCCGGAGGCGTGTTCACCGTGGAAGTTTCCTGGACCCTGTGGGTCCTGACCATTCTTGGTCTGTCCCTGCTCATCGGCGCCGACTTCTTCATCGGCCGCAAACCGCACGACGTTTCGATCAAGGAAGCGGGCACCTGGACGATCGTCTGGATCGTCCTCGCCGCGCTCTTCGGCCTCGGCCTGTGGTTCTTCGGCAACGGCCAGGCCTCGCAGGAGTTCTTCGCCGGCTTCATCACCGAGAAGTCCCTGAGCGTCGACAACCTCTTCGTCTTCGTCCTGATCATGGCGAAGTTCGCGGTCCCCTCCCACCTCCAGCAGCGCGTGCTGCTCGTGGGCGTCCTGATCGCCCTGGTGCTGCGCGCGATCTTCATCGCCGCCGGCGCCGCGATCATCGCCAGCTTCTCCTGGGTCTTCTACATCTTCGGCGCGTTCCTGATCTACACCGCGTGGAAGCTGATCCAGGAAGCCCGCAAGGACGAGGACGACGAGGAGTTCGAGGAGAACCGCCTCCTGAAGTCCGTCGAGAAGAAGTTCGGCGTCGCCGACCGGTACCACGGCACGAAGCTCTTCATCCGGAGCAACGGCAAGCGCATCTTGACCCCGCTGATGGTCGTCATGCTCGCCATCGGCACCACCGACGTGCTGTTCGCGCTGGACTCGATCCCCGCGATCTTCGGCCTCACCCAGGACCCGTACATCGTCTTCACGGCCAACGCCTTCGCCCTGATGGGGCTGCGCCAGCTGTACTTCCTCATCGGCGGCCTGCTCAAGAAGCTGGTCCACCTCAGCTACGGCCTGTCCATCATCCTCGGCTTCATCGGCGTCAAGCTCGTGCTGCACGCCCTCCACGAGTCCGGGGTGCACGTCCCGCAGATCTCCATCCCGGTCTCGCTGGGCGTCATCTGCGGTGTCCTGGTGATCACCACGATCACCAGCCTCATCGCCTCGAAGAAGCAGGCGGCGGCCGAGGCCGCCGCCGACCCGGAGACCAAGAGCGTCGACGCGTAACCCGGGCCCTACGGGGCTACACGGGGGCGGCCGCTTCGGCCGCCCCCGTTTCCGTTCGCGCCACCGCGCCCGCACCCCCGCGCGGCCCCGCCACCGCCGGGTTCGTCTCCGGCAGCAGCGCGAAGCAGCCCAGGCTGACGAGCGCGATGGCGGTCAGGTACACCGCGACGGCCCACGGTGGACCCGAACCGTCCGCCAGCGCCGTCGCCACCACGGGCGTCAGCGCCCCGCCCAGCACCCCGCCCAGGTTGTAGCCGACGGCGGCCCCCGTGCAGCGGATCCGCGGCGCGTACAGCTCGGGCAGGTACGCGCCCACCACCGCGAACATCGCCACCATCCCCAGCAGCGCGACCGTGCAGCCCAGCGTGATCAGCAGCGGGTCCGCCGTCCGCAGCAGGGCCACGAAGGGCCCCATCCACAGCAGGCTCGCCGCGCAGCCGGCCAGGCACAGAGGCCGGCGCCCCCAGCGGTCGCCGAGCACCGCCATCACCGGGGTGGCCAGGCCCATCACGAGGACCGCGACCATCACGCAGGCCAGCATCACGGTCCGGTCCACGCGCAGGGTCGTCGTCGCGTAGGCCAGGGCCCAGGTGGTGACCGCGTAGAAGACGGCGTACGCGACCGCCAGGGCCCCGCCCGTCAGCAGGAGCAGCCGCCAGTGGCCGCGTACGACCTCGGTCAGCGGCGCCTCGGCCCGCCGGCCGGTCTCGGCGAGCGCGCGGAACTGCGGGGTCTCCTCGACCGAGCGACGCAGCCACAACCCGGCCAGCGCGAGCAGCCCGGCGGCCCAGAACGGAACCCGCCACCCCCAGGCGGCGAACTGCGCGTCGCTGAGTGATCCGGACAGCGCCAGCATCAGTCCGTTGGCGGCCAGGAAGCCCACGGCCGGGCCGATCTGCGGGAAGCTCGACCACAGTCCGCGCCGGTCCTGCGGGGCGTGTTCGGCGGTCAGCAGGACCGCCCCGCCCCACTCGCCGCCGAGACCGAACCCCTGCACGAACCGCAGCAGGACCAGCAACAGGGGCGCCGCGATGCCGATCGAGGCGTACGAGGGCACGCAGCCGACGGCCACCGTGGCCAGGCCCGTGAGCAGCAGCGAGCCGAGCAGGACCGGGCGGCGTCCGTAGCGGTCGCCGATGTGGCCGAAGACGGCCGAGCCGAGGGGGCGGGCCAGGAAGCCGACGCCGAAGGTGGCGAAGGCGGCGAGGGTGCCGGCGAGCGGCGAGAAGGACGGGAAGAAGAGCGGCCCGAGGACGAGGGCGGCGGCGGTCCCGTAGACGAAGAAGTCGTAGAACTCGATGGCGGTGCCGGCGAGGGCCGCCGAGGCGAGCCTGAGCATCGACGGCGGACCGCCGCCGCCGGTGGGGGAGGGGAGCGGGGAGGGGTGGTGTCGCATGGTGCAGCAACTACCCCACCCCGCACCCCCAGGACATGCGTTCGGGAATCATCGACCGGAAGGAGTGCATCGCCTCACGAGATTGACGGCCGCCGGTGTCTCGCGGTGCGGTCGGCCGTCGGCGACCGGGCGCTACCAGCCGCGCTCGCGCCACTCGGCCAGGTGCGGCCGCTCGGCGCCGATGGTGGTGTCGTTGCCGTGGCCCGGGTAGACCCAGGTCTCGTCCGGCAGCTTCTCGAAGAGCTTGTGCTGGACGTCGTCGAGGAGCTGGGTGAAGGCCTGCGCGTCGCCGTGCGTGTTTCCGACGCCGCCCGGGAAGAGGCAGTCGCCGGTGAACACGTGCGGGTGGCCGTGCGGGTCGTCGTAGACCAGCGCGATCGAGCCGGGGGTGTGTCCGACCAGGTGGCGCGCGGTCAGCTCGACCCGGCCGACCTTGATCGTGTCACCGTCCCGGACCGGGACGTCGGTGCCGACGGGGATGCCCTCGGCGTCGAAGGCGCCCGCGTAGGTGCGCGCCCCGGTGGCCTCGACCACCGGCGCGAGCGCGCCCCAGTGGTCGCCGTGCCGGTGGGTGGTGATCACGGACGCGATGCCGTCGTCACCGATCAGGCCGAGCAACGTGTCCGCCTCGGCGGCCGCGTCGATCAGCAGCTGCTCGCCGGTGGCCCGGCAGCGCAGCAGGTAGGCATTGTTGTTCATCGGGCCCACCGCGACCTTGGAAATCATCAGGTCCGCGAGTTCGTGCACGTCGGCCGGACCGCCGACCTTGACCGCTCCGCTGTACGTCATGTTCTCGATCCTAAGGGTGTGGACCCGGGGCGGCGGGAGCCCGGGGAGCCGGCCGCCCTCGGGGTGTGGGTCTAGAGCGGCGGGAGTTCGGGGAGCCGGCCGCCCTCGAGCACGGTCAGGCGAGCGCCGCGGTCCCCGCGACCGGCGAGCCAGCCGAGCAGCGCGTCGCCGGTGCCGGTCAGCACGACGGGCGTGCCCTCGGTGCCACCGGTGTGCCAGGTGGGGGCGGGGCTCTCGGGGCTCTCGGCGTTCTCGGGGTTCTCGGACCCGAGCCGCAGGGTGACCGGCGGGACGTCGGGGCGGCCCGACCAGCGGTCGGCGAGGAAGGTGATCTCGCGGTCGGTGAACTCCGCCGGGAGGTCGCCGAGCCCGTAGCCGATGTTCAGGTCGACGTGGTGGAGCTCGACCTCGACGAGGCGGCGGAAGGGCACGTTGGCGGCGAGGTCGGTGACGCCGTTGCGCAGCTCGACCGTGCGGGACCAGTCCTGGTCGGGCTCGGTGGTGGCGAGGAAGGCGGACCCGGAATCACGGAGGTCCGTCAGGTGTTCTTCCAGGGGCCGGCCGGAGTCGCGTGCGATGTCCGCGTCGCGCGCGGAGGCGCTCTCGTACATCGGGCGCCCTTCGAAAACGTTGACGAGGGCGTCCGCGTTGCGCGCGAGGTGGGCCAGGATGTGGCCACGGGTCCAGCCGGGGAGGTGTGACTCCTCGGCGAGGGCGGCGTTGTCCAGTTTCGCGACCGCGGTCAGCAGCCGGTCCGTGGCTTCACGTACAGATCGCAGGTCGTGCACATGATCAGTCATGGAACCGAGCCTAGTGGCCCGGGATCCCGGGCCACACGATCGGGTGAAGCGGTCTTCCGAGTGCCGTAAATCGAATGTGCGTGCTATACGCTCGGAAGCTCAAGGACCAAGTCCATCGCAGCGGCGTCCCCCATACCCTGGGACGGGGGCCGTGCCCCCGCTCTCTCAAGAAAGGTGCGGACCGGCGTGACCGACCGTCTCATCGTTCGTGGCGCTCGCGAGCACAACCTCAAGAACGTCTCGCTCGACCTCCCCCGTGATGCGCTCATCGTCTTCACCGGACTCTCCGGTTCGGGGAAGTCCTCCCTCGCCTTCGACACGATCTTCGCCGAGGGGCAGCGCCGCTACGTCGAGTCGCTGTCCTCGTACGCCCGCCAGTTCCTCGGGCAGATGGACAAGCCCGACGTCGACTTCATCGAGGGCCTCTCCCCGGCCGTCTCGATCGACCAGAAGTCGACCTCGCGCAACCCCCGGTCCACGGTCGGCACGATCACGGAGGTCTACGACTACCTCCGCCTGCTCTTCGCCCGCATCGGCAAGCCGCACTGCCCCGAGTGTCGCCGGCCGATCTCGCGGCAGTCGCCGCAGGCGATCGTCGACAAGGTGCTCGCGCTGCCCGAGGGCAGTCGCTTCCAGGTGCTGTCCCCGCTGGTCCGCGAGCGCAAGGGCGAGTTCGTCGACCTCTTCGCCGACCTCCAGACCAAGGGCTACAGCCGGGCGCGGGTGGACGGGGAGACCATTCAGCTCTCCGAGCCGCCGGTGCTGAAGAAGCAGGAGAAGCACACCATCGAGGTGGTCATCGACCGCCTCACCGTCAAGGACGGTGCCAAGCGTCGGCTCACGGACTCCGTCGAGACCGCGCTCGGGCTCTCCAGCGGCATGGTGATCCTGGACTTCGTCGACCTCGCCGAGGACGACCCCGAGCGCGAGCGGATGTACTCCGAGCACCTCTACTGCCCGTACGACGACCTCTCCTTCGAGGAGCTGGAGCCGCGCTCCTTCTCTTTCAACTCACCCTTCGGCGCCTGCCCGGAGTGCACGGGCATCGGCACCCGCATGGAGGTGGACCCGGAGCTGATCATTCCGGACGAGGACAAGTCGCTCGACGAGGGCGCGGTCTCGCCGTGGTCCCTCGGCCACACCAAGGACTACTTCCAGCGGCTGATCGGCGCGCTCGCCGGCGAGCTCGGCTTCCGGACGGACATCGCCTGGGCCGGGCTGCCGCTGCGCGCCAAGAAGGCCCTGCTCTACGGGCACAAGACGCAGATCGAGGTGCGCTACCGCAACCGGTACGGGCGGGAGCGCGCGTACACGACCGCCTTCGAAGGCGCGGTGCCGTTCGTCAAGCGTCGGCACGCGGAGTCCGAGAGCGACGCCAGCCGCGAGCGCTTCGAGGGCTACATGCGCGAGGTGCCCTGCCCGACCTGTGAGGGCACCCGCCTCAAGCCGATCGTCCTCGCGGTGACGGTGATGGAGAAGTCCATCGCCGAGGTCGCCGCGATGTCGATCAGCGAGTGCGCGGACTTCCTGGGGCAGATGCGGCTCGACGCCCGCGACAAGAAGATCGCCGAACGGGTCCTCAAGGAGGTCAACGAGCGGCTGCGCTTCCTCGTCGACGTCGGCCTGGACTACCTCTCGCTGAACCGCGCCGCCGGCACCCTGTCGGGCGGCGAGGCCCAGCGCATCCGGCTGGCCACGCAGATCGGCTCCGGTCTGGTCGGCGTGCTGTACGTGCTGGACGAGCCGTCCATCGGCCTCCACCAGCGCGACAACCACCGGCTGATCGAGACGCTGGTACGGCTGCGGGACATGGGCAACACCCTGATCGTCGTCGAGCACGACGAGGACACCATCAAGGTGGCCGACTGGGTCGTGGACATCGGCCCGGGCGCCGGCGAGCACGGTGGCAAGGTGGTGCACAGCGGTTCCTTGAAGGACCTGCTGAAGAACCCCGAGTCGATGACCGGGCAGTACCTGTCGGGCAAGCGCTCCATCCCGCTGCCGGACATCCGGCGCCCCGTGGACCCGGGGCGCAGGCTGACCGTGCACGGGGCCAAGGAGAACAACCTGCGGGACATCGACGTGTCCTTCCCGCTGGGCGTGCTCACCGCGGTCACCGGTGTCTCGGGCTCCGGCAAGTCGACGCTGGTCAACGACATCCTGTACACGCACCTGGCCCGGGAGCTGAACGGCGCCCGATCCGTACCGGGGCGTCACACCCGGGTGGAGGGCGACGACCTGGTCGACAAGGTCGTCCACGTCGACCAGTCGCCGATCGGCCGGACCCCGCGGTCCAACCCGGCCACGTACACGGGTGTCTTCGACCACGTGCGCAAGCTCTTCGCGGAGACGATGGAGGCGAAGGTCCGCGGCTACCTGCCGGGGCGCTTCTCCTTCAACGTCAAGGGCGGTCGGTGCGAGAACTGCTCCGGCGACGGCACGATCAAGATCGAGATGAACTTCCTGCCGGACGTCTACGTCCCGTGCGAGGTGTGCCACGGCGACCGGTACAACCGGGAGACGTTGGAGGTCCACTACAAGGGCAAGTCCATCGCCGAGGTCCTGAACATGCCGATCGAGGAGGCCCTCGGCTTCTTCGAGGCGGTGCCGACCATCGCGCGCCACCTGAAGACGCTCAACGAGGTCGGTCTCGGGTACGTGCGGCTCGGCCAGTCCGCGCCGACGCTGTCGGGCGGTGAGGCGCAGCGCGTCAAGCTGGCGTCCGAGCTGCAGAAGCGCTCCACGGGGCGGACGGTGTACGTCCTGGACGAGCCGACGACCGGCCTGCACTTCGAGGACATCTCGAAGCTGATCAAGGTGCTGTCGGGTCTGGTGGACAAGGGGAACTCGGTGATCGTCATCGAGCACAACCTGGACGTCATCAAGACTGCCGACTGGGTCGTGGACATGGGCCCCGAAGGCGGTTACGGCGGCGGCCTCGTCGTCGCGGAGGGCACCCCCGAGCAGGTCGCGTCGGTGGGCGCGAGCCACACCGGCAAGTTCCTCCGGGACATCCTGGGCGCGGACCGGGTGTCCGACGCCGCTGCTTCGATCGCACCGGCCCGCCCGGCGCGGAAGGCGGCCGCGAAGAAGGCGACCCCGGCCAAGAAGGCGGCGGCGACCAAGACGGCGGCGGCGACCAAGACGGTGGCGAGCAAGTCGACGGCGGCCAAGGCCGCGGCGGGCAGGACGGCGGCGAGCAAGGCCGCCGCCGAGAAGAAGGCGGCCCCGGCGAAGAAGGCGACGCGCGCCCGCAAGGCGTAGCGGTCGGGCGCGCAACGGGGCGGGGCCCCGGCCATCACGGCCGGGGCCCCGCCCCGTTGCGCGCCCTGTCGGTGCAGGCCGGGAGCCCGCCGCGATCCGGTGGTGGCCCGGGTCAGTCGGCGATGCCCAGGGCGTGGCCGACGGTGGAGGGGTCGGTCAGGGTGCTCAGCAGGGCGTCCGCGACGTCCCCGCGGGCGATGACCTTCCCGCCCGGCACGTTGGCGTCGAGGGCCCGCCGGTAGCTCCCGGTGCGGGGACGGTCGAGGAGCCGCGGCGGCCGGACCACCGTCCACCGGACGGCGCTCGCGGCGATGGCGGCCTCCATGACCGCGAGGTCCGCGTACACGTCCCGCAGGACGCGCCGCAGGATCGGGTGGAGCGCCACCCGCAGCAGCGCGCCGTCCTCGGGGCACTCAGGTCCCAGCGGGGCGGCGCTGACCGCCGACAACCGGTCGACCCCCGTCCGCTCCATCACGCGCACCACGGCGCCCATGGCGGGACCGGCGACGGGGGTGAGCCGCGCCTGCTTGTTGCTCGCGGCGCCGAGCGCCGACACCACCGCGTCCCGGCCCGTCAGTACGGGCTCCAGCGCCGCCTCGTCGGTCAGGTCGGCCACGACGGCCACCCGGAGCCGGTCGTGGGCCGGCACCCCCAGCCGGGCCGCGTCGCGGACGACGGCCGTGACCTCGTGGCCGGCGGCGAGCGCCTGCCGGACCACCTCGCGGCCGACGCCGCCCGTGGCTCCGAACACCGTGAGCTTCATGCGGGACTCCCGATCGCATCGCGGACCTCATGGGTGGGTGAGTATTCACTCACCCCGTTGTCCATTAGGGTGAGCGAATGCCCACCCCCACGTCAAGCCGGCCCACCCCCGAGCGGCTGCTGGACGCCGCCGAGCGCCTCATGCGCAGCATCGGCCTCGCGAACACCACCACCAAGGCCATCGCCCGGGAGGCGGGCTGCTCGGAGGCCGCGCTCTACAAGCACTACGCCAACAAGGAAGAACTGTTCGTGCGCGTGCTCATGGAGCGCACCCCCAACGCGGGCCCGCTGATGGCGGCGCTGCACGCCGAACCGGGGGCGGAGGGCGTCGAACAGGCCCTGACGGACATCGCCCGGCGCGCCGCGCTCTTCTACGCCGACGCCATGCCGATCGCCGCCTCCCTCTTCGCCGAGCCCGCCCTGCTCACCCGCCACCGAGAGGGCGTCCAGGAGATCGGCGCGGGACCGCACCTGGTCCTGGAGGCCTTGGCCGGCAGGCTGCGCAAGGACCTCGCCGAGGGGCGCCTGCGCCCGGGCGCAGACCCCGACGCGGCTGCCGCGCTGCTCCTCGGGGCCTGCTTCCAGCGGGCCTTCTTCCTGCACTTCTCCGGCGCGGGGGTGGTCCGGCCGGTCGACGAGTTCGCCCCCGCCGTCGCCCGTACGGTGTGGGCCGCTATCGGCTGAGCCCCAGCTCGGCCGCGTAGGGGGGCTCGGCGCCGGACCGGGTGCAGGTCAGCGCCGCCGCGTGGGCGGCGTACGCCAGCAGGTCCGGCCAGTCGGCGCCCGCCGGGTCCGTCCCGACGAGCCGGTGCAGAAGCGCCGCGTTGACGGTGTCGCCCGCGCCGATGGTGTCCACGACGTCGACCGGGCGGGCCGAGGCGCTGTGTTGCGCGCCCCCGGCCGTCCACACCGTCAGCCCCGCCGCGCCCCGGGTGAGCACCACGGCGGACGGCCCCGCGGCCAGCCAGTCGGCGGGCCGGCCGCCGAGCCAGGCCGCGTCCTCCTCCGACAGCTTCAGGACGGACATGTACGGCAGCCGGGCGAGGAAGCGCTCGCGGTACCCGGCCGGGTCCGCGATCAGCGCCGGGCGGATGTTGGGGTCCATCAGGGTCAGCAGACCGCGCCCCGACTCCCGCCGCAGGAGGGCGTCGTACGCGCTCGCGCCGGGCTCCAGGACGAGCGAACAGGTGCCGAGCGCGAGGGCCCGTGCGTCCGGCGGCAGCGCGGGCGGCAGGGTGAAGAACCGGTCGGCGGTGCCCTCGACGTAGAAGCGGTATGCGGCCGAGCCGTCCGGGGCCAGCGAGGGCACGGCCAGGGTGGTGGGCTCCGGCCCGCGCTGCACCAGTGAGAGGTCCACGCCGGCGGCCCGCAGCCCGGCGAGCAGGCCCTCCCCGAATCCGTCCGACGACACCCGGGAGCAGAAGGCGGCCCCGGCCCCGAGCCGACCCAGCGCCAGCGCGGTGTTGTACGGGCCGCCGCCGGGCCGTGGCAGCAGGGCGCCCGGCGGCTGCGCGACGGGCACGAGGTCGATCAGGGCTTCTCCACCGACGACGATCACGCGGGGGAAGGTATCCCATCCGGCCCCGGTATCGTCGGGTGGGCCCGCCGGCCCGCCTCGTCGTCAGCCCCGCGGACCACACCCCCACCGGGCCCGCCCCGAGGTCCGGCCCCTCGTGCCAGGAGAACCGCATGTCCGCGTCGAAGTCCGCCGCCCGCCGTACCGTCCTCAAGGGCGCCGCCGCGCTCGCCGGGGCCGTGGGCGCGGGAGCGGCCCTGTCGGCGTGCTCCACCGAGACCAACAGCGGCCACGGCAGCCCCGCGGTCCCGCAGGAGCCGGTCGAGCTGGGTGCGGCGTCCGCCGTACCCGTCGGTGGCGCGAAGCTGTTCCGGGAGCGGAAGGTCGTCGTCAGCTGCCCGGCGGAGGGCCAGTACAAGGCGTTCAGCGCCCAGTGCACGCACGCCGGCTGCGTCCTCGACAAGATCGTCGAGGGGGAGGGCAACTGCCCCTGCCACGGCAGCCGCTTCGACCTGGCCACGGGCAAGGTGCTGCGCGGACCGGCCACCGAACCGCTGCCCGCCGTCCCGGTCAAGGCGGAGAACGGCAAGCTCATCGCCGGCTAGCGCCCCGGTCCTAGTCCCAGTCCCAGGCGATCCCGAGGATCCCGCGCCGCACACCCTGCTCCACCAGGTGCACCGACCGGTGCCGGCCGCTGGGCGTCAGGTCGGACAGGCCGGTACGGGGGGCCAGCGGGCCGGTGCGGGCGAAGCGCCGGCAGCGCACCGGCAGGGCCGCCTCGTCGAAGCGGACCTGGAGCATGTACTGGCCGCCCGCGTAGCTGAACCCGCGCACGTACTCGGAGCTCCGCGCCCCCGTGCCGTCCTCGATGCCGTAGCCGAAGACGTACGTGTCCCCGCGCCGCAGCCGGGCGTCGAACAGCAGCTCCGCGACCACCACCCCCGCCTCCGGATGGCAGCGGACCCGGCCCGTCCGGCAGTTCTCCCGCGCCCGGACCTCCACCCGGGAGGCGTCGCAGCCCGGATCGCCGTGGTGGACGGCCAGATAGCGGTCGACGCCGTCGCGGTGCGCGCGGACGATCTGCTGCGAGGCGCGGCGGCGCATCTCGCCGTCCGCCCCGATGCGGACCCGCTCGTGGTGGCCGACCGAGTGCAGACCGCCGTCGGCGGGCAGTTCCAGGCCGTCGAGCAGCTGTTCCACCGCCGCCCCGACGCTCACCAGGGCCCGGTACGGGCGGGCCGCCGGTCGGCCGGGGCCCGTGGCGGCCTCCGGGGCGGCCAGCAGCCGTAACAGGGCGCCGTCCGGCAGCTCCAGGATCTGCTCCAGCGCGGACACGGCCCGCAGTGACTCGGGGTGGCGCGGTCTCCGAGCACCCTGCTGCCAGTAACTCAGGCTGGTGACACCCACCTTGATGCCACGGGCGGCGAGCCGGTGCTGCACCCGGTGCAGGGGCAGCCCGCGGGCCGCCAGGGCGGCGCGCAGGGCGAGGTGGAAGGGGCCGCCGCGCAGCAACGGGCCCAGGGGGCCGATCTCCGCCGTGTCCGTCGGCCCGGGCGGGCCGGCCGCGGCGGGCGGCCCGCCCGTACCCGGTGGGCGGGGCGCGCCCGCCGTGCCTGCCGTGTCGCCGGTCGGGCGCATGGCGACTCCTCTGTGAACGTTCACATCCGCCGACGTGGGGGTCGGCGGGCGGCGCGGGGGAGACCAGGTGGAACGCCGGCAACCGTTCACACCACAGCCCCACCGTTCACACCGCGACGTCACCGCGTATTGAAGCCTGTTGACCTGATCGCGACAACACCCTGATGCTCCTCCACAGCGTCCGGACGCGCTCCCCCCCCACTTCCCACCTCGGGTCCCCACCTCGGGAGGAACGCGATGCGCAAGAACAACAGACGGCTGTCCCTGGCCGCCCTGGTCTCCGCCCTGCTCCTCGTCCTGCTGCCGATCGGCTCCGGCTCCGCCGCCGCGGCCGGCCCCGCCGCGGACGCCGCGAGCGCCGCCCTCGCCTCCAAGCGCCTGAACATCACCATGCAGGCGCAGCTCAAGACCAACTGGTGCTGGGCCGCGGGCGGCAACACCATCGCCGGCTGGTTCGGCCGCGACTACAGCCAGAACCAGTTCTGCAACGCCGCCTTCAACCGCCAACAGGGCACCGAGTGCCCCAACAACCAGGCCACCCTCGGCAACGTCCAGACCGGCCTGCGCTGGGCCGGCGTCAACCCCGGCAGCTACGTGACGGGCTGGCTCCAGTACGCCACCGTGCAGGGCGAGATCAACGCCAACCGCCCGATCGAGACCCGCATCCAGTGGTCCAACGGCGGCGGTCACATGCACGTGCTCTACGGCTACGACACCGCCAACAGCTGGGTCTACTGGGGCGATCCCTGGCCCTCCAGCGACCGCTACAACTGGGCCTCCCACGCCTGGTACGTCAACAACAACACCTTCTCCTGGACCCACTCCCTCTACCGGATCGGGGCGTGACCGCCATGACCCCCGCACCCCAGCCCCGCCACCCGGCGCAGGTCCGGCGACAGCCCCACCCGCAGGCCGGACCCCGGCGCGCGCGCCGCGCCGCCGTGGCGGCGCTCGCCGCCACCGCCGTGCTCACCGTCGCCGGGCAGGCCGCAGCCGCCCCCGTACCCCAACCCCCGACAGCCGGCGCCGAGGTCCGGGCGCAGGCCCGGGCGGCGGCCTCCGACCCCGCGACCCTGGCCACCCTCTCCCGGTTCTTCGCCCGCGAGGGCAAGGTGTCGCTCGCGGCGGCGCAGCCCCGGATCGAGGGAGAGACCGTCCCCGTCCACCACCTCTCCCCGGACTTCGTCGCGGGCAGGGCCGGGGCGGGCGTGGCCCGGCTGGAGTTCCTCGCGACCAAGGCGGTGTCCTCCGACGGCCAACAGGCCGCCCTGTGGACCGCGCGCACGGAGAGCGGCTGGCAGGTGGTGAACATCGCCACCGGCGACGACGAGTTCCGCTACGCCGGACTCGGCGCCGCGAAACTCCCGGGCGGCACCGTCTTCCGCGAACCCCAGACCGACGCCTGGTTCGTCGCCCGGGACAGCCGGGTGCTGCCGCTGGACGAGGACGCCGTACGGGCCGTCGGCGAGGCCGGCACCAGCCTGGACGCCTACCGGGCCCGGGTCACCCGGGCGTACGGGGACAAGCTGCCCGGCTCCGACTACGCCCGCGCCGGGAAGGCCGGCGGCTTCGAGGACCCCGCCGCGCAGCTCCTGGCGGCGCAACCCGCCGCCGGGCCGCTCGCCGCCCCGGTCACCGCCGCCGAACCCGCCCCCGGCACGCCGGTGACCCCGCTCGCCTGGGGGGCGGGCGCCGGCTTGGCCCTCGCCGCCCTGGGCGCGCTGTTCCTGAGCCGCCGCCGGACCCCGACCGGGGCCTGACCCCGACCCGGGCCTGACCCCGACCCCGCGGGACCCGCCCCGCAGGACCTGCCCCCCACACGGCAGGTCCTGTGCCCCCCACCCGCGGGACCCGACCCCCGCCAGGGGTCGGGTCCCGCGGCCGCCCCCCGGCGCCCCCGCGGGAACCGGCTCCGTACGGACGGCGTACGGCCCGTTGTCGGTGCGCGCCAGTAGGGTGGGCGGCATGGCCGACCCTTCCAGCTACCGCCCCAAACCCGGGCAGGTCCCCGACTCCCCGGGGGTCTACAAGTTCCGCGACGAGCACCGCCGGGTGATCTACGTCGGGAAGGCCAAGAGCCTGCGCCAACGCCTCGCCAGCTACTTCCAGGACGTCGCGGGCCTGCATCCGCGCACCGCCACCATGGTCACGACGGCCGCCTCCGTCGAGTGGACCGTGGTCTCCACCGAGGTCGAGGCGCTCCAGCTCGAATACTCCTGGATCAAGGAGTTCGACCCCCGGTTCAACGTCAAGTACCGGGACGACAAGAGCTACCCCTCCCTCGCCGTCACCATGAACGAGCAGTACCCGCGCGTCCAGGTGATGCGCGGCCCCAAGAAGAAGGGCGTGCGCTACTTCGGTCCGTACGGGCACGCCTGGGCCATCCGCGAGACCGTCGACCTGATGCTGCGCGTCTTCCCCGTCCGCACCTGCTCCGCCGGGGTGTTCAAACGGTCCGCGCAGATCGGCCGCCCCTGCCTGCTCGGCTACATCGGCAAGTGCTCGGCGCCCTGTGTCGGCCGGGTCACCCCCGAGGAACACCGCGAACTCGCCGAGGACTTCTGCGACTTCATGGCCGGCCGCACCGGCACCTACCTCTCCCGCCTCGAAGCGCGGATGCACGAGGCCGCCGAGGAGATGGAGTACGAGAAGGCCGCCCGACTGCGCGACGACATCGGGGCGCTGCGCCGGGCCATGGAGAAGAACGCCGTGGTCCTCGCCGACGCCACCGACGCCGACCTGATCGCCGTCGCCGAGGACGAACTCGAAGCCGCCGTCCAGATCTTCCACGTACGGGGCGGGCGCGTCCGCGGCCAGCGCGGCTGGGTCACCGACAAGGTGGAGGCCGTGGACACCGCCGGCCTCGTCGAGCACGCCCTCCAGCAGCTGTACGGGGAGGAGAAGGGCGAGGCCGTCCCCAAGGAGGTGCTGGTCCCGGCGCTGCCGGAGGACACTCCCGCGCTGAACGAGTGGCTGGCCGAACGCCGCGGCTCCCAGGTCAGCCTGCGCATCCCGCAGCGCGGGGACAAGAAGGCGCTGATGGAGACCGTCCACCGCAACGCCCAGCAGTCCCTCGCCCTGCACAAGACGAAGCGCGCCGGCGACCTCACCACCCGCTCGCGGGCCCTGGAGGAGATCGCCGAGGCCCTGGAGCTGGACGGTGCCCCGCTGCGCATCGAGTGCTTCGACATCTCCCACCTGCAGGGTGACGACGTCGTGGCCTCCATGGTCGTCTTCGAGGACGGGCTCGCACGCAAGAGCGAGTACCGCCGCTTCCAGATGAAGACCTTCGAGGGGCAGGACGACGTCCGCTCCATGCACGAGGTGGTCTCCCGGCGCTTTCGCCGCTACCTCCAGGAGAAGCTGAGGACGGGGGAGTGGTCCCCCGAGGACGGGCAGGACCCCCAGGACTCCCGGAACCCCCAGGATCCCCACGACCTCCAGGACGCGCGGGACGGCGAGGTTCCCGCCGAGGACGACGGCAGGCCCCGCCGCTTCGCCTACCCGCCGCAGCTCGTCGTGGTCGACGGCGGCAAGCCGCAGGTCGCCGCCGCCAAGCGGGCCCTGGAGGAGCTCGGCGTCGACGACGTCGCCGTGTGCGGGCTGGCCAAGCGGCTGGAGGAGGTGTGGCTGCCCGGCGAGGACGACCCGGTCGTCCTGCCCCGCACCAGCGAGGGCCTCTACCTGCTCCAGCGGGTCCGTGACGAAGCCCACCGGTTCGCCATCCAGTACCAGCGCAGCAAGCGGGCCAAGCGGCTGAAGTCCGGCCCGCTCGACGAGGTGCCGGGCCTCGGGGAGAGCCGCAAGCACGCCCTGATCAAGCACTTCGGTTCGGTGAAGAAGCTGAGACAGGCGACAATCGACCAGATCTGCGAGGTCCCGGGCATAGGTCGCAAGACGGCCGAGACCGTGGCCGCGGCCCTCGTGCGGGCGGTACCCGCCGGTCCTGCCGTCAATACGGCGACAGGAGAGATCATGGAGGACGAGGCCCCCGCACCGGCGGGAGCATCGTCCGAACGGGGGACCGAGCAATGACCGAGCACGAGTCCGAACGCAGGACCGAGCACGACCGAGACGGAGCACAGGTGAGTACGGGCACGACCGTGGAGCCCGGCGACAACGCCGAGGCGGCCATCCCCGAACTGGTGATCATCTCCGGCATGTCCGGAGCCGGCCGCAGCACGGCGGCCAAGTGCCTGGAGGACCTCGGCTGGTTCGTCGTCGACAACCTGCCGCCCGCGCTGATCCCCACCATGGTGGAGCTCGGCGCCCGCTCCCAGGGCAACGTCGCGCGGATCGCCGTCGTCGTCGACGTCCGCGGCCGGCAGTTCTTCGACGCGCTGCGCGAGTCCCTCTCGGACCTCGACAGCAAGGGCGTCAACCGGCGCATCGTCTTCCTGGAGTCCTCCGACGACGCCCTGGTCCGCCGCTTCGAATCGGTCCGCCGCCCGCACCCCCTCCAGGGAGACGGCCGCATCACCGACGGCATCGCCGCCGAGCGCGACCTGCTGCGCGAGCTGCGCGGCGACGCCGACCTGGTCATCGACACCTCCAGCCTGAACGTGCACGAGCTGCGCGCGAAGATGGACGCCCAGTTCGCGGGCGACGAGGAGCCCGAGCTGCGGGCCACCGTCATGTCCTTCGGCTACAAGTACGGCCTCCCCGTCGACGCCGACCTCGTCGTCGACTGCCGCTTCATCCCCAACCCGCACTGGGTCCCGGAGCTGCGCCCCTTCACCGGGCTCAACGAGGAGGTGTCGGGGTACGTCTTCAGCCAGCCCGGCGCCAAGGAGTTCCTCGACCGCTACACCGAGCTGCTCCAGCTCATCGCCACCGGCTACCGCCGCGAGGGCAAGCGGTACGTGACGATCGCCGTGGGCTGCACCGGCGGCAAGCACCGCAGCGTGGCCATGTCCGAGAAGATCGCCGCCCGCCTCGCCTCCGAGGGAGTCGAGACCGTCGTCGTCCACCGGGACATGGGGCGCGAGTGACCGGACGGACCCTGCGGCTGCGCCGCCTGCGCCGCTCCGCCCCCGCGGGCGAAGAGGGCACGGGCCGCGCCGGCCGCCGCGGCGCGGCTCCCAAGGTGGTCGCCCCCAAGGTCGTCGCCCTGGGCGGCGGCATGGGGTTGTCGGCCTCCCTCGCCGCGCTGCGCCGGATCACCGGTGAGCTCACCGCGGTGGTCACCGTCGCCGACGACGGCGGCTCCAGCGGCCGACTCCGGGAGGAGCTCGGCGTCCTGCCGCCCGGCGACCTGCGCAAGGCCCTGGCCGCGCTGTGCGGGGACGACGAATGGGGCCAGACCTGGTCCCGCGTCATCCAGCACCGCTTCCAGTCGCGCGGCGACCTGCACGAACACGCGGTCGGCAACCTGCTGATCGTCGCCCTGTGGGAACAGCTCGGGGACCCCGTCCAGGCCCTCGACCTGGTCGGGAAGCTGCTGGGCGCCCAGGGCCGCGTCCTGCCGATGTCGGCGGTGCCGCTGGAACTCCAGGCGCTCGTCAAGGGGCACGATCCGGCCCGCCCGCAGGACGTCGACACCGTCCGGGGGCAGGCCACGGTGGCCCTCACCCCGGGTGAGGTGCTCTCCGTACAGGTCGTGCCGCGTGACCCGCCGGCCGTGCCGGAGGCCGTCGCCGCGGTGCTCGACGCCGACTGGGTGGTGCTCGGTCCCGGGTCCTGGTTCTCGTCCGTCATCCCGCACCTGCTGGTACCCGAACTGCTCGACGCGCTGGTGCAGACGAAGGCGCGGCGGGTGCTGTCGCTGAACCTCGCTCCGCAGCCCGGCGAAACAGAAGGCTTCTCTCCGCAGCGTCATTTGGAGGTTTTGGCCCGACACGCCCCTAAACTCGCCCTGGACGTGGTGCTGGCCGACGAGGCCGCCGTGCCCGATCGCGAGTCCCTCGCCGATGCCGCAAAACGGTTCGGTGCCGCGGTCGAGCTGGCGCCGGTGGCCCGACAGGACGGCTCTCCGAAACACGACCCGGAGCTGCTGGCCGCCGCGTACGACCGTATTTTTCGGATGCATGGAAGGATCGGCCCATGGCGATGACGCCCGCGGTGAAGGATGAGATCTCTCGCCTGCCCGTCACCCGGACCTGCTGCAGGAAGGCGGAGGTCTCGGCGATCCTTCGGTTCGCGGGCGGCCTGCACCTGGTGAGCGGCCGCATCGTCATCGAGGCGGAACTCGACACGGGGATCGCCGCGCGCCGGCTGCGCAAGGACATCCTGGAGATCTTCGGACACTCCTCGGACCTGGTCGTGATGGCCCCGGGCGGTCTGCGCCGGGGCAGCCGCTTCGTCGTACGGGTCGTGGCGGGCGGCGACCAGCTGGCACGCCAGACGGGCCTCGTCGACGGCCGCGGGCGTCCCATCCGGGGCCTCCCCCCGCAGGTGGTCTCCGGGGCCACCTGTGACGCGGAGGCGGCCTGGCGCGGCGCCTTCCTCTCCCACGGCTCCCTCACCGAACCGGGCCGCTCCTCCTCCCTGGAGGTCACCTGCCCCGGACCGGAGGCCGCCCTCGCCCTGGTCGGCGCCGCCCGCCGGCTGTCCATCGCCGCCAAGGCCCGCGAGGTGCGCGGCGTGGACCGGGTCGTGGTCCGTGACGGCGACGCCATCGGCGCCCTCCTCACCCGCCTCGGCGCCCACGAGTCGGTGCTGGCCTGGGAGGAGCGGCGGATGCGGCGCGAGGTCCGCGCCACCGCCAACCGGCTCGCCAACTTCGACGACGCCAACCTGCGCCGCTCGGCCCGGGCCGCGGTGGCCGCCGGAGCCCGGGTGCAGCGCGCCCTGGAGATCCTCGCCGACGAGGTCCCCGAGCACCTCGCCGCGGCCGGCCGACTGCGCATGGAGCACAAGCAGGCCTCGCTGGAGGAGTTGGGCGCCCTGGCCGACCCGCCGCTGACCAAGGACGCGGTCGCCGGCCGGATCCGCCGCCTGCTGGCGATGGCCGACAAGCGGGCCCAGGACCTCGGCATTCCGGGTACCGAATCCAACCTCGACCTCAGCGAGGAACTGGCCGACAACATGTCGGTCTGACCCGCCGCCGTCCGTACGCCACAAGGGGCCCGCACGCTCACCCGTGCGGGCCCCTTCGCGGTACGCCCCATTGACATGAGCACGGGCCGGTCGTGAGCCTGGCGTCCGCACGCTTTCGTGGCAGACGACGCCCAGGGGGGCACATGAGGCACCGCGCGAGAACGATCCTCGCCGCAACCGCACTCGTCATCGGATCCACACTGGCCGCACTACCCGCCGCGGCCCAGGCCCAGCCCGCACCCGGCACCGGATCCGGTGCCGACGAGGTACGGGTCTACGACGCCGACATCACCCGCGAGCAGGTCCCGCTCGTGCTCGCGGCCGGGCAGGACGCCCACGAACTCGCCGAACGCGCCCCGGAGACCGGCACCGCCAAGGTCGAACTCTTCCTCACCGGCGGTCAGGCGAAGCAACTCGCCGCCCAGGGGATCAAGCTCGCCGAACGCAAGGCGTCCGCCCAGGGCCTGGCCCGCGCCAAGGCCGCCGGTGACGGGGTGTTCCGCCCGTACAGCGGCAAGGGCGGTCTCCAGGAGGAGATCCTGCGCACGGCGCAGGAGCACCAGGCCCTCACCAAGGTCGTCTCCATCGGCAAGACCGTCCAGGGCAAGGACATCCTCGCCCTCAAGGTCACCAAGAACGCCAAGAAGGGCAGGGACGGCGACAAGCCGTCCGTGCTCTACATGTCCAACCAGCACGCCCGTGAGTGGATCACCCCCGAGATGACCCGGCGGCTGATGCACCACACGCTCGACAACTACGGCAAGGACCCTCGGGTCACCAAGCTGGTGGACTCCACGGAGCTGTGGTTCCTGCTCTCCGCCAACCCCGACGGCTACGACCACACCTTCACCGCCGACAGCGCCCGACTGTGGCGCAAGAACATGCGCGACAACAACGGCGACGGGAAGATCACCGGCGGCGACGGCGTCGACCTCAACCGCAACTTCTCCTACAAGTGGGGCTACGACAACGAGGGCTCCTCACCGAACGCGTCGAGCGAGACCTACCGCGGCCCGGGGGGCGGCTCCGAACCGGAGACCCGCGCGCTCGACGCCTTCCAGAAGCGCGTCGGCTTCGAGTACGCCATCAACTACCACTCGGCCTCCGAACTGATCCTCTACGGCGTCGGCTGGCAGGTGGCCACCCCCACTCCGGACGACGTCGCCTACCGGGCCCTCGCCGGCACCCCGGAGAACCCGGCCGTCCCCGGCTACCTCCCGCAGCTGTCCTCCGAGCTCTACACCACCAACGGCGAGGCCGACGGCCACGCCGCGAACGTCAACGGCATCATGATGTTCACGCCGGAGATGACCACCTGCCAGACGGCCTCCGAGATCGACCCGAACGACGCGTGGAAGCCCGAGGACTGCGCCTCCGGCTTCAACTTCCCGGACGACGAGAAGCTGATCCAGGGCGAGTTCGCCAAGAACATCCCCTTCGCGCTGACCGTCGGCGAGAGCGCCGCGCACCCCGACCGGCCGGCCTCCGCCGTCGGCCTGAGCGCCGCCGACTTCACCGTGGACCCCTTCACCACCTCCTACGCCGCCCGCGGCGAGGACCAGACGGTCTCCGTCACCGCCCGCAAGGCCCTGCGCGACAAGGAACTCAACTACCGGATCAACGGCGGTCGCACGCACGACGAGGACCTCAAGGCCTGGAAGGGCGGCGACGTCTACGGCGGCGAGGACAACAACTGGTTCGACGAGTACCGCGCGAAGGTCGACGGCGCCCGCCCCGGTGACAAGGTCGAGGTCTGGTTCACCGGCCGCGACCGCTCCGGCAAGCAGGTCTCCGGCGAGCACTTCACGTACACCGTCGCCGAGCGGCCCCGCGCGGACGTCCTCGTCATCGCCGAGGAGGGCGCGAAGGCGCAGCACGCCGCGGCCTACGTCGACGCGCTGCGCGCCAACGGGAAGTCCGCCGCCGTCTGGGACGTGGCCACCCAGGGCGTCCCGCACCACCTCGGGGTGCTGTCGCACTTCGGGACCGTCGTCCACTACACCGGCGCCAAGACCCCCGGCGGCGACACCCAACTGGCGGTCCGCGACTTCCTCAACGAGGGCGGCAAGCTCATCGAGGCCGGTGAACTGGCGGGCGGCAACGCCCAGGTCGGCCGGGCCGTGACCAACGACTTCAGCCAGTACTGGCTCGGCGCCTACGGGCGCGCGAGCGTCGGCGCCCCCACCGGCTTCACCGGCACCGGCGCCCTGAACGGCTCCAAGGCGGGCCTCGGCGACGCGGCGGGCAACCCGCTCAACGCCCCCGGCGCCTACACCGTGACCTCCGAAACCCTGCCGCCCGCGCAGTTCCCGCAGTTCAGGAGCGCCCAGGCGGGCCAGTACGCCGGGGTGGCCAACCCGTACGCCCCGTACGCGGGCGCCGGGATGGCCTCGGCCACCCACGCCGACGACGACTGGAAGCGGCTCACCCGCACCATCGACCTGACCGGGGTCACCGCCGCCGACAAGCCGCAACTCAAGCTGGCCCTCAACTGGAACACCGAGGAGGGCTACGACCACGCCGCCCTGGAGGCCCGTACGGCCGGCGGCGACGACTGGACCACGCTCCCGGACACCGGCGGCCTGAGCTCGACCACCGTCCCCGCGGAGTGCGAGGCCGGGTTCCTCCTGAACGGACACCCGTTCCTGCGCCGCTACCTCACCCTCGACGGCGGCGGCTGCACGCCGCAGGGCACCAGCGGCACCTGGAACAGCTTCACCGGCTCCTCCGGCGGCTGGAAGCAGGTCACCTTCGACCTGAGCGCCTGGGCCGGCAGGTCCGTCGAGGTCTCCCTCTCCTCCATCACCGACCCGGGCTCCGGCGGTCGCGGCGTGTTCGCGGACGAGGCCCGACTCAACGTCGGCGGGGCGGACCGGGACGCGGAGGGGTTCGAGACCTCCCTCGGCACCTGGGCCGCGCAGGGCGCCCCTGCCGGAAGTCCCGATGTTCCGGGCGATTGGTCCAGGACCGGTGAACTGTTCAAGTCCTACGCGTCGGTCACTACGCGTGACACGGTGCTCCTCGGCTTCGGCCTGGAACACGTGCCGGCCACGGCGGACCGCGCCCTACTCGTCGGTAAGGCGCTCCGAGCGCTGAACCGCTGATCAGCGCCCCTTCCGTCACTCACCCTGAGTGACGGGCACAAAGTCCCGGGGGACCCGTACCGGTACCGGTGGTACGGCCCCCGGGGCGTGTCAGGCCTCGATCGATGTCACTCCGAAGCTCACGGAGAGGTAGGGTCGTAAGCGGTCGGGGACATCCCATACAGCTCGCCGGCGGACAGGCCGGCGCACCCAACGAGGAGATCGGTTCGTGACGATCCGCGTAGGCATCAACGGTTTTGGCCGAATTGGCCGCAACTACTTCCGGGCGCTCCTGGAGCAGGGAGCGGACATCGAGATCGTCGGTGTCAACGACCTGACTGACAACGCGACCCTGGTGCACCTGCTCAAGTACGACACCATCCTGGGCCGCCTCAAGGCCGAGGTCTCCCACACCGACGACACCATCACGGTCGACGGCAAGACCTTCAAGACGTTCGCCGAGCGTGACCCCGCGAACCTCCCCTGGGGTGAGCTGGGCGCCGACATCGTCATCGAGTCGACCGGCATCTTCACGAAGAAGGCCGACGCCGCCAAGCACATCGCGGCCGGCGCGAAGAAGGTCCTCATCTCGGCTCCGGCCAAGGACGAGGACATCACGATCGTGATGGGCGTCAACCACGACAAGTACGACGCGGCTTCCCACCACGTCATCTCCAACGCCTCCTGCACCACCAACTGCGTGGCGCCGATGGCCAAGGTCCTCGACGAGAACTTCGGCATCGTCAAGGGCATGATGACGACGGTCCACGCGTACACGAACGACCAGCGCATCCTGGACTTCCCGCACTCGGACCTGCGCCGCGCCCGCGCCGCCGCCGAGAACATCATCCCGACGTCCACCGGGGCCGCCAAGGCCACCGCGCTGGTCCTCCCGCAGCTCAAGGGCAAGCTGGACGGCATCGCCATGCGCGTCCCGGTCCCCACGGGCTCGGTCACCGACCTCGTACTGGAGCTCTCCCGCGAGACCACCGTGGAAGAGATCAACGCCGCCTTCCAGAAGGCCTCCGAGGGCCAGCTGAAGGGGATCCTCGACTACACCGAGGACGCCATCGTGTCCTCGGACATCGTCAACTGGCCGGCCTCCTGCACCTTCGACTCCTCCCTGACGATGGTGCAGGACGGAACGCAGGTTAAGGTCGTCGGCTGGTACGACAACGAGTGGGGCTACTCCAACCGTCTCGTCGACCTCACCGTCTTCGTCGGCGGTCAGCTCTAAGTACGCAGGGCAAGGCACCACGATGTGAGTACAGGGTCCGGGTGGCGCGATGGAGCGCCGCACGGGCCCTGTTGCTTGCCTCGTTCTCCCTTCCTCGCCCTTCGGGTGAAGGCATCAAAGGAGTAGAAACACATGAAGACGATCGACGAACTGCTCGCCGAGGGCGTCAAGGGCAAGCGGGTCTTCGTCCGCGCGGACCTCAACGTCCCGTTCGCCAAGGGCACCACCACGATCACCGACGACGGCCGCATCCGCGCCGTCCGGCCGACCGTCGCGAAGCTCGCCGAGGCCGGCGCCCGCGTGGTCGTCGCCTCGCACCTGGGCCGCCCGAAGGGCACCGGCGTGGAAGCGGAGTTCTCCCTCGCCCCCGCCGCCGCCCGCCTCGGCGAGCTGCTCGGCGCCGAGGTCGCGTTCGCCACCGACACCGTCGGGGCGTCCGCCAAGGAGACCGTCGCCGCCCTCACCGACGGCCAGGTCGCCGTTCTGGAGAACCTGCGCTTCAACGCCGGTGAGACCTCGAAGGACGACGCCGAACGCGGCGCCTTCGCGGACCAGCTCGCCGAACTGGCCGACGTCTACGTCGGCGACGGCTTCGGCGCCGTCCACCGCAAGCACGCCTCGGTCTTCGACCTGCCCGCGCGCCTGCCGCACGCGGCCGGTTACCTCATCGCCACCGAGGTCGGCGTCCTGAAGAAGCTGACCGCCGAGGTCGAGCGCCCGTACGTGGTGGTCCTCGGCGGCGCCAAGGTCTCCGACAAGCTCGCCGTCATCGACGAGCTGCTCGGCAAGGCCGACCGCATCCTCATCGGCGGCGGCATGGCCTACACCTTCCTCAAGGCCCAGGGCCACGAGGTCGGCATCTCCCTGCTCCAGGAGGACCAGATCCCGGTCGTCACGGAGTACATGAAGCGTGCCGAGCAGACCGGCGTCGAGCTGGTCCTCCCGGTCGACGTCCTGGTCTCGGCCGACTTCCCGGACCTGAAGACCAAGGCCCCGGCGGACTACACCACGGTCGCCGCCGACGCGATCCCCGCCGACCAGGAGGGCCTGGACATCGGCCCGAAGACGCGCGAGCTCTACGCCTCGAAGATCGCCGATGCCAAGACCGTCTTCTGGAACGGCCCGGTCGGCGTCTTCGAGCACCCCGACTACGCGGGCGGCACCACCGCCATCGCGCGGGCACTCGTCGACAGCGACGCCTTCACCGTCGTCGGCGGTGGCGACAGCGCCGCGGCGGTCCGCATCCTGGGCTTCGACGAGAACGCCTTCGGTCACATTTCCACCGGTGGCGGCGCAAGCCTCGAATACCTCGAAGGCAAGACGCTCCCCGGCCTCGCTGCCCTGGAGGGCTGAACCCACATGACCGCAGTTGAAAACGGCCGCACCCCGCTGATGGCGGGCAACTGGAAGATGAACCTCAACCACCTCGAGGCCATCGCCCACGTCCAGAAGCTCGCCTTCGCACTGGCCGACAAGGACTACGACGCCGTCGAGATCGCGGTCCTGCCGCCCTTCGTCGACCTGCGCTCGGTCCAGACCCTGGTCGACGGCGACAAGCTGAAGATCAAGTACGGCGCCCAGGACATCTCGCAGTACGACTCCGGCGCCTACACCGGCGAGATCTCCGGCCCGATGCTGGCGAAGCTGAAGTGCTCCTTCGTGGCCGTCGGCCACAGCGAGCGCCGTCAGTACCACGGCGAGAACGACGAGATCTGCAACGCCAAGGTCAAGGCCGCGTACAAGCACGGGATCACGCCGATCCTGTGCGTCGGCGAGGGCCTCGACGTCCGCAAGGCCGGCGAGCAGGTCCCGTACACGCTGAAGCAGGTCGACGGCGGCCTCAAGGACCTCCCGGCCGATCTGGCCGAGTCCATCGTGATCGCGTACGAGCCCGTCTGGGCCATCGGGACCGGCGAGGTCGCCACCCCCGAGGACGCGCAGGAGGTGTGCGGGGCGATCCGCGGCCGCCTCGCGGAGCTGTACTCGCAGGAGCTGGCCGACAAGGTCCGCATCCAGTACGGCGGCTCCGTGAAGTCCGGCAACATCGCCGCGATCATGGCCCAGCCCGACGTCGACGGCGCCCTGATCGGCGGCGCGGCACTGGACGTGGACGAGTTCGTCAAGATCGCTCGCTTCCGCGACCAGTGAGTATGCGGTAGGGCGGATCCGTCGTACCCTTGCGGGGGCCAGGGGCTGCACCGGCAGCCGCTGGCCCCCGCGCCCGTCGCAGGTCCGGTGAATCAAGCCAAGAATGCCCAGAAAGTAGGAATCAGCCGTGATTATGGGGTTCTCGATCGCCCTGGTCGTCTTCAGCGCCCTGCTGATGCTGCTCGTGCTGATGCACAAGGGCAAGGGCGGCGGCCTCTCCGACATGTTCGGCGGCGGCATGCAGTCGTCGGTCGGTGGTTCCTCCGTGGCGGAGCGCAACCTGGACCGCATCACCGTCGTGGTCGGCCTCCTGTGGTTCGCGTGCATCGTCACGCTCGGCCTCTTCATGAAGACGAGCAGCTGACCGGTTTTGGTCATTGCGGCGGTACCGGCCACCGTGACGGGCCTATCCTGAGGTCCGGCGTTCCGGTTGCGGAACAAGTGATTCTGCTCGGCTTCACGTAGATCCGGGGCGCCCTCAGCGGGTATTCCTCACGCTTGGCGGCACCATCACGCAGGGAGTTACGACCGTGGCAAGTGGCAACGCGATTCGTGGAAGTCGGGTCGGAGCCGGGCCGATGGGCGAGGCCGAGCGCGGCGAATCCGCGCCCCGTCTGCGCATCTCCTTCTGGTGCTCGAACGGGCACGAGACGCAGCCCAGCTTCGCCAGCGACGCGCAGGTGCCCGACACCTGGGACTGCCCGCGCTGCGGATTCCCGGCCGGACAGGACCGGGACGACCCGCCCGCCCCGCCGCGCACCGAGCCCTACAAGACGCACCTCGCGTACGTACGGGAACGGCGCACGGACGCCGACGGCGAAGCCATCCTCGCCGAGGCGCTCGCGAAGCTCCGCGGCGAGATCTGAGACTCGGCGCGAACCTGAGCAGCACTCAAGAGTGACCGGGGGCCCGGTCCGTGGGAGTACGAATCCCGCGGGCCGGGCCCCTTTGTGTGCGTTGTCCACCTTCGGATCCCTTAGGTTTGGAGGCGGCGGGGCACAACAGGACAGGAAGAAGTGGGTTGATGTCCGAGATGAACGCAGACAGCCGTACGAGGCTCAACCGGACGCCCGAGTGGAGCGCACTCGGCAAGCACCGCGACGAGCTGGGGCAGACGCATCTGCGGGAGCTGTTCGAGACCGACCCGGACCGGGGCACCAACTACACCCTGCGGGTCGGCGACCTGTACATCGACTATTCGAAGCACCTCGTGACGGACGAGACGCTCGCGCTGCTGCGCGAACTGGCGTCCGTGACCGGTGTGGCGGAACTGCGGGACGCCATGTTCCGCGGCGAGAAGATCAACACGACCGAGGACCGGGCGGTCCTGCACACCGCGCTGCGCGCGCCGGCGGACGCCGTGGTCGAGGTGGACGGCGAGAACGTCGTACCCGGCGTGCACGAGGTCCTCGGCAGGATGAGGGCCTTCTCCGACCGCGTCCGGTCGGGGGAGTGGAAGGGCCACACCGGCAAGCCGATCAAGAACGTCGTCAACATCGGCATCGGCGGATCCGACCTCGGTCCGGCGATGGCGTACGAGGCGCTGCGCGCCTTCACCGACCGCTCGCTGACCGTGCGCTTCGTGTCCAACGTGGACGGCGCCGATCTGCACGAGGCGGTGAAGGACCTGGACCCGGCCGAGACCCTGTTCATCATCGCGTCCAAGACCTTCACGACCATCGAGACCATCACGAACGCCACCTCGGCGCGCACGTGGCTGCTGGCGGGTCTCGGCGGCGACCAGGCGGCGGTGGCGCGGCACTTCGTGGCGCTGTCGACCAATGCCGAGAAGGTCGAGGACTTCGGCATCGACACGGCCAACATGTTCGGGTTCTGGGACTGGGTCGGCGGACGCTACTCCTTCGACTCGGCCATCGGCCTCTCGCTCATGATCGCCGTCGGCCCGGACGCCTTCGAGGAGATGCTCGGCGGCTTCCACGCGATGGACGAGCACTTCCGTACGGCCCCGCCGGAGCAGAACGCCCCGTTCCTGATGGGCCTGTTGGGGATCTGGTACGGCGGCTTCCACGACGCGCAGTCGCACGCGGTCCTCCCGTACAGCCACTACCTGTCGCGCTTCACCGCGTACTTGCAGCAGCTGGACATGGAGTCGAACGGCAAGTCCGTCGACCGGGACGGCAACCGGGTGGACTGGCAGACCGGGCCGGTGGTGTGGGGCACGCCCGGCACCAACGGGCAGCACGCGTACTACCAGTTGATCCACCAGGGGACGAAGCTGATCCCCGCCGACTTCATCGGATTCGCCCGGCCCGTGGCCGAGCTGCCGCCGACCCTGTCGGCCCAGCACGACCTGCTGATGGCGAACTTCTTCGCGCAGACCCAGGCCCTGGCCTTCGGCAAGACCGCCGAGGAGGTACGGGCGGAGGGCGTCGCCGAGGAGCTCGTCCCGCACAAGACGTTCCGGGGCAACCATCCGACGACGACGATCCTCGCCACCGAGCTGACCCCTTCGGTCCTGGGCCAGCTGATCGCGCTCTACGAGCACAAGGTGTTCGTCCAGGGCGCGGTGTGGAACATCGACTCCTTCGACCAGTGGGGCGTCGAACTCGGCAAGGTCCTCGCCAAGCGCGTGGAGCCGGCCCTGACGGAGGGCACGGGCACCGAGTCCATGGACCCGTCGACCCGGACCCTGGTGGCCGCCTACCGCGAGCTGCGCGGCCGCGCCTGACCCGCGGACGAAGGGCCCGTCCCCCGCAGCCGTGTGGTCGCGGGGGACGGGCCCTTCGTGCGTACGTACGGGGAGCGGTCAGGCGGAGGCCGGCGGGTACATGCCGGACGGCAGCCCGGCCGCGGCCGCGCGGTCCAGCAGCCACAGGGTGCGGCTGCGGCCGACTGCGGCGGCCGCCGGGGCCTGGACGCCGCCCGCCCCGCCGAGGGCGAGGGCGACCGCGCCGGCCTTGTCCTCGCCGGCCGCCAACAGCCAGACCTCGCGGGCCGCCCGGATGGCCGGGAAGGTGAGGGAGACCCGGGTGGGGGGCGGCTTCGGGGCGCCGTGCACACCGACGACCGTACGCTCGGTCTCGCGGGTCGCGGGGTGCTCGGGGAACAGGGACGCCACGTGGGTGTCGGGGCCGACGCCCAGCATCAGTACGTCGAAGCGGGGGACCGGGCCGTGGTCCTCGGGGCCCGCCGCCTTCGCCAGCAGGGCGGCGTAGGCCGCCGCCGCCGCGTCCACGTCGGCGCCGTACGGGCCGTCGGAGGCGGGCATCGCGTACACGCGGGCCGGGTCCACCGGGACGGAGTCCAGGAGGGCCTCGCGGGCCTGGGTGTGGTTGCGCTCGGGGTCGCCCTCGGGGAGGTACCGCTCGTCGCCCCACCACAGGTCGACGCGGGCCCAGTCGATCGCGTCCCGGGCGGGTGCGGCGGCGAGGGCCGCGAGCAGGCCGTTGCCGTTGCGGCCGCCCGTCAGGACCACGGAGGCGCTGCCGCGGGCCGCCTGCGCGTCCACGATCTTCGTGATGAGCCGGGCCGCCGCGGCCTGGGCCATCAGCTCCTTGTCCCGGTGGACGACGACCTGGGGAGTCGTCATACCCATGTGCTGCCGCCTTATTGGTAGTTCCGGGGTGCGGGTGGTGCGGGTGGTGCGGGGTGGCACTGGGCGGGGCCCTTACCCCGGAGGGAAAGGGCCCCGTACAGCTGCTACTTGGCGCCGGCCTTCTTGGCCGGCTTGGCGGCCGGCTTCGGGGCCGGGGCGTCGGCCGGGGCGTCCGCCGCGGGCTCCGCCCGGTCGGCTGCCTTGGTCGCGGCCGGCTTCGTCCCGGCCGGCTTCGCCGGCGCCTTGCCCCCGGTCGCCGCCGCGGCGGAGGCCTCCAGCCGGGCCACGCCGAACTTCAGCGAGGCCTCGTAGGTGTTGTCCGGGTCGAGCCGGCGCAGTTCCTCCGCCAGCAGCTCGGCCGTGTCGCGGCGCTTGAGCGCCACCGCGCGGTCGGGCTGTCCCGGAATGCACAGCGTGGCCAGGGCGCCGTCCGCGCGGTCCAGGACGATCACGCCGTCCTTGGTCTCCATGCGTACGGCGGTCAGCCCCGGGCCGCCCGACAGGGTGCGGTTGACGGGTACGCCGAGGCGGTCCGCCATCCACATCGCCAGCAGCTCGCAGCTCGGGTTGTCGTCCTCGCCCTCGACGACCGCCGAGACGACCGCCACGTCCGGATGCTGGTCCAGCGCGGCGGCCAGCATCGAGCGCCACGGCGTGATCCGGGTCCAGGACAGGTCCGTGTCGCCGGGGGCGTAGGCCGCCGCCCGGCCGCCGAGGGCCCCGATGGGGTCCTCGCACGAGTACGTGTCCGTGATCCGGCGCTGCCCCAGCGCGCCCAGCGGATCGCCCGCCAGGTCGGCCGGAGCACCCTCCGGCCACCAGACGACCACGGGGGCGTCGGGCAGCAGGAGCGGGAGAACCACCGACTGGGCGTGGTCGACCAGTTCACCGTGCAGGCGGAGCACAACCGTTTCGCCGGTGCCGGAGTCCGCACCGACGCGGATCTCCGCGTCGAGACGGGCTTCGCGGCGGCTGCGCGGCGAGCGGCTGACCCGCTTGACGACGACGATGATCCGCGAGGGGTGTTCGTGGGAAGCGTCGTTCGCCGACTTGAGCGCGTCGTACGCGTTCTCCTCGTCGGTCACGATCACCAGCGTGAGGACCATGCCGATGGCCGGCGTGCCGATGTCCCGGCGTGCCTGCACCAACGCGGCGTTGATCCTGCTGGAGGTGGTCTCCGTGAGGTCGATCTTCATGGCCGGCGCCAGCTCCGTCCGTCTCGTGCGAGCATCTCGTCCGCCTCGACCGGCCCCCAGGTACCCGCCGGGTACTGGGCGGGCTTGCCGTGCTTGTCCCAGTACTCCTCGATCGGGTCGAGGATGTTCCAGGACAGCTCGACCTCCTGGTGGCGCGGGAAGAGGTTCGCGTCACCCAGCAGGACATCGAGGATCAGCCGCTCGTACGCCTCGGGGCTGGATTCGGTGAAGGACTCGCCGTAGGCGAAGTCCATCGTGACGTCCCGGACCTCCATCGAGGTGCCGGGCACCTTGGAGCCGAAGCGGACGGTCACGCCCTCGTCCGGCTGGACCCGGATGACCAGGGCGTTCTGCCCCAGCTCCTCGGTCGCGCCCGACTCGAACGGCAGGTAGGGGGCCCGCTTGAAGACGACGGCGATCTCCGTCACCCGACGGCCCAGGCGCTTGCCCGTCCGCAGGTAGAACGGGACGCCGGCCCAGCGGCGGTTGTTGATCTCCAGGCGGATGGCCGCGTAGGTGTCGGTCTTCGACTTGGGGTCGATGCCGTCCTCTTCGAGGTACCCGACGACCTTCTCGCCGCCCTGCCAGGCTCCCGAGTACTGGCCGCGCACGGTGTGCTTGCCCAGGTCCTCGGGCAGCTCCACGGCGGTCAGCACCTTGAGCTTCTCGGCCACCAGCGCCTTCGGGTGGAAGGAGCCGGGCTCCTCCATCGCGGTGAGCGCCAGCAGCTGCAGCAGGTGGTTCTGGATGACGTCGCGAGCCGCGCCGATGCCGTCGTAGTAACCGGCCCGGCCGCCGATGCCGATGTCCTCGGCCATCGTGATCTGCACGTGGTCGACGTACGACCGGTTCCAGATCGGCTCGAACATCGTGTTGGCGAAGCGGAGCGCCAGGATGTTCTGGACGGTCTCCTTGCCGAGGTAGTGGTCGATCCGGAAGACCTCGTCACGGGGGAAGACCTCGTGAACGACCTTGTTGAGCTCTTCCGCGCTCTTCAGGTCGTGGCCGAAGGGCTTCTCGATGACGGCGCGCCGCCAGGAACCCTCCTTCTGCGCCAGACCGTGGTCCTTGAGCTGCTGGACGACCTTGGGGAAGAACTTCGGGGGCACCGAGAGGTAGAAGGCGAAGTTGCCGCCCGTCCCCTGGGCCTTGTCCAGTTCCTCGATGGTCGCCTTGAGGGTCTCGAAGGCCGCGTCGTCGTCGAAGTCGCCCTGGACGAACCGGCAGCCCTGCACCAGCTGCTGCCAGACCTCCTCGCGGAAGGGGGTGCGCGAGTGCTCCTTGACCGCGTCGTGCACCTCCTGGGCGAAGTCCTCGTCCTGCCACTCGCGGCGGGCGAACCCGATCAGCGAGAAGCCCGGCGGCAGCAGGCCGCGGTTCGCGAGGTCGTAGACGGCCGGCATGAGCTTCTTGCGCGACAGGTCACCCGTAACGCCGAAAATGACCAGGCCGGACGGCCCCGCGATGCGCGGGAGCCGCCGGTCCTGTGCGTCACGAAGCGGGTTCGCTCCGTTTACCGACAAAAGACTCAGTCCTCCGTGGGGGCGAGGCGCTTGAGCTCCGCCTCGGTCGACTTCAGCAGGTCGTTCCACGACGCCTCGAACTTCTCGACGCCCTCGTCCTCGAGCAGCTGCACCACATCGTCGTACGAGATGCCGAGCTTCGCGACCGCGTCGAGCTCGGCGCGGGACTGCTCGTAGGTGCCGCGGATGGTGTCGCCGGAGACCTCGCCGTGGTCGGCGGTGGCCTCCAGGGTGCCCTCGGGCATGGTGTTCACGGTGCCGGGCGCGACCAGGTCCACCACGTACAGGGTGTCCTTGTAGGCCGGGTCCTTGACGCCGGTCGAGGCCCACAGCGGACGCTGCTTGTTGGCCTGCGCCTTGTCCAGGGCCGCCCAGCGCTCGCCGCCGAACACCTCCTCGAAGGCCTCGTAGGCCAGACGGGCGTTGGCGAGGGCCGCCTTGCCCTTCAGGGCCTTGGCCTCGTCGGTGCCGATGCCGTCCAGACGCTTGTCGATCTCGCTGTCCACGCGGGACACGAAGAACGACGCGACCGAGTGGATCTTGGAGAGGTCCAGGCCCGCGGCCTTCGCCTTCTCCAGGCCCGCCAGGTAGGCGTCCATCACGGCGCGGTAGCGCTCCAGCGAGAAGATCAGCGTCACGTTGACGCTGATGCCCTTGCCGATGACCTCGGTGATCGCCGGCAGGCCGGCCTCGGTCGCCGGGATCTTGATCAGGGTGTTCGGGCGGTCCACCAGCCAGGCGAGCTGCTTGGCCTCGGCGATGGTCGCCGTGGTGTTGTGCGCCAGGCGCGGGTCGACCTCGATCGACACGCGGCCGTCCTGGCCCTCGGTCCGGTCGTAGACGGGCCGCAGGATGTCGGCGGCGTCGCGGACGTCCACCGTCGTGATCATGCGGATGGCCTCGTCGACGGTGACCTTGCGGGCGGCGAGGTCCGCGAGCTGCTGCTCGTAGCCGTCACCGCTGCTGATGGCCTTCTGGAAGATCGACGGGTTGGTGGTGACACCGACCACGTGCTGCTGGTCGATCAGCTCGGCGAGGTTGCCGGACGTGATGCGCTTGCGGGACAGGTCGTCCAGCCAGATCGCCACGCCCTCGTCGGAGAGGCGCTTGAGTGCGTCTGTCATGGGAATTGCATCTCCTACTGGTTCTTGTACCGGTTCAGCGCGCGTCAGCGGCGTTGAGGGAGGCCTGGGCGGCTGCGGTCACGGCCTCGGCGGTCAGGCCGAACTCGCGGTACAGCACGGCGCCGTCGGCCGAGGCACCGAAGTGCTCCAGCGACACGATCCGGCCCGCGTCGCCGACGTAACGGTGCCAGGTCAGGCCGATGCCGGCCTCGACTGCGACTCGCGCCTTGACGGACGGGGGCAGGACGCTGTCCTTGTACTCCTGGTCCTGCTCCTCGAACCACTCGACGGACGGCATCGAGACGACGCGGGTCGGGACGCCCTCGGCCTGCAGCGCCTCGCGCGCGGCGACGGCGAGCTGGACCTCGGAGCCGGTGCCGATCAGGAGCACCTGCGCGGGGCCGCCCTCGGCCTCGAACAGGACGTAGCCGCCCTTGGCCGCGTCCTCGTTCGCCGGGTAGGTGGGTACACCCTGGCGGGTGAGGGCCAGGCCGTGCGGGGCGCCCTTGCCGTACACCTTGGTGTGACGCCGCAGGATCTCGCGCCAGGCGATGGCGGTCTCGTTCGCGTCGGCCGGGCGGACCACGTTCAGACCCGGGATGGCGCGCAGCGCGGCGACGTGCTCGACCGGCTGGTGGGTCGGACCGTCCTCGCCGAGGCCGATGGAGTCGTGCGTCCACACGTACGTGACCGGCAGGTGCATCAGCGCGGACAGTCGGACGGCGTTGCGCATGTAGTCGGAGAACACCAGGAAGGTGCCGCCGTAGATGCGGGTGTGGCCGTGCAGGGCGATGCCGTTCATGGACGCGGCCATGGCGTGCTCGCGGATGCCGAAGTGGATGGTGCGGCCGTACGGGTCGGCCTCCGGCAGCGGGTTGCCCACCGGCAGGAACGAGGAGTTCTTGTCGATGGTGGTGTTGTTGGAGCCGGCCAGGTCGGCCGAACCGCCCCACAGCTCCGGGATGACCGCGCCGAGCGCTTCGAGGACCTTGCCGGAGGCGGCGCGGGTGGCGACGCCCTTGCCGGGCTCGAAGACGGGGAGCTTGTCCTCCCAGCCCGCGGGCAGCTCGTTGGCCTCGATGCGGTCGAAGGACGCGGCGCGCTCCGGGTTGGCGGTGCGCCAGGCGGAGAAGTCCTTCTCCCAGGCGGCGCGGGCCTCACGGCCCCGCTCGCCGAGGGCGCGGGTGTGGGCGATGACCTCGTCGGAGACCTCGAAGGTCTGCTCCGGGTCGAAGCCGAGCACGCGCTTGGTCGCGGCGACCTCGTCGTTGCCGAGCGCCGAGCCGTGGGCGGCCTCGGTGCCCTGGGCGTGCGGGGCCGGCCAGGCGATGATCGAGCGGGCGGCGATGAAGGAGGGGCGGTCCTTCTCGGCCTTGGCGGCCTCGAAGGCGGCGTACAGCGCCTTCGGGTCGAGGTCGCCGTTCTCCAGCGCGGCGACGCGCTGGACGTGCCAGCCGTAGGCCTCGTACCGCTTGAGGGTGTCCTCGGAGACGGCCGTCTCCGTGTCGCCCTCGATGGAGATGTGGTTGTCGTCCCAGAGCAGGACCAGGTTGCCGAGCTTCTGGTGTCCGGCCAGGGCCGACGCCTCGTGGGAGATGCCCTCCTGGAGGCAGCCGTCACCCGCGATCGCGTAGATCATGTGGTCGAACGGAGAGGTGCCCGCCGCGGCTTCCGGGTCGAACAGACCGCGCTCGTAGCGGGCGGCCATGGCCATGCCCACCGCGTTCGCGATGCCCTGGCCCAGCGGACCGGTGGTGGTCTCGACGGCGGCGGTGTGGCCGTACTCCGGGTGACCGGGGGTCTTGGAACCCCAGGTGCGGAACGCCTTGAGGTCGTCCAGCTCCAGGCCGAAGCCACCGAGGTAGAGCTGGGTGTAGAGGGTCAGGGACGAGTGCCCCGCGGAGAGCACGAAGCGGTCACGACCGACCCACTGGGGGTCAGCAGGGTCGTGCCGCATGACCTTCTGGAACAGGGTGTACGCGGCGGGAGCCAGGCTCATCGCGGTACCGGGGTGGCCGTTCCCGACCTTCTGGACCGCGTCGGCGGCCAGGATGCGGGCGGTGTCGACGGCCCGCTGGTCCAGTTCGGTCCACTCGAGCTCTGTGGTGGTCGGCTTGGTGCTCACCGTTGGTCAGGGCTCCTCTCCACATGTTGTTTTCCCGGTGACGAACGGTGCCACCGGCGCGATTCCGAGCCTACCCCCGCCAGGGCGTGCGGCTATTCGAGTGCCGGTAGTGCGTCGCCGGGTCGGCGTCCGCTGTTCACCTGGGTTCGCGCCTACCCCGGTCCGATCGGCTCAACACGAGGCGACCCCCGCGCAGGGCGACGCAAGAGCAACGTCTAGAGTGGCGTGGTACGCGCAAGCCTTTACCGGACCTTCATGTCATGGAGGGGCCGAGTCGGAGCTTGCTGGATTCTCTCTCAGGGGTGTGCGTGACGGCCGTCGAATCCCGTCCAGCGGGGGTGCTCGGGACGAGCCCCGGTCACCGGCCGTTCGGGGCCCGGGCCATGGCATTCGTGGCACTGACGAAGCCGCGGATCATCGAGCTGCTGCTCATTACGACGGTGCCGGTCATGTTCCTCGCGGAACAGGGCGTGCCGTCGCTGTGGCTGGTCCTCGCGACCTGCTTCGGCGGTTATCTGTCCGCGGGCGGCGCGAACGCGCTGAACATGTACATCGACCGCGACATCGACGCGCTGATGGACCGCACGTCGCAGCGGCCGCTGGTGACCGGCATGGTGAGCCCGCGGGAGTGCCTGGTCTTCGGCATCTCCCTCGGGGTGATCTCCACCCTGTTCTTCGGTCTCCTCATCAACTGGCTGTCGGCCGCCCTCGCGCTGGGCGCGCTCCTCTTCTACGTCGTCGTCTACACGATGCTGTTGAAGCGGCGCACCTCGCAGAACATCGTCTGGGGCGGGATCGCCGGCTGCATGCCGGTGCTCATCGGCTGGTCGGCGGTGAAGAACGAGGTCTCCTGGGCCGCGATCATCCTCTTCCTCGTCATCTTCTTCTGGACGCCGCCGCACTACTGGCCGCTGTCGATGAAGGTGAAGGACGACTACGCCCGGGTCGGCGTGCCGATGCTGCCGGTCGTGGCCGGCAACCGGGTCGTCGCCCGCCAGATCGTCCTCTACAGCTGGGTCATGGTGGGCGTCTCGCTCCTGCTGACCCCGCTGGGGTACACCGGATGGTTCTACACGACGGTCGCGCTGCTGGCCGGCGGCTGGTGGCTGTGGGAGGCGCACGCGCTGCACGCCCGGGCCAAGTCCGGGCTGACGGGCGCGAAGCTGAAGGAGATGCGGCTGTTCCACTGGTCGATCACCTACGTCTCGCTCCTCTTCGTCGCCGTGGCCGTGGATCCCTTCCTCAGCTGATGCTTCCTCCGCTCATTACCCGCCGGTAGCATGCCGTACATGGCAGACACCGCAGACAAGAAGCAGGACCGTACGGCGGCGAAGCTGGCCCGACAGATCGGCGCGTTCGCCAAGGAGCACGGCGGCGCCGAGGGCCAGCTCGCGCACATCGGCCAGGCCGGCACCCGGATCGTCCTCGTGGGCACCGACGGCGGCTGGGGCGACCTCGTCGCCCCGACGTACGAGGTGGCCCGGCTGGCGGCGCAGAAGTCCGGCCTGACCTTCCTGGACGAGTTCGACGGGGAGCTGGCCGCCCGGGTGCGGACGGGCCCGTACGAGTGGTCCCGCATGGCGGGCCTCCAGCTCGGCGGCCCCGCCAACCCGAAGGCCTGACCGGCGCGGCGGCGCACCGCGAAAATGCGCCCCGGGCAACACCTCATGCCCCACTCACCCGTTAGGACGTGTGGAAGCCGCTTCCTCACGTCCGCAACGGGATGCCCGGATGATCGAAACGCCGCCCTTGGTGGACCAGTACTGCCACGGAGTGCTCCGTACGGAGCTGGGCCTCGGCACCTTCGAGGCCGCTCTGGTCCCGTCGGCCGGTCCGCCGGCTGCGGGCACCACCCTCTTCGACACCCAGACGGGCTTCGCGGTGCGCCGCTGGTGTCCGCCGCTGCTGGGGCTCGAACCGCACTGCGCGCCCGCCCGCTACCTGGCGCGTCGCCGGGAGCTGGGCGTCGCCGAGGCCGGGCGCAGGCTGCTGCGCGGGGCGGGGGTCGGGGCGTACCTCGTGGACACGGGGCTGCCGGGGGACCTCACCGACCCCAAGGAGCTGGCCCTGGCGGGGGACGCGCCGACCTACGAGGTGGTGCGGCTGGAGTTACTGGCCGAGCAGGCCGCCGACACCTCGGGGACCGTGGCGGCCTTCCTGGCCAACCTGTCCGGGGCCGTCCACCACGCCGCCTCGGGCGCCGTCGCCTTCGGCTGCGGGGCCGCCGCGGTCGCGGCCGCCGTCGAGGCCGAGCCGCCGGGCCCCGGTGAGGTGCGCGGGGCGGCCGGGCGGTGGCTCGCCGGCCGGGGCAGGGGCGGCGCCGTACGGGACCCCGTCCTGCTGCGGCACCTGTTGTGGAGCGCGGTGGCTTCGGGGCTGCCGCTCCAACTGCACGCCGGTGGGGCCTCTCCGGAACCGCTGGCCGGGTTCGTACGGGCGACCGCGGGACGGGGTGCGCGGCTGGTGCTGCTCGGCACCTACCCGCACCACCGGCAGGCGGCCCGGCTCGCGGCGGCCCACCCGCACGTGTACGCCGACCTCGGCCCGGACCCGGCGCGTACGGGGGCCCGGGCGGCCGCCGTGCTGGCGGAGCTGCTGGAGCTCGCGCCGTTCGGGAAGCTGCTGTTCTCCAGCGGGGGGCGAGCGCTTCCCGAGCTGCACGCGGTCGGCGCCCTGGTGTTCCGCGAGGCGCTGGGCCGGGTCCTGGGCGGCTGGGCCGCCGACGGGTCCTGGTCGAGGCGGGACGCGGACCGGGTCGCGGCCCTGCTCGCGGCGGGCAACGCCCGGCGGGTCTACCGGTTGGACGAGCGGGGCTGAGCCGCCCCGCCCGCCCCGTCGGGAGCCGTCAGACGGTCGAGAGCTGCGGGTCGCCCTGCGCGGGGACCTCCGTGTGGACGGCGGGGCGCTCGCGCAGGGAGAGGGCCACGCGCAGTACCGCGATCCACACGAGGCAGGAGCCGAACATGTGGGCGGCGACGAGCACCTCGGGCAGCTCGGTGAAGAACTGCACGTAGCCGATGGCGCCCTGGGCGAGGAGCACGACCAGTAGGTCGCGGGCCCGGGCCCGGGTGTCGGTGGGGGCGTCCACGACGCGCAGCACCAGCCACATCGCGACGGCGAGCGCGCAGACCAGCCAGGCGGCGATGGCGTGGACGTGGGCGGTGGTCGCCCAGTCGAACGGCATGCGCGGGACTTCGCTGCTGTCGCCGGCGTGGGGACCGGAGCCGGTCACCACGGTGCCCGCGGCGATCAGGACGAACGTGGTGGCGACCAGCGCCCAGGAGAGCTTGCGCACCGGAGCGGGAACCCGCGGCTTGGGTGCGCCGTCGCCCTCGCGGGCGCGCTGCCAGGTGAGCGTGGTCACGGTGATCAGCGCGGTGGCGAGCAGGAAGTGCCCGGCCACGCTCCACGGGTTGAGCTTGGTGTGGACGGTGATCCCGCCGAGCACGGCGTTGCCGCACACGACCCAGAACTGGGCCCAGCCGAGCTTGGTCAGCGACCGGCGCCACGGCTTGGCGCACCGGGCGGCCAGGATGCACCAGCCGACGGCGGCGCTGACCACGTAGGTCAGCATCCGGTTGCCGAACTCGATGGCGCCGTGGATGCCCTGGGCCTGAGTGGTGATCAGGCTGTCGTCGGTGCACTTGGGCCAGGTGTCGCAGCCGAGACCGGATCCGGTCAGCCGCACCGCCCCGCCGGTGATGACGATGACGACGGTCATGACGAGGGCGGCGAGTGCGGCTCGCTGGACGATCCGGGGTGAGGGGGTCCAGCGGGCGGCGAGGTAGGCGAAGGGATTGAACACGCACCTATCGTAGGCGGCGCCTTGTGCAAAGTTTCACGAGGGGGTGGGTGCCGCCGCGTCCGGGCCGATGACCAGGCGGAACCGGGCGCCGGCCGGGTCGCCCTCGGCGTGCCACCACACGCGCACGCACCAAAGGGCGCCGTCGCCGGGGTAGTCCGGCGACTCCCGGAAACCCCGGACGAGTTCGGACGCCACGTCCTGCGCAGTCCGATTCCGCACGTCTGCCCCGTCATGCCAGGGATGTCCCTGTACGTTCCACAGTCCGTCGGCGCCGCGCACGTCGACGCGCCACACGGCCCGCCAGGGCGTGACCTCCAGCATCGTGGAGACCTGGTCGGCCTCCAGCCCCAACCGGGCGGCGATCTCGGGAGCGGGCACGCCCTGGATCCGGGCGGCCACCACGGCCTGCGGCAACAGCCGTTCGGGCAGCAGCCCGTCGGCGCGCAGACCGGCGAGGGAGTCGAAGGCGAGGAAGCGCAGCCGCAGTTCCAGTTGCCGCCCGACGTGGTCCAAGGCCTCCTCGGCCTCCTGCGCCTCCTCCGGGCCGGGCGCGGCGAGCAGCAGGGCGCGGAACCCGGCCTCGGCGTCCACCGCCCAGGCGACCGCGTCCGCGGCGAAGCCCAGCTCCGCGAGCCGGTCGCCGAGGAAGACCTTGGCCTGGGCCAGCCCCCGACGGTTGACCGGGTCGTGCTGGTCGAGGCCGGCCCACACCTCGACGGCGGCCCGGGTCAGGTCGCGGGCGCGTTCGCCGGCGGCCCGTTCCATCGCGTTGGGGCCGTTCTCGGAGCCCGTGCCGAGCGGGTGGCGCGGCAGGCGGTCCGCGTCGCTGAGCGGCCAGGCCAGCCATACGCCCTGGTTGATCAGGCCCCGGGCGTACCACCGGGCGTACTCGGGCGCGTGGCCGGCCGCCTGCTGCCCGTGGTGCAGCCCCTCCTCGATGGCGGCCAGGGCCCCGGCCCGGTCGCCGGCCGCGAAGCGGCGCGCCGCGAGGTCGCCGAGGCGCAGCCCGAGCCGGGCGGCGCATTCGGCGTCGGCCCGGGCGGGCTCGCGGAGCGCGCCGATGAGTTCGCCGAGCAGCCGCTCGCTCTCGGCGGGGTCCGCCTGAGCGGCCCCCGACCGGATCCGCGCCCACTGCTCGTCCAGCCGCAGAACGGCTTCCCGCTGCGCCATGCCCGCCCCCGGCATCCTGCTCGTGCGTCGCTGATGTGTGGAGGCGCTCATCCTCCCGCCAGGCCAACGCTCAGGGGAAGGGATTCACTCCCAGCGGAAGGTGCGGGCCGCCGCGCCGAGGCCGAGCACCGCCCAGCCGGCCAGCACGGCGGTGTCGGTCCAAGGCGGCGCGGCCCCGTGCTGGAGCACCTCGCGCAGCCCGTCGGACAGCGCGGAGATGGGCAGCAGCCCGAGGACGGACTGGACGGCTTCGGGGAACTTGTCGAGCGGGACGATCACACCGCCGCCGACGAGCAGCAGCAGGAACACCAGGTTCGCGGCGGCCAGCGTCGCCTCGGCCTTGAGGGTGCCGGCCATCAGCAGTCCGAGGCCCGAGAAGGCGGCCGTGCCCAGCAGGACCAGGGCGGCCACCGCGAGCGGGTTGCCGTGCGGGGACCAGCCCAGGGCGAAGGCGATCACGGTCAGCAGCGCGATCTGGAGCACCTCGGTGACCAGCACCGACAGGGTCTTGGCGGCCATCAGGGCCCAGCGCGGCAGCGGGGAGGCGCCGAGCCGCTTGAGGATCCCGTAGCGCCGGTCGAAGCCGGTGGCGATGGCCTGGCCGGTGAAGGCGGTGGACATCACGGCGAGGGCGAGGATGCCGGGGGCCAGGAAGTCGACGGACTTCTCGGCGCCGCCCGCTCGAACGGGCACGGTGATGATGTCCACGGAGGAGAAGAGGGTCAGCAGCAGCGCCGGGATGATCACGGTGAGCAGCAGCTGTTCGCCGTTGCGCAGCAGCATCCGGGTCTCCAGCGCGGTCTGCGCCAGGATCATCCGGGACACCGGCGCGGCCCCCGGCCGGGGGGTGAACGTACCGACGCTCATGAACGCAGCTCCTTGCCGGTCAGTTCCAGAAAGACGTCTTCGAGGGTGTGCCGCTCCACGGAGAGGCTGCTCGGCATCACCCCGTGCTGGGCGCACCAGGAGGCGACGGTGGCCAGCAGCTGGGGGTCCACGTCGCCGGTGACCCGGTAGGAACCGGCCGTCAGCTCGGCGGCCTGGGTACCGTCGGGCAGGGCCTTGAGCAGCGAGGCGAGGTCGAGGGAGGGGCGGCCGGTGAAGCGCAGGGTGTTCTCGGCGCCGCCGCGGCACAGCTCTTCGGGGCTGCCGTGGGCGATGACCCGTCCCGCGTCCACGATGGCGACCTCGTCGGCCAGCTGCTCGGCCTCGTCCATGTGGTGGGTGGTGAGCACGACGGTGACCCCGTCGGCCCGCAGTTCCCGTACGAGTTCCCAGGTCGCGCGGCGGGCCTGGGGGTCGAGGCCGGCGGTCGGCTCGTCCAGGAAGACCAGCTCGGGGCGGCCCACCACGGCCATCGCGAGCGCGAGGCGCTGCTGCTGGCCGCCGGAGAGGCGCCGGTAGGGGGTGCGGCCGCAGCCGCCGAGGCCGAGGCGTTCCACCAGGACGTCGACGTCGAGGGGGTGCGCGTACAGCCGGGACATGTGGCGGAGCATCTCGACGGCGTGGGCGCCGGAGTAGACCCCGCCGGACTGGAGCATGACGCCGATCCGGGGGCGCAGGGCCTCGGCGCGGGTGACGGGGTCGAGGCCGAGGACGCGGACGGTGCCCGCGTCGGGTCGGACGTAGCCCTCGCAGGTCTCCACCGTCGTCGTCTTGCCCGCGCCGTTGGGACCGAGGACCGCGGTGACCGAGGCGCCGGGGACGGTGAGGTCCAGGCCGTCCACCGCTGTTTTGGGGCCGTACCGCTTCACCAGTCCGCGGATCTCCACGGCGGGGTCGTTGCTCATGGGGGTCGAGTCTACGGAGCGGGGGGAGGGGTCCTTGGTCCTGGGGGTGGCGGGGTCGGGGGCCCGCCGGTCGGTGACCTTTTCGGGAGCTCGGGGGCGGGCGGCCGCCCTAGCGTTGAGTGGTGAACAGCATCGCTCAGAACGTCGAAGCCACTTCCGGGCAGGCCGCGCACAAGGCCCACGACCTGGGGCATCCGCCGCGGTACTTCGTTTCGGCGATGCTGGCGGGCGCGTACATCGGCATCGGTGAGGTGCTGCTGCTCGTGGCGATCTCGCCGTTCGTGGCCAAGGGCTCGGCGGCGGTGAAACTGCTGGAGGGCGCGGTCTTCCCGGTGGCGCTGACCATCGTCATGTTCGCCGGGGCCCAGCTCTTCACCAGCAACGTGATGGTGATGCTGGTCGGGGCGCTGTCCGGGCGGACCGGGCCGCGGGACCTGTTCGCGTCCTGGGGGCTGTCCCTGGCGGGGAACCTGGTCGGCGCCTTCGTGTTCGGGGCGATGGTGCACGCCTCCGGGGTGACCTCCTCGCCGGCCGCGCGGGCGATGCTGACCGAGATGGTCCACGCGAAGACGGAGCTCGGCGGCGGTCAGCTCTTCTGGCGGGCGGTGCTGTGCAACATGCTCGTCTGCCTGGCGATCTGGATGTTCACCCGGGCCCGGGGTGACGCGGCGAAAATTTTCGTCCTGTGGCTGCCCGTGGCCGTTTTCGTGGCCGTCGGATTCGAACACTGTGTCGCGAACATGGCTCTTTTCAGCCTGGCGATCCTGGATGGCCCAGTCGGTTTCGGTGACCTTTTCCGGAACCTGATGTTCACCGTTCCCGGGAACATCGTGGGCGGGGGCTTGCTGGTGGGAGCCGTTTACTGGTTCACCGGCGGTGCTCACCGAGAGCGTGGAATCACGGGGTCCGATTAACTCTCCGTAGACAAATTAGGTAACCCTTAGTGATGGAAGCCACCAGGGGTGGCGTCCATCACGGCTTGTCGCCGCTCGGTTAATTACGCAACAATGGCGTTGTGAAATACGGCGAACGGATGATCGAGACCCCTCAGGGGGAACTCGTGACCGGGGAGCGGTCAACCCGCAACCGGGTCGCGCGCTCCATCCTGGACCACGGTCCGTCCACCGTCGCCGACCTCGCGCAGCGTCTGGGCCTCACTCAGGCCGCCGTGCGCCGCCACCTCGACACGCTCGTCGCCGACGACGTGGTCGAACCCCGTGAGCAGCGTGTGTACGGTGCGCGCACGCGGGGGCGGCCCGCCAAGGTCTTCGCGCTCACCGACTGCGGCCGCGACGCCTTCGACCAGTCCTACGACACGCTCGCCGCGGACGCCCTGCGCTGGATCGCGCGGGCCGCCGGCGGCGGGGAGCAGGGGGAGGCGGCCGTCGCCGCCTTCGCCAAGGCGCGGATGGAGGCGCAGGCGGAGCCCTACCGGGAATCCGTCGAGGCCGCCGCCCCCGCGGACCGCGCCGAGGCCCTTGCCAAGGCGTTGACCGGGGACGGGTACGCTGCTACGGCGAAGAGCGCTCCCGGTCCGCACAGCGGTGAACAGCTCTGTCAGCACCACTGCCCGGTAGCACACGTCGCCGAGCAGTTCCCGCAGCTCTGCGAGGCGGAGACCGAGGTCTTCTCCCGCCTGCTCGGGACGCATGTGCAGCGCCTCGCCACGATCGCCCACGGCGACGGGGTGTGCACGACGTTCATTCCGCGAAGCGCCACACAGACCGACACATCAGTATCTTCAAGTACGGCCGGGAGGAACCCCGCATGACCACGGAGACTGCTCACCCTGAGCTCGATGGCCTGGGCACCTACGAATACGGCTGGGCCGACTCCGACGCGGCCGGCGCCGCTGCCAAGCGGGGCCTGTCCGAGGACGTCGTCCGAGACATCTCGTCGAAGAAGTCCGAGCCGGAGTGGATGCTGAACCTCCGCCTCAAGGGCCTCAAGCTGTTCGGCAAGAAGCCCATGCCCAACTGGGGTTCCGACCTCTCGGGCATCGACTTCGACAACATCAAGTACTTCGTGCGTTCCACCGAGAAGCAGGCCGCTTCGTGGGAGGACCTGCCCGAGGACATCAAGAACACGTACGACAAGCTCGGCATCCCCGAGGCGGAGAAGCAGCGCCTCGTCGCCGGTGTCGCGGCCCAGTACGAGTCCGAGGTCGTCTACCACCAGATCCGCGAGGACCTGGAGGAGCAGGGCGTCATCTTCCTCGACACGGACACCGCGCTCAAGGAGCACCCGGAGCTCTTCCAGGAGTACTTCGGCACGGTCATCCCGGTCGGCGACAACAAGTTCGCGTCGCTGAACACCGCGGTGTGGTCCGGCGGCTCCTTCATCTACGTCCCCAAGGGCGTGAAGGTCGACATTCCGCTCCAGGCCTACTTCCGTATCAACACGGAGAACATGGGCCAGTTCGAGCGGACGCTGATCATCGTCGACGAGGACGCCTACGTCCACTACGTCGAGGGCTGCACCGCCCCGATCTACTCCTCGGACTCGCTGCACAGCGCCGTGGTCGAGATCATCGTGAAGAAGGGCGGCCGCTGCCGCTACACGACGATCCAGAACTGGTCGAACAACGTCTACAACCTGGTCACCAAGCGCGCCGTGGCGTACGAGGGCGCGACCATGGAGTGGATCGACGGCAACATCGGTTCCAAGGTCACCATGAAGTACCCGGCGGTCTACCTGATGGGCGAGCACGCCAAGGGCGAGACCCTGTCCATCGCCTTCGCGGGCGAGGGCCAGCACCAGGACGCCGGCTCCAAGATGGTCCACATGGCGCCGTACACCTCCTCCAACATCGTCTCCAAGTCGGTGGCGCGCGGCGGTGGCCGTACCTCCTACCGAGGTCTCGTGGAGATCGGCGAGGGCGCCCACGGCTCGAAGTCGAACGTGCTCTGCGACGCGCTCCTGGTCGACACCATCTCCCGCTCGGACACGTACCCGTACGTGGACGTCCGCGAGGACGACGTGTCGATGGGCCACGAGGCGACCGTCTCCAAGGTCTCCGACGACCAGCTCTTCTACCTGATGAGCCGCGGTCTGACCGAGTTCGAGGCCATGGCCATGATCGTGCGCGGCTTCGTCGAGCCGATCGCGCGCGAGCTGCCGATGGAGTACGCGCTGGAGCTGAACCGGCTGATCGAGCTGCAGATGGAGGGGTCGGTCGGATAGTCCCGACCGCCCGACCGCCCGCAGACATTCTTTGACGTAGGAAAGAGAGCACGAAGACAGCCATGGCTGAGGCTCAGAACATTCCGGCCGGTTCCACCACCGCCGGCGCGATCGCGGTGGCCGCCGAGTCCACCGTCGCCACCCGGATGAGCGCGCCCCCGTCCTTCGACGTGGCCGACTTCCCCGTTCCGCACGGCCGCGAGGAGGAGTGGCGGTTCACCCCGCTCGCCCGCCTCAAGGGTCTGCACGACGGCACCGCGGTCGCCAACGGCACCATGAAGGCACAGATCGACGCGCCCGAGGGCGTCAGGATCGAATCCGTCGAGCGCGGCGACGCCCGCATCGGCAAGGCCGGCACTCCCGTGGACCGGGTCGCCGCCCAGGCGTTCTCGTCCTTCGCCAAGGCCACGGTCGTCACCGTGCCCAAGGAGGCCGTGCTGACCGAGCCCGTGCGCGTTTCGCTGCACGGCGAGGGCGGCACCACCTTCGGCCACACCGTGTTCGACGTCCAGGCCTTCGCCGAGGCCGTCATCGTCATCGACCACACCGGTGACGGCGTGCGCGCCGCCAACGTCGACTTCCTCGTCGGCGACGGCGCGAAGCTGACCGTCGTGTCGGTGCAGGACTGGGACGACACCGCCGTCCACGTCTCCCAGCACAACGCGCTGATCGGCCGCGACGCCACGTTCAAGTCGATCGTGGTCACCTTCGGCGGCGACCTCGTACGCCTGCACCCCCGCGTGACCTACGCGGGCCCCGGCGGCGAGGCAGAGCTGTTCGGCCTGTACTTCACGGACGCCGGCCAGCACCAGGAGCACCGCCTCCTGGTCGACCACAGCGCCCCGCACTGCAAGTCGAACGTGGTCTACAAGGGCGCGCTCCAGGGCCAGGACGCCCACGCGGTCTGGATCGGTGACGTGCTCATCGAGAAGACCGCCGAGGGCACCGACACCTACGAGATGAACCGCAACCTCGTCCTCACGGACGGCGCGCGGGTCGACTCGGTGCCGAACCTGGAGATCGAGACCGGCGAGATCGTCGGCGCCGGCCACGCCTCCGCGACCGGCCGCTTCGACGACGAGCAGCTGTTCTACCTCCAGGCCCGCGGCATCCCGGCCGACGAGGCCCGCCGTCTGGTCGTGCGCGGCTTCTTCGCCGAGCTCGTCCAGCAGATCGGTGTCGACGACATCGAGGAGCGCCTGCTCACCAAGATCGAGACCGAGCTCCAGGGTTCCGTCTGATGAATTACGTCAAGGCCTGTGCGCTGAGCGAGCTGGAGGCGGACACCCCCAAGCGGGTGGAACTCGACGGCACGCCGGTGTCCATCGTCTCCACCGAGGGCGAGGTGTTCGCGATCAACGACATCTGCTCGCACGCGAACGTCTCGCTCTCGGAGGGCGAGGTCGAGGACTGCATGATCGAGTGCTGGTTGCACGGGTCGGCCTTCGACCTGCGCACCGGAAAGCCGTCCGGTCTGCCCGCGACGCGCCCCGTACCCGTTTACCCCGTAAAGATCGAAGGGGGCAACGTCCTTGTCGACGTACGCGCCTCCCTCACCCAGGAGTCCTGAGGTATCCATGGCAACGCTTGAAATCCACGACCTGCACGTCTCCGTCGAGGCCGAGAACGGCGCCCGCGAGATCCTCAAGGGTGTCGACCTCACGGTCAAGCAGGGTGAGACGCACGCCATCATGGGCCCCAACGGCTCCGGCAAGTCCACCCTGGCGTACTCGCTGGCCGGTCACCCGAAGTACACCATCACCGGTGGCACCGTGACCCTCGACGGCGAAGACGTCCTGGAGATGTCCGTCGACGAGCGCGCCCGCGCCGGCGTCTTCCTCGCCATGCAGTACCCGGTCGAGGTTCCCGGCGTCTCGGTCTCCAACTTCCTGCGCACCTCGGCCACCGCCATCCGCGGCGAGGCCCCCAAGCTGCGCACCTGGGTGAAGGAGGTCAAGTCCGCGATGGAGCAGCTCAACATGGACCCGGCCTTCGCCGAGCGCAACGTCAACGAGGGCTTCTCCGGCGGCGAGAAGAAGCGCCACGAGATCCTCCAGCTGGAGCTCCTCCGGCCGAAGATCGCGATCCTCGACGAGACCGACTCCGGCCTCGACGTCGACGCGCTGCGCATCGTCTCGGAGGGCGTCAACCGGGTCCGCGAGTCGGGCGAGGTCGGCACCCTTCTGATCACGCACTACACGCGGATCCTGCGCTACATCAAGCCCGACTTCGTCCACGTGTTCGCGAACGGTCGCATCGCCGAGTCCGGCGGCGCCGAGCTCGCGGACCAGCTGGAAGCCGAGGGCTACGACAAGTACGTGAAGGGTGGCGCGACCGCGTGACACAGCTGCCTGGCCTCCTCGACATCGAGGCGATCCGCAAGGACTTCCCCCTGCTGGATCGTGTGGTCCACGACGGGAAGAAGATCGTTTACCTGGACAACGCGGCGACTTCGCAGAAGCCGCGCCAGGTGCTCGACGCGCTGAACGAGTACTACGAGCAGCACAACGCCAACGTCCACCGCGGCGTGCACGTGCTCGCCGAGGAGGCCACGGCGCTGTACGAGGGCGCGCGCGACAAGGTCGCCGCCTTCATCAACGCACCGAGCCGCAACGAGGTGATCTTCACCAAGAACGCCTCGGAGTCGCTCAACCTCGTCGCGAACATGCTCGGCTGGGCCGACGAGCCCTACCGGGTCGACCACGACACCGAGATCGCCATCACGGAGATGGAGCACCACTCCAACATCGTCCCGTGGCAGCTGCTCTCGCAGCGCACCGGCGCGAAGCTGAAGTGGTTCGGCCTCACCGACGACGGCCGGCTCGACCTGTCCAACATCGAAGAGGTCATCACGGAGAAGACGAAGATCGTCTCCTTCACGCTGGTCTCCAACATCATGGGCACCGTCAACCCGGTCGACGCCATCGTCCGGCGCGCGCAGGAGGTCGGCGCGCTGGTGCTGATCGACGCCTCGCAGGCCGCTCCGCACATGCCGCTGGACGTGCAGGCGCTGGGCGCCGACTTCGTGGCCTTCACCGGCCACAAGATGTGCGGCCCGACCGGCATCGGCGTCCTGTGGGGCCGCCAGGAGCTGCTGGAGGACCTGCCCCCGTTCCTCGGTGGCGGCGAGATGATCGAGACCGTGTCGATGCACTCGTCGACGTACGCCCCGGCACCCCACAAGTTCGAGGCGGGTACCCCCCCGATCGCCCAGGCCGTCGGCCTCGGCGCGGCCGTGGACTACCTGACCGCGATCGGCATGGACAAGATCGCCGCGCACGAGCACGCGATCACCGAGTACGCGGTCAAGCGCCTCCTGGAGGTGCCCGACCTGCGGATCATCGGCCCCACCACGGCCGAGGACCGCGGCGCCGCGATCTCCTTCACGCTCGGGGACATCCACCCGCACGACGTCGGCCAGGTGCTCGACGAGCAGGGCATCGCCGTCCGCGTGGGACACCACTGCGCGCGTCCGGTCTGCCTGCGGTACGGAATTCCCGCGACGACGCGGGCGTCTTTCTACCTGTACTCCTCTCCCGCCGAGGTCGACGCGTTGATCGACGGGCTGGAGCACGTACGGAACTTCTTCGGATGACGACGAGTCGGACGACAAGAGGCTGACGAGGACGCTGTGAAGCTGGATTCGATGTACCAGGAACTGATCCTGGACCACTACAAGCACCCGCACGGGCGTGGCCTGCGCGACGGCGACGCCGAGGTGCACCACGTCAATCCGACGTGCGGGGACGAGATCACGCTGCGCGTGAAGTACGACGGGCAGACGCTCACCGACGTCTCCTACGAGGGGCAGGGCTGTTCCATCAGCCAGGCGAGCGCCTCCGTACTGAACGAGCTGCTCGTCGGCAAGGAGCTGGCGGACGCGCAGAAGATCCAGGCCGTGTTCCTGGAGCTGATGCAGTCCAAGGGCCAGATCGAGCCCGACGAGGCCATGGAGGAGGTGCTGGAGGACGCGGTCGCGTTCGTCGGCGTCTCCAAGTATCCGGCGCGCGTGAAGTGTGCTCTGCTGAGCTGGATGGCGTGGAAGGACGCGACCGCCCAGGCACTGGGCGACGCGGAGAGGAAGACGGCATGACCGAGAACGCGACGCCCGAGGCGTCGATCAAGCCGGCCAGCGAGGAAGAGGTCCGCGAGGCCCTCTACGACGTGGTCGACCCCGAGCTGGGCATCGACGTCGTCAACCTGGGCCTGATCTACGGCATCCACGTCGACGACGCGAACATCGCGACCCTCGACATGACGCTGACCTCGGCGGCCTGCCCGCTGACCGACGTCATCGAGGACCAGGCGAAGTCGGCGACGGAGGGCATCGTCAACGAGCTCCGCATCAACTGGGTCTGGATGCCCCCGTGGGGCCCGGACAAGATCACGGACGACGGCCGTGAGCAGCTGCGCGCGCTCGGCTTCAACGTCTGAGCGACGAACACCAGGAGGGCCCCCGGCACGGTCGTGCCGGGGGCCCTCCCTGTTCCCGAGGCGCCGTTCCCCCGACGTTCTGTTCTCCGGGCGGACGGGCACCGTGCACCGGGAGTTCGCCGCAGTCGCCGAACCTTCTCGACGGCCGTCACGCAGTGACGCAGCACACGAGAGGAACACCCGTGACCCTTCGCCTTGCACCGGGACGCCGCCGGGGCACCGCCGGAGCCGCCGGCGCCGCGGCCCTGCTCCTCGCCGGGCTCACCGCACCCGCGTCCGCGCACGCCGCGAGCGGGCCCGCGCGGGATTGGGCCGCCCCGACGATCGCGCTGTCCGCGACGCACCTGAGCGGCGCGGTGGGCGCCTTCGGCGACCCGTCCGTCACGGTGGACGTGGAGCAGCAGGGCATCCCGGCCGGCTTCCTGCGGCTGAGGGTCGTCTCCTCCAGCAACCCGGCCGTCGCGCGCGTCGGCGACGTACGCCAGGTGCGCGAGCGCAACGGTGAGCGCAGGCTCACGGTGAGCGCCCGGGGCCAGGGCTACACCGACCTGACCCTCGAGGTCACCGGGCGCGGCGGCAGGACCGCCACCGCGACGCTCTCCTACGCCGCTTCGGCGCGGACCGCGGACGCGGCCGGGACCCGCTACCTCACCGGCTCCTCGGACGCCTCGGCGGCCGTGGACGTCGGCGGCGGGCACGTCCTGGTCGCCGACGACGAGTCCAACGTACTGCGGCTGTACGACCGTTCCCGCTCGGGCGGGCCCGTGAAGACCTGGGACCTCGGCCCGGCGCTGGGCTGGAAGAAGGAAGCCGACATCGAGGGCGCCGCCCGGGTCGGCGACACCGTCTACTGGACGGGCTCGCTCGGCAACAACAAGGACGGCAAGTACAAGGCCGAACGGAACACCGTCTTCACCACCCGGATCACCGGCTCCGGCGCGGCGACCGAGATCACCTTCCAGGCCGCCTACAAGGGCCTGCGCGAGGACCTGGTCGCCTGGGACGCGGCGAACGGCAACCGCTACGGCTTCGCCGCCGGGACGGCCGCCGGCGAGGTGCCCAAGCAGATCGACGGGTTCAACGTCGAGGGGCTGGAGTTCGCCCCGGGCTCCAGGACCACCGCCTACCTGGGCTTCCGGGCGCCGCTGGCCCCGGCGGTGCCGGGCGGCAAGGCGCTGGTCGTGCCCGTCACCAACATCGACAAGGTCGTGGCGCAGGGTGCCAAGGCCGTGTTCGGCCCGCCGATCGAGATGGACCTCGGCGGGCTCGCGGTGCGCGACATCCGCAAGAACGCCGCCGACCAGTACCTGATCCTGGCCGGCTCCTGGGCGGCCGACGACAACTCCGATCCGTACGCCCTCTACCAGTGGGACGGGATCGCCGGCCACGCCCCGAAGAAGCGCGCCGACCTGCCGACCGGCGACCCGGGCGGCTGGGAGGCCGTGGTGAACGTCCCCGACCTGCGTTGGCGCGGGGCCCGGGTCCAGCTGATCACCGACAGCGGCGCCGCCGACCTGTACGGCGACGGGACCGAGGCCAAGGACCTGGGCCACCCGGAGTGGAAGAAGTCCCGGTCCGCCTGGTTCACCCTGCGCTGATCCGGGCCGTCCCGGCTCGTGCCCGGGCCCGTCGTGCCCGGCCTTTCGTGCCCGGCCCGACGTGCCCGGGCACGAGCATTCATGTGTACGTGCGTACGCATCGATGTGTACCCTTGTACGCATGCCCTACGCACTGCTTGCCGCGGCGATCGCCGCCGAGGTTGCCGGCACCACCGCCATGAAGTACAGCGAGGGGTTCACCCGGCTGTGGCCCTCCCTGGGCACGGTGCTGGGTTACCTCATCGCGTTCACGCTGCTCGCCCAGACGCTGAAGTCCATGTCGGTGGGTACCGCGTACGCGATCTGGGCCGGCGTCGGCACCGCGGCCATCGCCGCGATCGGCATGGTGTTCATGGGGGAGGCGGCCACCGCGGCGAAGATCGCCGGGATCGGGCTGATCATCGCCGGCGTGGTCCTGTTGAACCTGGGCGGGGCGGCGCACTGATGGCCGGGACGCGCCGCTACGACCCGGCCCGCCGACAGCGGATCATCGACGCCGCGATCCGGGTCGTGGCGGACCGGGGCATCGCCGGGCTGAGCCACCGCAGCGCGGCGGCCGAGGCGGACGTGCCGCTCGGCTCGACGACCTATCACTTCAAGACCCTGGACGACCTGTTGGTCGCCGCCCTGCGCCAGGCGAACGCCGGGTTCGCCCTGACGCCCGACGTGCGGGACGGGGACCTGGCGGACGCGCTCGCCCGGCTGCTGGGCGAGCTGCTGGCGGCCGACCGGGCGCGGGTGGAGCTGGAGTACGAGCTCTACCTGGCCGCCCTGCGCCGGCCCGTGCTGCGGCCGATTGCGGCGCAGTGGTGCGAGGCGTTCGCGGCCGGCCTGGCGGAACACACCGATCCGGTGACCGCGCGGGCGCTGGTGGCGGTGTTCGACGGGATCTGCCTCCAGGTCCTGCTGACGGACCTCCCGTACGACGAGGCGTACGCCCGCGAGGTCCTGTCCCGGGTACTGGGCAGGGGCTGAGGCCCGGCCCGGTGGGTTCGGGCCGCCGGCTCGGTGGGCTCAGGCCGCTCCGCGGACCGTCGCCAGGGCCGCCGCCACGCTCGCCTCGATGTCCCGGACCGGGTAGAACACCTCGCGGACCGTCCGGTCCCGATCCACCACCAGCGTCAGCCGCTTGAGCCGGGTCATCCCCGCCGCGCGGAACGTCGGCAGGCGCAGGGCCGTCACCAGGTCGAGTCCCGCGTCCGACAGGAGCGGGAAGCGCAACCGCTCCTTCTCCGCGAACTCCTTCTGCTCGTCGGGGCGTTGGGTCGAGACCCCGTGCACGGTCGCGCCGGCCCCGGTGAACTCCGCGAGCTGGTCGCGGTACGTGCACGACTCCAGGGTGCAGCCCGTCGCGCCCGGGATCCCCGCCCAGCCGGGCGGGTAGGACTCCGCCCGGGCGTACGCGCCCGGAAAGCAGTACAGGACGGTGAAGGGCGTGTCCGCGACCGGGTCGCGGAGCTCGCCGAACCGGTCCGGCAGCAGCAACTCGGGCAGCCGGGTGCCGCGCAACGCGTGGACCCGTACCGCCTCCTTCGAGGATTCCCCCGCCGTGGCCGTCATCTCTCCCTCTCCCAGGACCCAGGTGTCACCCCAGTCCTGGAGGGCCACCAGGACGGGCAGCAGCCCCCGCCCGCGCGGGGTCAGCCGGTACTCGTGCCGTACCGGGCGCTCCTGGTACGGCTCGCGCGTCAGCACCCCGGCCTCGACCAGCATCTTCAGCCGCTCGGTGAGCACCTTGCGGGACATGCCGAGTTCGCGTTGGAGCTCGTCGAAGCGGTGCAGGCCGCGGGCGGTGTCGCGCACGATCAGCAGCGTCCACCAGTCGCCCACGACGTCGAGGGCCTGCGCGATGGAACAGTCCGCCTCGCCGAGGTGCGTGCGCTGGGCCATGGGTACTCCTTCGTCCGTTGACCCCAGGCTGTCATGCTGACATAGTCCGTTCCTAAAGGGAACTTACTCATGCGTGAATGCGTGGATGCGGGGGACGCGGTGTGCTGCAGGGGTTCAAGGACGTACCGAGGGTCGTGTGGCTGCTGGCTGCGGGGGTGTTCGTCAACGCCGTCGTCAGTTTCACGTTCGTCTTCGTCTTCCTCTACCTGACCGGCCCGCGCGGCCTCGGCGCCGCCGAGGCGGGTGTCGTCACCGGCGTCGGGGGCATCGGCCTGGTCGCCGGCAACTTCACCGGCGGCTGGTACGGGGACCGCTTCGGCCACCGCCGCGTCCTGCTCGCCGCCTCCACCCTCGGCGGCCTGACCCTGATGGCCTTCCCGCTGCTCCCCACCCCGCTGCTGTACGCGGCCCTGCCGCTGGCGCAGTACGCGTCCGGCGTGGTCCGCGCGGCCAACGCGGCCTTGGTGGCCGTCACCGTCCCCGACGGGAACCGCCGACAGGCGTTCGCCGTCGTACGCTGCGCGGCCAACGGTGGTTTCACCCTCGGCCCGCCCCTGGGCGCCCTGGTCGCGAGCGGCCTCTCGTACGAGTGGCTCTTCGTCGGCGACGGCCTCGGCACCCTCTTCTTCGCCCTGTGGACAGCCCGGGCCGTACCCGCCCGGGGCGCCGTCCGCGAGGGCGCCGCGGCCCCGGACGGGGGTCTGGGCCGCGGCGTCCTCGCGGAGCTACGGGCCCGTCCCGCCGTGCCGGCGCTGCTCGCGGCGATCCTGGTGGTGGACGTGGTCTACCGGCAGCAGTACTTCACCTTCCCCGTCTTCCTCGCCGACCACGGCCTCGACGTCCGCGCGTTCGGCCTGGCCATCGCCCTGAACGGGGCCGTCGTCCTGCTGCTGGAGCTGCCCGCCGCCGTCGCCCTGCGCGACCGGCCGCCGCTCGCGGTCATCGGGACCGGCCTCGTACTCGTCGGAGCCGGGTACGCGGCGCTGATCGGGGGCGCCGGGCCGGCGAGCGCCATCACGATGATGGTGCTGCTGAGCCTCGGCGAGATCCTTTACAAGACCACCGCCACCGCCTACGTCGCCGACCAGGCCCCCGACCACGCCGTCGGCCGGTTCCAGAGCCTGTACGCGGGGGTCTCGGTCAGCGGGGTCGTCCTCGGGCCCCTCGCGGGCGGAGCGCTCTACGCGGCCGCCCCCGGGCTGCTGTGGCCGCTGTGCGCGGCGCTGGCGGCCACGGCGGGCGCGGCCGTCATCGCCCTCTCGTGGCGACAGGCCCGACGCGCCGCGAGACCGTCACATGAGACCGGTTCGCGACCGCGGGCCGTCGCCGGTTAGGTTTCGGGCATGACTGCTACGCGTACCACCGGCGCCGTCGCCGCCGGACTTGCCACCCTCACCGCCGACGGCACCGTCCTCGACACCTGGTTCCCCGCCCCCGAGCTGGCCGCCGAGCCCGGCCCGGCCGGAACCGAGCGCCTCACCGCCGAGCAGGCCGTGGAGCTCCTCGGCGCCGCCGCGGCCAAGGCCATCCGCTCGGACGCGGTCCGCGGTGTCGAGGTCGTAGCCGTCCGCACGGTGATCGCCTCCCTGGACGACAAGCCGCTCGACGCCCACGACGCGTACCTGCGCCTGCACCTGCTGAGCCACCGCCTGGTCAAGCCGCACGGCCAGAACCTGGACGGCGTCTTCGGCCTGTTGACCAACGTCGCCTGGACCTCGCTGGGCCCGGTCGCCGTCGACCAGGTCGAGACCGTCCGCCTGAACGCGCGCGCCGAGGGCCTGCACCTCCAGGTCACCTCGATCGACAAGTTCCCCCGCATGACCGACTACGTCGCCCCCAAGGGCGTGCGCATCGCCGACGCGGACCGGGTCCGCCTGGGCGCGCACCTCGCCGAGGGCACCACCGTCATGCACGAGGGCTTCGTCAACTTCAACGCCGGCACCCTCGGCACCTCCATGGTCGAGGGCCGCATCTCCGCGGGCGTCGTCGTCGGCGACGGCTCCGACATCGGCGGCGGCGCGTCCACGATGGGCACCCTCTCGGGCGGCGGCAAGCAGATCATCTCGATCGGTGAGCGCACCCTGATCGGCGCCGAGGCGGGCATCGGCATCGCGCTGGGCAACGAGTGCGTCGTCGAGGCGGGCCTGTACGTGACCGCGGGCACCCGCGTCACCCTGCCGGACGGCCAGATCGTCAAGGCCCTGGAGCTCTCCGGCGCCGACAACATCCTCTTCCGCCGCAACTCGGTGACCGGCGCCGTCGAGGCCCGCCCCTACAAGGCGGCCTGGGGCGGCCTCAACGAGGTCCTGCACAGCCACAACTGACCCGCGCGGGCCGGTACGAGCGGCGCCCTCCCCATCTGTCGGGCGGGGGCGCCGTTTCGCATGTCCGGGGTGCTCGCGGGCGTTGCGTGCGTGCGGGCCGGGGTAGGGCTCAGCCGAGCGGGATCGTGCGGACCAGGCCGGCGAAGGCCTGCTGCTCGGCCTCGGTCAGCTCCACCGACTCCATCGGGTGCCCCTTGGGGCCGCGCTGGGCCGGGATGGCCGACAGGCCCTCGTACGCGGCCGGCTCGGGGTGGTGGAAACGGCTGTCCCACAGCATGTGGCCGAGGCCGACGATCCAGACGAGCGCGGCCACGAACAGGATCGCGAGGCCGATTTCCTGGGCGGGCGAGATGGAGGGGAACACGCGGTCCTCCGCGGGGTGCGAGCGGGACGAGCCGGTACGAACACGGGTCAAAGATCGGGCGTGCGCATACTCAACCACCACAACCGGCCCATTCGGGAAAGATGTGGTGAGGGTCACGCCAGGGCCGAAAGTCCCCAGTTGTCCGGCAATGCCCGCGCGATCGGCCCGACCCGACGGCGTCCCGCCCACCGGCCGTCGGCCCCGCATCCGGCCGGAAACGGGGCAGGGGGCCCGGGCGGGACGGCGCCCGGGCCCCCTGCGGTCCGCGGGTGTTACGGGCGGAAGCGCAGCACCTGCGGGTCGTGGTCGCTGTTCTGCGCCGCGAACTCCGCGTTGATGTGCACGCTGTCGTACGTGAAGGACTTGATCGCCGGGCTGGTCAGGATCTGGTCCAGCACCTGCGCGTTGCCCTGGTAGACGTAGGAGTACCGTTCCGCCTTCGGCAGCGACTTGATCGCCGGGTACAGCGCGCCGCCGTCCGCGAGGGCCTCGGTCGTGGCCGAGAACTCGAAGTCGTTGATGTCACCGAGGACGAGCACGTTGGCGTTCTTCTGGACCGCCAGGACGTCCTTGACGAAACCGTTCACCGCCTGGGCCTGGAGCAGTCGCTTGGCCTCCGAGGAGCGCACCGGCGGCTGGTGGTGCGAGGTCAGGCCCTCGTCGCCGCCCTTCGAACCGAAGTGGTTGGCGATCACGATGACCGGCTTGCCCTTGAAGGAGAACTCGCCCGCGAGCGGCTTGCGGCTGTCGGCCCAGGCCGGGTTCGCCGGGTCGACGCGACCGGGGGAGTGGGTCAGCGCCGCCTTGCCGTCGACCGAGGTCACCCCGGTCGCCGTCACCGCGTCGCCCGGGGCGCGCTCGGTGAAGGAGACCCGCGCCGGGTTGAAGAGGAACACCTGACGGATGTTGCCGCCGGGCTCGCCGCCGTCCTTGTTGTTCTCCGGGTTGACGGTCCGCCACTGGTAGGCCGGGCCGCCGGCCGCCGCGATCGCCGTGGTGAACTTCGTCAGCGTCTGCTCGGCCGCGACGACGCCGTCGTTCTTGGCGCCGTTGTCGTCCTGGATCTCCTCCAGGGCCAGGATGTCCGGGGAGGCGAGGTTCTCCACGACCGCCTTGGCCAGCGCGTCGAACTTCTCCTGCGGGTCGCTCGGGTCGAGGTTCTCCACGTTGTACGTGGCCACCGCGAGCTCGTTCGCCGCCTGCGCCTTGGTCTTCTCGGGGGCGAGGGTGCCCGCCTTGACGGTGCCCAGGGTGCGGGCCACCAGCGTGTAGCCGCCGAACTGGTTGAAGTCCAGGGGGCCCTCGGTGGTGCCGGTCAGCTTGTCGCCGACGTTGGCGACCGGGAAGGGCTGCTGCGCGACGGGCGCGAGCTGCTGGATCTGGAGGCGGCCGGTGTTCTGGGACTCGTACGAGCCGTAGATGGTCCCGCCGCGCTTGGCGGTGTTCTCCCAGCCCTTCACCGTGACCCACAGCTCGGAGTACGGGTCGGTGGCGCCGACGACGCGCGAGGTGCCGATCTTGACGTTCATTCCCTCCAGCGACTCGTAGAAGTCGAGCGCGTAGCGCGAGGGGTCCAGGGTCAGGGCGTTGATGCTGCCGCCGGCGGTGGTGTCGCCTGCCGGGGCGTACGCGGCGGGAACCGTGTACTCGTTGATGGCGGTGGCCTGGGGCAGCGCGTTGCCCGAGGAGACCACGGTGACCGTCGGCTTCGCGATCTGGGTGACCGACTGGTTGCCGGAGTTGACGCCACCGGGGACGTATTCGCCGACCGTGCCCGAGACCTTCACGGCGTCGCCGACCGCGACGGTCGGTACCGAACTGGTGAAGACGAAGACGCCCTCGCTGGTCGCGGCGTCGTCGTCGGCGTCGGCGGACTGGATCCAGAAGCCGCGCGAACCGTAGGTGCGCACGCCCGTGACGATGCCCTCGACGTCGGCGACGGCCTTGCCGTTGAACGGGGATATGCGGGTCGTGCCCTGGACGTCGTGAATGCGTATCGGATCGGCGGACACGGCGCCCTCGGCCGCGTCGGCGGTACCGACGAGCAGGCCGGTGGCCAGCGCGGAGGCGACGAGGGCCGCGACGGCGGCGGAACGGGGATGCGAGGAGCGCATGCAGGAACTCCGGTGTGTGGAGGAGGTGGAGGGTGAACCCTGAGGGTCCCGATACATCTACGCGCGTCAATTTCCTGGTTGACCAATGACGTTGTCAAGGCCTCCAGGGGATACGGCAGCCGACTGTGGGATGAACCAAAGGCGATGGCCCCCCGGAGCTGCCCGGATTGCGTCTACGCTGGGTCGCCGTAAGAGGCCTGACGGCCCGGCATCGACCCCGGCATCGACCCCGGGACCGGGTCCCCGCGGGGGCTCGCCCGCGAGGACGTCCCGTCGGGCCGCCGCCCCCGTCGAGCCACCCGCCCCACCGTCCGGTCGAGTCACCAGCCCACCGCCCCACCGCCCCACCGTCCCGTCGTGTCCGAGGAGAACCACCCCATGTCCGCAGAGCCGCACCCCACGCTGCCGCCGGTACGGCTGCACTCCGATGCGGAGCTGGCCCGCGACGCCCTCGTCGCCCCGCTGTTCGCCCGTGCCGTCCGGCTGGCCCGCTGGGCCGGGCCCGACACCCGCGTCGACGTCGGCGGTGAACTCGTCGCCGACCAACTTCCCGAGGCCGCGGCCGTACTCGGCCTCGACGCCGCCGACGAGGACGGCCCGGTCCACGCGAGCCAGGCCTGGCGGGTGGCCGTGGACACCGGGCTGGTCGACGTGACCGAGCCCGAGGAGGACAACGGCGACGGCGCCGGAGCCGAGGGCGGGGAGCCGGAGTACGGCACCGCGGCACCGGGTGAGGACCTCGCGCTGCTGGCCGGCGGGGCACCCGGCGACGTGCTCGACCTGTGGCTGGCGGCCCTGGACACCGTCCTCGCGGACGCGGCCGTGCCCGACCTCGACGACCTCGTCGACGCCATGGACGCGGGCGGCGAGATCGACTTCGACCGGCTGGACTGGAACCCCCAGCGCGAGGCCGACTTCCTCGACGGTGTCCTCGCCAACCTCTACCTGCTCAGCGTCGCCGAGGGAGGCGCGGGCGAGGCGCCGGTGCCGCTGCCCGTGCTCGCCGCGTCGATGATCGTGCCCGACGACATGGGCGAGCCCAGCGACGCCGTGCTGGAGCAGGTGTCGGACGCGATGATGCGCCTCGACGACCAGTTCCGGCAGCTGGAACCGATCGGGCTGGTCGAGTTCCGGCCGGTCGACGAGGCCCTCATGATGGAGGCCGAGGAGTTCCCCGGGACCGACGGCGCCGAGGCCCCGGCGGCGGGCGCGGACTCCGCCGGCTGGGACGACGATGACGAGGACGTGTCCCGGTACGGCATGGTCCGACTGACCCCGCTCGGCCTGTACGGCGTGCGCGCCCGCATGCTGGAGGCCGGGGTGGAGGCCCCCGCGATCGGAGACCTCGCCGACAAGGGCGCGGACACCCTCCTCGACACGGTCTCCTTCTACCCGGAGAGCGCCGCCCAGGCCGAGATCGAACAGTGGCTGGCCGGGCGCGAGCTGCCCGCCGCGGTCGCCGAACTGCTGGCCGCGGCCCGCGGGGTGGACGAGGGCGGCCCGCTGCGCCGACTGCGCTGCCAGCAGGCGCTCGCGCCCGCCGGAGTCGAGGCCGAGGAGGCGGTCCGGGCCGTGCTCGACGACCCGGAGCTCGGCGGGCTCGCCCGGGTCTGGCTGGCCGAGCGCGGGGTGACCGGCGTACCGGCTCCGGACGGGGCCATGGTGTTCTGGCTGACGGTCGACACGATCGCGGCGCAGCTCGCGGCGGACGGCGAGACCGAGGAACTCCCGCTGTTGATGCAGTCGTTGACCGAGCACCACACGGGCTTCTTCGACCAGGTCTGGCGGGTGGAGCACCCCGCGACGGCGTACGTCCTGGAGGCGATGGGTCGGCTGCACCCGGACAAGAAGGCTTCGAAGGAGGCCCGCAAGGCCGCGTTCAAGGCCCGCTCCCGGCGGCCCTGACACCCGGCGGCCCTGACACCCGGCGGCCCTGACACCCGGCAGCCCTGACACCCGGCGGCCCTGACACCGGGCGGCCCTGACACCCGGCGGGCGCGACCGGGCGGCCGCCGGGTGGCGGGCGCGACCGGGGGACTGCGATCCGGGGATGCACAACAGGCCTTTTCCCGGGTCGGAGTTCGCCATTCCGGGGCCTCTCAAGGGGACGTCCCGCATTTCTGGGTAGTTCAGCGGCCGTTCACGTACGGGCGGGAGCGTGTGCGCCGACGACCGTACGTCAGGCGCCACCTCCCCACCCCTGGAGACCCGATGCCCCTCAGCCGTAGAGACTTCACCACCCGTACCGCCCTCGCCGGCGCGGGCGTCGCCCTGACGGGAACGGTCGGCGCGCTCGCCACCGCCCCCGGAGCGCTGGCGGCCGGTGACGGTTCGCGGCAGGACGAGCGGGGCCGGCCGCACGGCCCCGGCTACGGCCCGCTCCTCCCGGACCCGGCCGGACTGCTCGCGCTGCCCGCCGGGTTCACCTACCGGGTGATCACCCACAGCGGCGTCACCACCCTCGAATCCGGCGAGAGCACCCCCTCCAACCACGACGGCACGGCCGCCTTCGCGGGCCACAGGGGGGTCACCCTGCTCGTCAACAACCACGAACTGAAGGGCCCGCGCACCGGCTGGAAGCATCCCGTCCCCCTCACCGAGGGCCTCGTCTACGACCCGGCCGCCGCGGGCGGCTGCACGGTCGTCGAGGTCCGGCGCGGTGGCGAGGTCGCCGAATGGGTCGGCATCGCCGGCACCTCCACCAACTGCGCGGGCGGCTCCACCCCCTGGGACACCTGGCTGACCTGCGAGGAGAACTCGGACCTGGCCGGCCGGAACGGCATGACGAAGGACCACGGCTACGTCTTCGAGGTCGACCCCCACGACCGCCGGGCCAACCGCGAACCGCGTCCGGTCAAGGCCTTCGGCCGGTACGACCACGAGGCCGTGGTCATCGACCCGCGCCACGGTCACGCCTACCTCACGGAGGACGCCTCCGGCCCCAACGGGCTGCTCTACCGCTGGACCCCGCCGCACGGTTTCCGGCACGGGCGCGGCAGGCTGCGTACGCTCGCCGCAGACGCCGGTGTCCTCGCCGCCGCCAAGTGCTTCGACAGTTCGGGCCGTTTCGTGGACGACCTCTCCCGCGCGACGCGGATCGGCACGGTGTACGGGGTCGACTGGGTGCCGGTGGCCGACCGCGACGCCCGGACGGTGCCCGTCCGCAAGCAGTTCACCGACGGCGCCGTGACCCGGGGGCGCAAGCTGGAGGGCATGTGGTGGGCCGACGGCGGCGCCTACTTCGTCTCGTCCTACGCGCGTGAGGAGAGCCCGGGCGCGGCGCACGACGGCCAGGTGTGGTTCTACGACCCCAAGCGGCGGACGGTCCGACTGACCGTCCTCCTCGGGGTGAACGCCGACCCGTCGGTCGAGGGCGGATACGACGGCCCGGACAACATCACCGTCTCGCCGTACGGAGGGCTGGTCATCGCCGAGGACGGCAGTGGGCTCCAGCACCTCTTCGGCGCCACCGAATCGGGCCGCACCTACCCGCTGGCGCGCAACGAGTTGAACATCGGATCGGCCGAGGAGCCCGAGTACTCGGAGTTCACCGGGGTGTGCTTCTCCCCGGACGGCCGCACCCTGTACGCCAACATCCAGGACCCGGGCATCATGCTGGCCGTCACCGGACCGTGGCGGCGCGGGCGCTGAGCCCGCGCGACGGGTGAGGGGTGGGCGGACGGGCCGTCTAGGGCGCGGTTCCCTCGGCGCGGGCGGCCGTGGCCCACTCCTCCAGCAGGAACTCGTACGCGTCCGCGGGCCACTCGCCGTCCACCCCGGTCTCGACGAGGTGCCGGATCGCCTCGTTCGCCTCGGCGGCGGACGGGCGCGCGGGACCCGTGGGCCGGAGTGTCTTCTGCATGCGTCCAAGGCTACGGGCGGGCACCGGCGCGGACTTCCGTATTACGGGTGGGGTCGATCACCCGGTACGGCCGTTCGTAGCGCCATGTGCCCGCCCACCTGCTCAGAGTGCCTGGGAAGCGGGCTTCACCATGCCGCGCACTGTGCGGGACTTCACAAAGTCTCCGAGGGCCGTCATCTCCCATTCGCCGGAGAACTGCTTGATCAACTTCGCCATCATGACGCCGGTCTGCGGTTCGGCGCCGGTGAGGTCGAAGCGCACCAGCTCCTCGCCGCTCGCCGCGTCGATCAACCGGCAGTATGCCTTGGCGACCTCGGTGAACTTCTGCCCGGAGAAGGAGTTGACCGTGAAGACGAGGCCGGTGGCGTCGGCGGGGAGCCGGCCGAGGTCCACGACGATCACCTCGTCGTCCCCGGCGCCCTCACCGGTCAGGTTGTCGCCGGAGTGCTTGATGGCGCCGTTCAGGATGGACAGCTTGCCGAAGTAGCAGCTGTCGAGGTGGTTGCGCTGCGGGCCGTACGCGATGACGGACGCGTCGAGGTCGATGTCCCGGCCGCGGAACGCGGGCTCCCAGCCCAGTCCCATTTTGACCTGCGACAACAGCGGACGGCCGCCCTTGACGAGGGACACCGTCTGGTTCTTCTGGAGGGTGACCCGGCCCTTGTCGAGGTTGATCTTCCCGGCGCCGGGCGCGGCGGCGACCGGCGGGGCGGACGGGGCCGCCTGGGGGACGGGAGGGGCCGCCGGCGTCGTGGGTCCGCCGAGCCAGGGGGAGGGGGCGTGCTGGGTCGGGGGGGTCGGGGGAGCCGGCGGCGCGACGGGCGCGGGAGCGGCCACCGGGGCCGGCTCGTCCTCCACCGAGACCCCGAAGTCGGTCGCGATCCCGGCGAGGCCGTTGGCGTATCCCTGGCCGACCGCGCGGACCTTCCACGCGCCGCCCCGCTGGTACACCTCGATGACCACGAGCGCCGTCTCGGAGCCGAGCTGCGGCGGGGTGAAGGTGGCGATCACCGCACCGCCGACCGCGTCCCGCACGGTGGCGGTGGGCTCGACGCCCTGGAAGGTCTGCCCGGCGGCGTCGGGGCTGGCCGTGACCACGATGCGCTCGATGCCCGGCGGCACCGCGGCGGTGTCCACCGTGATGGAGTCGGGCGCCGACCCGCCGCCGGACCGGTAGGTGACACCGGGGCCGGACGGCTGGTTGTAGAAGATGAAATCGGCGTCGGAACGCACCTTGCCGTCCGCCGTGAGGAGGAGTCCCGACACGTCGAGCCGCACCGGGGCAGCCACGTCGACCGTCACTCGGGCGGTATGGAGCGGCAGGTTGGAACCAGGGGTCATAGCGGTCATGCCGGGTGAACGACCGGAGGGGCTTTGCCGTTCCCTTACCCTCGGGGCCAATTTCAGTGCCGGTTGCGCGGGTGGTTCTTCGCCATGCGCTCGTTGCCGAACTTGTAGGCGCCGGTCCAGCGGGCCATCACGAGCTGCGCGTCGCCGGACTCCACCTCGGCCAGGAACTTGGCGGCCCGCCCGCCGCGCAGGGTGCCCGCGTCGCGGCCCCGGTGCGTGATGACGACGGTGCCGTCGCGGTGCGTCTCGTACGTGAATCCCTGTGGCTTCGGCATGCGGGCAGCCTGCCGGGGCGCGGCCGGGGCGGCAACGCAATTACCGGCGCCGGGGCAGGCGGGGCGCCCGTGGTCCCGGCCGGGGCGGCGGGCCGAGGCCGGGACGGCGGCGCGCGGCTGTCCCGGCTCGGGCGCCGTCACGTGGCTGTCCCGGCTCGGGCGCCGTCACGTGGCGCGCGGCTGTCCCGGCCCGGGCGCCGGTTCAGGCGCCGGTCACGCGGCGGGGTACGCCGAGGGGGTTGGCCTCGCGCAGTTCCGGGGGGAGCAGGGCGTCCGGTACCGCCTGGTAGGCCACCGGGCGCAGCCAGCGCTCGATCGCGGTGCCGCCGACCGAGGTGGAGTGGGAGGTGGCAGCCGGGTAGGGCCCGCCGTGGTGCTGGGCCGGGGCCACGGCCACCCCGGTGGGCCAGCCGTTCACCACGATCCGGCCCGCGAGCCGCGTGACCCGCTCGATCAGCTCGGCGGCCGGACCCGGCGCGCCCTCGCCCTCGGCGCGGGACAGCTGGAGGGTGGCGCTCAGGTTCCCGCCGAGGCGCCCCAGCACGTCGGTCGCCTCGTGCTGCCCGGCGTACCGCACGACGACGGTGACCGGGCCGAAGCACTCCTCCAGCAGCAGCTCGTGCTCCGCGCCCTCCAGCAGCGCGCGGGCGTCCACGTCCAGGAAGCCCGCGACGACGGCGTGGTCGCCGTCGGGGCCCGCGGCGACCGGGGCGGTGACCCCGGGCAGGGCGGCCCGGCCGCCGACCCCGGCCAGGAAGTTCTCCCGCATCCGGTGGTCGAGCAGCACGCCCGGCGCGCTCTGCGCGAGGGCCTTGGCGAGCGCGCCGGTGAGCCGGTCGCCGTCCGGGCCCTCGGGCACCAGGACCAGCCCGGGTTTGACGCAGAACTGGCCCACGCCCAGGGTGACGGCCCCGGCGAGACCGGCGCCGATCTCCTCGGCCCGCTCGGCGGCGGCCGCCGGGGTGACGACGACGGGGTTGAGGGAGCCCAGCTCGCCGTGGAAGGGGATCGGTACGGGGCGCGCCGCCGCCGCGTCGAACAGGGCCCGGCCGCCCCGGACGGAGCCCGTGAACCCGGCGGCGCAGACCAGCGGGTGGCGGACCAGCTCCGGACCGGCGTCGAAACCGTGGACCAGGGCGATCACGTCGGCGGGCAGCCCGGCCGCCACCGCCGCCCGGCGCAGCAGCGAGGCGCACAGCTCGGAGGTGGCGGGGTGGTCGGGGTGGGCCTTGACGACGACGGGGCAACCCGCGGCCAGGGCGCTCGCGGTGTCCCCGCCGGGCACGGAGAAGGCCAGCGGGAAGTTGGAGGCGGCGAAGACGGCGACCACGCCCAGCGGCACCTTGTAGCGGCGCAGTTCGGGGCGGGGCGGGGTGAGGGCCGGATCGGCCCGGTCGATCCGTACGTCGAGGTACGCCCCCTCGTCGACGGCGTCGGCGAACGCCCGCAGCTGGCCGGTGGTGCGGGCCAGCTCGCCGGTGAGCCGGGCGCCGCCCAGCGCGGTCTCGGCGTCTGCGGCCCCGACGACGAGGTCGGCGGCGTCGTCCAGCAGGTCGGCGGCTCCGCGCAGGAAGGCGGCGCGGGCGGTGGCGTCGGCCAGGGCGCCGCGGCCGGCGTGCGCCGCGCGCACGGCGTCGTCCACCTCGCGGGGTGTGGCTTCCACCGCAACCCGTTCGAGCCGCTTCCCGGTGCGGGGGTCCACACTCCAGACTGGTGTCGCTGCCATCGCCCGCTACCTCCTGGATCGTTCAGTATTCTGAACGCCGTTCCGGTGGATGAATGATCACTTCTGCTGCGGAGCCTATTTCCGCGTCCACCGCGTGACAAGAGGCGATCAGAGCCGACCAGAGGGGAACGAGGCGTATGACGACAGCCGAGACGGAGGGCCCTGCCCCGGCGGAGGGTGCGCAGGGCGCTGAAGGCGCTGAAGGCGCTGAGGGTGCGGAGGGCGCGGAGGGGCCGGGCGGGCCCGGCGCCGCCCAGGCGGCGCCGGTGAAGTCGGCCGTCCGCACCGTCCTGCTGCTGGAACACTTCGCGGCGCGACCGGGCCTGCACAGCCTCGCCGACATCCAGAACGACCTCGGCCTGCCGAAGTCGAGCCTCTACATGCTGCTGCGCACCCTGGTGAGCCTGGGGTGGGTGGAGACGGACGCCACCGGTACCCGGTACGGCATCGGCGTGCGCGCCCTGCTGGTCGGCAGCTCGTACATCGACGGGGACGAGGTCGTCGCCGCGTCCAGGCCCACCCTGGACCGGCTCTCCGACGACACCACCGAGACCATCCACCTGGCCCGGATGGACGGGACGAGCGTGGTCTACCTCGCCACCCGCCAGTCGCAGCACTACCTGCGGCCCTTCACCCGCGTCGGACGGCGACTGCCCGTCCACTCGACGGCGCTCGGCAAGGCGCTGCTGGCCACGCACACCGACGAGGAGGTGCGCAGGCTGCTGCCGCGGCGACTGGAGGCGGTCACGCAACACACCATCACCGACCGGGAGCGGCTGGTGGAGGAACTGGCGCTGGTGCGGGAGCAGGGGTACGCCGTGGACCGCGAGGAGAACACGCTCGGGCTGCGCTGCTTCGGGGTGGCGGTGCCGTACCGCACTCCGGCGCGGGACGCGGTGAGTTGCTCGGTGCCGGTGGCTCGACTGACGGCCGGTCACGAGCAGGTGATCAAGGCCGCGCTCTTCGAGGCCCGGGACCGGCTGTCCGTGGTGACGCGGCGCATGTGAGGGGGCGACGACCGTGGCGCGGACGTCGTGACGGGGTGGTGGGCGGCACGCGAGCGGTGACGCGTCGGGGGTGAGGCGTCGGTGCCGTGGGCCCGTCTCCCCCACGTGGGGGAGACGGTTCACCTTCGTGGGGGAGGTGGCGGGGGGACCGTCGCGGGACCGTTGGCGCATGAGCAGACGAGCTGTCTGGACTTCGCCCCGGCCGAACCGCCCACCGGCATGATCGTGTTGACCATGCCGGCCGGGCGCTCACCGGCTTGCTCGTGGCCGCCGTCCGCCTCCGACACCTCGGCTCGGACCACGCGGCCCGAAGGGGAGGGAACGATGACCGGAGCCGGCACGGGCGGGCACCGCGCCACGACGACAGCCGGGGGCGGCACGGATCGACAGCACGCCACGACGGCCGGGGGGCCGGACGTACGGGAGTGGGCCGGGCGGGGTACGGGGGCGGGCGGCCCGTGGCTTCGGGGAACGCCGGGGGCGCGGGTTCGGCTGCGGTGGGTGCACCTGATCCTCGGCGGCGCCATGCTGATGCCCTATTTCTTCCTCGCCGAGGTGGGCCTCAGCACGGCCTTCGGCGGGGGCCGGGTGCTGGGTTCCTTGCCGAGGGCCCTCCTCTCGTACGGCGTCGCGCTCCCGGTGGCCGCCGCCACGGCGTTGTTCGGGCCGGTCCGCCCGCTGTCGGCGGCCGCCGTGCGGGCCATGTGCGGGGTGCCGGGGGAGCGGCTCGCCGACGGGCCGGCCCGGTCCTGGGCCGCGCGGTGGCGGACCTCGGCCTGGTGGACCCTGCACCTGGGGATCGGCGCGCTGGTCAGCGGGCTCAGCCTCGCGATACCGCCGATGGCGACGCTGCTGATGCTGCTGCCGTTCTCGCAGGGACTGCGGGAATGGGCCGAAGGGGGCTGGTTCCGCATCGGGGACTCGGCGTACACCGCCCCCTTGTTCGGGGCGGGAGCGCTGATCGGGCTCATCCTGTGCGCCGGCTGGTCGGGGGCGCTGCTGGCCCGGTGCGCCCCCCTGCTGCTCGGGCCGACCGCGGCCGACCGGCTGGCCGCCGCCGAGGAACGGGCCGCCGACCTGGCGGTGCGCAACCGGCTGGCCCGGGAACTGCACGACGCCGTCGGGCACGCGCTGAGCGCCGTCACCCTCCAGGCGAGCGCGGCCCGCCGGGTCCTCGACCGCGACCCGGAGTTCGTCCGGGAGGCGCTCGCCGCGATCGAGGACACCGCCCGGCGCACGGTCGGCGAGCTGGACGCGGTCCTCGGCCTGCTGCGGGACGGCGATCCGGCCCGGGCCGAGATCGTCCCCGCTCCGACCCTGGCCTCCGATCTCGCCGGGCTGCTGGCCCGTACCCGGGCCGGCGGCGCCACCGTCACCGCCCACCAGGACCCCGGACCGGCCGGCGACTGGGCTCACCTGCCCGCCATCACCTCCCGCGAGGCGTACCGCATCGTTCAGGAGGGCCTCAGCAACGCCCTGCGCCACGGAGCGGGCCCCGTCGTCCTGTTGATCGTCGTCCGCGTCCGCGAAGCGCACCGAGCACTGGAGATCACCATGACCAATCCACCGGCCGACCCCTGCGCCCCGCTCGGGGAGGTGGATTCGGAGCCGCGTACGGGCGGCGGCCGCGGACTGCGCGGCTCCGGCGAGCGGGCCGCGCTCCTCGGCGGACTCGTCGAGGCCGGCCCGCACGAGGGCGGCTGGCGGCTGCGGGCGGTCCTGCCGCTCGGCGGGGCCGCGCGATGAGCCGGCCGCCGCTGCGCATCGTCCTCGCCGACGACGAGCGCATGGTCCGCACCGCCCTGCGGGTCATCCTGGAGGCCGAACCGGACCTGGAGGTCGTCGGCGAGGCGGCCTCCGGCGCCGAGGCCGTCGCGCTCGTCCGCTCGCTCGCCCCCGACGTGGTGCTGATGGACGTCCGGATGCCCGAGATCGACGGGATCAGGGCCACCGAACAGATCCTGCGGACCATGGCGCTGCCGCCCAGGATCGTGGTGGTCACCACCTTCGAGAACGATGCCCACGTGTACGACGCGCTGCGCGCGGGCGCCGCCGGGTTCCTCCTCAAACGGGCCGACCCGGACGAACTGATCGGCGCGGTCCGCCTCGTCGCCCGGGGGGACTCGCTGCTCTTCCCGGCGGCCGTCCGCACCCTGGCCGCCGCGCACGCGGCGACCGTTTCGCCGGCCGAACCGAGCTGGGCGGCCCGGCTGACCGGGCGGGAGGCCGACGTGCTGCGCCTGATGGCCACCGGCCTGTCCAACCAGGAGCTGAGCGAGCGGCTCGGCGTGGGACCCCAGACCGTCAAGACGCACGTGGCCTCCGTCCTCGCCAAAACCGGCTCCCGGGACCGGACCCAGGCGGTCATCGCGGCGTACGAGGGGGGATTCCTCATGAAGAAAGGCTGAGAACCCCGCCACAATCGGGGCAGAGTGGAACGCCCGGGGCCATTGGTACGTCCTTCTGGGGGATGAACAAGACGATCAGGCGTGCGTCGGTCTTCTGTCTGCTTCTGGTGCTGGCCCTTTTGGTGCGGGTCACCTGGGTGCAGGCATACCAAGGCCAGGCCCTCGCAGACGACAAACACAACCGGCGCAACCTCATCGGGCAGTACGAGAACCCGCTGGGGAACATCATCGTGGGCGGGGAGGCGATCACCGGCTCGGAGAAGACGGGCGGCAAGGACTTCGCGTACAAGCGGACCTATGCCGACGGTCCCCTCTACGCACCGATCACCGGCTACAGCTCGCAGGCCTACGGCACGAGCATGCTGGAGGGTGTCTACAAGAACATCCTGAACGGCTCGGACACCCGGCTGAAGACCGTGATGGACATGCTCACCAACAAGCGGGCCGACCCGGGCAACGTCCTGACCACGATCGACAAGGGCGTCCAGAAGGCCGCGTACGACGCCCTCAACGGCAAGCAGGGCTCGGCCGTCGCGATCGACCCGGCGACCGGCGCGATCCTCGCCATCGTGAACAACCCGTCCTACGACCCGGGGCGCATCTCCGGCGCCAACGACTCGGCCGCCTGGCAGGAGCTCTCGGCCGACAAGGGCAAGGCCATGGAGAACGTCGCCCTGCGCAAGCCGCAGGCCCCCGGCTCCACCTTCAAGCTGGTCACCCTCGCCGCGGCGATCGAGAACGGGCTGATCACCGGTATCGACCAGCCGACCGGGATCCAGGCGCCGTACACGATCCCCGGCACCCGCACGAACCTGCCCAGCGAGGCGGGGGACGCGGCCTGCAACAACGTTTCCGCACGTACCGCGCTCAAGCTGTCCTGCAACAACGTGTTCGCGGAACTGGCCTCCAAGCTGGGCCAGGACAAGATGCGCGCGATGGCCGAGAAGCTGGGCTTCAACGTCCAGATCGACACCCCGGTCCGGACGAACCCGCCCAGCAAGTACCCGTCGAAGAAGATGTCCGTCGACCAGGTCGCGCAGACCGGCATCGGCCAGTTCGACGTGCAGGCCACCCCGCTCCAGATGGCCATGGTGACCGCCGCGATCCAAAACGGCGGCAAGTTGGTCGCCCCGCACATGGTCTCGGAGGTGACCGACGCGGACGGCAACGTCCTGGAGAGCTTCAAGGACCCGAAGTCCGAGGAGGTCATGAGCGGCAAGACGGCGTCGATGCTCGCGGACGCGATGCGCACGGTCGCCACCGAGGGCGGCGGCAAGCCCGCCCAGGTGGCGGGCGCCGAGGTGGGCGGCAAGACCGGTACCGCCCAGCGCGGTGTGAACAACAGCATCCCGCCGCTCGCCTGGTTCACCTCGTACGCCAAGGCCGGGGACAAGCAGATCGCGGTGGCCGTGATGATCGAGAACTCGGACACCGACCGCACCGAGATCGGCGGCGGCAAGCTGGCCGCGCCCATCGCCCAGAAGATGATGGCGGCCTGGGTGAAGAAGTAGCCCGGGGCCGGGCCGGGCCGGACCGCCCACCGGGCCGGACCACCCACCGGGCCGGGCCGCCCGGAGGGGCGGCGTCGCCCCCACCTTCACGGCCTGCGCGCCGGGAACCGACCTGGTTCCCGGCGCGTTTTCCCTGCCATGATCAGGAACGCGCGCGCCGCCGACGTCAACGCCATAGCCGCCCTCCACGTCCGGGCCCGGGCCACCTACTACGAGGGTCGGGTACCGGAGGAGACCTACGCGGGCGACGTCGCGCTCGCGCGGGCCCGCGAGGCCTGGTCCCGCGCCGTGGCCCGCACCACGCCGGAGGGTGAGGTCCTGTGCGCCGAGCGGGACGGCGAGGTCACCGGAGTAGCCGCGTTCCGCAACGCCGACGGCGAGACCACCCTCACCCAGCTCCACGTCGACCCCGACCACTGGCGCCGGGGCACCGGCGCCGCCCTCCACGAGGCCTGCCTCGACGCCTGGCGCCGGGCCGGGATCAAGCAGGTCCGCCTGGAGGTCTTCGGACACAACCTCCGTGCCCAGGCCTTCTACGCGGCCCACGGCTGGCAACCGGAGCCGCGCTCCGGCCGCTCCGGCTCCCACCTCACGCTCCTGCTGCGCGTGCCGCACGTGTCCGGGGAATGAGACGCCGCGGCGAACGGTTGAAGCTCAAACCGTTCACCCCCCGGACCCGGAGAGAAGAAGGAACATGCGCGTCGAGATTTGGGCGGACATCGCCTGTCCCTGGTGCTACATAGGAAAGGCCCGTTTCACCAAGGGCCTGGCCGAGTTCGCGCACCGCGACGAGGTGGAGATCGCCTTCCGGTCCTTCGAACTCGACCCGGGCGGCGCCAAGGGCGTCACCGCGCCCGTCGTGGAGATGCTCTCCCGCAAGTACGGCCGGACCCTCGAAGAGGCCCGCGGCATGGAGGAGCAGGTGGCCTCCGCCGCCCGCTCCGAGGGACTGACGTACCTGACCGAGGGCCGCGACCACGGCAACACCTTCGACATCCACCGCCTCCTGCACCTGGCCGCCGCCCGCGGTCGGCAGGAGCAACTGCTCGACCTGGCCTACCTCGCCAACTTCGGTGAGGAGCGCTCCGTCTTCGACCCCGAGGTGCTGGTGGCCCTCGCCGTGGAGGCCGGACTGGACGAGGCCGAGGCCCGCGCGGTCCTCGCCGACGACTCCGCCTACGCCGACGAGGTCCGGGCCGACGAGCGGGAGGCGGCCGAACTCGGCGCCAACGCGGTGCCGTTCTTCGTCCTGGACCGCCGTTACGGCATCTCCGGCGGGCAGCCCGCCGAGGTGTTCACCCGGGCCCTGGAGCAGGCCTGGGCCGGACGCGAGGTCGCCGAGCCGGCCGCGGCCGACGCGTGCGAGCCCGACGGCTCCTGCGCCGTCCCGCAGTAGGAGGGGCGGGTCGGGCCGGGACCCCGGCCCGCCTGCCCGACCCGCGTTGCACATAAGGCAACCTTGGGGTGGACGCGTAGAAATCGACAATGGACTTTGGGCTGATCCTGGCGCAGAGTTGACGGCATGGGTCTTTCGCTCTCCGACGTGTCCCGCGCCGAGTTCGCGCATTCCACCACCTACCTGAACACCGCCACCTGCGGGATCCTCCCGAGGGCGGCCGTCGCCGAGGTACGGGCCATGGCCGACGCGGCCGGGGCCGCGGAGCCCGCCGGTTTCGGCGACTTCGACCGGGTGAACCGGGTACGGGCATCCTTCGCCCGACTGGTCGGGGTCGCCCCGGCCCGGGTGGCCGTCGGCTCGGCCGTCGCCACCCATGTCGGACTGGTCGCCGCCTCCCTCGCGCCCGGCGCCGAAGTCCTCTGCCCCGAGAACGAGTTCGCCTCCGTCATCAACCCCTTCGTCGTGCGCGGCGACCTCAAGGTCCGCTACGCGCCCCTCGAAGCGATGGCCGCGGCCGTCCGCCCGGAGACGACCCTGGTGGCCCTGAGCGCCGTGCAGTCCGCGGACGGACGTACGGCCGACCTCGCCGCCGTCCGCGAGGCCACGCGCGCCCACGGCGCGCGCATGCTCGTCGACGCGACCCAGGCGGCGGGCTGGCTGCCGTTCGACGCGGCGCCGTACGAGTACACCGTGACCGCCGGCTACAAATGGCTGCTCGGCACGCGCGGGGCGTCGTACCTGACGGTGTCCGAGGAGGCCCAACAGGACCTGACGCCGCTGCACGCCGGGTGGGTGGCGGCGGAGTCCATGTGGGACGCCACCTACGGGCCGATGCCGGAACTCGCCCGCGACGCGCGCCGCTTCGACGAGTCACCGGCCTTCCTCTCCTACCACGCCGCCGAGCCCTCGTTGGCGCTGCTGGAACGGATCGGCATCGAGGCCGTCCACGCCCACGACACCGCCCTCGCCGACCGCTACCGGGCCGGCCTGGCCCGCCTCGGCCACGAACCCGTGCCGGGCACCGCCCCGATCGTCTCCGTCCCGGGCCTGGCCTCCCGTCAGCCCGAACTGCTCGCCGCCGGCGTGTCCACCGCCGCCCGCGCGGGCGCCCTGCGGGCGTCCTTCCACCTCTACAACACGGAGGCGGACGTCGACCGCCTCCTCGACGTACTCGCCGGCTGACCGCCAACGCCACCGCCACCGCCGACCCGAGCCCGCACTGTCGGCCGGTCCCGCACCCGCCGACCGAGCCGGTCCGCACCCGCCGGTCCCGGCCCGAACGCGCCGGTCCCGGCACGGACGCGGCGGCCCGAACACGCCGGCCCCGCCCGGCCCGGACGCGCCGGGCGGGGCCGCCGCGTCCGCCGGGTCGGGCTCGCGCCCCGGCCCCTACCGCCAGGCCGCCTCCGCGGCCTTGAGGGCCGGGGTCGGGTCGGCGGTGAGGGCTGCGGCCAGGGCGCGCAGTGACGCGTCGACCGCTTCCGGCGAGGCCGCCGGACCGTAGTGGTTGACCCGGATCATCTCCGAGGCCAGCGCCCCGCCGCCCGCGGCGAGCGGGGCCGTCGGGTCCGCCGCCAGGGCCTTCGCCACCAGCGACGAGGCGTCCGCGACCCGCAGCGTCGTCGCCACGGGAGCGGCCTGCGCGGCTTCCCGCACCCAGGGCGAGAGGCCCAGCGCGGCGGCGCCCGCCCGCGTCGCCCGGGCCGCGCCCGCGTGCCGGGCCAGGACCCCGTCCAGGCCCTCGGCCCCGATCCGCTCCAGGCAGGCCTCCAGCGCCAGCATCTCCAGCTGCGCGGGCGCGTGCAGCAGCGTCGTACGGCCCCCGTCGATCCAACGCTCCTTCCAGTCCAGGAGCGAGAGGTACGAGCGGCGCGGCGCCGCCGGGTTCTCGGCGAACCGCGCCCACGCGCGCTCCGACACCGACACCGCCGAGACGCCCGCCGGGCCGCCCATCGCCTTCTGCGCGCCGATCACGCACAGGTCGACGCCCCACGCGTCCGGCAGCAGCGGTTCCGCGCCCACCGAAGCGACCGCGTCCAGCATGAACAGCGCCCCGTGGGCCCGTACGGCCTCACCGATCTCGGCGACCGGGTTCGTGTTGCCGGTGGCCGCCTCGGCGTGCACGAGCGACACGAAGTCGATCTCCGGGTGCTCGGCGAGCGCCTCGGCCACCTGCGCGCCCGTCACCGCCGTGTCGAACGGCACCGCCAGGTCCACCACGCTCGCCCCGCAGTCGCGCAGCCAGTTGCCGAACGTGGTCCCGTACGGGCCCGTGACGATGTTCAGCGCCGTCGAGCCGGGCCGCGCCCCCGACCGGATGCACCCCTCCAGCGGGAGCAGCGCCTCGCCCTGGGTGATCACCACGTCCTGCCGGGTGTCGAGGAGCCGCGCGACCCCCCGCTCGATCGACGCGAAGTGCTCGGCGGTGAGCGGCGGAAGGTCCAGGAGGGGATGGGTCACAGGGGTGCTCTCTTCGTCCGGGGTTACCGGTCGAGCGTACCCAGCACGCACGTACAGTGCCGACATGACCGATGCAATGGCCATGCATGACGGCGCAGTCATGCATGTGAAGGGACGCGTGCTCGTCGGGCCCCACGAGGTGCGCGACGAACTCTGGATCGTCGGCGGCCGGATCTCCTACGAGCGGCCGCGCACCGCCCGCGAGGTCACCACGGTCACCGGTTGGGCGCTGCCGGGCCTGGTCGACGCGCACTGCCACGTCGGCCTGGACGGCCACGGCGCCGTCGACGCGCCGACCGCCGAACGGCAGGCCCTCACCGACCGGGACGCCGGCACCCTCCTCATCCGCGACGCCGGTTCGCCCTCCGACACCCGCTGGATCGATGACCGGGACGACCTGCCGAAGGTCATCAGGGCCGGCCGGCACATCGCCCGCACCCGGCGCTACATCCGCAACTACGCCCACGAGATCGAGCCGGCCGACCTCGTCGAGTACGTCGGTCGAGAGGCCCTGCGCGGCGACGGCTGGGTCAAGCTGGTGGGGGACTGGATCGATCGTGAGGTCGGCGACCTGACGGCCTGCTGGCCGCGCGCCGAGGTCGAGGCGGCCATCGCCGAGGCGCACCGACTGGGCGCCAGGGTCACCGCTCACTGCTTCGCCGAGGACTCCCTGCGGGACCTCGTCGAGGCCGGCATCGACTGCGTGGAACACGCCACCGGGCTCACAGAGGACACCATCCCGCTGTTCGCGGAGCGCGGCGTGGCCATCGTGCCGACCCTCGTCAACATCGCCACGTTCCCGAAGATGGCCGCGGGCGGCGAGGCCAAGTTCCCCCGCTGGTCGGCGCACATGCGGCGGCTGCACGAGCGGCGGTACGACACCGTCCGGGCGGCCTGGGACGCGGGCGTCCCGGTGTACGTCGGCACCGACGCGGGGGGTTCCTTGCCGCACGGCCTGGTCGCCGCCGAGGTCATGGAACTCGTCAAGGCCGGGATCCCGGCCCGGGACGCCCTCTCGGCGACGACCTGGGCGGCACGCGAGTGGCTCGGCAGACCCGGTCTGACCGAGGGCGCGCCGGCCGACCTCGTGGTCTACGGCACCGATCCGCGGGCCGACGTAAGGGTGTTGGCGCAGCCGGAGCGGGTGATCGTGAACGGGACGGTCCGCGCCTGAAGGGCCCGGCAGCCGCGCGCGCCGGGTTGACGGGCCGTGACGTCGCGGCCCGTCCGTCGTTTGAAATGCCCTGTCAGGGAGGTGGAAGGCCCTGCGGGCGGTGCGGGGGAGCATGCGTGGGCCGTACGGGGCGCAATGAATCGAATGTGTGCGTGGAAACCACCCGTTGGGGTGAACTCCCTCCAGGTTTCCGCCCGTTCACCCGGAGTGCGTAAAAATTCCCAGGGTCGAGGCCGTCGGCGCGCGCAATGTCCCCCATTGGCGGCGCGACGGCTCCCATCTCCCCGGGGGTTCCACCACCTTGAACAGCAACACCTTCCGCATGCCCGCGGCCGCCCTGCTCGCCGCGGGAGCGGTCGCCCTCCTCGCCGCTCCGCCCGCCCTCGCCACGGGCGGCACCGGGGGTGGGGGCGAGGGCAGTTCCGGCGCCGTCGTGCTGCGGGCCGGACTGGACGTGAGCCTGCTCAACAAGACCGTGAACGTACCGCTGAAGACCTCGCTCAACGAGGTCAGCGCGCCGCAGACGGCTCAGAAGACGGCCCTCACCGTCACCCTCGACGGCGTCGAGCAGGGGCAGCCGGTCAGCATCCTGAAGGCGGACGTCGCCACGTCCAAGGCGACCGCCGACAAGAACCGGGCCGAGGCCGAGGCCAACCTCGCCAAGGCCCGCGTGCACGTCCCGGGGCTGCCGGGCCTCTCCCTCATCGAGGTCGAGAAGGTCACCTCCAAGGCCGTCTGTGAAGCCGGCAAGAAGCCCGTGGCCACCTCCAACGTCCTCGGCTCGGTGACCGCCCTGGGCAAGAGGACCACCCTGTCCGCCGCCGGCCCCACCGTGGTGGACGTGCCCGGCGTCGGCTCGGTCACCCTCCAGTTGTCCGCCACGGAGACCACCTCCACCACGGCCGCCGCGACGGCGCTGCGGCTCAAGGTGGCCGTGAACCCGGCCAAGCTGAACGTCGCGGAGGTCGACGGCGAGATCGTGCTCGCCGAGGCGCACTGCACCGCCCCGGCGGGCCCGGCCCCGAGCACCGAGCCCGCGGCGAAGCCGGAGACCACACCGGCGGCCGTCGCCGGCGTCAAGCCGCAGACCGCGCCGGGCGGCAAGCCCGCCGCCCAGGCCAACCTCGCCGAGACCGGCGCCGGTTCGGTGACCCCGTACGTGGCGGGCGGCGCACTGCTCCTGCTCGGCATCGGCGGCGGCGCGCTCGTCGTCACCCGGCGCGGCAAGGCCCCGCAGGGTTCGTGATCCGGCGCCGACCGGCTCAGCGGCCTGCGTGCTCCAGGCCCTGGGCGGTCGCCCCGCGCGAGGTGACGGCCTCGGTGACCTGGCGGTCGATGCGCCCGTACTCGGCGCGCTTCGCCGCCGGGAGCGCGGTGTCGGAGGCCGAGCAGGAGGCGCAGACCACCCGGAACGGGGGCCCCATGTCCGAGTACTGCGTGAGGTACTCGGCCTTCACCACCTCCCAGCGGCCCTTGTGCGCCGCCGAGGGGGAGAAGGTGAAGCGGGGGATCGAGGACTGGTTGCCGCGCAGCTTGTCGGCCGGTACGAAGCTGGCGACCTGGTCGCCCATGCCGAAGACCACCCAGGTGCCGTTGATCTTCTCGTAGGGCTGGGGCACGTGGTTGTGCGTGCCGATGATCAGATCGATGTCGGCGAGGCCGTCGGCCGAGCGGGAGGCGGTCAACGCCTGCGCGAGATCGCGCTGCTGCTGGTCGGGGGCGGTCTGCCACTCGGTGCCCCAGTGGATGCTGAGCACCACCACGTTCGCGCCGGCGGCCCGGGCCGCCCGGGCGTCGGCGATGATCCGCTGCTGGTCGATGAGGTTGACCGCCCAGGGCTTGCCCGCGGGGAGCGGGATGCCGTTGGTGCCGTACGTGTACGACAGTTGGGCGACCTTCGCGCCGCCCGCCGAGACCAGGGCGGGGGCCTTGGCCTCCTCGGCGCTGCGGGCGGAACCGACGTGGGGGATCCCGACCCGGTCGAGGTGGTCGAGGGTGCGGACGAGACCGTCGTAGCCGTCGTCCAGGGTGTGGTTCGAGGCGGTCGAGCAGCTGTCGTACCCGGCGTCCTTGAGGGCGTCGGCCAACTGGTGGGGTGCCTTGAAGGTGGGGTAGCCGGTGTAGGGGCCGCCGGGCCGCCCGTACGGTATCTCGTGGTGGCACATCGCCAGGTCGGCGGCGGACACCACGGGCTTGACCCCCGCGAGTATCTTCCGGAAGTCGTACTCGCCGGCCTTGCCCGCGTCGTCCGCCGACCGCTGGATGATCGACGGGTACGGGATGATGTCGCCCGTCGCCACCAGGGTGAACGGCTTTCCCGAGCCGCCTCCGCCCGCCGACGGGCCGGGTTCGGTCCCCCCGGGCCGGCCCTGGAAACGCTGGTCGGTCGCGGCGTCGCCGCCGTTGTCCAGCAGGCCGGGGACCGCGTACACGGCCGCTCCGCCCGCCACCACCAGCCCCGCCAGGACCACGCCTATTCGTATTGTGGAAGCCTTCACGGCAGCCGCCCCCTGTCGTCACACGCTGTCGGCACACCTGTCGACGTCGCCATCGTAGGCGCGCCCCGCGCGCCCTGCCGCCGCGACCCCCGGGGCTCCGGCGCCGGGGACCGCGCCCTGCCCCGCAGGGGCCACCCGACCCCGGGGCGCCGCCGGGCGCCGTACGCCCTGAGTCCGGCGCGGTCGACCGGGCGTCCGGACCTCGCGGTCCGCGCGCTGTCGATCGAGGCCCGGACCCCGGTGGGCCCTGGCCGCACGCCGCGGACGGTCCCGGTCCGGCCGGCCCGCCGGCCGTCGCGCCCCCGGCCTTCGGGCCCGTTACCGGTCCGGCCGACCGTCGCCCCCCTCGGCCTTCCGGCCCGTAACCGGTCCCGGGTCCGCCCGCCGCCGGTTACCGCCCGGCCAGGGCCAGGGCGTGGTCCAGGGCCTGGAGGAGACGTCCCGTCGTCGCGCGGTCGCGGACGGCAAGGCGCAGCCAGGACCCGTCGAGGCCCGGGAAGGTGTCCCCGCGCCGTACGGCGAAGCCGAGCGCGCGCAGCCGGGTTCGTACCTCCATCGCGCCCTCCACCCGGATCAGGACGAACGGCCCCTCGGCCTCGCCGACGACCGTGATCTCGTCGAACTCGGCGAGCCCCGCCAGCAGGTGCGCCCGGTCCACGGCGATCCGCCCCGCGGCCGCCTCCGCCTCGGCCAGCGCGGCCGGCTCCAGACAGGCCTCGGCCGCGACCAGCGCCGGGGTCGACACCGGCCACAGCGGCTGCGCGGCCGCCAGCTTCGCGATCACCTCCGGCTCCGCCAGGACGTAGCCGATCCGCAGTCCGGCCAGCCCCCACGTCTTGGTCAGGCTGCGCAGCACCACCAGGCCCGGCACGTCGAGCCGCCCGGCGAGGGCCTCCCGCTCGCCGGGGACGGCGTCCATGAACGCCTCGTCGACGACGAGGATCCGGCCCGGCCGGGCCAGCGCGGCCAGGCCCGCCGCCGGATGCAGGACGGACGTCGGGTTGGTCGGGTTCCCGATCACCACGAGGTCGGCGTCCTCGGGCACCGCCGCCGGGTCCAGCCGGAAGCCGTCGGCGGCGGTCAGCACCACCCGTTCCACCCGGTGCCCGGCGTCCCGCAGGGCCGCCTCCGGTTCGGTGAACTGCGGATGCACCACCACGGGCCGTACCGCGTCCAGGGCGCGCGCGATCAGTACGAACGCCTCCGCCGCCCCCGCCGTCAACAGCACCCGCTCCGCCGGTAGCCCGTGCCGTCGGGCCACGGCCGCGCGGGCCGCCCGACCGTCCGGATACGCGGCGAGGTCCCCGAGGCAGGCCGCGATCCGCTCCTTGAGCCACGCCGGCGGCGTGTCCGCCCGTACGTTGACCGCCAGGTCGACCAGCGAGCCGCCCGCGTCCAGCACCTCCGCGTCCCCGTGGTGGCGCAGGTCGTGCGGCTGGAGGGTGGCCACGGCGCAGGTCGCCGCCATCGACCGGCGCTTGGGCACGAGGAGCTCCCCGCCGCCCGCCAGAGCCGCCGCCTCCGCGACGGACCCGGTCCCGACGGCCTCGCGCACGGCCCCCGACGGGTGCGGTACGGAGATCAGCGCGAGTTCCTCGGCGGGATGGCCCACCAACGGCACGCCGAAACGTTCCGCCGCGCCGACGAGACCCGGCTCCGCCGTCTTGGCCTCCACGGTCGCCAGCGCCGCCACCGCCTCCGCGGTGAGCCCTGCCCCCCGCAGCGTCTCCTCGATCAGCGCGCAGACCTCCGCGACGGAGACCCCCGCGCGTCCGCCGACCCCGACCACCAGCCGCGTCACGTAGTCGCCCACCGGGATCCTGCCTCCTTCGTCATGGTCACGGTCACCCGTCGGCCGTCCGTCCGTACCCCCGTCGACCCTCGTCGACGACCGGGTTCCCGCGTCAACACGGCGTCATCCGCCGCCCGCACCCGGAAGTGCGCCCGCGCCCCACAATCGGTATTCAGGGGCCCATGGCGGTGATCGTGGCGTTGGGAGCGTTCCTGATGACGCTGGCGGGCGGCTGGACGGCGCAACGCGTCACCGACCGCCGCCACCTCGTGCTGGGCCTGGCCGGCGGGCTGATGCTCGGCGTCGTCGGCCTCGACCTGCTCCCCGAGGCGATGCACGCGGCGGGCAGCGAGGTCTTCGGCGTGCCCCTCGCGCTGCTGCTGTTCGTCGCCGGCTTCCTCGTCGGCCACGTCGTGGAACGCCTGCTGGCCGTACGTCAGGCCGCCCACGGCGCCGAGGACGGCGCCCGGGTCCCCCAGGTCGGGCTCACGGCGGCCGCCGCGATGGTCGGCCACAGCCTCGCCGACGGGGTGGCGCTGGGCGCCGCCTTCCAGGTCGGCGGCGGCATGGGCGTCGCCGTGGCGCTGGCCGTCATCACCCACGACTTCGCCGACGGGTTCAACACGTACACGCTCACCCGGCTGTACGGCAACGCCCGCCGCAAGGCGGTGCTGATGCTCTTCGCGGACGCCGCCGCACCCGTCGTGGGCGCCGCGTCCACCTTGCTGTTCACCCTTCCGGAGGAACCTCTGGGGGCGTACCTCGGCTTCTTCGGCGGGGTCCTGCTGTACCTGGCGGCGGCCGAGATCCTGCCCGAGGCGCACCACGAACACCCCGCCCTGTCGACACTGATGTGCACCGTGGGCGGGGTGGCGGGGATCTGGCTCGTCGTGGGCCTCGCGGAGTGAACTCACCTGCCGGTCACCGGTGCCGCGCCGCGGCTTCCGCGAACCGGCGGGCCACGGACGGCCGGGCCGCCCAGTGGGTGTGCAGGTAGCTCGCGTGCACCCCGTCCAGGACGAAGCCCTCGACGCGGCGCTCCGGATGGGTGAACCCCCACGCCGCAGCGGAGCCGGCGCCCGGCTCGATCACCGTCCGGTGGAACTCGTGCCCGCGCAGTCGGGTACCGGCCGCCGCCAGGGCGCTGTCCGACACCGCGACCGCCTCGCGGTAGCCCAGCGTGAGCCGCTCCGACATCCGGGCGTCCGCGTCCAGGACCCCGCACATCGGCTTCCCGTCCAGGCTCCGGGCCAGGTACAGCAGCCCCGCGCACTCGGCGGCGACCGGCCCGCCCGCCTCGGCGAACGCGGCGACGGCCTTGCGCAGCGGCTCGTTCGCCGACAGCTCCGGCGCGTACACCTCGGGGAACCCGCCCCCGATCACCAGGCCTGCCGTACCGTCCGGCAGCGCCTCGTCCCGCAGCGGGTCGAAGGTGACCACGCGCGCGCCCGCCGCGGTGAGCAACTCCGCGTGCTCGGCGTAGGAGAACGTGAACGCCGCCCCGCCCGCGACGGCCACCACGGGCCGCCCGTCGAGCGGGCCGGCGGCCGCGGCCCCGGTCTCCTCGGCCAGGGCCGCCCCGGGCGACCAGGGTTCGCACTCCAGGGCCGGCGCCGTCCGGGCCAGCGCCATCAGCGCCTCCAGGTCGCAGCCGGCCCGGACCTGCTCCGCCAGCGCCGCCACCGCGGCCAGGGCGTCCGTACGCCGCTCCGCGACCGGGACCAGCCCCAGGTGCCGGGACGGGGTCGCCACCTGGGGAGCCCGCCGCAGGACGCCGAGGACCGGCATCCCGGCCTCCTCCAGCGCCTCCCGGAGCATGACCTCGTGCCGGTCGGAACCCACCTTGTTGAGGATCACCCCGCCCAGGCGGACCAGCGGGTCGAACGAGGCGAAGCCGTGGACCAGCGCCGCCACCGAACGCGACTGCGAGGAGGCGTCCACCACCAGCACCACCGGCGCCCGCAGCAGCTTCGCGACCTGCGCCGTCGAAGCCAGCTCACCGCGCCCCGCGGCCCCGTCGTACAGCCCCATCACGCCTTCGACCACGGCCAGGTCGCAGCCGGCGGAGCCGTGCGCGAACAGCGGCGCCACCAGCTCCGGCCCGCACATGAAGGCGTCGAGGTTGCGGCCCGGGCGGCCGGTGGCGAGCGCGTGGTAACCCGGGTCGATGTAGTCGGGCCCGGCCTTGTGCGGGGACACGGCCAGGCCGCGCTCCGCGAAGGCCGCCATCAGGCCCGTCGCCACGGTGGTCTTGCCGCTGCCGGAGGACGGCGCGGCGATGACCAGCCGGGGCACGTTCACGGACATCACCACTCGATGCCCCTCTGGCCCTTCTGGCCGGTGTCCATCGGGTGCTTGACCTTGGTCATCTCGGTGACCAGATCGGCGAACTCCACCAGCTTCTCAGGGGCGTTGCGGCCGGTGATGACCACGTGCTGGGTCCCGGGCCGGTTCCGCAGCACCTCGATGACCTCGTCGACGTCGATCCAGCCCCAGTGCATCGGGTACGCGAACTCGTCGAGCACGTACAACGTGTGGGTCTCGGCGGCCAGATCGCGCTTGACCTGCTCCCACCCCTCCTTGGCCGCCTGCTCGTTGTCGAGCTGGGCGTCGCGCTGGACCCAGGACCAGCCCTCGCCCATCTTGTGCCAGACGACGCTGCCGCCCTTGCCGGTCTCCCCGAGCGCCTTCAGCGCGTTCTCCTCGCCGACCTTCCACTTCGCCGACTTGACGAACTGGAACACCCCGATCGGCCAGCCCTGGTTCCAGGCGCGCAGCGCCAGACCGAAGGCGGCCGTCGACTTGCCCTTGCCCGGGCCGGTGTGGACGAAGACGAGCGGACGGTTGCGGCGCTGACGCGTCGTGAGCCCGTCGTCCGGAACGACGGACGGCTGTCCCTGGGGCATTACGCGACCCTCCTGTTGCTGCTGTGCCCGGCGGTGGACGCCGCCGAGGTACGTACGTTCTTCACGAGCCCGGCCAGCGCGTCGGCCCGCAGCCCGTCGAGGGTGACCGACGGGCCACCGAGGTCCGCGGCCAGCACCCCGGCCAGCCCCAGCCGGACCGGGCCGGCCTCGCAGTCGACGACGACGGACGTGACCCCCTCCGCCCGCAGCAGCAGCGCGGCCTGCTCGGACAGCTCGCGGGGCGTGCCCTGCGCCGAACCGCCGACGCCGCCGGCCGAGGTGGCCCGGCCGTCGGTGACGACCACGAGCAGCGGTCGCCGCGAGGGATCGCGCAGCCGCTCGATCCGCAGCACCTCACGCGCCTTCAGCAGCCCGGCGGCCAGCGGGGTACGGCCCCCGGTGGGCAGCCGCTCCAGCCGGGTCGCCGCCGCGTCCACGGAGGAGGTCGGCGGCAGTGCCAGCTCGGCCGCCGCGCCCCGGAACGTGACCAGACCGACCTTGTCCCGGCGCTGGTAGGCGTCGAGCAGCAACGACAGGACCGCGCCCTTGACCGCGCTCATCCGCTGCCGGGCCGCCATCGAGCCGGAGGCGTCGACGACGAACAGCACGAGGTTGCCCTCGCGGCCCTCGCGGGTCGCCTGCCGCAGGTCGTCCTTGCGGACCACCAGACCGGTTCCGCTGCGCCCGCGCGCCCGCTGGTGCGGGGCCGCGGCCTGCACGGTCGCCGCCAGGTGCAGCTTCGTCAGCTGGCCCCGGGGCCGCCGGGCGCCGGTGGTCCGGCCGTGCGCGGTTCGGGCGCGCGAGCGCCGACCGGCCGCGCCGCCCTCGCCGAGGCCGGGCACGCTGAGCATCCGGGTGCGGAACGGCTCGGAGGCCCGTACGGCGGCCTGCTCGGGCCCGTCGGCGCCGGCGTCTCCCTGCGCGGGCTGCGGCTCCGAGGGCTGGGGTTCGGACGGCTCGGCGTCGGGGGACCGCGGGTCCGCGGCGTCCTCGGGCGCGGGCGGAGCCGGCTGGTCCGGCTGACCGGGACCCTCGTCGTGCGGGGGAGCGCCGCCGCCGTCGGGACCGCCCTCGGGGCCGTCGTCGTCCGGGCCCTCGGGCTCCGGGTCGGGCTCGGGCTCCTGGTCCGGCTCGTCGTCGGGGAAGCGGTCCAGGATCTCGTCGAGCTTGTCCTCGTCCAGGCCGGGCGCGTCGAACGGGTTGCGGCGGCGCCGGTGCGGGAGCGCCAACAGGGCCGCCTGCCGGACGTCCTCCTTGCGGACGACCGTCCGCCCCGCCCACGCCGCCAGGGCGCTCGCCGTGCGGGCCATCACGATGTCGGCGCGCATGCCGTCCACCTCGAAACCGGCGCAGGTGGCGGCGATCCGCAGCAGCGCCGTGTCGTCCAGCACCACCTTCGGGAGCAGGGCCCGCGCGGCCACCACCCGGGCCCGGACCTCGCGCTCGTCCCCGGCCCAGCGGCCGGCGAAGCCCGCGGGATCGTCCTCGTACGCGAGCCGGCGGCGCACCACCTCGACCCGCAGGGCGGGCTCGCGGGACGCCGCGACCTCCACGGTCAGCCCGAACCGGTCCAGGAGCTGCGGCCGGAGCTCGCCCTCCTCGGGGTTCATGGTGCCGACGAGCAGGAAACGGGCGTCGTGGCGCACGGAGACGCCCTCGCGCTCCACGTACGAGGCGCCCATCGCGGCGGCGTCCAGCAGGACGTCCACGAGGTGGTCGTGCAGCAGGTTGACCTCGTCGACGTACAGGATCCCGCGGTGCGCGTCGGCGAGCAGGCCCGGCTCGAAGGCCTTCACGCCCTCGGAGAGGGCCCGTTCGATGTCGAGGGCGCCGACGAGCCGGTCCTCCGAGGCACCGACCGGAAGCTCCACCATCCGCGCGGGACGGGCGCTGCCGGGACCGGGCTCGTGGGGGCCGTCCGGGCAGGCCGGGTCGGGCGCGGCGGGCGCGCACGAGAACCGGCAGCCGGGTACGACGTCCACCTGCGGCAGCAGCGCGGAGAGCGCGCGCACGGCGGTGGACTTGGCGGTCCCCTTCTCACCGCGCACGAGCACGCCGCCGACCGCCGGGCTGACGGCGTTCAGCAGGAGCGCCAGCCTCAGGTCGTCCTGCCCGACCACCGCCGTGAACGGGAAGTGGGTGCTGCTCATCCGCTGATCACTCCTTCGAGTGGACTGGGCCGGTCGCTCATCGAGCCGCGACGGCCGTCGGCCATGGGGGTCTTGTGTTCCCGGTGCGTCCGGGGCCGGTCCACCGCTGCGCTCCCCGCGTACGAGGGGCCGCGCCCCGGGACGCGCGGCGCCGTCACGGCGCACCCGGCGGCAGGAACGGCAGCCCGTCCGGGACGCCCGATTCGACGAGCCGCAGCAGCCCGGCGGTGTCGGCGTGTTCCTCGATCAGGTCGCCCAGCAGGTCGAGCTGCTCCTCGCGGAGCAGCCCGAACGAGGTATCAGGGGCGGGTACGAACCGGCGGCCGGCGGCCGCGGCCACCTCGCGCAGGAAGGCCCGCCGGAAGCCGTCCGACTCCAGCGAACCGTGCCAGTGGGTGCCCCACACGGCTCCGACGCGACAGCCGTCGAGGAACGGCTCCCCGCCCAGCACCTCGGCCACGCCGTGGTGGATCTCGTACCCCTCGACGGGCTCGCCCAGCGCCGTGCCGACCGGCCGGTCCAGGGTCTTCTCCCGGGCGAAGCGGACCCGTACGGGCAGCAGCCCGAGGCCGTCCACCGAGCCGGCCTTCGACTCGACCTCGTCCTCGATGTGCTCACCGAGCAGCTGGAAGCCGCCGCAGATGCCGAGCACCGGGCGGCCCTCGGCGGCCCGCCGAGACAGCGCGTCGGCGAGCCCCCGCTCCCGCAGCCAGGCGAGCGCCTTCACGGTGCCGCGCGTGCCCGGTACGACGACCAGGTCGGCGTCGGCCAGCTCCTCGGCACGGTCCACGAACCGCACGACCACGCCCGGTTCGGCGGCGAGGGCGTCCACGTCCGTGAAGTTCGACATGAGCGGCACCGCGCACACCGCGACCCGCAGCACGTCCTCGCCCACCGGCGGGGCCACCACGGACTCCCGTACGGCCCCGCGCAGGGACACCCGCAGGCCGTCCTCCTCGTCGATGCCCAGCCCGTGCTGGAAGGGCAACACCCCGTACGTCGCCCGGCCGGTGAGCCCGCGCAGCATCTCCAGGCCGGGCTCCAGCAGGGAGACGTCGCCCCGGAACTTGTTGACCAGGTAGCCGGCGATCAGCGACTGGTCCTCCGGGGACAGCAGCGCGGTGGTCCCGAAGAACGACGCGAAGACGCCGCCCCGGTCGATGTCGCCGACCACGACGACGGGGAACCGCGCGGCCCGCGCGATGCCCATGTTCACGATGTCGGTCCGGCGCAGGTTGATCTCGGCCGGACTGCCCGCCCCCTCGCAGATCACGGCGTCATACGTGCCCCGCAGCTGCTCCAGGCAGTCCGTGACGACGCCGAGGAGCTGCTCCCGGTGACCGCCGGACACGGCCGACCCGGGGATTCGGTCGGGGCCCGCCGTGCCGAAGAAGCCGCGCGCGCTCATCTCGCCCACCGGCTTGCCCAGCAGCACGACCTGGCTGCTGCGGTCGCTGCCGGGCTTCAGCAGCACCGGGTTCATCAGGGCCGTCGGTTCCACCCGGGCCGCCTGGGCCTGCATGGCCTGGGCCCGGCCGATCTCGGCGCCCTCACGGGTCACGAACGAGTTCAGCGACATGTTCTGCGCCTTGAAGGGGGCCACCTTCACCCCCTGGCGGGCCAGCCACCGGCAGATGCCCGCCGTGACCACGCTCTTGCCCGCGTCCGATGTGGTGCCGGCGACCAGCATTCCGCCGCCGCGCCTCGCGCCGCTCATCCGCGCCGCCCCTTCCGCCCGGTACGGGAGACCAGCAGCCGGGCCGCGACGCAGGTGCCCAGCGCCAGCCAGGTCACCTGCCGCGACAGGCGTACGGCCCGTTCGATGTCGGCGACCTCCACGGGCCGCCCGGTCTCCCCGTTGAGTACGGCACGGTGCTCGGTCCGGCCGCCGTAGGACAGGGTTCCGCCGAGCCGGACCCCGAGCGCCCCCGCGAAGGAGGCCTCCACCGGGCCGGCGTTGGGGCTGGGGTGGGCGTCGGCGTCGGCGCGCCAGGCGCGGACGGCTCCCCGCCGGTCGGGGCCGGCCACGACGGCGGCGAGCGCCGTCAGGCGGGCCCCGGGCCAACCGGCCAGGTCGTCGAGGCGGGCGGAGGCCCAGCCGTAGCGCAGGTGGCGGGGGGACTTGTGGCCCACCATGGCGTCCAGGGTGTTCACGGCGCGGAAGGCCAGCAGCCCGGGGACCCCGGCGACGGCCCCCCACACCAGTGCCCCGACGACCGCGTCGGAGGTGTTCTCGGCGACGGACTCCACGACCGCCCGGGCCATCTGCTGCCCGTCCAGGGACTGGGGGTCGCGCCCGCACAGGTGGGGCAGCCGTTCACGGGCGACGTCGGTGTCCCCGACGGCGAGGGCCCCACCGATGGCGCGGGCCTCCCGACCCAGCGAGGTGCCCCCGACGACGGCCCAGGTGGCCGCGGCGGTCAGGGCGACGCGGGCGGCGGCGGGCCGCGAGCGCACGGCGCGGGCGGCCAGCGCTCCGACGGCGGTCGCGCCCCCGACGCACACCAGGGTGTGCAGGACGCCGCGGGCGCGGTCGTCGCGCCACAGGGCGCGTTCGACGGCGGCGGCGGCTCTCCCGAAGGCGGCCACGGGGTGCCCCCGGCGCGGATCCCCGAGGATCCGGTCGCCGATCAGGCCCGCCGCGGCGCCGTACGCGAACACGCGATCGGCACGCATGGTGGCAGGTAGGTCCTCACTCAGGGTCCGCGCCCTGGTTCGACGTGTCCGGCGGCGAGAGTTCCTGGCTCCCGGGGCGCGCACCTCGTGCGCCGCCCCGGTGACAGTGGCGGGACCGCGCCGGATTCGCACCGGACTTCCTCTTCCATGCCGCCGTATTGGCTCGCGCAGTCCACCACGCACCGCGAACGCCCGTCAACTTGCCGTTGACCTGCGGCGGGTGCGCGGCCGGGGGTGGGGCGGGGTGTGCGCCGGGGCATGCGAAAGCTCCCCCCGGAGACCGGAGGGAGCTTCGGACGCACCGTCTCAGGCGACGATCAGGTAGATCCCGTACGACACGGCCGCCGTGCAGAGCGCGAAGCAGGCGTAGGCACCGCTGCGGGCCATGACCGCGGCGCCACCCCGCTCGGTGGCGGCCTCGTGCTTGGACAGGCCCACCAGGCCCAGGGTGAACAGGGCCACGAGGGCGACCGTGGCGGTGAGGCTGACTCCGAAGACGGAGCCCAGTGATGCCCAGTCGATCTTCATACCGCTGATTCCTCTGTCGTTCTCGGGGTCAGACCGCCGCGGCCGGAGCCGCGGGGGTCGTGGTCGAGGCCGGGATGGTGGCCTTCAGGTCCTCGTCGGTCACGGCGGCGGTGGTACCGGCCGCGGCGGTCGTCGGCGGGACGGTGACGGCGGCCATGGCCGTGGTGACGACACCGGGCTCGTCCGTCGCTCCGGCGGTCTCCACCTCGTTGACGTTGGTGTGGTCGACGACCTGGCGGCGGGAGATGACCCAGATGGCGAAGCAGGAGGCGACCAGGAAGACCGTGACGGCGGCGATGCCGATGTCACCGGTGCGCATGACCAGTTCGGCCACGGACGCGACGAGCGCGGCGGCCGGCAGGGTCAGGCCCCAGGCGATGAACATGCGGGTGGCGGTGGACCAGCGGACCACGCCGCCCTTGCGTCCCAGGCCCGCGCCCATGACGGCGCCGGAGCACGCGTGGGTGGTGGAGAGGGAGAAGCCGAGGGTGGAGGAGGCCAGGATGACGCTCGCGGCCGAGGTCTGGGCGGCGAAGCCCTGCTGCGGCTGGAGGTCGGTGAGGCCCTTGCCCATGGTGCGGATGATGCGCCAGCCGCCCAGGTAGGTGCCCATCGCGATGGCCAGACCGGCGGAGACGATGACCCAGACCGGCGGGTTGGCGCCGGCGGGCAGGGCGTTGCCGGCGATCAGCGCCAGGGTGATGATGCCCATCGTCTTCTGCGCGTCGTTGGTGCCGTGCGCGAGGGAGACGAGACCGGCCGAGGCGATCTGACCGGCGCGGTACCCCTTGGCGGAGGTCTTCTCGCCGACCTGGTTGCCCAGCTTGTACGTCAGCTTCGCGGCCAGCATGGCGGCCACACCGGCGACGAGCGGGGCGGCGATCGCGGGGATCAGCACCTTCGTCACGACGACGCTGCCGTTGACCGCGTCGAGGCCGGCGGAAGCGACCGCGGCACCGATGAGGCCACCCATGAGGGCGTGGGAGGAGCTGGAGGGCAGTCCGACCAGCCAGGTGACGAGGTTCCAGAGGATCGCGCCGACCAGGGCCGCGAAGATCACCTCCGGCTGAATGCCTTCCTCGTTGACCAGGCCCTTGGAGATCGTCTTGGCGACCTCCACGGACATGAAAGCGCCGACGAGGTTCAGCACGGCGGACATGGCGACCGCGGTCTTGGGCTTGAGGGCGCCGGTCGAGATGGTGGTGGCCATCGCGTTGGCCGTGTCGTGGAAACCGTTCGTGAAGTCGAACACGAGAGCGGTGATGATCACGATCCCGAGGAGAAGCGTTATGTGCTCCATTTACCCAGGCTTCTGTTTGACGTCATTGGCTCGGCGACCGTAGGCAACCTGGATGAACGGAAGGTGAACTGAGTTGGGCGGAGTGGTGTCCCGGCGTCGGGCGTGATCGGGACCTACCTCCCGTTTCTTCCGTGAATATAGCGATTCGTGCACGTCAGAGCGGGGCGAACACGCCTGTTCCGGAAGTACTTCCGGCCGCCGGTCCCTGCCCGGGAGGGTGACGAAGAGACCCAGATCACGCGCCGACCCCCTCCCGCGCCGCCCGCCGGATCCGTTCCGGCCGCCGCCGCGACCGGGTTCCGGCCGCGTCCCGTTCGCGTTCCGGTTCCGCCGGACGGCCGCGCGCGAGGATCACCTCCGGTGGCCCGCCCGCCGGTACGCGCCGACACTGGAGCCGTGCGTACCGCCACAGCGACGGCAGCGGCCGTCACGACGACCCTGATCGGTGCCGGAGCAGCCGCGGTCGCGGCCGGCCGGTACGCCGCCGACGCCGCCCTGCGGCCCGAACCCGGGCGCCCGTTGCCCGGCGGGCCCCGGCTGAGCGTCCACTCCACCGCCGAGGGCCGGGTGACGCTCACCCGATCGCTCGCCTCCCTGCTCCCCGGCACCTGGGGCCTGTCCGCGCCCGGCGTGCACGCCGTGGTCGGCCCGGTCCTGCCCGACGTCCCGCACGACCCGGACGCCGTCGTGCGCAGCCTCCTCGCCGTCACCCACGGCAGCCTCGCCCCGCGCGCCCGGGTCACGCTCACCCCCCAGGTGCACCTGGGGAACCCGCGCACCGCCCTCGGCCTCGACCACGCCGACGTGGACGTTCCGGGCGAGCTCGGGGCGCTGCCCGCCTGGTTCGTGCCCGCCGCCCGGGACACCTGGGTCATCACCGTCCACGGGCTCGGCGCCGGCCGGGAGCACCCGATGGTCGTCATGCCCTTCCTGCACCGCCACCGGCTCCCCGTCCTGGACCTCGCCTACCGCGGCGACCTCGGCGCCCCCGCCTCCCCGGACGGCCTCGGCCATCTCGGCGAGTCGGAGTGGCGGGACCTGGACGCGGCCATCCGCTACGCCCTGCGCTACGGAGCCCGACGGGTCGTCCTGCACGGCTGGTCCACCGGGGCCACCATGGCCCTGCACGCCGTCGAACGCTCCGCCCTGGCCGACCGGATCTGCGGACTGGTGCTGGACTCGCCCGTCATGGACTGGCACACCACCCTGCGCGCCCTCGCCGCCGCCCGCGGCACCCCGGGCCCCCTGATCCCGCTCGCGGTACGGGCCGCCGAGGGCCGGGCAGGCCTGCGCGCAGACCGTCGGCCGCCGGGATCGGACCCGGCGTCCCTGCGCGTACCGGTGCTGATCCTGCACGGGCCCGACGACACCCTCGCCCCCTGGGAGCCCTCCCGGCGACTGGCCGCCGCCCGGCCCGACCTGGTCACCCTGCACACCGTGCGGGGCGCCCCGCACGGGGCGATGTGGAACGTCGACCCCGCCGGGTACGAGGAGGCGCTGCGCCGCTTCCTCACCCCCCTCATGTGACGTGCCGCCGGGCGCGCGTGGCGCGCCCGGCGGTGAAGGGGTGGTGCAGGACAGGACCCGCCGGGTGGATTGTCCCGGTTCATCCACTGCTTGACCTGTGGAAACGGCTGGTTCCGTTTGGGCTTTCGGCCAGTGACGGGCGAGACTGCATCCGTGACGTCCCGAAAGCCTGATGAGCAGTTGGCTCGCGACTCCAGACTCCGACTCGTCTCCCCGCGCTCCGTCGCCACGGCGCGCAAGGCGGTGACCGACCGGCGAACCCGGCCGGCCCCCCGGCCACCGGCGGGAACCCCCGCCACGGCAGACCTGGCGAACCGGGCCCGCGCCTCCCTCGCCGACGCGGTACGGCTCGCCCGCTGGGCCGAGCTGAACCTCGGGGCGGGTGACGGCGGACGCCCCGCGACAGCGGGCGCGCTGCCCGCCTCCGACGTGGAACGGGCCGCCGCGGAACTGCGCCTGACGCACGGCCAGATCCGGGTCGGCTGGGACCGCGCCCGACTCTCCGGTCTCGTCGAAGTGCACGGCGGACACGCCCGGCCCGGCTGGCGCCTGCGCGCCTGGGACCGGGACGACACCGCCGTCCTGCGCGGCTGGGTGGCCCTCTTCGACGCCTGGTCCCTCGTCCACCCCGCCCCCGCCGACATCGCCCCCGGGACCGTCGCCGAGGTCGTCGAGGCGATGCCCCAGCTGCTCTCCCTCCTCCAGCTGTCGGCCGGCCCCGTCACCGTCCCCGACCTGCTGGACCTCCTCGGCCAGCGCGTCACCGAACTGCGCGACGAGCGCTGCGAGGTCCCGTACGCGGGGGAGCCCGCCGGATCCCGGGAGGCCGCCGGTGAGGCCGCACCCGCCGAATCCCGGCCCCTGCCCCTCGCCCGGCTGCTGCGCTGGGCGCTCGGCGGCCTCGCCGCCGTCGACGCGGTCACCCTCGGCCCCGCACGGGCCACCCTCACCCCGCTCGGCAGCTGGGCCGTCTGGGTCAAGCTGGAACAGATCTGCGTCGCCGCGCAGAGCCCGGCCGGGAACATCGAGCAGTCCGCCGCCGCCATGCTCCACGGCTGCGCCCGGCTCACCCCCGGGCCGGCCCGCGCCGAGTACCAGGCCTGGCTCGCCGCCCGGCCCGTCGGCCACGCCGTCAGCGAGCTGCTGCACGCGGCCCGGGGCGAGGACGCCCTCCTGCGCGGCCTGGCCTTCGAGGCGCTGCGCGTGGTCGGCGCCCCCGCCGAGGGCGAGGTCCGCGCCGCCGTACGCGAACCCGCCCTGCGTCCCTACGCCCTGCTCTGGCTCGCCGAGCACGACGGGGTCGATCCCGACGAGGCCCAGCACGTCCTGACCGCCGAGGAGTCGACCTGGCTCTGGGTGGACACGGCGGCCGCCATCGCCGACCACGGCGAGGCCGACCTGCTGGCCCGCCACCTCGACTCGGCCGTCCGCACGACCGTCCCGCGGCTGCTCGACGAGGTCCGCGCGGTGGGGCACCCCCGCACCGTGCAGGTCCTCGTCGCGCTGGCCGCCGCCCACCCCGACCCGGCCCTGGCCAAAGCCGTCCGCCGGGCGGCCTTCCAGGTCCACACCGGCGGCGTGTAGCCGGCGGGCGGCGGGGACGTACGGACGGGAGCCGCGCGCCGCGGGTCAGACCTGCGGCGCGTACGTGCCGAAGCTCCAGATGGTGCCCTCGGCGTCGCGCGCCATGTAGTCCCGCGAGCCGTAGTCCTGGTCGGTCGGCTCCATGAGGATCTCCACCCCGTGCTCGACGGCCCGTCGGTGGTGCGCGTCCACGTCGTCCACGACGACGTAGACCCCGGCCGGGCCGGCGCCCTCCATGGCCTTGTCGAAGGCGCCGCCGCGACCCTTGCTGCCGAGCATCACCGCGCCGTTCCCGTACGACAGCTCGGCGTGCACCACGGCGCCGTCGTCCCCCTCGTAGACCGAGACCCGGGTGAAGCCGAACGCCTCCGTCAGCTGCTGGATCGCCGCCTTCGCGTCGCGGTAGAGCAGGGTCGGGACGATGGACGGAACGCCTGCCATGACGATCACTCCCTCTCGTGGACGGGCCGGTGCGTCGATGTGACCCGCACCACAGCATGGCAGGCGCCCGCGACCGTCAGCGGAAGGTGTTGCACTGGGCCATGTCGCCCGTCCGGTAGCCCTGGTAGAACCACTGCCGGCGCTGCTCGGCCGAGCCGTGCGTCCAGGACTCGGGGGTCACGCGGCCCTGGAACTTCTCCTGGATCCGGTCGTCGCCGACCGCCGCCGCGGCGTCCAGCCCGTCCTGGATGTCCTGGTCGGTCAGGGTGGTGATCAGCGGCCGTCCCGTGGATTCGTCCGGGGTCCTCGTCGCGTTGTGCGCCCAGACCCCCGCGTAGCAGTCGGCCTGGAGCTCGACCTTGACGGCGTTGCTGTTCGCGCCCTGCTGCCCGTCCTGGGCCCGCTGGAGGGTGCCGGTCAGGTTCTGGATGTGGTGCCCGTACTCGTGGGCGACCACGTACGCCTGGGCGAAGGGGCCGCCGCTCGCCCCGAACTTCGTCCGCAGGTCGTCGAAGAAGCCCAGGTCCAGGTAGACCTTGCGGTCGGCCGGGCAGTAGAAGGGCCCTACCGCCGAGGTGGCCGCCCCGCAGGCGGTCCCCACCCGGCCGGTGAAGAACACCGTCTGCGCCGGGCTGTACTGGCCGCCGCGCCGCTGGAACTCCTGCCGCCAGAAGTCCTGTGTGCTGTTCACCACGGCGACCAGCCGGCAGTCCTCGCGCGTGTTGGCGTCCTGCCCGGTCCGGCAGCTCTGCTGCACCTGGTTGACGGACGAGGAGGACGGCGCCGGTTCCTCGTTGCCCGAGGACAGCCCCAACTGCTCCGGCCCCACACCGAACAGCAACCCCATGATCAGCGCGATGATGCCGACGAGACCGCCGCCGATCGTGGCCCTCCCGCCGGGGATGCGGCTGCCGCGCACGTCGTTCACCTCGGACGTGTCCAGATGGGCGTTGTCGTCGAACTGCATCCCGCACCGCCTCTGTCTTCGTGCAGCCATTCGTGCAGCCAAGGGGGCCGCGCATCCGCCCCTGCGGCGAGTATCAACCCGTTCATCCTGGTACGCGCCCCGGCGCGCCCGCCCGGTCCGTGGGCCGAACGGGGGACGGCCCGGCGTACCGGTCGAGGGGTCCCCGACCGTCGGGTGCCCCCAAAAGTGGTTGCGCACCCCCGGTAGAATGGTCCGCATGGCAAATCTCCTTGCGGATTAGCGGCGTCGAAGCATCGAGCGTCCTGCCCCCCTTCCGCCGTCCCCACCGCCCTGGAGTATTTCCGTGATCACCGCAACCGGCATCGAGCTGCGTGCCGGCGCCCGCATCCTCATCGAGTCCGCTTCCTTCCGCGTCGCCAAGGGCGACCGCATCGGCCTCGTCGGCCGCAACGGAGCGGGCAAGACCACCCTCACCAAGTGCCTCGCGGGCGAGGGCCAGCCCGCAGCCGGGTCCATCGCCCGGTCCGGTGAGGTCGGCTACCTGCCGCAGGACCCGCGCACCGGCGACCTCGACGTACTGGCCCGCGACCGGATCCTGTCCGCGCGCGGACTCGACGTGCTGATCAAGAAGATGCGCGCGAACGAGGAGCGCATCGCCTCCGGCTCCGGCGGCACCCGCGACAAGGCGATGAAGCAGTACGAGCGCCAGGAGACCGAGTTCCTGACCAAGGGCGGTTACGCCGCCGAGGCGGAGGCCGCCACCATCTCGGCCGCCCTCGGTCTGCCCGACCGGGTCCTCGGCCAGCCGCTGCACACCCTCTCCGGTGGTCAGCGCCGCCGTGTCGAGCTCGCCCGGATCCTCTTCTCGGACGCCGACACCCTGCTCCTCGACGAGCCGACGAACCACCTCGACGCCGACTCGATCGTCTGGTTGCGCGACTACCTGAAGAACTACCGCGGCGGCTTCATCGTCATCTCCCACGACGTCGACCTCGTCGAGACCGTCGTCAACAAGGTCTTCTACCTGGACGCCAACCGCGCCCAGATCGACGTCTACAACATGGGCTGGAAGCTCTACCAGCAGCAGCGCGAGGCCGACGAGAAGCGCCGCAAGCGCGAGCGCCAGAACGCCGAGAAGAAGGCCGCGGCCCTGAACTCCCAGGCCGACAAGATGCGCGCCAAGGCCACCAAGACGGTCGCCGCGCAGAACATGGCCAAGCGCGCCGACCGGCTGCTCGCCGGCCTGGACGCCGTCCGCGTCTCCGACAAGGTCGCCAAGCTGCGCTTCCCGGACCCGGCGCCCTGCGGCAAGACCCCGCTGACCGCCGAGGGCCTGTCGAAGTCCTACGGCTCGCTGGAGATCTTCACCGACGTCGACCTGGCCATCGACAAGGGCTCGCGCGTCGTCATCCTCGGCCTCAACGGAGCCGGCAAGACCACGCTGCTGCGCCTGCTGTCGGGCACGGAGAAGCCGGACACCGGCACCGTCGTCCCCGGTCACGGCCTCAAGCTCGGCTACTACGCGCAGGAGCACGAGACGCTCGACCCCGAGCGCACCGTCCTGGAGAACATGCGTTCCTCCGCGCCCGACCTGGACCTGGTCGCGGTGCGCAAGACGCTCGGTTCGTTCCTGTTCTCCGGCGACGACGTCGACAAGCCGGCGGGCGTGCTCTCCGGCGGCGAGAAGACCCGGCTGGCCCTGGCCACCCTGGTCGTCTCCTCGGCGAACGTCCTGCTCCTCGACGAGCCCACGAACAACCTCGACCCGGCCAGCCGCGAGGAGATCCTGGGCGCCCTGCGCACCTACAAGGGCGCCGTCATCCTCGTCACCCACGACGAGGGCGCGGTGGAGGCGCTGGAACCGGAGCGCATCATCCTGCTCCCGGACGGCGTCGAGGACCTGTGGGGCCCGGACTACCGGGACCTGGTCGCGCTCGCCTGACCGGCGCAGAAGCGTTGATCCAGTTCCTTATGGATCATTCGGCTCAGGCGTGATCCATCATCTGAGTGAGACGGTCTCGTACCGTTGCGCGCTGTACGCCGACCCCGGCCGCATCCCCCAGGATGCGCGACCGGGGTCGTCGTTTTCCCGCGCTCGGCCCCTGACCTGGTGATTCCCCCGTCCGGCCGGCAAGTGTGACGGAGGTCATGCATCGGAAGAGAAGATTCCGTTCTGCTCGGGTGTCCACCCCTCGGGAAATGCCGTCGTACCGACCTTGCTGAATGGGTGGCCAGGAAGCCGGAGAGGGGTGATCATGAGAAGTCCAGAGCGCACTTCCCATGAGGAGGCACGGGTGGCCGAGACTCTGAAGAAGGGCAGCCGGGTAACCGGCGCCGCGCGCGACAAGCTCGCGGCAGACCTGAAGAAGAAGTACGACTCCGGTGCGAGTATCCGGGCGCTGGCCGAAGAGACCGGCCGGTCCTACGGATTCGTCCATCGGATGCTCAGCGAGTCCGGAGTCACGCTGCGCGGTCGCGGAGGCGCGACACGCGGCAAGAAGGCGGCTGCGGCCTGACCCCGTGCCGGGAGGCCCGGGGCGGTGCCGGAGAAGCTCGACGGCTCCATGCTTGATGGGTTGACGATTCTGTTCCACGCACGGTTCCTTCGGTGACCCCCCGGTCGGCCCTGTGGCCGATCGGGTGGTTACTGTGCAGTCACTTAGGCCGAGCATGCGGCCGACTGCACCCGGAGGCACCAGATGGCTCTGCTCGACAAGGACGGCGTACGGCTCACCATCGACGACTCGGTCGCCACGGTGACCCTGACCAATCCGGCCAAGCGAAACGCCCAGTCCCCCGCGCTCTGGCGGGCGTTGGCGGAAGCCGGACAGTCACTGCCGGGCACCGTCCGGGTCGTGGTCCTGCGCGGCGAGGGCAAGTCCTTCTCCGCCGGGCTCGACCGGCAGGCGTTCGCTCCCGAGGGTTTCGAGGGCGAGCCGTCCTTCCTCGATCTGGCACGTGGTGCGGATGACCTGCTCGACTCCACCATCGCCGAGTACCAGGAGGCCTTCACCTGGTGGCGACGCAATGACATCGTCTCCGTCGCCGCCGTGCAGGGGCACGCGATCGGCGCCGGCTTCCAGCTCGCGCTCGCGTGCGACCTGCGGGTGGTCGCGGACGACGTGCAGTTCGCCATGCGCGAGACCAGCCTGGGTCTGGTCCCCGACCTCGGGGGCACCCAGCCCCTGACCGCGCTGGTCGGTTACGCCCGGGCGCTGGAGATCTGCGCCACGGGTCGCTTCGTGCACGCCGAGGAAGCCGAGCGCGTCGGCCTGGCCAACCTGGTCGTCCCCGCCGACGAACTCGACGCCGCCGTCCAGGACCTCACCACCGCACTGCTCGCCCCGCCCCGCGACGCGGTCATCGAGACCAAGGCGCTGCTCCGCGACGCCACGTCCCGGTCGTACGACGCCCAGCGCACCGCCGAGCGCGCCGCGCAGGGCCGCCGGCTGCGCGACCTCGCGGGGCTGTCCGACTGACCCGACCCACGAGCTCCCACGGTCGGCCCGCCGGCATGCCTCCGGGCAGCCGGCGGGCCGCGCCTGTTACGGCCGACCGGCGTGGTTTCGGGAGCGCGGAAGGTGACCCGCGCATACCGTGGACGGAAGTGGGCGGCACGCGAAGGTGCTCGCCGCCCCTCGGGGGCCGCCGGTCCCCGGGACGTCTCCCGAGCCAAGGACCCGCGATGACCGAATCCGTACCAGGGGGCGCCGCCAAGGCCCCGGCCGACCGAGGCCGCACCACCATCGCCGACGGGGTGGTCGAGAAGATCGCCGGATTGGCCGCCCGGGAGGTGATCGGCGTCCACGCGATGGGCAACGGCGGCGGCCTTTCCCGTACCTTCGGGGCCGTGCGCGACCGGGTCCCCGGCGGGGCCCGGGCCTCGGTCAGCCGCGGGGTCAAGGCCGAGGTCGGAGAGGTGCAGACGGCCCTCGACCTGGAGATCGTCGTCGACTACGGAGTGTCGATCCGCGACGTGGCCCGGGCGGTCCGGGAGAACGTCGTCTCCGCGGTCGAGCGGATGACGGGCCTGGAGGTCGTCGAGGTCAACATCGCGGTCAGCGACGTCAAACTGCCCGATGAGGAAGACGAAGAACCGGAATCCCGGCTCCAGTAACCGAGAGGAGCCCTACACATGAGCATGGCGGTCGCCGGCCTGTTGGCCGGCATGGCACTGGGGTTCGCCGGGTACTTCGGCGGCTTCGGGGCCTTCCTCCTGGTGGCGGCGCTCGGCGCCGTCGGCTTCGTCGTCGGCCGGTTCCTGGACGGGGACCTCGACCCCGGCGAACTGTTCCGTCCGCGCTCCCGGCCCCGCGGCCGGGACGACCGGCCCCTGTGAGCGGCCGGTGAAAACGCCGCAGCCCACCCCACCACCCACTCCGCCGACCCCGCGGCCCGCGCCCCGTGCCGTACCGTCCCGGGTGCCGGCCGCGGACCGCGGCGCCACCCGCATCGCCGACCGGGTCGTCGCCAAGATCGCGGCGCAGGCGGCGCGCGAGGCGCTCGTGGACGGACCGCCCGCACCCGGCGCCGTCCCGCACGCCACGGTCACCGTGCACCACGACATCGCACGGGTACGGGTCAGCCTGGAACTCGGTTACCCCTCCGACCTCGCCGCCCAGTGCGCCGCCGTACGCCACCAGGTCGCCCGGCGGATCGAGGAGTGCGTCGCGATGTCGGTCCCCGAGGTGGGCGTCGACATCGAACGCCTGCACTCCGCCCACGCCCGGCCGGTCCCCACGGGCCGGGACCGGGGGCTGAGGTGAGCGCGCCCCGCCGCATCCGGTCCACCCGGCGGATCCCGGCCGCACTCACCGCCCTGGCCGTCATCGCGGTGGCCGGACTGCTTTTTTACGACCTCGTGGCGGTACGCGCCCACCGACCCGGCATGCGGTGGCGCCGGGAACTCGCCCGATGGCTGGAACTGCACACCCCGGCCGACACGGAGGTGCTGGTCGGCGGCGGGATCCTGGCGGCCGTCGGGGCGCTGCTGCTCCTGTTCGCGGTGGCCCCGGGGCTGCGCGGACTGCTGATGATGCGGGCGGACACCGACACCGGGCGCGCCGACGGCCGAGCGGGCACCGACGCCGGGAGCGGGCTGCGGGCCGGGCTCGGCCGCCGGGCCGCCGCGATGGTGCTCCGGGACCGGGCCATGGAGGTCGCCGGCGTCCGGTCGGTCCGGGTGAAGGTGCGCCGCTCCCGCGTCGGGGTCCTGGCCACCTCGCACTTCCGCGAACTGGACGACGTACGGGCCGACCTGGACGAGGTGCTCGCCGTCGGCATCGAGGAACTGGGCCTCGCGCGAGCGCCGCGGCCCCGGATCAGGGTCAGGAGGTGAGCGCGGTGCTGGGGAAGGTGAACCGGACCCTGCTGGGGATCATCGGTCTCGCGTCGGTGGCGGCCGGCGTCATGCTGCTGACGGCGTACCGGCCGCTCGGCGGCCGGTACGCGCCGCTGCTCACGGCGCGTACCCGACACCGGTACGGGGACCCGGACGGCTGGTGGTGGTGGGCGGTGGTCGCCGCGCTGGGGCTGTGCGTGCTGCTGGCGCTGTGGTGGCTGCTGGCGCAACTGCGGCGCCCGCGCCTCGCGGCCCTCGAAGTGGACACCGGGGACGGCGGCTTCGCCCTGCTGCGCGGCCGGGCCTTGGAATCGGCGGTGGCCGCCGAGGCGGAGGCCCTGGACGGGGTCGCGCGCTGCCGGGTCGCCCTGCGCGGTCGGCGGGACGCCCCGGCCCTGCGGATCGCGCTGGAACTGGAGCCGTACGCCGTCCCGGCCGACGCGCTGGCCGCGCTGCGCGGGCCGGTCCTCGCGCACGCCCGGGATTCGGCGGGCCTGCCCGGGCTCCCGGTGGAGGCCCGCCTCAAGGTCTCCTCGCACCACGCGCAGCGCGTGACCTGATCGGACCCCCCGCGGCGGGGTCCGGATATCCGGACCCCGCCGCAGGGGCGGTGGGTCAGAAGCCGTGCCGGAAACCGCCGTCGACCGGGACCATCACACCCGTCAGGTAGGACGCGGCCGGGGAGAGCAGGAACGCCGCCGTGCGGCCGAACTCCTCCGGGGCGCCGTACCGCCGCAGCGGGATGCGGGACTCGTTGCCCGCCCGCGCCGCCCGGGCGTCGCCCGACAGGGCGTCCAGTTCGCGCACCCGGTCCGTGTCGATCCGCGCCGGCAGCAGACCGACGACACGGATCCCGCGCGGTCCCAGGTCCACCGACAGCGACTTGGCGAAGCCGGCCAGGCCCGGCCGCAGGCCGTTGGAGATGGTCAACCCGGGGATCGGCTCGTGCACCGAGCCCGACAGCACGAAGCCGATCACGCCGCCCTCGCCCAGCTCGGCCGCGGCCGCCCGCGCCAGCCGCACCGCGCCCAGGAACACCGACTCGAAGGCCGCCGCCCACTGCTCGTCGGTGTTGTCGGCCGACAGGCCCGGGGCCGGGCCGCCCACGCTGATGAGGACGCCGTCGAACCGGCCGAAGCGTTCCTTCGCGGTCGCCACCAGCTGCGCGGCCACCGCCGGATCGGCGTTGTCCGCCGCGACGCCCACCGCGTTCGGGCCGAGCGCGGCGGCGGCGTCCGCCGCCCGCTTCGCGTCGCGGCCCGTCACCACGACCTTCGCCCCGTCGGCGGTCAGTTCCCTCGCGGAGGCGAAGCCGAGGCCGCGGGTGGCTCCGGTGACGACGTAGACACGGTCCTTCAGTCCAAGATCCATGCGGGCCACGCTACGCCGAAGCGGGCTCCGGGGACACGGCCTTCGCCGCCGCGACGGCCGCGGCCTCCTCACGGTCGCGCCGCTCCCGGCGGACCAGGACCAGCCAGCCGACCGGCACGGCCGCCGCGAACAGCCACCACTGCACGGCGTACGCCATGTGCGCGCCGATCGAGTCGTGGTCCGGCTCGCCCACCGGCTCCGGGCTCCCGTCGGCGGGGGCCGGGGCGGTGAGTTCCAGGTACCCGCCGAGGACGGGCCGGCCCAGGGACGCGGCCTGCTGCTCGCTGTTGATCAGCATCACCTGGCGGTCGGGCAGGCCCTTGCGGTCCTTGATGCCGCTGCCGCCGCTCGTCTCGTCGGCCTTCAGCCGGCCGGTGACCGTCACCTCGCCCGTGGGCGCGGCCGGCACCGGCGGGTAGGCCCGGGCGTCGCCGCCGCCCGCCACCCAGCCCCGGTTGACCAGGACGGCCCGGCCGTCTGCCATGACCAGCGGGGTCACGACGTGGAAGCCGACCTTGTCGTCGTTCGAGGTCCGCATCCGCACGACCACCTCGTGGGCGGGGTCGTAGGTACCGGTGGCGGTGACGGCACGCCAGAAGTCGGACCGCGGAACGGTGTGGCCGGGCGAGGTGAGCCCGGTCATCGGCACGGGCTTCCCGTACAGGTTCCGTGCGATCAGCTCGTTCTGGGCGACCCGGTGCTCATGGCGGTGGAACTGCCAGAAGCCCAGCTTGATCATCGCGGGGATGAGGGCGAGGGCGACGAGGGTGAGGCACACCCACTGCCGGGTCAGTACAAAGCGGTACACGTCCACGACGGTACCCCCAGCGGCGACGACCCCGGTGGCCGGGTGGCCCTCCGGGGCCGCGAGGGGGAAGGGAGGAGGAGGGACGAGGACGGGATGAGGACGGAGGGGGGCCGGACGCAGGACGGCACCCTCCGGGTCGGGCGCGGAGGCCGTCGGGCGCCGCCGGGGTCAGCCCACGGCGCCGGCGGCGCTGCCCACCCTGTCGATGATGCCCGCCTTGCCCTCGGCGCGGGCGCAGTGCGCCCCGCAGTACCAGTGACCGTCCGCCTCGACGCCCTGGCCGATGATCTGCACCCGGCAGTGCTCGCAGATGGGTGCCATCCGGTGGATCGCGCAGGAGAACGAGTCGAAGACGTGCCGCGCACCGTCCTGGGTCTCCACGTAGAACGCCAGGTCGTAGTCATTTCCGCATACTTCGCAACGTGCCATGGCGGCATCGTGGAGGCTCGGGCCGCCCGGGTGGGCGGACGTCCTCGTGTCGTCGGAGAACTTCTACCCGGCTGGCGTAGCAGCCCCGGGACGGGCGGCGCGGGCGCCGCCCGCGGACTCAGTCGGCCGGCGCGACGTCCCGCAGGAGCTGGGTGAAGGCGGCCTCGTCCACGACCGGAGTGCCGAACGAGCGGGCCTTGACCGTCTTCGAGGTCGCCGAGTCGGGGTCGTTCGTCACCAGCATGCTGGTGAGCCGCGACACGCTCGTCGCGATGTGCAGGCCCGCCTCCACCGCCCGGTCCTCCAACAGCTCCCGGTCCACCGAGGTGTCACCGGAGAAGGCGATGCGCATGCCCTGCTTCAGCGGCTTGCCGTCCTCGAACCGCCCCGGGTTCGGGTGGGGGCACGGCGGCCGCTTGCGCGAGGCGCGCCAGCTGCCCCCGCCGTACGAGGCCTGCCGGCCGATCCGGGGCGCGGCGGGGGTGTCCGACCACTCCGTGAGCGGACGGCACTCCAGCAGCGGCAGCCGCACGCCGTCCCGGGCTGCCGCGTGCAGGGACGGGCGGAAGGCCTCGGCGAGCACGCGGGCGTCGTCCAACGCGTGGTGGGCGCGCTGCTGCACCACACCGAAGTGCGCGGCGAGGGACTCCAGCTTGTGGTTGGGCAGCGGCAGGTTCAGTTCCTTCGACAGGGCGATGGTGCACAGCCGCTGACGGACCGGCGCGGTCGCCGCGGCCCGCGCGTACTCCCGGGCGATCATCTGCCAGTCGAAGATGGCGTTGTGCGCGACCAGCACCCGGCCGTCGAGCCGACCGGCGAACTCCTCGGCGATGTCCTCGAAGAGGGGCGCGTCCCGGAGCACGTCGCTCGTCAGGCCGTGGATCCAGACCGGTCCAGGATCGCGGCGCGGGTTGACGAGGGAGTACCAGTGGTCCTCCACGTTGCCCTGAGCGTCGAGCCGGTAGACGGCTGCGGACACTATCCGGTCGTCGCGAGCGAGCCCGGTGGTCTCCACGTCGACGACCGCGTACCCCTGTGGGTACGCGGTCGGCCAGGTCGTCTCTGCGGTCGTACGGTCGGCGAGCATGGTCACAGAGGATATCGGGCCCGACCGACAGCCGTGGCCCGACGCCCCTTCAGCCCAGCTCGGCCACGAGGTCACCGGCGCTCACCCGGGCGAAGGAGTCCGGCACTTCGACCGGTCCCGGGAACAGTCGGTACGAGGTCCCCGACGCCCCGGCCGGCGCCACGCCCGCATGGACCGTCGCCAGGAACACCCGTCGGCCCGCCGCCATTTCGGCGGCGAGCCCGTCGGAGTCCGGACGCGGCCTGCGGGCCTCCGGGGCCTCCAGGGCGGAGATCCGCGCGGCGAAGGCGGCCGGTGCCTCGGCGGGCCGCGCCCGGTACAGCCACACCTCGTCGATGAGGCCGGGCAGCGGTGCCCGGCGTACGACGGCCACCTCGCGGGTCCGGGCCGCGGCCCGCCACACCGCCAGGTCCCACAGGGTCGTGCGGGAGCCGGAGGCGAAGTGCTCGCTGACGTCGCGGGCCACCTCGCCCAGCCGGTCCCCGTGGGAGGAGACGCTCTGGAAGCCGCCGGACGGCGGCAGATGGACGTCCGTCCACAGCGCGCGGCGGGCGGTCAGGTCCACCACCATCGGCATGCAGACCTGCGACCTACCGGCCAGGTCGAAGCGCTGACGTACGGTGCGCGGGTCGTAGGAGGAGCCGCGCGGGCGGTCCGCGGGCAGGGTCATGAACCCGGCGAAGGCGTCCGGCAGCGTGTCGAAGGGCACGTTGTTGAAGCTGAACACCATCGGCACGGCGAAGGCGTCACCGCGCCCGGCGAGGGCGGCCAGGTCGAGGTCGACGTACTCGGTGGCGCCGTCCGGGGCGGGCGCCGAGGTCAGGTCGCCCGAGTGCACGGCCGCCCCGCCCCCGTGGCGCAGCCTCGTGTAGTCGCACCGTCCGGTGTACTTCCAGTCCGCGTCGAAGAAGGCCACGGACAGGTCCAGGTCGGTGCGTTCGCCCGCGGGCTCCGTCCAGTGCAGGAACAACCGCAGCACCTCGCCCTCCGGCAGGCCCTGCGTACTGCCCCTCGGTACGGCGACCAGGGCCCGGGCCGCCGTCCGCTCGGCGAAGGGCGCCATCAGGTCCGACAGGGCCGAGTCGAGGACGGCCAGGTCGTACGGGTCCCCGTCGACGCCGGCGAACCTGCGCAGCACCTCCGCCTCCAGTCGGGCCACGACCGACGTGACGAGCGGGCCGGGCAGCGGCGGTCGTTCCTCGACCACCGACAGGGCGGATGCCACCTGCCCGGCCGGGAAGAACACCCGTCGGGTACCGGTGCGGTCCTCGGCGCGCACCCGCAGGGCGCCGAGCGCCGACAACAGGGGGCCGGCGCCGACGCCGGGCAGCCCGTGGTCGAGGGCCGTCTCCAGTTCGGGCAGGGGCGCTTCGCCCGGGTGGAGGCGCAGCAGGTGGTCGAGGCGGCGCAGCAGTTCACCGGGGCGCTGCCCGGCGAGCGCGGTCGCGGTGGCCGCGTCGCCCTCGCCGAGGGCCTGCTCCAGCCGGCCGGCCCAGGTGGCGGGGCGGATGCGGTCCCCGTCCACGCGGACCGCGTCCGGGTGCGCGGCGGCCGTCTCCAGCAGGGCGGCGCCGAAGGGGGTGAGGGGGGACACGGTGGTGGCGCGCAGCACGGCGAAGGCGAGCGCGGCCCGCGGGTGCCGGGCGGGCTTCTCGAAGGGGTGCAGGCTCTCGCCGGCCCGCTTCCAGCCGGCCGGGTGCCGCAGCACGTCCTCGACCAGGTACGGCACGGGCAACGCGTCGAGTACGCCGAGGAGTTCGCGGCGCAGTCGCCGGTCGACGTTCGCGAAGCGGGGCAGTGGGCGCAGGCCGGCGTCGCCGCAGGAGAGCACGGCCAGCAGCCGCAGCACGTCGGTGGCGGTGGTGAGCCGGCGCAGCAGCGGCGCCCGGTCCTCGGTGCGGCGCAGCAGCCCGCCCAGGACGAACGCCTTGGTCTCCCGTGCGGGGATGTCCTCGGGGAGCCAGTGCGGGTCGGCCGGGGTGGCGGGCAGCAGGACGGACAGGTCCGCGAGGTCCTGGGGTGCGAGCGGGGTCCGCCGGGCGAGCAGCGCCGCCACGACGGAGGTCGCCCCGGCGGCCGGGTCGGCGCAGAGCCGGAGCAGGCGCAGCGGGCCCGGGGGCAGCTTGCGGTCCTTGCGGGACCGGCGTTCGGCGGGCTTGGCGGGCTCGGGGCGCAGGAAGGGGTCGGCGGGGTCGACGCGCCGGTGGCAGACCGGGCAACCGGTCAGGTCCGTGCCGTCCCAGCAGGCGCGGCAGACGAGGTGGGCGCACGGGTCCACGGCGTGGACCGTGCCGGGTTCGCCGCACAGCACGCACGGCTGCTCGGGTTCCTGTGCCAGCAGGGCGAATACGCGGCGGACGTACCAGCGCTCGGTGTCGTGCGGGACGGAGAAGGGGAAGCGGCGGAACAGCGGCTTGTGCACCCGGTCGGCGCCCATGAGCTCGTCCACCATCGCGAGCAGCCGCAGGCGTTCCTCGGCGAGGTCGGTGGGCGCGAGCGCGGACAGCGCCGCGTGCAGCTCCGGGCTCAGCACGTGGCCGCGCTCCAGGAGCTCGCCCTCCAGGGGCCGCACCCCTGTACGGCCGGGCGAGGTGGCGGCCGGCGGCCGGTCCACGTGGACGGTCCCGAGCCGGCGCAGCAGGACGGACTCGATGGCAGGCACAGCTCTGGTTCCCCTCCGCGAACGACAAAGCGGGGGCGGAGAGTGGGCGCGCGGGATCTTTTCGGAAAGGAGTGGAGAAGGATGCACGCCGCGGAGCCGCCCCCGCACCATCGATCCCATCACGGGTTCGTGCGCGGCGGCAAACGGATTATCCGCCCGGTGCGTCGGACGGCCCGCGACCATGACCCGCCCGCCCGGAGGCCCGCCCGCCCCGGCTACCCGTCCGGTTTCAGCAGGGCCTCGGTCAGCGCCCGTACGGACAGCAGGAACAGCCGCTCCGGGTCGGCCGGGCGGGCCAGGGCGCGGGCGAGCGCCGGGTCGTCGGGCGCGGCGGTCGGGTCCCACAGTTCGCCCTCGGCGGGTGACTGGGCGGGGGAGCGCTCGCGGTTGCGCTCGACGAGCAGGAACCCGACGATCTGGAACTGGATGACGCGCACGGCGTCGGCGGCCCGCGCACCGCGCAGTCCGGCGGCGTGCACCTCGTGGACCAGGGCCTGTTGGGCGGGCAGGAACATCCGGTCGGTCAGGCCGCGTTCGTGGACCATCGCGACCAGGTGCGGACGGGTGCGCAGTTCGCGGCGCAGGATCCGGGCCACCGACAGGATGCGGGCGGCGGGCGTGGTCCCGGTCGGGGCGATCGCGCCCACCTCGCGCACGGTCCGCTCCACCAGCGCGTCGAGGAGCGACTCGCGGTTGCCGACGTGCCAGTAGATGGAGGTCACCGCCGTGCCCAGGGCGGCGGCGAGGCCGCGCATGGTGAGGGCGGCCGGGCCGTCCCGCATGACCAGGGACGCGGCGGCCTCCAGTACCTCCTCGCGGGTCAGCGCGTTCCTCGTCATCGGCGGGCCGCCTTACCTGTCGCATCGTCAGATCTTGTGCGTGCAGGGGTCTTTACCCTTCACCGACGGCAGTGTAACTGTGTTACAGAACCGACCGAAGGGTGGTGCGAGACATGGCACGCGTACGGTACGGAGCGCGCACCGAGGCCGAGATCGCGGCGTCGCGCGAGAAGAGTTCCAAGCTCCCCGACATCTGGTCCACCGGGGTGGTCGCCGTCTGGGAGAGCGACCCCGACGTGGTCGCGGCGGTCCTGCCCCCGCCGCTCAAGCCCGCCGCACGGCCCCTCGTACGGGCCAACATCAGCAAGGTCGACCTGCCCGGCTACCCGCTGGGCGCCGGCTCGGTCGCCGTCGCCGCCGAACACGGCGGGGTCGAGGGCTGGTACCCGCTGGTCATGCCGATGACCCACGAGCGCGCCCTGATCGGTGGCCGTGAGGTGTTCGGCGAGCCCAAGAAGCTGGGCGAGGTCACCGTCGAGCGCGACGGGCTCGTCGTCCGGGCCGTCCTCGCCCGGCACGGGATCGCCTTCGTGGAGGTCCGCGGCGCCGTCGACCGGGCGCTGCCGCTGCCCGAACCCACGCAGAAGACCGACTTCTACTTCAAGTTCCTGCCCGCGGTCGATGGTTCGGGCTTCGACGCGGATCCGGTCCTCGTCCACTGCACGCGCAACGAGAAGGTCCGCAAGCTGGAGCACATCACCGGGGACGTCGTCCTGCGCGAGTCCATGTTCGACCCGGTGGCCGACCTCGTGGTGCGCCGCATCGTGGAGATCACCATCGGTGAGAAGACCACCGACCAGAAGGGCCGGGTCGTCGAGCGGGTCAGCGCCCAGGCCCTCCTGCCGTACATCCACCAGCGGTACGACGACCCCCTGCAGATCCTGGACGGACCCCCCGAAGGGGCGGTGTGACATGCGGCTCGAACCGGGACAGGTGGCCGTCGTCACCGGGGCGGCCGGCGGCATCGGCCTCGCGATGGCCCGCCGCTTCGCCGCCGAGGGCCTGAAGGTCGTCCTCGCCGATGTCGAGGAGGGCGCCCTGCGCAAGGCGGCCGAGGAACTCGCCGCCGACGGCGCCGAGGTGCTCGCCCGGCCCGTCGACGTCAGCGACCGCGACTCGGTGACCGCACTCGCCGACGCCGCCTACGAGACCTTCGGCGCCGTCCACGTCCTGTGCAACAACGCGGGCGTGGGCTCCGGCGCGGAGGGCCGGATGTGGGAACACGAGCCCAACGACTGGAAGTGGGCATTCTCCGTCAACGTCTGGGGCGTCTTCCACGGCATCCAGGCCTTCGTCCCCCGCATGATCGCGGGCGGCGCCCCCGGGCACGTCGTCAACACCTCGTCCGGCGACGGCGGCATCGCCCCGCTGCCCACCGCCTCCGTGTACGCCGTCACCAAGGCGGCCGTCGTCACCATGACCGAGTCCCTGTACGCCCACCTCCGGGCGGAGGGCGCGTCCGTCGGCGCGTCCGTCCTGTTCCCCGGACCGCACATGCTGCGCACCGGGCTGTGGGAGTCGCACCGCAACCGGCCCGACCGCTACGCGAAGGAGCGGCCGCGCAGGTCCCCGTACCGCACCCTCGACCAGTACGAGGCCGCGATGCGGGAGGCCGGGCACGAGGTGCGGTTCACGCCGGTCGAAGAGGTCGCCGGACACGTCGTCGACGGCATCCGCGCCGACCGCTTCTGGATGCTCCCGGCCAGTGAGCACAGCGACCGCCAGATCCGCGCCCGGTCGCAGGCGATGCTCGACCGCGCCAACCCCGCCTACCTGGAAAGCTTCATCCTCGACTGAGGGGCCCGCCGTGCCTGACACGCATGAGAACGACCCGGCCGCAGCGCGGTCCGGGGATGGGTTCGAGGACCCGTACCTGATCATCTCCTCCGACTGCCACGCGGGCCTGCCGACCGAGCGGTACCGCCCGTACCTCGACTCCCGCTTCCACCGCGCGTTCGACGAGTTCCTCGGTCAGCGCGACGCCCGCCGCGAGGAGGCCACCCGACTCGGCGTCCGCAACGAGGCGTTCGCCCAGAAGTGGTTCCACGACCACGAGGAGGGTTTGCGCGGAGGCTGGGACATCGGACAGCGTCTGAAGGAACTCGACGGCGACGGCGTGGCCGGCGAGGTCGTCTTCCCCGACGCGGACGCCGTCGACAGCCAGACCGCCGCCCCCTTCGGGGTGGGCCTGGGCCTCTCCGGCGACCAGGACCCCGAACTGGGCATGGCGGGCGCGCAGGCGCACAACCGGTGGCTGGCCGAGTTCCTCTCCGACGGACCTGCCGGAAACGCGGCACGCCACTGCGGCGTCGCCCTGCTCCCCATCACCGGCGAACCGCAGCGGGTCGTCGCCGAGATCCACCGGGCCAAGGAGTCCGGTCTGGGCGCGCTGATGATCCCCGCCATGTGGGTGGACAAGGCGCCGTACCACGACCGCCGCTACGACCCCGTGTGGGCGGCGGCCGCCGAGACGCGGATGCCGATCGTCACCCACTCCGGCTCCTCGCCCCGTCACGAGTACGGCGATCACCTGGGCATCTTCGTCTCCGAGGTCACCTGGTGGCCCGCCCGCCCCCTGTGGTTCCTGCTCTGGTCCGGGGTCTTCGAACGGCACCCGGGCCTGAAGTTCGGCGTCGCCGAGTCGGGTTGTTGGTGGCTGCCCAACCAGCTCTGGTTCATGGACCGGCTCTACCTCGGCGCGCACGGCGGAAAGAAGCTGTCCCCGTTCGAGGAGCTGAAACGGCCGCCGAGCGAGTACCTGGACCGTCAGGTCTTCGTCTGCGCGACCAACACCAAGCGCCGCGAACTGGCCCAGCGGTACGAGATCGGCGTGGACAACATCCTCTGGGGATCCGACTTCCCGCACCCCGAGGGGACGTGGCCCGACACCCGCAACTGGCTGCGGAACACCTTCCACGACATCCCGGTCGCCGAGACCCGCCGCATGCTCGGGCTGGCGGCGGCCGAGGTCTTCGGCTTCGACACCGAGGCCCTCGCCCCGATCGCCCGCCGCATCGGCCCCACCCCGGCCGAGCTCGGCCAGTCCTCGGACCAGGCGTCGGTCGAGGCCTCCTGGGCCCGCTCGCGCGAAACGGGCCGGCACTGGCTGACGGGGCACGACTTCCCGGTCCTGGGGGTCTCGCCGTGACGGACGACCGCTACACGGTCATCTCGGCCGACTGCCACGCGGGCGCCGACCTGCTGGACTACCGGCCGTACCTGGCCAAGCGCCACCACGAGGCCTTCGACGCCTGGGCGGCCACGTACGTCAACCCGTACGAGGACCTCCTCGCCGACACCGCCGACCTGAACTGGAACTCCGCCCGGCGCGTGGCGGAACTCGAAGCGGACGGGATCGTCGCCGAGGTCCTCTTCCCGAACACGATCCCGCCGTTCTTCCCCAAGGCCTCCCTGATGGCCCAGCCGCCCACCCGCGACGAGTACGAGTTGCGCTGGGCCGGACTCCAGGCCCACAACCGCTGGCTCGCGGACTTCTGCGCCGACGCGCCGGGCCGGCGGGCAGGCGTCGTCCAGATCCTCCTCAACGACGTGGACGCGGCGGTCGCGGAGATCCGACGCACCCGGACGGACGGGCTGACCGGCGGTATCCTCCTGCCGGGCGTCCCGCCGGGCTCACCCGTCCCCGAGCTGTACTCCTCGGCGTACGACCCGCTCTGGGCCGTCTGCGCCGAGCTGGACGTCCCGGTCAACCACCACGGCGGATCGGCCTCGCCCCCGCTGGGGGACGAACCGGCGGCCCGCGCCGTCTTCATGGTGGAGACCACCTGGTTCTCGCACCGGGCCCTGTGGCACCTGATCTTCGGCGGCGCCTTCCGGCGCCACCCGAACCTCAAGCTGGTCCTGACCGAGCAGGGTTCCGGCTGGATCCCGGGCGTGCTGGAGATGTTGGACTACTACCACGGCCGCCTGGTCGCGGCCTCGTCCACCGCCGAGGCCAAGTTCGGTGCGGGGCTGGCCGCGTCCATGGGCAAGGGGCCGAGCGAGGTCTGGCGGGACAACTGCTTCGTCGGGGCGAGCTTCATGCGTCCCCACGAGGTCCCGCTGCGGGACCGGATCGGCCTCGACAAGATCATGTGGGGCAGCGACTTCCCCCACGACGAGGGCACCACCCCCTTCTCCCGCGAAGGCCTGCGCATCGCCTACGCGGGCCTGCCCCGGGAGGAGGTCGCCGCCATGGTGGGTGGCAACGCCGCCCGCGTCTACGGCTTCGACCTCCCCTTCCTGGACACCCTGGCGGCCAAGCACGGTCCCCTCGTCCAGGAGATCGCCGAGCCCCTCGGCGAGATCCCCGCCGGGGCCACCAGCCCCGCCTTCGCCCGCGGCGCCTCGGTCCGCGTCTGGTGACCCGACCCCGCGGGGTGGCTCCCGCGCGCTCACCGCGCGTGGGGGAGCCGCCCCGCGGGGGTCGCTCCGGGGTGCCGGAGCGCCCTCCCGGTACCCGGGGTAACACCGTCGGATACCGATCGGTAACAACCCCTAGCGGCGCCCCCCGGGGCGGCTCTATGGTGCGGGGCATGCCGAACCTGCCCGATGTCGTGCTGTGGTCCATACCTGCCTTCGTGCTGCTCACCGTCATCGAGGTGGTGAGCTACCGGCTGCATCCCGACGAGGACGCGACCGGGTACGACACCAAGGACGCCGTCACGAGCGTCACGATGGGGCTCGGCAGCATCGGCTTCGACCTGCTGTGGAAGATCCCGGTCGTCGCGGTGTTCACGGCGGTGTACGAACTCACCCCGCTGCGGGTGCCGTTCCTGTGGTGGACGGTCCTGCTGATGCTGCTCGTCCAGGACTTCCTCTACTACTGGCAGCACCGGCTCCACCACGTCATCCGCATTCTGTGGGCCTGCCACGTGGTCCACCACAGCAGCCGCAGGTTCAACCTCACCACCGCCCTGCGCCAGCCCTGGACCAGCGCCACCACCTGGTGGTTCTACCTGCCGATGGTCGCCCTGGGCGTGCACCCGGCGGCGATCCCGTTCTGCTACGGGATCAACCTCCTCTACCAGTTCTGGGTCCACACCGAGCGCATCGGGAAGCTGCCCCGCGCCTATGAGTACGTCTTCAACACCCCCTCCCACCACCGCGTCCACCACGCCTCCCAGGGCGGTTACCTGGACCGCAACTTCGGCGGGATCCTGATCGTCTGGGACCGGATGTTCGGCTCCTGGGTGGGGGAGACGGAGCGTCCCGTCTACGGCCTCACCAAGAACATCGGCACCCACAACCCGCTGCGGGTGGCCACCCACGAGTACGCCGCCATCGCGCGCGACGTACGGGCCGCCGACACCTGGCGCGAACGCGCCGGACGCGTCTTCGCGGGTCCCGGCTGGCAGCCCACCCGCCCGGCGCCGGCCGTCGCCGAAGCGGCCGAAGCCGCGCCCGCCGCCACCGCGCCCGACTCCGCTTCCCCCGCCGCCCCCCGGGCCACCGTCGCCGCGGAGCCGGAGCGGGCCGCGTGAGCGCCATCGAAGCCCGTACGCCCTCCTGGGCGACCCGCCCCGGACCCGCCGCCGCCTCCGATCGCGCCGGACGGATCCTGCTCGCGGCCTTCGCCGTCGCGGCCGTCGCCGACCTCGGCTCCCTCCTCGCCGACTGGCACCTCGGGCACGTCCTGTTCAAGCCGCTGCTGATGCCGCTGCTCGTGGCCCACGTCATCACCCGCCGCGCCCCCCGGCTGCTGGTCGCCGCCCTGCTGTTCGGCTGGGGCGGGGACCTCGCGCTGCTCTTCGACGCCGAGATCGCCTTCCTGCTCGGCATGGGATCCTTCGCCGCCGGGCACGTCTGCTACCTCGTCCTGTTCGGGCGACGCCGCACCGGCCCGCTCCTCGGCGCCGCGTACGCCGCGGCCCTGATCGGGACCGTCGCCCTGCTGTGGGGCGACCTCCCGGCCGACCTGCGGATCCCCGTCGCGGGCTACAGCCTGCTGCTCACCGCCATGGCCTACCGGGCGAGCGCCCTCGGCCGGGTCGCCGGGGCGGGCGGGGCGCTGTTCCTGCTCTCCGACACCCTCATCGCGACCGGGGTCGCCGAGTGGCCCCAGCTGCCCCGGCCCGACTTCTGGATCATGGCGACCTACCTGGCAGCCCAGTACCTGCTGGCCGGCGGGGCCCTGCGCCGGTCCCCGGGCCGCCCCGATCCCGGGACGGGCGTACGGTAGGACGGTCATACAGGACCGCACCCCGGAGGACTGCACCACCATGCGCGCCACCGTCATCCACGCCCCGCACGACATCCGCGTGGAGGAGGTGCCCGACGCCGCGATCCGGCGTCCCGAGGACGCCGTCGTCCGCGTCCTGCGCTCCTGCATCTGCGGCAGCGACCTGTGGGCCTACCGCGGCGAGGCCGCGCGGCAGCCCGGTCAGCGCATCGGACACGAGTTCCTCGGCGTCGTCGAGGAGACCGGCTCCGCCGTCTCCGGCCTGCGCGCCGGGGACCTCGTCGTCGCCCCCTTCATGTGGTCGGACGGCACCTGCGACTACTGCTCCGAGGGCCTGTACACCTCCTGCGAGCACGGCGGCTTCTGGGGCGCGGTCGGTCACGACGGCGGCCAGGGCGAGGCCGTCCGGGTCCCGTACGCCGACGGCACCCTGGTGAAGCTGCCCGCCGAAGCCGTCTCCGACGACCACCTGCTGACGGGCCTGCTCGCGCTCTCCGACGTCATGGGCACCGGCCACCACGCCGCCCTGGGCGCCGGTGTCCGCGCGGGCTCCACGGTCGCCGTCGTCGGCGACGGCGCGGTCGGCCTGTGCGGCGTCCTGGCCGCCAAGCGGCTCGGCGCCGAGCGGATCATCGCCCTGGGCCGGCACGCCGTCCGTACGGACATCGCCAAGCTCTTCGGCGCCACGGACGTGGTCGCCGCGCGCGGGGACGAGGCCGTGGCGGCCGTCCGCGAGCTGACGGGCGGCCGGGGCGCGCACTGCGTCATCGAGGCCGTCGGCACCGAGCAGTCCATGCGCACCGCGGTCAACATCACCCGTGACGGCGGGGCCATCGGCTACGTCGGCGTCCCGCACGGCAGCGGCACCGGCCTGGACCTCGGGGTGATGTTCGACCGCAACATCACCCTGCGCGGCGGTGTGGCGCCGGTGCGCGCGTACATCCCGGAGCTGCTGGTGGACGTGCTGAGCGGAGCGATCGACCCGGCGCCCGTCTTCGACCGCGCCGTGTCCCTGGACGAGGTCCCGGACGGCTACCGCGCGATGGACGACCGCAGCGCGCTGAAGGTCCTGATCAAGCCCTGACGCTCCGGCGTGCGCAAGCCGGCGGGCCGGCCCCGGGACGCTCCCGGGGCCGGCCCGCCGCTGTGTCACCCGACGGCGTCGAGCGCCGCTACTTGACGGCCTTGAGCGCGTCGACCACGCCGGCGCCGTAGTAGCCGGTCTGGCCCCACTTGGCCTTGCAGGTGGTGGCGTCGATCAGGTTGCCGGTGCCGTCGTAGATCTTCGTCGGGCACGCGACCTTCGTCGCCTGGCCCTTCAGCATCGCCTGGAGCTGCGAGGGCGAGGCCCACGGGTGGGCGCTCTTGAGCAGCGCCGCGACTCCGGCGACGTGCGGGGCGGCCATCGAGGTGCCCTGCTTGTAGCCGTAGCCGCCGCCCGGGACGGTCGACAGGACGCGGCCGTTGGCGTCCGGGGTCGCCGGCACCTGCCACTTGTCGCCGCCGGGAGCGGCGACGTCCACGACGCCGAGGCCGTAGCTGGAGTAGTACGAGCGCAGCCCCTGGTCACCGGTGGCCGAGACGGTCACCACGCCCGGCAGCTGGGTGGGCAGGTCCAGGCAGACCTTCGGGTCGATGGTCCGCGGCACCGGGGTGCTGTCGTTCGGGCTGGTGTCGTCGAGGATGGAGTCCCCGGCCAGGTCGTGGTCGGAGTTGCCGGCCGAGGCCACGCTGAGCACGCCCTTGCGCTCCGCGTACTTCGTCGCCCGGGCGAGGGCCTCCACCAGCGCCTTCTGGTCGTCGTCGTTCTTGCAGGTGTAGTTCCACGGGTCGACGTAGTAGCTGTTGTTGGTCACCTCTATCCCCTTCTCGGCGGCGAACATGAAGCCGCAGACGACCGCCTCGGTGTAGAAGAGGCTGGTCGCGGGCTCGCTCACCTTGATGCCGGCGACCTTCACGCCCGGCGCGACACCGCTGACGCCCACGCCGTTGCGCGGGGCCGCGATGGTGCCCGCCACGTGCGTGCCGTGGTCGCTGCCGTCCGGGTACGGACGCCAGGCGCCCTCGGAGGTGTCCGCGACGCCACCGACACAGTTGGCGGACTGGCCCTTGGAGAAGTTCGGGGCGAGATCGGGGTGGGTGTCGTCCACACCCGTGTCGATGACGCCCACGGTGACGTTCGGGCTGCCATCGTTGATCTTGTGAGCCTGGTCGGCCTTGATCGTCCGCAGATCCCACTGGTTGGGCTCCAGCGGCTCCTGCCCCGGCGTCGCCTGCGCCGCCGCCTTGGCGGCGTCGGCCGCGCTCAGCTTCTGCGTCGCGCCCTCCTCGGTGGTCTGCACCGCGGAGAGCGGGGCCGTCCGAGTGGCGCCCACCGACACGAAGAGGCTGCGCTGGGACCGCAGCTGCTTGGCGAATTCGGGGTTCTGGGAGTGTGCGACGACGACCCCGATCTGCTCATAGGCCGTCACCACCGTTCCGCCGGCCCGCTCGATGGCCTTCTTCGCCTGCTTGGCCGTCCCGTACGCGGTCAGGTTCGCCACGTAGGAGAGCTTCGGGCCGTCGGCGGCGGGCTTCGCCGTCGTGGCCGTGGCCGCCGTGTTGCCGAGCGGGGCGGCGGAGGCCGCGACCGTGGGCAGGAAGGCGAGTGAGGCGGTGAGCGCCAGTCCGACCGGTACGGCAAGACGATTGCTCTTCCGGGCGGTACGCGACCCCAGATGCGCCATGGGTTCTCCACATCATCCGTGAAAAAGCCGTCCGCACGCGGTTTGCGCAGGACGGGTTCATGACACGCGAACCTAGTGCCGGTGTTCCCTTCTCCGCCATCAGTTCGAGGAATCAGTTTCCAAAGTAGTCACAGGTGTTGAACCGTCCCGACGCGCCGGCCGTGCCGTTGACAGGGGGGATCGGCACCACCATCCCCCCACACGGAGGTTGTTTTGTCCGTCGTCCCCACCGCACCCGCGTCACAAGGAGAGCCCCCCGTGACCACCGAAGAAGCGCCGCCCCACAGCGGCGCGGGACCGACCCCCGCGAGTCCCACGGCCGAAGACTTCACCCGCGTCCAGCAGAGCCCCGAGTTCGCCGAACTGCGCAGCTCGTACCGCTCCTTCGCGTTCCCGCTCACCGTCGCCTTCATCGCCTGGTACCTGCTCTACGTCCTGCTGTCCAGCTACGCGGGCGGCTTCATGGGGACCAAGCTCTTCGGGAACATCAACGTCGCCCTCGTCCTCGGACTCGCCCAGTTCGCGACGACCTTCCTCATCGCCTGGCTGTACTCGCGGCACGCCGCCGCCAAGCTCGACCCCAAGGCCCAGGCCATCAAGGCCCGGATGGAGGCCGGAGAATGAGCGCGATCCCGCAGTTGACCCTCGCGGCCGGGGCCACCGAGCACCGCCCGCTGATCATCACCCTGTTCGGCCTGTTCGTCGTCGCCACGCTCATCATCACGATCTGGGCCGGCCGCCAGACCAAGGACGCCGCCGACTTCTACGCGGGCGGACGCCAGTTCACCGGCTTCCAGAACGGTCTGGCCATCTCCGGCGACTACATGTCCGCCGCGTCCTTCCTCGGCATCGCCGGAGCCATCGCCCTCTTCGGCTACGACGGCTTCCTCTACTCCATCGGCTTCCTCGTGGCCTGGCTGGTGGCCCTGCTCCTGGTCGCCGAGCCGCTGCGCAACTCCGGCCGCTACACGATGGGCGACGTCCTCGCGTACCGGATGCGCCAGCGGCCCGTGCGGACCGCGGCGGGCACCTCCACCATCGTGGTCTCGATCTTCTACCTGCTCGCCCAGATGGCCGGCGCCGGCGTCCTGGTCTCGCTGCTCCTCGGCATCACCAGCGACGGCGGCAAGGTGGCCGTGGTCGCGCTGGTCGGCCTCCTGATGATCGTCTACGTGACCATCGGCGGGATGAAGGGCACCACCTGGGTCCAGATGATCAAGGCGGTGCTGCTGATCGCGGGCGCCCTGCTGATCACCTTCCTGGTGCTGCTGGAGTTCAACTTCAACATCTCCACACTGCTGGGCCAGGCCGCCGAGAACAGCGGGCAGGGCACCAAGTTCCTGGAGCCCGGACTCAAGTACGGCAAGGACTCCCTCAGCAAGCTGGACTTCATCTCGCTGGGCCTCGCCCTGGTCCTGGGCACCGCGGGCCTGCCGCACATCCTGATCCGCTTCTACACGGTTCCCACCGCCAAGGCCGCCCGCAAGTCCGTGAACTGGGCCATCGGCATCATCGGCGCCTTCTACCTGATGACCATCGCCCTCGGCTTCGGCGCCGCGGCCCTGCTCAACCGGGCCGACATCCTGGCCTCGAACAAGGCCGGCAACACCGCCGCCCCCCTGCTCGCCCAGGAGATCGGCGGCGGTGCGGGATCCACCGGCGGCGCGATCCTCCTCGCGGTGATCTCCGCCGTCGCCTTCGCCACCATCCTCGCGGTGGTCGCCGGCCTCACCCTCGCGTCCTCGTCGTCCTTCGCGCACGACCTCTACGTGAACGTCATCCGCAAGGGCAAGGCGACCGAGAAGGAGGAGGTCCGCGCGGCCCGTTGGTCCACCGTGGTCATCGGCGCCGTCGCCATCGGCCTCGGCGCCCTGGCCCGCGACCTGAACGTGGCCGGCCTCGTCGCCCTCGCCTTCGCGGTGGCCGCCTCCGCCAACCTGCCGACCATCCTCTACAGCCTGTTCTGGAAGCGCTTCACCACCCAGGGCGCCCTGTGGTCGATCTACGGCGGCCTGATCTCGGCGGTCGGCCTGGTCCTCTTCTCACCGGTGGTCTCCGGCAAGCCCACCTCGATGTTCAAGGACGCCGACTTCTACTGGTTCCCGCTGGAGAACCCCGGCATCATCTCCATCCCCCTCGGCTTCCTCCTCGGATGGCTGGGAACCGTCCTCACCAAGGAGAAGGCCGACCCCCAGAAGTTCGCCGAGCTGGAAGTGCGTTCCCTCACCGGAACAGGGGCTCACTGAGATCCGCCGAACACACAGCGTGGCCGTGTCGTACTTCCGTACGACACGGCCACGTCGCGTCTCGTTCAATCGGGCACGCCTCAGCGCCAAGCGCGTCGCGTAGGCTCGAAGGCAGCGCTACCGCGTACCCGCGACGGCGTCGTACTCGCTGAACCGGACAGGAGAGGGGGGCCACAGTGCTTCTCGACACGTACGGCCGCGTGGCCACTGACCTGCGCGTCTCACTCACCGACCGGTGCAACCTGCGCTGTACCTACTGCATGCCCGAAGAGGGACTGCAGTGGCTCGGCAAGTCGGACCTGCTGAGCGACGAGGAGATCGTCCGGCTGATTCGCATCGCCGTGACCGAGCTCGGGATCACCGAGGTCCGCTTCACCGGCGGCGAGCCGCTGCTGCGACCCGGCCTGGTCGGGATCGTCGAGCAGTGCGCCGCCCTGGAGCCCCGCCCCCGGATGTCGCTGACCACCAACGGCATAGGCCTCAAGCGCACCGCCCAGGCGCTCAAGGCGGCCGGCCTGGACCGGGTGAACGTTTCGCTCGACACCCTGCGCCCCGACGTCTTCAAGACCCTGACCCGCCGCGACCGGCACAAGGACGTCATCGACGGCATGGCGGCCGCCCGCGAGGCCGGCCTGACGCCCGTCAAGGTCAACGCCGTCCTGATGCCCGGCCTCAACGACGACGAAGCCCCCGACCTGCTCGCCTGGGCGGTGGAGAACGAGTACGAGCTCCGCTTCATCGAGCAGATGCCCCTGGACGCCCAGCACGGCTGGAAGCGCGACGGCATGATCACCGCCGGGGACATCCTGCAGTCCCTGCGCACCCGCTTCACGCTCACCGAGGAAGGCGCCGACGAGCGCGGCTCCGCCCCCGCCGAACGCTGGGTGGTCGACGGCGGCCCGGCCACGGTCGGCGTCATCGCCTCCGTCACCCGCCCCTTCTGCGGCGCCTGCGACCGCACCCGGCTCACGGCCGACGGCCAGATCCGTACGTGCCTGTTCGCGACCGAGGAGTCCGACCTGCGGGCGGCACTGCGCTCCGGCGCCCCGGACGAGGAGATCGCCCGCCTGTGGAAGGTGGCGATGTGGGGCAAGAAGGCCGGCTCCGGCCTCGACGACCCCTCGTTCCTCCAGCCCGACCGCCCCATGTCCGCGATCGGCGGCTGAGCGGGCCCGGACCCGCGTCCGACCCGCCGCGCCACCGCGAACGAGCTCTGCCCGAGCCCCGGTCCCGACCGGGGCTCAGGCGCGTTCCGAGCCCTCCGGCTGCACCCACTCGTCGATCTTCACGACGTCCTTGAGGAAGCCGCGCACCCCGAGGAACTGGGAGAGGTGCTCGCGGTGCTCCTCGCACGCCAGCCAGGTCTTGCGCCGCTGCGGGGTGTGCAGCGTCGGGTTGTTCCACGCGAGGACCCACACGGCCGCGTCGCGACAGCCCTTGGCGGAGCAGGTGGGGGCGGGCTCGGGGTCCGGTGCGTTCGGTTCAGGGGAGTTCACGGCCTCAACCCTACAAACACGCACCCGGGAGAGCTTCGGATGGGCGACGCCGGGCAGCCACGGGGGGAGCTGCCCGGCGTCGGTCCGTCGCTCCGACGGGGGATGCGGAGCGCGTAGGCAGTATGTCACGCAGGACCCGGTCGGGTGCACCGGAACTTCAGGATTGATCTGAGCTTTTATTGAGGTTTTCGGCGTCCAGTGCGGGGCGCACAGGCGCGGGCACGAAGTGCGAGGGCAGGGAGGGCGTCGACTCGCGTCCCGCGTTGGCGATGACCACCGCGACGTACGGCAGCAGGGCGCCCGCGACCAACGTCACGATCGCCACATGGCGCTCCACGTTCCACAGGACCACCGTCGCGATGACGGAAAGGGTCCTGATCGCCATCGAGATGACGTACCGGCGCTGTCGCCCCCGCACGTCCTCGGCGAGGCCCATCCGGGCCCCGGTGATCCGGAAGACCTCGGCCTCGTTCCGCTTCGTCAGCCGCACGTTCCACCACCTGATCCACCAGCCGGACGCACCCCGGTCCGGAACCCTTCCACCGTACGCCGCCCGCCGGTCGGCGTGGTGAGGGGGTGCCCCCCGAATGGCTCTGTCCGAAATGCGTCGTTCGCTGTACGGATCGAGACTGGTGCGACATGCGCACACCGCGCCGGAGGAGGCGACATGCATTGGTTGTGGGCGATCATCGTCGGTTTGGTGCTGGGCCTGATTGCCCGGGCGATCCTGCCCGGCAAGCAGCACCAGCCCCTCTGGCTGACCGTGATCTTCGGCATCATCGGCAGCGTCCTCGGCAACGCCGTCGCCACCTGGATCGGTGTCGCCGACACCAAGGGCATCGACTGGATCAGGCACCTGCTGCAACTGGTCGGAGCGGTCCTGATCGTCGGCCTCGGCGACATGGCCTACATGGCGCTGCGGGGCAACAAACGCACCGCCTGACGCCGGCCCCCGCGAGCCGGGGTCGGACGGCCGAGGGGCCGGTACGGACGACGCGTCCGTACCGGCCCCTCGTCGCGTGCGGGGTGCGTCAGCCGGTGACCTCGACGGCGGCCAGGTTCTTCTTGCCGCGCCGCAGCACCAACCAACGGCCGTGCAGCAGGTCCTCCGCGGCGGCGACCGCGTCCTCGGAGGTGACCTTCACGTTGTTCACGTAGGCGCCGCCCTCCTTCACGGTCCGCCGGGCGGCCGACTTGCTGGCGACCAGGCCGGTCTCCGCGAGCAGGTCCACGATCGGGCCCGGCTCGGCGACCTTCGCGTGCGGCAGTTCGGACAGGGCCGCGGCCAGCGTGGCCTCGTCCAGCTCCGCCAGCTCGCCCTGACCGAACAGCGCCTTCGACGCGGCGATCACCGCGGCGCACTGGTCCGCGCCGTGCACCAGCGCGGTCAGTTCCTCGGCCAGCGCCCGCTGCGCGGCGCGCGCCTGCGGCCGTTCGGCGGTCTGCGCCTCCAGCGCCTCCAGCTCCTCACGGGACTGGAAGGACAGGATCCGCATGTAGGTCGAGATGTCCCGGTCGTCCACGTTCAGCCAGAACTGGTAGAACGCGTACGGGGTGGTCATCTCCGGGTCCAGCCAGACGGCCCCGCCCTCGGTCTTGCCGAACTTCGTGCCGTCCGCCTTGACCATCAGCGGCGTCGCCATGGCGTGCACCTGCGCGCCCGGCTCGACCCGGTGGATCAGGTCGAGGCCGGCCGTCAGGTTGCCCCACTGGTCGGAGCCGCCCTGCTGGAGCACGCAGCCGTGGCGCCGGTACAGCTCCAGGAAGTCCATGCCCTGGAGCAGCTGGTAGCTGAACTCGGTGTAGCTGATGCCCTGGTCCGACTCCAGCCGCTTGGCGACCGAGTCCTTCGTCAGCATCTTGTTGACGCGGAAGTGCTTGCCGATGTCCCGCAGGAACTCGATGGCGGACATGCCCGCCGTCCAGTCCAGGTTGTTCACCAGGACCGCCGCGTTCTCGCCCTCGAAGGACAGGAACGGCTCGATCTGCGAGCGCAGCCGGTTCACCCACTCCGCGATCACCGAGGGGTCGTTCAGGGTGCGCTCGGCCGTCGGGCGCGGGTCGCCGATCTGACCGGTGGCCCCGCCGACCAGCGCCAGCGGACGGTTGCCCGCCAGCTGGAGCCGGCGCATGGTCAGGACCTGCACCAGGTGACCCACGTGCAGCGAGGCCGCCGTCGGGTCGTAGCCGCAATAGAACGTGACCGGACCGTCCGCGAACGCCTTGCGCAGCGCTTCTTCGTCGGTGGACTGGGCGAAGAGCCCACGCCACTTCAGTTCGTCGACGATGTCCGTCACGGTCTCTCGACTCCTTCGATGTCTGAAATTGCCATGGTCAGTCTAGGTGGGTCAGACGCCCTTGCTGACCGAGCTCATGTTGAAGTCCGGGATGCGCAGCGCCGGCATCGCGGCCCGGGTGAACCAGTCGCCCCACTCGCGCGGGAGGGTCTTCTCGGTCCGGCCGGCCTCCGTCGCCCGCGACAGCAGGTCGACGGGGGACTCGTTGAACCGGAAGTTGTTCACCTCGCCCACGACCTGCCCGTCCTCCACCAGGTAGACGCCGTCCCGGGTGAGGCCCGTGAGCAGCAGCGTGGCCGGGTCGACCTCCCGGATGTACCAGAGGCAGGTCAGCAGCAGCCCGCGCGAGGTACCGGCCACCATCTCCTCCAGGGACTTCTCGCCGCCCCCGTCCAGGATCAGGTTCCCGAAGCCGGGGGAGAGGTCCAGCCCGGTCAGAGCGGCGCTGTGGCGGGTCGTCGTCAGTCGCTTGAGCTCGCCCTCGGCGATCCATTCCGTCGGCGGGACCGGCAGACCGTTGTCGAAGACGGACGCGTCGTCGCCGGAGCTGTGGGCGATCACGAACGGCGCGGACTCCAGGCCCGGCGCGTGGGGATCGCTGCGCAGGGTCAGCGGCAGCGGGGAGAGCCGCTCGCCGAGCCGGGTGCCGCCGCCGGGTTTGGAGAAGACCGTGCGGCCCTCCACGGCGTCCCGGGCGGCCGCCGACCACATCTGGTAGATCAGCAGGTCCGCCACGGCCGTCGGCGGCAGCAGGGTCTCGTACCGCCCGGCGGGCAGCTCGACCTTCCGCTCCGCCCAGCCCAGGCGCACCGCGAGCTCCGCGTCCAGCACCGTCGGGTCGACGTCCTTGAAGTCCCGGGTGGATCGTCCCGCCCAGGCCGAGCGCAGCCGGTCCGGGGACTTGGCGTTGACCTCCAGGGTCCCGTTCGGCTGGTCGTGGCGCAGCCGCAGGCCCGTGGAGGTGCCGACGTACGTGGAGACCAGCTCGTGGTTGGCGAAGCCGTACAGCTCCCGGCCGCCCGCGCGGGCCCGGGCGAAGGCCTCGCCGAGGGCCGGCGCGAAGTCGGCGAACACCGCCGAGGAGGTCTCCGCCGGGGCGTCGGTGAAGTCCGGGGAGGCCGGCGTGCCGGTGACCAGGGGCCGGGCGTCCTCGGCCGGACCGGCCCCGCGCGCGGCCGCCTCGGCCGCCCGTACGAGCGGCTCCAGGTCGGCGGCGGTGACGGCGGAGCGTGACACGACCCCCGAGGCCGTCCCCTCCTTGCCGTCCACGGTGGCGATGACCGTCAGGGTCCGGCCGCGGGTGACGCCGTTCGTGGTGAGCGCGTTGCCGGCCCAGCGCAGGTTGGCGCTCGACTCCTCGTCGGCGATGACGACGCAGCCGTCGGCCGTGGACAGTTCCAGGGCCCGTTCGACGATCTCGTGCGGCTTGGTTCGGGTCGACATCAGCGTCCGGCCTCCTGCGTGGTGTTGAGACTGTGCCGTCCCGGGGGGCGACCCCCGGACCCCCGGGGGGCGGGGGAGTGACCGTCTGCCCTCATCGGCCGGCCTCCTGCGTGGTGTTGAGGATGTTCACGTCGCGGAACAGCGCGGACGGGCAGCCGTGCGAGACCGCGGCGACCTGGCCGGGCTGGGCCTTGCCGCAGTTGAAGGCGCCGCCCAGGACGTAGGTCTGCGGTCCGCCGACCTTCTCCATCGAGCCCCAGAAGTCGGTGGTCGTGGCCTGGTACGCGACGTCGCGCAGCTGCCCGGCCAGCCGGCCGTTCTCGATGCGGAAGAAGCGCTGCCCGGTGAACTGGAAGTTGTAGCGCTGCATGTCGATCGACCACGAACGGTCGCCGACCACGTAGATCCCGCGCTCCACCCCGCCGATGAGGTCCTCGGTGGACAGCCCGCCCGGATCCGGCTGGAGGGAGACGTTCGCCATCCGCTGGACGGGCACGTGCCCGGGGGAGTCGGCGTAGGCGCAACCGTTGGAACGTCCCAGCCCGGTCAGCTTCGCGATCCGCCGGTCGGTCTGGTAGCCGGCCAGGGTGCCGTCCTTGACGAGGTCCCAGCTCTGCGCCTCGACGCCCTCGTCGTCGTAGCCGATCGTGGCGAGGCCGTGCTCGGCCGTGCGGTCACCGGTCACGTTCATGATCGAGGAGCCGTACTTGAGCTTGCCCAGCTGGTCGAAGGTGGCGAAGGAGGTCCCCGCGTACGCCGCCTCGTAACCCAGCGCCCGGTCCAGCTCGGTGGCGTGGCCGATGGACTCGTGGATGGTGAGCCACAGGTTGGACGGGTCCACGACGAGGTCGTAGCGCCCCGCCTCGACGCTCGGGGCCCGCATCTTCTCGGCGAGCAGGCCGGGGATCTCCTCCAGCTCGGCGTTCCAGTCCCAGCCGGTGCCGGTCAGGTACTCCCAGCCGCGCCCGGCGGGCGGGGCGATGGTGCGCATGGAGTCGAACTCGCCGCTCACGCCGTTCACGGCGACGGCGGTGAGCTGCGGGTGGATGCGCACGCGCTGCTGGGTGGTGGAGGTGCCGGCGGAGTCGGCGTAGAACTTGTTCTCGTGGACGGCGAGCAGCGAGGCGTCGACGTGGGCGACGCCGTCGGCGGCCAGCAACCGCGCGCTCCAGTCGGCGAGCAGGGCCGCCTTCTCGCCGTCCGGCACCTCGAACGGGTCCACGTCGTAGGCGGAGATCCAGGTCCGGTCGGCGTGCACCGGCTCGGCGGCCAGCTCGACGCGCTCGTCGGAGCCCGCGGCCTTGATCACCTGGGCGGACAGCTTCGCCATGGCCACGGCCTGCGAGGCGACCTTGGCGGCGGCGTCCATGGTCAGGTCCACACCGGAGGCGAAGCCCCAGCTGCCCCCGTGCACGACCCGTACCGCGTAACCGAGGTCGGTGGTGTCGGAGCCGCCGGAGGGCTTGGCGTCGCGCAGCCGCCAGGAGGCGCTGCGGATGCGCTCCAGCCGGAAGTCGGCGTGGTCGGCGCCCAGCGCGCGGGCCCGGGCGAGCGCCGCGTCGGCGAGCGCCCGCAAGGGCAGCGCGGTGAAAGCCGCGTCGATGGAATGGGCCACGGAAGTCCTCCCGGGGTCGGGGCCGGTAGCCCCGATCATGTCGCGCTCGAGGCAGTTGTGCCTACATCTTTCTGTAGGGACTCGACAGAGCCCGCCTCAAGGCCCTGTCGGAGCCGGATTCTCCGGATGCCCCGGGCGGCCTATAGGTTTTCGGTAATCAAGACAGCTAGCGAAAGGGTGATCCGTTGAGCCGCTCGGTTCTCGTCACCGGAGGAAACCGGGGCATCGGCCTCGCCATCGCCCGAGCGTTCGCGCAGGCCGGCGACAAGGTCGCGATCACGTACCGGTCGGGCGAGCCGCCGGAGGAACTCACCTCGCTGGGTGTTCTGGCGGTGCGCTGCGACATCACCGACTCCGATCAGGTGGAGCAGGCCTACAAGGAGATCGAGGACAAGCAGGGCGCCGTCGAGGTACTGGTGGCCAATGCCGGTATCACCAAGGACACGCTGCTGATGCGGATGTCGGAGGAGGACTTCGCGTCCGTCGTCGACACCAACCTCACCGGCACCTTCCGGGTGGTCAAGCGCGCCAACCGCGGCATGCTCCGCGCGAAGAAGGGCCGCGTGGTCCTGATCTCCTCGGTCGTCGGGCTGCTGGGATCCGCGGGCCAGGCCAACTACGCTGCCTCGAAGGCGGCACTGGTGGGCTTCGCCCGCTCGCTCGCCCGAGAGCTCGGCTCCCGCAACATCACCTTCAACGTGGTCGCCCCGGGCTTCGTGGACACCGACATGACGAAGGTGCTCACCGACGAGCAGCGCGCGGGCATCGTGGCCCAGGTGCCGCTGGCCCGGTACGCGCGGCCCGAGGAGATCGCGGCAGCCGTGAGCTTCCTGGCGTCCGACGACGCCGCGTACATCACAGGAGCCGTCATTCCCGTTGACGGCGGATTGGGCATGGGTCACTGATCACATGAGCGGAATTCTCGACGGCAAGCGCATCCTCATCACCGGGGTGCTGATGGAATCGTCCATCGCCTTCCACACCGCCAAGCTGGCCCAGGAGCAGGGCGCCGAGGTCATCCTGACCGCTTGGCCGCGGCCGTCGCTGACCGAGCGCATCGCCAAGAAGCTGCCGAAGCCGGTCAAGGTGATCGAGCTCGACGTCACCAACCAGGAGCACCTGGACCGCCTGGAGGGTCTCGTCCGTGACGAGCTCGGCGGCCTCGACGGCGTCGTGCACTCGATCGGTTTCGCCCCGCAGGACGCCCTCGGTGGCAACTTCCTGAACACGCCGTTCGAGTCGGTCGCCACGGCCATGCACGTCTCGGCGTTCTCGCTGAAGTCGCTCGCCATGGCCTGCAAGCCGCTGTTCCCGGCGGAGGGCGCGGCCATCGTCGGTCTCACCTTCGACGCGCAGTTCGCCTGGCCGCAGTACGACTGGATGGGCCCGGCCAAGGCGGCCCTGGAGGCCACCAGCCGTTACCTCGCCCGCGACCTGGGCAAGGAGAACATCCGCTGCAACCTGGTCTCGGCCGGTCCGATCGGCTCCATGGCCGCCAAGTCCATCCCGGGCTTCGGCGAGCTGGCCGAGGTCTGGAACTCCCGCTCGATGCTGGAGTGGGACATGAGCGACCCGGAGCCGACCGGCAAGGGCGTCGTCGCCCTGCTGTCGGACTGGTTCCCGAAGACCACGGGCGAGATCGTCCACGTGGACGGCGGTCTGCACGCGATGGGTGCCTGATCCCGCGATCACGGCGTCCTGCGTCCGTACGGCGGTGGCCGCGCCTCCCCCTCGGGGGAGGCGCGGCCACCGCCGTCTCGCGTGCGGGGCCCGGGATGCGGGTCCGGTTCGATCGGATGTTCGTCGTCTGACCGGATCTTTCCGACTCGAAAACCCGGACAGATGACTGCAAACTGACCTCGTCGGGATCTTCTCGGCGTGGTCGGGGCGGAGGTACGGCGTGCGTGCGAGGCCGAACCGAGCGGTATCCCTGCTGGTCACCTCGGTCGTGCTGACCGGACTCCTGATGCCGGGAGCGGTCGCGCAGCCCGCGGGCAAGGACCCCGCCGCCGGACCCGAGGCGGCGGCTCCGGCGGTCGCGGACCTCGCCGAGTACCCCGCGGAACCCCCCGCGCAGCCCGCGCCGTCCATCCGTCGGGACCTCTTCGGCGCCGACTGCGACACCGAGATCGAGGGCTCGCAGGTGACGGCGTACTGCCACAACGCCTACCCCGAGACCGACCTGATCCGGCTGCACGTGGAATGCGACCGCTGGTGGGACGTGGACGGGGACGCCGCGGCCGTGGCCCTGGACCCGGCGGGCCGCATCCGGCTCAGCGGCCGCTGCTGGAAGGAGGTCCGCTCGGCCTGGGTGACCCACCGCAGACCGGGGGGCTGAGGCGCGCGGACGCCCGCTACTCCCGACCCAGGCAGACGAACGGGTAGCCCGCCGCCTCCGAGGCCGCAGCGTCGGCGTCCCCGCCGCGGATCGCCTCGATGAGTCGGGCGTGGTCCAGGTGGGACGCCGGGGTCAGCTCGGTGCCCACGTCCGTGCGCAGCCAGTCGGCCACCAGGTCGCCGAGGTCCGCGTACAGCTCGATCAGCACGTCGTTGTGCGAGGCCGTCACCACCGCCATGTGCAGGCTGACGTCCGCCGCCACGAACAGCTCCGCGTCCCCGCTCTCCCACGCCTCCTCGCGCCGCGCGAGCAGCGCGTCCAACTGGACGAGGTCCCGCGCGGTCCGCCGCTCCGCCGCCAGCCGGGCCGCCGAGGACTCCAGCGTCGAGCGCAGCTCCGCGATGTGCCGCGGGTCGGCCCCGGCGAAGCGCCGGTGCATCACCCCGGCCAGCTCGCTGGTGGCGATCACGTACGTACCCGAACCCTGTCGGATGTCGAGCAGGCCGTTGTGCGCGAGGGCGCGGACCGCCTCGCGCACGGTGTTGCGGGCGACGCCCAGCAGTTCCACCAGCTCCGGCTCGGTGGGGATGCGGGAGCCGACCGGCCACTCGCCGGAGGTGATCTGGTTCCTCAGCTGCGTGATCACCTGGTCGACGAGCGCCGACCGGCGGGGCGAGGTCAGTGGCATGGGTTCCTCTCGGGCGGTGGCGCGCGCTCCGGTGCGCCCTGGGCTCAAGCGTGACGTGAGCCCGAGCGTGACGTGAGCTCAAGTGCGGTGTGAGCTCATGCGGTGATGTGAGCTCAAGTGCGGTGTGAGCTCAAGTGTGACGTGAGCTCAAGCGTGACGTGAGCGCGACTGGACAATTAATCATCCCATGATTCTATGATGGTTGAATGCCCGACGAAGACATCCAGACCCTCAACCGCCCGCAGGCCGTCCGCGGCCCTGCCGACCGGACGCTCCCCGCCGCCCACACCACCCCCCAGTGGCTCGGTCCGGTGCTCATCGTCGCAATCGTGCTGGCCGCGCTGAACCTGCGGCCCGCCATCACCAGCCTCGGCGCCCTCTTCGAGGAAACCCGTACGGGCCTGCACATGAGCGGCGCCGTCGCCGGGCTCATCACCTCGGTCCCCGCCCTCTGCTTCGCCGTCTTCGGCGTCACCGCGCCCCGGCTCTCCCGCCGCTTCGGGCCGGCCGCCGTGGTCTGCGCGGGCATGGCCGCCGTCGCCGCGGGCCTGCTGATCCGCCCCTTCGCGACCAACGCCGCGGGCTTCCTCGCCGCCAGCGCCCTGTCACTGGCCGGCATCGCCCTGACCAACGTCCTGCTCCCGGTCATCGTCAAGCGCTGGTTCCCCGACCGCGTGGGCACCATGACCGGCCTCTACTCCATGGCCCTGGCCGCCGGCACCTCCCTGGCCGCCGCCGCGACCGTCCCGCTGACCTCCGCCCTCGGGGGCAGCTGGCGCACCGGCCTGCTGATCTGGGCCGTCCTCGCCGCGGCCGCCGTGCTGCCCTGGCTGCCCATCGCCGCCGCGAGCCGCCGCGAGAAGGCCGCCGCGCCCGCCGCGCCGCGCGAGGACAGCGGCCCCTCCGTCGTCCGCAGTCGCACCGCCTGGGCCCTGGCCTGCTACTTCGGCCTCCAGGCCACCGGCGCCTACGTCACCATGGGCTGGCTCCCGCAGATCTTCCGCGACGCCGGGGTCTCCGCCTCCACCGCCGGGGTCCTGCTCGCCGTCACCATGGTCATGGGCGTCCCGCTCGCCTTCGTCATCCCCGGCCTCGCCGGACGGATGCGCCACCAGGGCCCCATCGCGGTCGTCCTCGGCCTCTTCGGGTTCGCCGGCTACCTCGGGCTCTACCTCGCCCCGGCCGCCGGAGCCTGGGCCTGGGCGCTGCTGCTCGGCATCTCCAACTGCGCCTTCCCGCTCGTCATCACGATGATCGGCCTGCGCGCCAAGTCCCCGGCCGGCGTCGTCAAGCTCTCCGCCTTCGCCCAGAGCACCGGCTACCTCATCTCCATCCCCGGCCCGCTCGTCATCGGCACCCTCTACCAGCACAGCGGGGGCTGGGACCTGCCCCTCGCCCTGATGGCGGGCCTGCTCGTCCCGCAGATCGCCCTCGGCGTCCTCGCGGGACGGGACCGCACGATCGAGGACGAATGCGGCATGCGAAACTGAACGGCATGTCGCCCGTACTCGAACCGAACCCCCAGAACGGCCGCAAGAAGCTGGGCCTGGTGCTCGGCGCCATGCTCGCCGTGACCGTGATCATCGCCGTCATCGCGACCATCGCCTCCCCCTGAACCGCGACCCGCTCCCGCGGGGGTGGGGCTAGGCCGTTTCCTTCAGATCATCGGATCGTTTGTTGATGTGTGTCGCTGACTGACGCCCAGTGGGCCCGCATCGAGCCGTTACTGCCGGACCGGACCCCGAAGCGGGGTGGCCGGTGGCGGGATCACCGACAGGTGATCGACGCGATCGCGTTCAAGTACCGCACCGGGACACCGTGGATGGACCTCCCAGAGCACTTCGGTTCGTGGAAGGGCGCCCACAACCGGCTGCGGAAATGGGCCGCCGACGGGACCTGGGAGAGGGTCTTCGTCGCCCTGCTCGCGCAGGCCGATGCCGAAGGCGACCTCGACTGGGTCGTCGCGGTCGACTCCACGATCGTCCGCGCGCATCAGCACGCCGCCGGGGCCCGTCAAAAGGGGCCCCGGCCGGCGAGCCGGCCGACCATGCCCTCGGGCGGTCCCGCGGCGGACTGACCACAAAGATCCATCTCGCCGCAGACGGCAGCTGCCGACCACTCGCATTCGTCATCACGCCCGGTCAAGCCGGGGACGCACCCGCATTCGCCCAGGTCATGGCCCGATTACGAGTGCCCAGGCCGACCGGCCGACCGAGGACCACACCCGATGCGGTCCTGGCCGACAAGGCCTACTCGTCCCGCGCGATCCGCCGCCATCTGCGACAGCGAGGGATCCGGGCGGTGATCCCCCAGCCCGCGGACCAGGCCGCCAACCGTAAGCGGCTCGGCCGCCGAGGTGGCCGCCCGCCCGCCTTCGACCGCGAGACCTACAAACAGCGCAACACCGTCGAGCGGTGCATCAACAAGCTCAAGCAATGGCGCGGCCTCGCTACTCGATACGACAAGACCGCAACCATCTACCTCGCCGGACTCCACCTCGCCGCCATCTTCATCTGGTCAGCAAGATGATCCGAAGGAAACGGCCTAGCCCCACCATCCCCTAGGGGGCCAGGTTCAGGGTCGACTGGGGTGCGCCCCGGATGGGAACCGCCGCCTCGGATCAATAGATTCGAAGCAGCGATCCACTCCCGGCCCAGCACCCCCGGAGGCGGCCATGTCGGCCCCCGTACACACCCCGTCCCGCACCGCGCGCCCCGCCCGCCGCCGCACCCCGGCCCACGCCGGCGCGAACGCCCGACTGCACTGGTGGGCGCTGGCCCTGCCCGCCCTCGCCTTCGGCCTGCTCCTGCTGCTCCTCGCCGGATCCGGCGAGGCCCACGCGGTCCCCGCGGAGCCCTCGGGGCTGATCCAGGTCACCCAGCAACTGCTGCGCGCCGTCGGCTGACCCCTTGCGCCGGGCCGCGCTCCACCACCCGACGGCAGGCTCCCAACACCCTGCGCCCCGTGGCTCATTTCATGCGAAGCTGGGAGTCATGAGCGCCGATACACCCCGCAGGATCGCCCTCCTCCGGCACGCCAAGGCCGACTGGCCCCAGGTGGCCGACCACGAACGCCCGCTGGCGGAACGCGGCCGGAAGGACTCACCGGCCGTCGGACTCAAGCTGGCCGAGTCCGGCATCAGCTTCGACCTGGCCCTCTGCTCCACCGCGGCCCGCACCCGGGAGACGTGGAAGCTCGCCGTCCAGGAACTCCCGCACCGGCCGAGGACCTCGTACGAGGAACGCCTCTACGACGCCTCGCTGGGCGAGCTCATCGCCCTGCTGAACGAGACCTCCGACGAGGTCCGCGACCTGCTGGTCATCGGCCACAACCCCGGCATGCACGCCCTCGCCGACGCCCTCTGCGCCCGCGCCGAGGGCGACGCCCTGGCCCGGATGACCCGTACCGGCTTCCCGACCGCCGCCCTGGCCGTCGTCTCCTTCACCGGCTCGTGGAAGTCGCTGGAGCACGGGGTGGGAACGCTGCTGGACTTCTGGACCCCGAAGGACCACTAAGCGGGACGGCTCACCGGCGCTGCCGACCGGCACCGCCGGGGCCGGGCCCGCACCGCACGAACCCCGAGCGCCGAGGAGCCCGGGCCGCCCTCGCGAGCGGTCCGGGCTCCGGCGCGTCCGCGAGCCGTCACCGGTCGGGCAGCGCCACCGGTTCCGCGCCCCGCGCCTCCCACAGCTCCGGGTAGAACCGCCGGTACACCGCCGCCCGCAGGTGGGCCACGCCCGTGCTGCCCCCGGTGCCCGGCAGCCCGCCGATCTGCCGCTCCACGAGCAACGCGTGGCAGGCCCGCCACTCCGTCCAGACCTCGTCGTGGTCGACCAGCGCCTCCGCCAGCTCGGCCAGTTCGGAGAGCTCGGCCGGGTCCCCGTCGCGCGGGAGGTCCGCGAGGCGCGCGTACGCCGCCCGCCGGCCGTCCTGCGTCGCCACCTCGAACCCGGCCTTGCCCAGCAGTCCGACGAAGGCCTCCCACAGCGAGGGCTCTTCGAGCCGCGTCCGCAGCCGCTCCCGCTCGGCGGGGCTCAGCCCGGCCGCGACGCGGGCCCCGTACGGACCGTGCACCCAGTCCGCCCCGGACAGCGCCGAGATCTCCACGTACTGCGCGGACTGGGCGCCGCTGCTGCTGCCGAGCGCCCCGCGGAAGGCGTGGAACTCTCGCGGCGGCATGGAGCGCAGGGGATGGATCCCGGCGATCAGGGCCCGGGCGATCACCGCGCCGCGGACCAGCCGGGCGCGGGCGGCGCGGGGGTCGCCGTCCAGGATGCGGTCCCGGGCGTCGGTCAGGTCGTCGAGCAGTTGCCCGAACCACAGTTCCTGCACCTGGTGGACGGTGATGAACAGGCGCTCGTCGCGCACCCCGTCGGCCAGGGGAACCTGGAGCGTCAGCAGCTCGGGCAGCCGCAGGTAGTCGGAGTAGGTGACGGTGTCAGACATCGGAGTCCTCCGGTGCGTGCAGTCCGTACAGGGCGAAGGCGTCGGTGACGCCGGGCAGGTCGAAGGCGTCGACCTGGGCGCACAGCCGCAGCGTGGAACGGGAGATCGTCTGGATGCGGTCGATGCCCGCGTCCCCGCCGTAGGTGTCCGTCAGGACGGCTTCGGTGCGGTCCTCGTCCAGACCGGCGCGGCGCAGCGAGTCGTACACCGGCTCCAGGTCCCAGTCGAGGGCGGCGCGGATCATCGCGGGCAGGGCCCGGGCGGCGAGGATCCGCCGCCGCTGGTCGAGACGGGCCCAGAGCTCGAGGAAGAAGGCGGAGAAGAAGCGGTGGTGGCGGCCCTCGTCCTTGGCGTGGTCGCGCATCAGCTCGCGCACCGTGCTCACCACCGTCGGGTCCTGCGGCACCTCGTTGAGCACCGCGGTGATCAACGTTTCGAACACGACCGCCTGCAACTGCCCGGCGAGGACCGGGTCGTCGGGCAGCAGTCGGCGTCCGGTGTCCTGCAACGCCGTCACGAACCCGCCGTAGTCGACGTCGGGCACGGCGATGCCGGTGACGGCCGACACCTGGTCGGCCAGGTCCAGGCTGTACAGGGCGTGGTAGCCCTCGTCGCAGTACACCTTGAAGGCGTCCATGCGCAGCGCGGTGGGGAAGTGCAGGCCGGAGTTGCCGTTGGCGACGGGCTCGGCTGCCCCGTTGACCACCCGCGTCTCCAGGTGGGTGGTCGAGTGCAGGAACTGGTAGAGGTGTCGTACGGAGACCTCGCGGATCCGCGCCGGTTCCAGGGCCTTCACCTCGGGGTGGGACAGGTGCGGTACCAGGGCGTCGGGGAAGAACACCCGGCCCTGCTCGGCCTCGGCGTGGAAGATCCGCCGGACTCCGCCGCGGACGCCCGCGGTCTCGTACCAGCGGTCGAGGGGACCTGGGGCCGTGCTCATGGGCGTCTTCCGTTCGGTGTGCGGGGGAGGGGGGCGGCGAGGTCCTCGCCGGCGGGGGCCGCCGGCACGTCGGCCGGACCCAGGTGGGCGGCGATCCGCCGGACCGCTTCGGCCACCAGGGGCGCGTCGACGGTGTGACAGAGCCGGAACCAGCCCGGCTGCGGGGAGCGGAACGCCCCGCCGGGCAGGATGCTGACCTTCGCGGTCTCGAACAGCCCCCGCCACAGCAGGCGTTCGGCCTCGAAGTCGGTGCCGGGCAGCCACCGGCGCAGGTCCAGCCAGACGGAGAAGCCCGCCTCCGCCGGGGCGTACGGGATGCCGTGCGCGTCGAGCAGCGCGACGAGGTGCCCGTAGGAGGAGGCCAGCCGGGTGCGGCCCGCCGCGAGGAAGGACGCCACCCACGCCGGGTCCGCCAGGAGCCCGGCGAGGGTGCCCTGGGTGGCGGTGGAGACGGGGGCGAAGTAGGCCATCGCCCGCGCCGCGTCCCGGACGCGCGGGGCGCGGGTGTGCAGGACGCCCGTCTTCAGTCCGGGCAGCCCGAAGTCCTTCGCGAAGCCCCACACCACGTGGGTGCGCTCGGCCCAGTGCGGGTTGACGGCCGGGTCGGCGGCGCTGGTGAAGGCGCGGTCGCCGAAGACGGCGTGGGCGTAGATCTCGTCGGAGACCAGGTCGACGTCGTGCTCGCGGACGACGCGCAGCAGCTCGGCGAGCACCTCGGGCGGGTGGACCTCGCCGATCGGGTTGGAGGGCGAGGACAGGGCGACCGCGCGGACCGTCGTGCCCCGGGACCGGGCCTCCTTCAGGGCCCGGTCGACGGCGTCGGCGGTCAGCCGGAAGCCGTCCTCGGGGGACAGCGGGGCGGGCAGGATCCGGGCGCCGGAGCGGCCGCCGAGATCGGTGTCGAAGGCCCCGTAATAGGGGGCGGGCACCACGATGGCCTCGCCCGGGTCGCACAGTACGGAGGCGATGGCGTCGAGTGCCCCGGTCGCACCGCTGATCACCACGAGGTCCTCGGCGTCCAGCGGGGTGCGGCAGGTCGCGGAGAGCAGGTCGGCGATCCGCTCGCGCAGGACGTCGGTGCCGTGCAGCGGCGCGTAGCGGGCCGTGGCCTCGGCCATGGGGGGCAGGGCGGCCAGCCGGTCGCGGAGCAGGTCCCAGAGCAGGCGGTTCTCGGCGGTGCCCAGGTTGAGGTAGCCGTCGGGTCGCAGCAGCGCGTCGTACGGCTCGGCCTCCGCGCGGAAGTGGGCCTCGGCGATGGCCGGGGTGTCGGCGAGGAGGCGGGCGGCCTGGTGGGAGATCATCGGGCCCTCCCGCTGTCGACGCCGGCGGCGGTGAGCAGTCCCGGGTTGACCCCGAGGCCCATGGAGGCGTCGATGACGGCGCCGTGGAGCGAGGTGGAGTGCTCGCCCGCCAGCCACCAGACCAGTTCCGCGATCTCCTCGGAGCGGATCAGGCGCCTCTTGGGCAGCCGGGAGGTCAGGTCCGCCAGGTCCTCGGGGGAGAGCTGGTCGAGGGTGCTGGCCTGGAACATCGCGGTGTCGACGGCGCCGGGGCAGACGGCGAACACGTCCACCGGGCTGTGCACCAGGTCGGCGGCGAGGTGGCGGGTCAGGTAGGTGAGCGCGGCCTTGCTCATGCCGTCGGCGGGGTGGAAGCCGGGGAACTGGAAGATCCCGCCGCCCACGCTGGAAACGTTGATGATCTTTCCGTAGCCGTTGTCCAGCATGCTGGGAAGTAACTGCTCGGTGAGCCACAGCGGGCCGACCGCGTTGATCCGGAAGAACTCCGAGGCCTTCTCGTGCCGGGCGCCTTCGGTGTAGTGGTCGATGGTCTTGGATCCGACGGCCGCGTTGTTCACCAGGACCTCGACCGGGCCGGGGAGCCTGTCCAGGAGCCGTTCGTGGTCCTCCCAGTTCCCCTGGTCGAAGGGGAAGGCCTCCACCTTGGCGTGGCCGGTGAGGGCCAGCTCGTGCACCAGCTCCTCGGCCCGGGCCCGGCCGTTGCGATAGGTGAACCAGACCGTCCAGTCCTCTTCCAGAGCGAACCTCTCCACGCAGGCCCGGCCGATACCGCCCGAACCCCCGGTGACGAGGACACTTCGAGTCACCATTGTTTCCCCTTGAACGATCACGACTGACCGATGGTCGCTGTCGCGTTCACGACAGCGCGGTCACAGTATTTGTCGCAAGTGCAGTGCGAATAGGGCGACTTTGGGCGGCCGTTGTCCGAGATGGCTCTTGCGTCCGGGCGCATGGCGTTGATCCGTCGTGACGCGTACGGCTCGCCGGACACCGGTCATGGCCGGTTCGGGTGCCTCGTGGAGGGGCCTTCGGTGGCCGGATATGAAAGACCGCCCGGCCGGAAGAACCCGGCCGGGCGGTATGGAAGTCCGATGTCGTGCTTCTGGCCCGTCAGGCCAGGTCAGCGGCCTCGACTTCCTCGCGGGTGATGCCGAGCAGGTACAGGACCGCGTCCAGGAAGGGCACGTTCACCGCCGTGTGCGCGGCCTCGCGCACCACGGGTTTCGCATTGAAGGCCACTCCCAGACCCGCCGCGTTCAGCATGTCGAGGTCGTTGGCACCGTCCCCGATCGCCACCGTCTGGGCCAGCGGAACACCCGCCTCGGCGGCGAAGCGCCGCAGCAGTCGGGCCTTGCCGGCGCGGTCCACGATCTCGCCCGTGACCCGGCCGGTCAGCTTGCCCTCCAGGATCTCCAGAGTGTTCGCCGAGGCGAAGTCCAGTCCGAGCCGCTCCCGCAGGTCGTCCGTCACCTGGGTGAAGCCGCCCGAGACCACACCGACCTGGTAACCGAGGGTCTTCAGCGTGCGGATCAGCGTCCGCGCGCCCGGGGTCAGCCGGACCTCGGAGCGGACCTTGTCGACCACCGAGGCGTCCAGCCCCGCCAGCAGCGCGACCCGGGCGTGCAGGGACTGCTCGAAGTCCAGCTCCCCGCGCATCGCCCGCTCGGTCACCTCGGCGACCTCGGCCTCGCAGCCCGCGTGCGCGGCGAAGAGCTCGATGACCTCGTCCTGGATCAGGGTCGAGTCCACGTCCATGACGACCAACCGCTGCGCCCGGCGGTGCAGTCCCGCCGAGACCACGGCCACGTCGACGCCGATCTGCGCGGAGGCGGTGGCCAGGGCGGTGCGCAGCGGCTCCGTCTCCACACCGGACACGGCGAACTCCACCGCCGTCACCGGATACTTGGCGAGCCGGAAGATGCGGTCGATGTTGCCGCCGGACCCGGTGATCCGAGCCGCTATGGCCGCCGTGGACTCCGCGGTGAGCGGGTGCCCGAGGACGGTGACGTGGGAGCGGCCACTGCCGCGCGGTCGGTTGTCGCCGGTCCCGGAGAGGATCTCGGCCTGGAGCTTGAGCGACTCTGCCCAGCTGTGGACGGTGGCCCGCAACTCGCCCTCGCCGGCGCCGGCCGGTTTCGTGACGAGGGCGCACAGGACGATGCGGCCACGGGTGACGACCTGCTCGATGTCGACGACATCGACGGAATAGGCGGCGAGGGTGTCGAACAGCCCGGCGGTGATCCCGGGACGGTCCTTGCCGAAGATCTTGACGAGGAGGGTGGGGACGTCGGAGGTCTGCGAAGCGCTCATGGTGCTCTCACCGTATCTTCCCGGCTCCGGCGGACGGACATCCGTCCCACTCCCTGAGCCGACTCCTTCGCACGGGCCGCCCGGCGCTCCGCACCGGCCCGTGACGGGCGCTCCACCCGAGCGGATCCCGGGTGAGAAGTCCCCGTATTTCACTCTCCGGGTGACTTCTGCCCCCACCCGGGGGCGGACGCGGACACCCCCGCGGGGCCCCGATTCCACATGTGGCCGCAGGCCTGAAATAGTTCCCCCGGATGTTCGCCATCCCTAGACTCCCTGACGTCAGGGGGATTCTCGGGGGACTTAAGTGGGGCTGGAGTGCCGGAACTCGTACTGGAATTGAATGGCAGGACCTGGACGCTGGATCCGTCCCGGTCGTACTCGCTGGGGCGTGATCCCCAGGGCGACGTGGTGATCGACGACGCCCGGGTGTCGTGGCGGCACGCCACCATCACCTGGAACGGCCGGAATTGGGGCATCGAGGACCACGGCAGCACCAACGGCACCTACGTGCACGGAGCGCGGGTCCAGCAGACCGAGCTCGTGGCCGGCACGCCGGTCCACCTGGGCAACGCGACCGACGGACCGCGGCTGAACCTGACCGCCACCGCCCAGGCCGCCGCCCAGCAGGCCCCGGCCTACCGGGCCCCGGCCGCGCAGGGGCAGGCGCACCAGCAGGCCCCGGCCTACCAGGCCCCGGTCCAGCAGCAGCCCTGGGAGCAGCAGCACCAGCAGCCGCAGCACCTGGCCCAGCAGCCGCACGTGCCGCAGCAGCAGGGCGGCGGCCCGGCGCAGACCGCGCCGAACCCCGGCCACCACGATCACCGCAGCCCGACGACGTTCCACCAGCTCTCGCTGGGCCACGTCATGCGCATCGGTCGCGCGCTGGAGAACGAGCTGGTCGTCTCCGACCTCCAGGTCTCCCGCCACCACGCCGAGTTCCGCTCGATGCCCGGCGGTCGCTTCGAGATCCACGACCTCGGCAGCCACAACGGCACCTACGTCAACGGTCAGCCGCTCGCCAAGTCCGGCACGGCGCTCCTCGGCCCGAACGACATCGTCGGCGTCGGCCACTCGACGTTCCGCATCGTCGGCGACCGGCTGGAGGAGTTCGTCGACACCGGCGAGGTCTCCTTCTCGGCCCGCCACCTCACCGTGACCGTCGACGGCGGCAAGCAGATCCTCAAGGACGTCACCTTCGGCGTCCCCGAGAAGTCGCTCATCGGCGTCATCGGCCCCTCCGGTTCCGGCAAGTCGACCCTCCTGAAGGCGCTGACCGGCTACCGGCCCGCCGACCAGGGCGACGTCCTCTACGACAACCGAAACCTGTACAAGCAGTTCGCGGAGCTCCGCCAGCGCATCGGCCTGGTCCCGCAGGACGACATCCTGCACAAGGAACTGAAGGTCAGCACCGCGCTCAAGTACGCGGCCAAGCTCCGCTTCCCCGGCGACACCGCCGAGTCCGAGCGCGTCGCCCGCATCAACGAGGTACTGCGCGAGCTCAAGCTCGACGTCCACAAGGACAAGAAGATCACCTCGCTCTCCGGTGGTCAGCGCAAGCGCGTGTCCGTGGCCCTGGAGCTGCTCACCAAGCCGTCGCTGATCTTCCTGGACGAGCCGACCTCCGGCCTCGACCCGGGCATGGACCGCGACGTCATGCAGCTGCTGCGCGGCCTCGCCGACGACGGCCGTACGGTCCTCGTCGTCACCCACTCCGTCGCCGAGCTGGCCATCTGCGACAAGCTGCTGGTCATGGCGCCCGGCGGTTCGGTCGCCTACTTCGGCCCGCCGGACGACGCGCTGAACTTCTTCGGCTACAGCACCTGGGCCGACGTGTTCTCCGCCTTCGAGGAGTTCCGCGACTACGACTGGGCCGGCCGCTGGAAGGGCTCGCAGCACTACCAGCTGTACGCCGCCGACATCGACGCGGTCGCCCCGCAGTCCGTCGCCTTCCCCTCGCCGCAGCAGATGCGCCCGCCCAAGCCGCAGGGCTGGGGCTCGCAGCTCTGGACACTGATCCGCCGCTACGTCTCGGTGATCGCCTCCGACAAGGGCTTCATCGGCCTGATGCTGATCCTGCCCGCGGTGCTGGGCGTGGTCTCCACGGTCATCCCCGCGACCTTCGGCCTCGCGCCCCCGCGACCGCCGTCCCAGTTCAACGGCGACGCCGGCACGATCATGCTGATCCTCGCGGTCGGCATGTGCTTCTCGGGCGCCGCGAACTCGGTCCGAGAACTCATCAAGGAACGCGTCATCTACGAGCGTGAGCGCGCGACCGGCCTGTCCCGGTCCGCGTACCTCATGTCGAAGGTGATCGTCCTCGGAGTCATCACGGCCATCCAGGGCGTGGTCATCTGCGCGATCGGCTTCTTCCCGCGCGATCTGCCCACCGAGGGCCTGCTGATGCCGCCGGCCGTCGAGCTGTGCGTGTCGGTCATCGCCCTCGGCTTCACCTCGATGATGTTCGGCCTCGTGATCTCCTCGCTGGTCAAGACCGCCGAGAAGACCATGCCGCTGCTGGTCATGTTCGCGATCGTCCAGGTCGTCTTCACCGGCATCCTCTTCCAGCTCTACGACTCCCCGGGCCTGGAGCAGTTCGCCTGGCTGATGCCGTCCCGCTGGGCCGTCGCCGCCGCCGGCAGCACGCTGAACCTCGGCAAGCTCATGCCGCCGTGGGACCGGGAGAACCCGACGAACACCGACCCGCTCTGGGACGCCACCGTCGGGCAGTGGAGCCTGAACATCATCGTCCTGCTGCTCATCGGCGTCGCCTGCGGCTTCCTGGTCCAGCGACTGCTGCGCCGCCACGAGCCCGAGGTCATGCGCGCCGGCAAGTAGGGGCCCCGCGCACCCGGGCCGCGCGCCCGCACGGAAAACGCCTCAGGGCGGCACCCGGAGTTCCGGGGGCCGCCCTGAGGCGCATGGGGGTTCTGGGGCGTCGGCGGCCTAGTAGGCGCTGTTGACGTTGTCCATCGAGCCGTAGCGGTCGGCCGCGTAGTTGCAGGCGGCGACGATGTTCGCGACCGGGTCGTACTGGTCGAACTTGGTGCCCTTGACGTGGTACGCCTTGAAGGTCGGGTAGATGACCTGGAGCAGACCCTTGCTGGGAATGCCGTTCTGGGCGTTGATGTCCCACTTGTTGATCGCCAGCGGGTTGCCGCTGGACTCGCGCATGACGTTCTTGTGGATACCGGAGTACGTGCCCGGAATCCCCTCGCGCTTCATGATGAAGAGCGCTTCCTTGATCCAACCGTCGAGGTTGTTCGCGAAGACCGGAGTGCGGACGGCGGACCGGCTCGCCGCCGCCGTCTTGTCGCGCTCCGCCTTGGCGGCGGCAGCGGCCTTGGCCTTCGCGGCCGCCGTGTCCTTCGCCAGCTTGTTCGCGACGGCCTGCTGCGCGCCGAGGTGCTGCTGTACGGACGGGGTCCACGCCACGGGGGCGGCGTTGATCGTCACCGCCTGCTGCGTCTCCGCGGCACCGGCCGGGACGAGGGAGAAGGCGAGCGCGGCGGCACCGAGCGTGGCGACACCGGCAACGGACAGCTTGTGTGCCTTCGTCAGACGACTGTGACCGGGAGTGCTGGAAGCAGACATGGCGGGGCAACCTCTTCGAATAGCGGGAGTCGCAGGAAGGCGCCGCTCGGATCCGGGATCCGCGGCGCTGTGCGACGTCGACATTCTTAGCGGTGGCAAAAACGCCTGGCAAAGGTGTGACGTACGATCCCGCTTAGTGGATCAGGGCCCCGGGACGAATCCGGAATGACGGGCACCGCACTAGGCGCAACCGACCTGACAGGACCTTTACCTGTCCACTACGCAGCTTCGTAAGTGATGTGGGTCCTATGCCGGGGCTCACATCGGGCACGTAACGGTCTCACCAGGAGTTGCGGCAGCAACGCGCAACGTGACCGCCGGCCCGCCCGGCTCCTCCTCAAGGAGGACCCGCACCCGGCCCGCCTCGTCCCGAAGGCAGAGCCGGCGGCTCCGCCGCCCCCCCTCCGCCGTACGTCCCGGGCCGCCCGACCTAGACCCGAAGCCCGATCCCGCAGGTCAGGGCCGCCGGTACGGTGACCCCATGCACTACGGACCCTGTACGGGACTCGCTGCCGTCAGCACCGCGCTGCTCGCCATGAGCCGTCGCCTGGAGGTCCACGACGTACTGCGCACCATCGTCGCCTCGGCCCGCGAGCTCCTCGACGCCGAATACGCCGCCCTCGGCGTCCCCGACGACCACGGGGGCTTCGCCCAGTTCGTCGTGGACGGCATCAGCGAGGAACAGTGGCGCCGCATCGGCCCCCTGCCCCGCCAGCACGGGGTCCTCGCCGCGATGCTCCACAAGGACGCCCCCGAGCGGCTGGCCGACGTACGCCAGGACCCGCGCTTCGGGGGCTGGCCCGCCGCGCACCCCGACATGTCCGACTTCCTCGGCATGCCCATCAAGGACGGCGAGGAGACCCTCGGCGCCCTCTTCCTCGCCAACAAGCGCCGCGACCCCGCCGGCGGGGTCGCCCGTACCGGCTTCACCGACGAGGACGAGGAGCTCCTCTCCCTCCTCGCCCAACACGCGGCCATCGCCCTCACCAACGCCCGCCTCTACGAGCGCAGCCGCGAGCTCACCATCGCCGAGGAGCGCTCCCGCCTCGCCCACGAGCTGCACGACGCCGTCAGCCAGAAGCTGTTCTCCCTGCGCCTGACCGCCCAGGCCGCCGCCGCCCTCGTGGACCGCGACCCCGGCCGCGCCAAGGGCGAACTCCACCAGGTCGCCGTACTGGCCGCGGAGGCCGCCGACGAACTGCGCGCCGCCGTGACCGAGCTGCGCCCCGCCGCACTGGACGAGGACGGCCTCGTCGCGACCCTGCGCAACCACGTCCGCGTCCTGGACCGGGCCCACGCCGCGCACGTCTCCTTCACCTGTGACGGCGTACGGGCCCTGCCCGCGACCCAGGAGGAGGCACTCCTGCGCGTCGCCCAGGAAGCCCTCCACAACGCCCTGCGGCACTCCGGCTCGGACCGCGTCGAGGTCGCCCTCGCCCGGACCCCCGCGGGCGGCGCGGTCCTGCGCGTGCGCGACTGGGGGTGCGGCTTCTCCCCGTCCACGGTCCGCAGGGCGGGCCGACACCTCGGACTGGTCTCCATGCGGGACCGCGCGAGCGGCTCCGGCGGACGGCTGGAGGTCCACTCCGAGCCCGGCAAGGGCACCACGATCGAGATGGAGGTACCCGGTGGCTGACAACCCGGCCCGCATCCGCGTCCTGCTGGTCGACGACCACCAGGTGGTCCGGCGCGGCCTGCGCACGTTCCTGGAGGTCCAGGACGACATAGAGGTGGTCGGCGAGGGCGGTGACGGCGAGGAGGGCATCGAGCGCGCCGAGGAGCTGCGGCCCGACGTCATCCTGATGGACGTCAAGATGCCCGGCACCGACGGCGTCGAGGCCCTGCGCCGGCTGCGCGCCCTGGGCAACCCGGCACGGGTCCTGATCGTCACCAGCTTCACCGAGCAGCGCACGGTCGTCCCCGCCCTGCGGGCCGGCGCGGCCGGGTACGTCTACAAGGACATCGACCCCGACGCGCTGGCCGGAGCGATCCGCTCCGTCCACGCGGGCCACGTCCTGCTCCAGCCCGAGGTGGCACAGGTCCTCCTCGCCCAGGAGGACCAGCCCTCCTCCGCGGGCCGCCCCGGGTCGCTGACCGACCGCGAACGCGAGGTCCTCGGCCTCATCGCGGACGGCCGCTCCAACCGGGAGATCGCCCGGGCGCTGGTGCTGTCGGAGAAGACGGTCAAGACGCACGTCTCGAACATCCTGATGAAACTGGACCTCTCCGACCGGACCCAGGCCGCGTTGTGGGCGGTCAGGCACGGAATGGTGGAGTAGGAGGGCACGTCGGCGCGCTCATCAGATCATCTGTGTGCGCGCCGTGATTCAACAGAGATTCATACGGTCGGGTGTATGTAGCCCACATGGCGTATCCCGACCGTCGGGCGGGGCGTTCTCCATGGCGTGTCGCGGCGGCTGGTCGCGGCAGACGTACTGGAGGACGAGAACGTGAAGAACTTCAAGAAGGCCGCAGCCGTCACCATGATCGCGGGCGGCCTCGTCGCCGCCGGCGCGGGTGTCTCCTCGGCGCACGGCGGTGCGTCCGCGGAGGGCGTGGCCCAGCACTCGCCCGGCGTGGCCTCCGGGAACCTGCTCCAGGTCCCCGTCCACGTCCCCGTGAACGTCGTCGGCAACACCGTCAACGTGATCGGCCTGCTCAACCCCGCCTTCGGCAACTTCGGCGTCAACCACTGACCCACCCCCTCGGCCCCGCTTCCCCACCTCTCCCCGGGAAGCGGGGCCGCGGCGTTCGCCCCCGATCGCCACCCCCACCCCGGCACCGGCCCCGACCCACCCGGACCCCGGACCCCACCGGCCGACCCCACCGCTCCCGGGCCCGGGCTCCGCGTCAGCCCCGCTCGCGTTCCTCGACCGCCGCGTTGTACGCCGCCACCAGCGCCCGCCGCGCCACCCGCTCCACCGGGCGCAGGGCCTCCGACCGCGCCGCCATCTCCGAGGCGGCCACCGCGCCCCCGGGCCCGTTCTCGTACGCCAGCGACACCATCAGGTCCACCCGCTGCGCCAGCGCCAGCACCCGCACCGCCCGCGGCGGATACCCCGGGGCCAGCACGTCACGCCCCGCCTCGGCCCGCGCCCGGTACGCCGACAGGGCCGCCTCCGCGACCGGCCCCGACCCCGCCACGTCCAGCCGGGTCAGTACGCCCGTCGCCTCGCGCAGCGCCTCCGCCAGCTCCCGCTCCGCCTCACCGAGCGACGGCACGTCCGCCGGTGGAGCCTCCCGTACCGGCAGGCAGTGCCAGGTCACCGAGACGTGCAGGTCCCCGGCCGGCCCGGCCTCCGCCACCTCCGGCACCAGCCCCAACGCCGCCCCCACCGCGACCACCGCCTCCTCGGCCTCCAACGCCCGCGCGTTGAACTCCGCCGGCCCGCTCAGCCCCAACGGGTGCCCCGGGGCGGGCAGCGCCACCCGCAGTCCGCTCACCCCCAGCACCCGCAACCGGCCGAGCGCCAGCGTGAGCCCCACCGGACCGGGTTCCCCCGGCAGACCGGACACCCGGTGCACGGCGTCCTCACCGACGATCGACGACGCGGCCTCGTCGGGCGACACCAAACCGGCCAGCAGCGCGTTCCCCCAGGCGGCCAGCCGCCCTGAACGTGGTTCGAAAAGCATCCCCCCACTTTACGGATCGGGCCCGGCACCCGGCCCCGGAACCGGACCCCTCCCCGAGTGGCGTAGGTTTTCCCCCAGGGGCTGCGCCTGCCGGCGCACAGAGAACCGTGACTGCAAGGGGTGACAACACGCTCATGAGCGATGTTCTGGAGCTGGTGGACGTATCCGTGGTCCGCGAGGGCCGGGCTCTGGTGGACCAGGTCTCCTGGTCGGTGAAGGAGGGGGAGCGCTGGGTGATCCTCGGCCCCAACGGCGCCGGCAAGACCACACTGCTGAACCTCGCCTCCAGCTACCTGTACCCCACCAAGGGCACCACCACGATCCTCGGCGGCACCCTCGGCAAGCCGGGTACCGACGTGTTCGAGCTGCGCCCCCGCATCGGTGTGGCCGGCATCGCCATGGCCGACAAGCTGCCCAAGCGGCAGACCGTCCTGCAGACCGTGCTCACCGCCGCCTACGGCATGACCGCGACCTGGCAGGAGGAGTACGAGGACATCGACGAGCAGCGCGCCCGCGCCTTCCTCGACCGCCTCGGCATGACCGACTACCTGGAGCGCAAGTTCGGCACGCTCTCCGAGGGCGAGCGCAAGCGCACCCTGATCGCCCGCGCCCTGATGACCGACCCCGAGCTGCTCCTCCTCGACGAGCCCGCCGCCGGCCTCGACCTCGGCGGGCGCGAGGACCTCGTACGCCGCCTCGGCCGCCTCGCCCGCGACCCGCTCGCCCCCTCCATGATCATGGTCACCCACCACGTCGAGGAGATCGCCCCCGGCTTCACCCACGTCCTGATGATCCGTCAGGGCAAGGTGGTCGCCGCCGGACCCATCGACCTCGAACTCACCTCGCGCAACCTCTCGCTCTGCTTCGGCCTCCCGCTGGTCGTCGAGCGCAACGACCACGACCGCTGGACCGCCCAGGGCCTGCCCCTGCGCTAGCGGTCCGTACCGCTCGCGCCCTGTCCCGACCGCGCCCACCCGACCTACCATGACCATGTGGACATCGACGCATGGGTGTGGTGGCTCATCGGCGCGGTCGGACTGGGCATCCCCCTGGTCCTCACCGCCCTTCCGGAGTTCGGCATGTTCGCCGTCGGCGCGGTGGCGGCCGCCGTCACGGCGGCCCTCGGCGGGGGAGTGGTCGCCCAGGTCCTGGTGTTCGTGATCGTGTCCGTGGCGCTCATCGCCGTGGTCCGTCCGATCGCCAACCGGCACCGCAACCAACGACCCCAACACCGCAGCGGCATCGACGCGTTGAAGGGCAGGACCGCCGTCGTCCTGGAACGCGTCGACGGCAGCGGCGGCCGGATCAAACTGGCCGGCGAGGTCTGGTCCGCCCGCACCCTGGACGCGGACACGAGTTTCGAACCCGGCCAGTCCGTCGACGTCGTCGACATCGACGGAGCGACCGCCGTCGTGATGTGAGAAAGCAGCCGACCCGCGGCCCCGGGGTCTGCGAGACTCCGCTCAACGGGGCAGCACAGACAGCCGGAAGGGCACGGGGAACCGCATGCAACCGATCATCATCGTCCTGATCATCCTGGTGGTTCTGGTCTTCATCGCCCTGGTCAAGACGATCCAGGTGATCCCGCAGGCCAGCGCCGCCATCGTCGAACGCTTCGGCCGCTACACCCGCACCCTCAACGCGGGCCTCAACATCGTCGTCCCGTTCATCGACTCCATCCGCAACCGCATCGACCTGCGCGAGCAGGTCGTGCCGTTCCCGCCGCAGCCGGTGATCACCCAGGACAACCTGGTCGTCAACATCGACACCGTCATCTACTACCAGGTGACCGACGCCCGAGCCGCGACGTACGAGGTCGCCAGCTACATCCAGGCCATCGAGCAGCTCACCGTCACCACCCTCCGCAACATCATCGGCGGCATGGACCTGGAGCGGACCCTCACCTCCCGCGAGGAGATCAACGCGGCCCTGCGCGGGGTCCTCGACGAGGCCACCGGCAAGTGGGGCATCCGCGTCAACCGCGTCGAGCTCAAGGCCATCGAGCCGCCGACCTCCATCCAGGACTCGATGGAGAAGCAGATGCGCGCCGACCGCGACAAGCGCGCCGCCATCCTCCAGGCCGAAGGCGTTCGGCAGTCCGAGATCCTGCGCGCCGAGGGTGAGAAGCAGTCCTCCATCCTGCGCGCGGAAGGTGATGCCAAGGCCGCCGCCCTGCGCGCCGAGGGCGAGGCCCAGGCCATCCGTACGGTCTTCGAGTCCATCCACGCCGGCGACGCCGACCAGAAGCTCCTCGCCTACCAGTACCTCCAGATGCTCCCGAAGATCGCCGAGGGCGACGCCAACAAGCTCTGGATCGTGCCCAGCGAGATCGGGGACGCGCTCAAGGGCCTCTCGGGCGCCATGGGCAACTTCGGCCCCATGGGCGGCGGCAGCCCGAGCGGCTTCAACCCGCAGAACGCCGGCAAGGGCGGCAACGACACGACGAGCGCCGGTGACCGGCGCGAACAGCCCCCCATCGACTGAGCCGCCCTCCCCTCGTGCATGATCGGTGAGGCCCCTCGACCTTCATGGCGGGGAGGCGACTCACTCACGCAAAGGGGATGGCTCCGTCCATGTCCATGTCCATCTGGGAATCGCTCGCGGTCCTCGCCGCCGGAATCGGCGCCGGCACGATCAACACCATCGTCGGTTCCGGCACCCTGATCACCTTCCCGGTGCTCCTCGCCACCGGCCTGCCCCCGGTCACCGCCAACGTCTCCAACACCCTCGGCCTGGTGCCCGGTTCCATCAGCGGCGCCATCGGCTACCGCAACGAACTCAAGGGGCAGCGCGACCGCATCCTGCGCCTCGGCGCCGTCTCCCTCGTGGGCGGCCTCGCGGGCGCGGTCCTGCTCCTCGTCCTGCCCCCGGAGTCCTTCGACACGATCGTGCCCGTCCTCATCGGACTCGCCCTCGTCCTCGTCGTCCTCCAGCCCCGCCTCGCCGCGTCCCTGCGCCGCCGCCGGGAAGCCGCCGGCGTCGACACGACGGAACGCGAGGGCGGCCCCGCCCTCCTCACCGGCATGCTGTTCTCCAGCGCGTACGGAGGCTACTTCGGGGCCGCCCAGGGCGTGCTCTACCTCGGACTCATGGGTCTGCTGCTCCACGAGGACCTGCAACGCGTCAACGCGGTCAAGAACGTCATCGCCGCCCTCGTGAACGGCATCGCCGCCGTCTTCTTCCTCTTCGTCGCGGAGTTCGACTGGACGGCCGTCCTCCTCATCGCCGTCGGCTCCACCCTCGGCGGACAGATCGGCGCGAAGGTCGGACGCCGTCTCTCGCCGACCGTCCTGCGCGGAGTCATCGTGACGGTCGGAATCCTCGCCATCGTCCAGATCCTGCTCCGCTGAACGACGTAGGGGAAATACGTCGCCCCGCGCACCCGGCAACCGGGCGCGCGGGGCGGTCGACTAGGCGGACCGCGACAGCCACTCCGGCAGCGGGTCCCGCCCGCCCACTCCCAGCGCGAGCAGCATCGCGTCCGCGGGTGACGGTACGAAGGGTTTGCGCAGCAGAGGCATCCCCGCCTCCTCGGGAGTCCGCGCCGCCTTGCGGTGGTTGTCCTCGGCGCAGGAGGCCACCGTGTTCAGCCAGGAGTCCCCACCGCCCTGGGCACGCGGCAGTACGTGGTCCACGGTCGTCGCGCGCTTCCCGCAGTACGCGCAACGGTGTTGGTCCCGGACCAACACCCCCCTCCGTGACCAGGGAGCATGTCTTCGGAAGGGCACCCGCACGTACCGGCAGAGCCTGATCACCCGCGGCATCGGAAGCTCCATGGTGGCAGCCCGCACACGCAGCTCGGGATGCGACTGTTCGACCACGGCCTTGTCCTGGAGCACGAGCACCACCGCCCGGTTCAAGGTCACCGTCGACAGCGGCTCGAAGCTCGCATTCAGCACCAGCGTGTCCCGCATCTCGCCCACCTCCCGTGTGCAGGCCCGCGACCACACCGGCGGCAGGGCCCGTCACCACTCTGGCCGCGCGCGCCACGCGGGACAACGCAATAAAAATGCCCGGTCCTGGCCGTCTTTAGACCAGGACCGGGCAAACGCTCGGCGAACGATCAGCCCGCGGGCTCCTCGTACTCACCGATCAGGTGGGCCCGCCCGAGGGTGTGGAAGCGGAGATTGAACCCGACCACGGCAGGAGAGACGTCCCCGTCCGGCCCGAGCTTCTCCTGATCCACCGCGTACACCGTGAACACGTACCGGTGCCGCTCCCCGGCCGGCGGAGCGGCGCCGCCGAAGTCCTTCGTGCCGTAGTCGTTGCGCACGTGCACGGCCCCGGCGGGCAGTCCCTCGAACGGGCCGCCGCCCGCCCCGGCCGGCAGCTCGGTCACCGAGGCAGGCAGGTCGAACAGCACCCAGTGCCAGAACCCGCTGCCCGTCGGCGCGTCCGGGTCGAAGCACGTCACGGCGAAGCTCTTCGTCCCCTCGGGGAAGCCCTCCCACCGCAACGCCGGCGAGACGTTCCCGCCCGACAACACCTGATCCCCGCCCAACTCCGCGCCGGGCGCCAGATCGGCGCTCGTCACGGTGAAGGAAGGGACCTCCGGGTGGAAGGCGTGGGGGAGGGGCGCCCTGTGCTGCTCAACCACTGCTGAACCTCCTGATCGAAATGCGCGTACCGGCCCGAGCCTAGAACCAGTTGCGCTGCGAACCGACGGACGCGATCCACTGGTTCAGGTACGCGGCCCAGTCGGTCTCCTGGTACGACTGCAGCCCCACCTGGAAGCAGCGGTAGGTGTCGCTGCCCTCGCTGAACAGCCCCGGCTTCTTGTCCATCTCCAGCACGACGTCCATCTCGCGCCCGTCGGAGACGAAGGTCAGCTCGACCTGGTTCAGCCCGCGGTACTGCGACGGCGGCAGGAACTCGATCTCCTGGTAGAACGGCAGCGTCTGCCGGGTCCCGCGGATGTGCCCGCGCTCCATGTCCGCACTGCGGAACGAGAAGCCCAGCTGCCGGAACGCGTCCAGGATCGCCTGCTGCGCGGGCACCGGGTGCACGTTGATCGGGTCGAGGTCACCCGCGTCGACCGCGCGCGCGATCTCCAGCTCGGTGCTGACCCCGATGTTCATCCCGTGCAGGGGCTGGCCCCCGAAGTGGGTGATCGGCGTCTCCGCCGGGATCTCCAGCCCGAACGGCACCACGTGCAGCGCGCCGGCCTGCACCTGGAAGGCACCCCCGAGACGCTGCTTCGAGAAGACGACGTCCTGCTTGTACTCCTGGTCGCCGCCCTCCACCTCGACCCGCGCCTGCAGCCCGACGGACAGCCCCTCGATCTGCTGCTCCACGGACCCGCCCTGGATCCGCACCTCACCCTGGACGATCCCGCCCGGCACCACGTTCGGCTCGGTGATGATCGTGTCCACCGAGGCACCGCCGGCACCCAGGCTCGCGAACAGCTTCCTGAACCCCATGCTCAAACTCCCCTTAAGGCTGTACGAAGGATGTGGCGACTCACGCGCCTACCCCTTTTACCAACGCGGAACCTTAGGCCCCGGTTGCAGGGCGGAGCGTTCCGTTACGCTCGACCGGATGAGCGCGCGTCCCGACCGTACGCCCCTGCCCCGTTCCTTCTTCGACCGCCCGGTCCGCACGGTGGCCCCGGACCTGCTGGGCCGCACCCTGGTCCGCCGCACCGCGGAAGGCCCCCTCGAACTGCGCATCACGGAGGTTGAGGCGTACGAGGGCCGGGCCGACCCCGGCTCCCACGCCTACCGCGGCCCCACCGCCCGCAACGCATCGATGTTCGGTCCGCCCGGACACGCGTACGTCTATTTCATCTACGGCATGTGGTTCAGCCTCAACCTGGTCTGCGGCCCGCCCGGCCATGCGAGCGGCGTGCTCCTACGGGCCGGCGAGATCACCGCCGGAGCCGACCTGGCCGCCAAACGTCGACTCTCTGCCAAGTACCCGCGTGAACTGGCCAAGGGGCCGGCCCGTCTGGCCACCGCCCTGGACGTGGACCGCTCACTCGACGGCACCGACCTCTGCGCCGGCCCGGACTCCCCCCTGTCCCTCCTCACCGGCACGGCCACCCCGGCCGACCTGGTGAGCAACGGCCCGCGCACGGGAGTGGGCGGCGCCGGCGCGGCCCACCCGTACCGCTACTGGATCACGGACGACCCGACGGTCAGCCCGTACCGCGCCCACGCACCACGCCGACGGACAACTTGACTCAGCCCTTCCGGACGCCTAACGTAGCCCGAGCCGCTTGAACGGGGCACTGCCTCAGCAGACCCCCAGAACGGCCAAACCACTACCTACGACTTACCCCTGGCGGGGTCCTGTTCGGCATGCCCGAATTACTCGCCGGCCGGCTCGATTATGAGCCGCGAGGGGAAAGCGCTAACGTAGCGGAGCGCCGAAAGGCCAAAGACCCCCAATGGTCACCGAATTCAAATCCAAGCCGACTGCGACTTTCGAGAAGCAGGGCCGGGAAATGATCTGGTAGAGTTGGAATCGCCGGAAAGGGAAAGCGCGAAAGCGCAGGACCTGGAAAGCGCCGAGGAAATCGGGCCCGAAAGAGTCTGATAGAGTCGGAAACGCAAGAACAGAACAGAACGAAGCCCGGAGGAAAGCCCCAGTAAGTGTTACTGAGGTGAGTACAAAGGAAGCGTCCGTTCCTTGAGAACTCAACAGCGTGCCAAAAATCAACGCCAAAAGTTGATACCCCGTCCACTTCGGTGGATGAG
>NZ_JBIAVF010000012.1:0-301590 GCF_042893755.1 Streptomyces sp. NPDC001568 | reverse complement strand
GCTTCGTTCTGTTCTGTTCTTGCGTTTCCGACTCTATCAGACTCTTTCGGGCCCGATTTCCTCGGCGCTTTCCAGGTCCTGCGCTTTCGCGCTTTTCCTTTCCGGCGGTTCCGACTCTATCAGCGCTTTTCCGTCTCTCCGACCACGATCCGTTTTGCCGAATGGGCACGCGGAAGGTGAGGGAGTTTGGATCTTTACTGCTGAAGAAGGAGGAATCCCGTCCTGCGGATGTTCGCGAGATGTTCACGCGGCACGTCCTGGCGGGAGTCACGACAGTACAGGGCCGTCCGCGCCCAGGCAAATCGTTTCACGCGTATGGTCTAGTCCACCGGTCTAGTCCACTAGTCTCCCTGCCAAAGGTCCGTCCGAGTCAGGACCAACATCGGGCGAACCGGTACAGCCCTTGACATATCCTTCTGAAGAGTATGCCGTTCGCGACAGGTAGTGACGGCGACACGATGAAGCCCCACCCCTGGGAGGCCCCCATGACCAGCGTGACGTCCCCACTTGCCGGGACCGCCATCGGACTCGCGGCAGTGCCCGATCCGGTGTTCTCCGGCGCGATGGTGGGACCGGGCACGGCCATTGATCCCGTGCGCGAGCCCTCGGAGGCGGTGTCCCCCGTAGACGGTGTGGTCGTCTCCCTGCACCCGCACGCGTACGTGGTCGTCGACGGCGAGGGCCACGGTGTGCTCACGCACCTCGGCATCGACACCGTCCAGCTCAACGGCGAGGGCTTCGAGCTGCTCGTGAACAAGGGCGACACCGTGACGCGCGGCCAGGGCGTCATCCGTTGGAACCCGGCCGCGGTCGAGGAAGCCGGCAAGTCGCCGATCTGTCCCGTCGTGGCGCTGGAGGCGACGGCCGACTCGCTCTCCGACGTCGTCGAGTCCGGCGACGTGAAGGCTGACGACGCGCTCTTCAGCTGGCGGTAAGCGTCCCCTGCACGGCGGGTCGGACATCCATCGCGGCGGCTGGGGCCGCCGCTCAATCGGAGACGGTGAAATGGAGACAACGCTGCGAGGCGTCGGCGTGAGCCACGGTGTGGCGATCGGCGAGGTCCGGCACATGGGTACGGCGGTCCTGGAACCGCCGGCCAGGCAGATCACCGCGGATGAGGCGGAGCGCGAACAGGGGCGCGCCCGTCAGGCCGTGGAGGCTGTTTCGGCGGACCTGATCGCACGCGGTCAGTTGGCCGGTGGCGAGGCCCAGCACGTGCTCGAGGCCCAGGCGATGATCGCCACGGACCCCGAGCTGATGGCGGACGTGGTCCGGCGGATCGCCGTCGGCAGCACCGCCGAGCGCGGCGTCTACGACGCTTTCGCCGCCTACCGCGTCCTGCTCGCCGGCGCCGGCGAGTACATGGCCGGCCGGGTGGCCGACCTGGACGACGTGCGCAACCGGATCGTCGCGCGCCTGCTGGGCGTGCCGATGCCCGGTGTTCCGGACAGCGACGAGCCGTACGTGCTGATCGCCCGGGACCTGGCGCCCGCCGACACCGCGTTGCTCGACCCGGCGCTCGTCCTCGGTTTCGTGACCGAGGAGGGCGGGCCGACCAGCCACAGCGCGATCCTCGCGCGGGCGCTGGGTGTGCCGGCCATCGTGGCGCTGCCGGGTGCCGGTGAGATCGCGGAGGGCACCCTCATCGCCGTGGACGGCAGCACGGGCGACCTGTTCGTGGACCCGACCGCGGAGAAGCGGGCCGAGCTGGAGGCTTCGGCCGCCGAACGCAAGGCCGCTCTCGCCGCCTCGTCCGGTCCGGGCGCGACCTCCGACGGTCACAAGGTGCCGCTGCTCGCCAACGTCGGCGGTCCGGGTGACGTGCCGGCGGCCGTGGAGGCCGGGGCCGAGGGTGTGGGCCTGTTCCGCACCGAGTTCCTCTTCCTGGACGACAGCAAGAAGGCGCCGTCCGAGGAGAAGCAGATCGAGTCCTACCGCAAGGTGCTCGAAGCCTTCCCCGAGGGTCGGGTCGTCGTCCGCGTCCTGGACGCCGGCGCCGACAAGCCGCTGGACTTCCTGACGCCGGCCGACGAGCCGAACCCGGCGCTCGGCGTCCGCGGGCTGCGGGCGCTGCTGGACCACCCGGACGTGCTGCGTACGCAGCTCACCGCGCTGGCCAAGGCCTCCGAGGGGCTGCCGGTCTACCTCGAGGTCATGGCGCCGATGGTGGCCGACCGGACCGACGCCAAGGCGTTCGCGGACGCGTGCCGCGAGGCCGGTCTGCGGGCGAAGTTCGGTGCGATGGTGGAGATCCCGTCCGCCGCGCTCCGGGCGCGTTCGATCCTGCAGGAGGTCGAGTTCCTTTCGCTGGGAACGAACGACCTCGCGCAGTACGCGTTCGCCGCGGACCGTCAGGTCGGCGCCGTCTCGCGGCTCCAGGACCCCTGGCAGCCCGCGCTGCTCGACCTGATCGCGATGTCCGCGGACGCCGCGAAGGCCGAGGGCAAGAGCTGTGGTGTCTGTGGCGAGGCGGCGGCAGACCCGCTGCTGGCCTGCGTGCTGACCGGTCTGGGTGTCACCTCCCTGTCGATGGGTGCCGCGTCCATTCCTTACGTGCGCGCGACGCTGGCCAAGTACACGCTCGCGCAGTGCGAGCGTGCCGCGGCCGCGGCGCGGGCCTCGGACACGGCCGAGGAGGCCCGTGTGGCCGCCCAGGCGGTGCTGTCCGGGGAGTAGCCGGACGGTTCGATCGCAGTCGAGGGGCCTTCGCCGGTGGCGGGGGCCCCTCGGCCGTTTCAGTGGTGGGGGCCCGGGACGTCGGCCTCGTATCCCGGGCAGTACTCGACTCCTGGTTCGGGCGCCACGGGTTCGCCGGTGTCGGCGTCCGTGCAGTAGGCGTCGAAGACGGCTGCGGCGGTGAGGGCGACCAGCCGGCCCCGGTCGAGGCGCCAGCCGTGGACCCGGTCGCGGAAGCCGTCGGTGGTGCTGCGCAGGACGAGGCCCCCGGCGCCGCCGAGGGCGAGGCCCGCGGCGAGCACCGTCACGAAGTCGAGGCTGTCGCGGGGCTGTGTACGGGCCGGGCCGGGCGGGTCGTCGGTGATCTCCGCTTGCAGGACGACGATGAGCTGTTCGTGCTCGGTGGGGATGCTGCAGACGAGGTGGTGACGGCCCGGTCCGGCTCCGGTGAGGAGGCGGTCGAGCATGCCGGCGGCCCGTTCGAAGGAGGCCTGCCCGATGTCCTGGCCGCAGTCGGCGCAGGTACCGACCGCGGTGAGCAGCATGGTGGCGCACTCCCAGGTCGCCTGCCGGACCGCTTCGTCCACGAGGAGCGGTACGAGTTCCTCGATGGGTTGGCCGGTGTACGGCAGGGCCGGTCCGCCGCCGGCGAGTTCGGCGGTGAAGCGCGTACGGGTCCGGGCGGTGTCGGGGTCGAGGTCGTGTTCCGCGCAGTAGTCGGCGTACTCCTCGGGGTCGAAGAGGGCGACGGTGGTGTGGATGCCCTGGGCCGCGAGGGACCTCAGGAGGGCATCGACCTGACGGAGGTAGTCGCCGTAGTCGTCGTGGTGGTCGAAGCCGAAGCTGCGGTAGTCCCGCATGGCCGCGAAGTCCCCGGCGTCGGCGAGCAGACCGACGGTGCTGGGGACTTCGCGGCGCAGGCTGCGGCGGCGGGAGATCCGTTTGCGGGGCGCGGTGCCCGGGGTGGTGCCCGATGGTTCGGTGTGGTGCGTGCCTGACATGGTTTCCCCCTGAGTGGCGTAACGACTTGCTCACTCAGCGTAATCATGGGCACTGACATCGGGCCCGGGGTCAGCCCCGGGTGCGGGCGAGCTGCTCGTAGAAGGCGAGGAGCTCCGGGCGGTCCACGGAGCCCGCGTTGACGGCCTTGGCCAGGGGGGTGCCCTGGAGGAGGCGCTTGACGGGGACTTCGATGCGCTTGCCGGTCAGGGTGTGGGGGACGGCGGGCACCTCGATGACCTCGTCGGGGACGTGGCGCGGGGAGAGTTGCTCGCGGATGGTGGCCGCGATCTTCTTGCGCAGGGCGTCGTCGAGCGTGGCGCCGGGTGCGAGGTGGACGAAGAGCGGCATCCAGTAGCCGCCGTTCGGCTCCTCCAGGCCGATGACCAGGGATTCCTTGATCTCGGGGAGGCGTTCGACGGCTTCGTAGATGTCGGCGGAGCCCATCCGGACGCCCTGCCGGTTCAGGGTGGAGTCGGAGCGGCCGTGGATGACGACGGAGCCGTGGTCGGTGAGGGTGATCCAGTCCCCGTGCCGCCAGACGCCGGGGAACATCTCGAAGTAGCTGTCGCGGTAGCGGCTGCCGTCGGCGTCGTTCCAGAAGTGGATCGGCATGGAGGGCATGGGGGCCGCGACGACGAGTTCGCCGACCTCGCCGGTGACGGGCTTGCCGGAGGGGTCCCAGGCCTGGAGGTCGGTGCCCAGGCAGGCGGCCTGGAGTTCGCCGATGTGGACGGGGAGGGTGGGGACGGCGCCCGCGAAGCAGCTGCAGACGTCGGTGCCGCCGCTGACGGAGGCGATCCACAGGTCTTCGGCGACCTCGTCGTGGAGCCAGCGGAAGCCGTCGGGCGGCAGCGGGGAGCCGGTGGTGGCGACGCACTTGACGCCGGTGAGGTCGAAGTCCCGGGCCGGGTGCACCTCGGCCTTCTTGCAGGCCATGACGTAGGCGGCGGAGGTGCCGTACAGGGTGGCGCGGGTGCGTTCGGCGATGCGCCACTGGGCGCCCGTGTCCGGGTAGCCGGGGCTGCCGTCGTAGAGGACGACGGTGGTGCCCGTGAGCAGGCCGGAGACGAGGAAGTTCCACATCATCCAGCCGGTGGAGGTGTACCAGAAGAACCGGTCACCGGGGCCGAGGTCGCAGTGCAGGCCGAGCTGCTTGAGGTGTTCGAGGAGGATCCCGCCCTGGGACTGGACGATGGCTTTGGGGGCGCCCGTCGTGCCGGAGGAGTAGAGGATCCACAGCGGGTGCTCGAAGGGCACCGGCTCGAAGACGGGCTCGGAGTCGCCGGAGGTGAGGTCCGCCCAGGTGAGGGTGGATTCGGGGGCGGGCGTGCCGAGCAGGGGGATGTGGACGACGGCGCGCAGGGAGGGGAGTTCGGCGCGCAGTTCGGCGACGGTGTCGCGGCGGTCGTGCTGCTTGCCGCCGTAGCGGTAGCCGTCGACGGTGAAGAGGACGACGGGTTCGACCTGCTGGAAGCGGTCGAGGACGCTGCGGGCGCCGAAGTCGGGGGCGCAGGAGGTCCAGACCCCGCCGACCGCGGCGGTCGCGAGGAAGGCGACGACCGCTTCCGGGATGTTGGGGAGGTAGCCGCTGACGCGGTCGCCGGGGCGGACGCCGAGGGCGCGCAGTTCGGCGGCGAGCGATCCGACCTGGCGGCGGAGCTCGGCCCAGGTGAGGGGGGTCGGCTCGTGGGTCTCGTCCACGGAGAGCAGGGCGGGCTCCGCGGCGCGGGCGGGGTCCTCGGCGGCGCGCAGGGCGTGCTCGGCGTAGTTGAGGGTGGAGCCGGTGAACCATCGGGCGCCGGGCATGGTGCGGTCGGCGAGGACCTGCTCGTAGGGGGTGGTGAACCGTACGTCGAACCATTCGGCGACGGCCTGCCAGAACACGTCGAGCTCGTCGACGGACCAGCGGTGCAGGGCGGGGTAGCCGCCGTCGGCGGGGGCGTCGAACCGTTCGGCCGCCCAGGCCTGGAAGGCGGTGATCCGGGCCGCTGCGATCCGGTCGGGGGCCGGGGACCAGAGGGGTTCCGGCTGGGTGGCTGAGGTCATGGGTCGGCTCCCGGTCAAGTCTGTGGCTCGCGCTTCGTGTGCGTACGGTGCCACCGCGGCGTGGGTGTTCGCGCGACGGCTCACAGGGACGATGCCATGTGATCGACATACGCACCAGAGCTGTCCTGTGCGGTCGGGCCGGGTCCCGCCGCGGGTGAACGGCAGCTGAACGCCGCCCGCTCGGACCGGGGCCGGTGGCAGGGTGATCCGCATGGACGGTAGTGATCTGGTGCGTGCGGTGAAAGAGATCGGTACGGCGCGCGGGCGGCGCGCCTGGCGCGCGGCTCTGCGCCGGCGCCGGGCCGACGCCTCGGCCCTGCCGCGGCGGGGTGCGGAGCGGGCGCGGGTGCCGGGATCGCTGGAGGGGACGCGGGCGCTGCCGGGCGGCGGCGTTTTGCGGTTCGCGCGGTCCGAGCTGCTGGTACGGGTGACCGTGGGCGGGGCGGTGTTCTGGGGCTGGGACGGGGCGGAGCCGGGGCCGTCGTACGCGGTGGTGGGCGGTGGGCCGGAGCCCGATCCCCGGGCGGTGCTGGAGCCGGACACCGGGGGCGGCTGGCGGGTGGTGTCGGAGCGGGTGACGGTGGCGGTGTCCCGGCACGGTGCGGTGGAGGTGCGGACTCCGGGCGGGGCGGTGCTGCGGCGCGAGTTGCCGCCGCGGTGGTGGGATCCGGTGGGGGCGGACGGGGCCGCGGCGGGGGCGGCGCAGGAGCCGCGTCGGCTCCAGCGGTCGGAGGTGCCGGCCGACGCCCGGTTCTTCGGGATGGGCGGGCGGGCGTCGGGGCCCCGGCTGCGCGACGGGACGTACCGGTTGTGGAACACGGATCCGGGGGGCGCCTTCGGGCCCGGCGACGATCCGCTGTACGTGACGATGCCCGTCCAGCTGGTGGTCGCGGACGTGGGCACGCACCTGGTGTTCTACGACAACTCGTGGGACGGGCGGATGGTGTTGCGGGAGGGCGAGGAGGGGGCCGGGTCCGGAGTGGACCGGGCCGGGACGAGCGAGCTGCGGCTGGAGGGCGGGCCGGCCCGCTGCTGGGTGCTGACGGGGACGCCGGCGCGGGTGCTTCAGGGCTGGTCGGGGCTGACGGGTGCGGCGGCGGTGCCTCCCGAGTGGGCGCTGGGGTATCAGCACGCGCGGTGGGGGTTCGGGAGCGCGGCCGAGGTGCGGCGGGTGGTGGCGGGGTACCGGGAGCGGGGGTTGCCGCTGTCGGCCGTGCACCTGGACATCGACCACTACGACGCGCACCGGGTGTTCACGGTGGACCGGGAGGCGTTTCCCGATCTACCGGCCCTGGCCGGTGAGTTGGCGGGTCAGGGGGTGCGGCTGGTGTCGATCGTGGATCCGGCGGTGAAGGCGGGGGATCCGCTGCACGCGTCGGGGCGGGCGGTGGGGGCGCGGGGGGCGTTCGTGCGCGACGCGCGGGGCGAGGAGGTCCGGGGTGAGGTGTGGCCGGGCGAGTGCGCGTACCCGGACTTCACGGACCCGGTGGTGCGTCAGTGGTGGGGCGGGCTGTACGAGGAGCGGCTCGCGCAGGGGTTCTCCGGCTTCTGGCACGACATGAACGAGCCGGTCTCCTTCGCCCCGTGGGGGGATCCGACGTTGCCGAGGTCGGCCCGGCACGCGATGGACGGGGCGGGCGGGGACCACCGGTCCGGCCACAACGTGTACGCGCTGGGGATGGCGCGGGCCGGGTGGGAGGGGTTGGTGCGGCTGCGGCCGGACGAGCGGCCGTTCCTGTTCTCCCGGTCGGGTTGGGCGGGGATGCAACGGTACGGGGGCTCGTGGTCCGGGGACGTGGAGAGCAGCTGGGAGGGGCTGCGGGCGTCACTGGCCCTGGTGTTGGGGCTCGGGCTGTGCGGGGTGCCGTACTCGGGGCCCGACGTCGGGGGCTTCGGAGGGTCGCCGTCGCCGGAGCTGTACCTGCGGTGGTTCCAGTTGGGGGCGTACCTGCCGTTGTTCCGTACGCATTCGGCGCTCTGGGCGGGGCGGCGGGAGCCGTGGGAGTTCGGGCCGGAGGTGGCGGAGCGGGCCGCGGCGGTGTTGGCGGAACGGGAGCGCCTGCGGCCGTACTTCGTGACGCTGGCGCATCTGGCGCGGCGGACGGGGGCTCCGTACGTGCGGCCGCTGTGGTGGGGCAATCCCGAGGACCGGGTGCTGCGGGACTGCGAGGACGCGTTCCTGCTGGGGGACGCGCTGCTGGTGGCGCCGGTGCTGGAGTGCGGGGCCGACCGGCGGGCGGTGCGGCTGCCGCGGGGGCGCTGGTACGACACGGTGACGGGGACGGCGTACGAGGGGCCGGGGCAGGTGCTGCTGGATGCTCCGCGGGGCCGGGTGCCGGTGCTGGCGCGGGCGGGGTCGGTCCTTCCGGTGCGGGGCCCGGACGGGTCCGTGGTGCTGGAGGCGTGGGCTCCGGCGCGCGGGCGGACGGGGGGCGGGGTGGTGATCCGGGACGCGGGGCCGGGGTTCGGTGCGGGCACGGTGGAGCGGTACGTGGTGCGGTGGGCCGGGGAGTCCGTGGTGGTGGAGGACGAGACGGGCGAGCCCGTGCGGGGGGTGACGGTACGCGGCCTGTGAACTCCGAGGGGGGACGGCGGGGTCGTGCGCTGTGGTGAGGGTGTGGTGCGGCTGTGGCGCGGCGCGCCACGGTGGTTCGGACCGGGGTCGGACCGGGGACTGGACAGGGTGCGGGGCAGGGGTGGGGAGGAGGCCGGCGATGGTATGGGCGAGCCCGGTGAGGGCGGTGTGGCCGGTGGGACGGCGGGGGCCGGGGGCGTGGTGGCCGGGGCGGGACGCGGTTCCGGGGGCGGAGGCGGTCGGGGCGTGGCAGGCGGTGACGGTGTGGGCGGTGTTGCTGGTGCTCCGGGATCGCGCGGGCGGGTCCCTGGTGGAGCCGGCCGTGGACGCGGTGACGGCCGCCGGGGCCGGGTTCCTGCACGGGCTGCTGCTGGTGCGGCCGCTGGCCGCGCTGGGGCGGCGGTGCGCCGGGCGGCGCCCCGGTTGGCCGGAGCCGGCCGTCGTCGGCGTGCTGCTGGTCGCGGTGTCGGCGGGGGTGGCCGGGCCGGTGTGCTGGTGGCTGGGTGCCTGGTCGGGCGGGTCCGGGTCGGGTCCGGGATTCGCCGCGGTGTGGGCGTGGACGGTCGCGGCCGCGGTGGTGCCGCTGCTGGTCGGGGGGTTCCTGCGGTCGTGGCCGGTCGCGCCGCGGACGCTGTGGCGCGGGGGTGCGGTGGCGGCGGGAACGGTGGTCGGGGTGGTGACCCTGGCGGCGGCCCTGACGGAGCTGCGGCTCTAGGGCTGTCGACGAAGGACCCGAGGCGGGGCCACCCGCCCGGTCGGCCGGCGGGTCAGGTGTAGCGGCCGGCGAACCAGGCGGCGGCCGCCTGGGTGTGGAGGGGGAACGCCAGTTCCGAAGCGGTGCGCAGGACGTGCCAGCCGGTCGTCTCGTCGGTCGGGACGGACGGCGGGAGGGCGGCGACGGGGCGCGGCGGCAGCAGGCCGAAGACCAGCAGGTGGCCGCGCGGGGAGGTCATCACGTCGGCGAGCGCGACGTCGGATGCCGGGGCCTCGATGCCGGTCTCCTCGCGGAGCTCGCGGGCGACGGCCTCGCGCCAGTCCTCGCCGAAGTCCACGAAGCCGCCGGGCAGCGCGACGCCGCCGAGGGCGGGTTCGATGGTGCGGGTGATGACCACGAGGCCGGTGCCGGACGCGTCCTCGACGGGGAGGAGGACGACGGCCACCGGGAGCGGGTTGCGGTAGGCGGTCGTTCCGCAGCCGGCACACCGACGGGGCCAGTCGGACGTGTCGAACGGGGCTCCGCAGGTGGAGCAGTGCGAGTCCCTCAGGTGTGCCTGCATGCGGCGATGGTATGCCAAGGGGCATGAGGATGCGGGTGGTTGTCATGGTGCGCGTGGTGGCGGCGGTATGGGTGGCCCAGGCGCTCCTCGGGCCGGCGACGAACACGGCAGTCGCGACGAACACGGCAGGCACGGCAAGCGCGGCGGGCAGGGCGGGCACGGCCGGCGCGACGGGCACCGCCGCCGGTCCGGGCCGTGGGTTCGTCGCGTTGCGGGATGTCGATCCGAGTGTCGTCGAGGACATCCGGTACGCCGGGTCGCGGAACTTCACCGGGGCGGTGGTCGACGGCTACGAGGAGCCCGTCTGCCTGGTCGCGCGGCCGGTCGCCGAGGCGTTGCGGCGGGCGCAGCGGGAGTTGTTGCGGGCGGGGTACTCGCTGAAGGCGTACGACTGCTACCGGCCGCAGCGGGCGGTGGACCGGTTCGTGCGCTGGGCCGGGGACGCGGCGGACCAGTCGACGAAGGCCGAGTTCTATCCGGAGGTCGACAAGGCGCGGCTGATCCCCGAGGGGTACATCGCCGCGCGGTCGGGTCACAGTCGCGGGAGCACGGTCGACGTGACGCTGGTGCGGTTGCCCGCGCGGCGGGAGTTGGACATGGGGACCGCCTTCGACTTCTTCGGCTCCCTGTCGCACACCGACGATCCCCGGGTGTCCGTGGCCGTGCGGGAGAACCGTTCCTTGCTGAAACGGGTGTTGGGGGCGCAGGGGTTCAAGAACCTGCCCGTGGAGTGGTGGCACTTCACCTACGCGCCGGAGGCGCATCCGGATTCGTATTTCGATTTCCCGGTCGCTGTCGCCTCCGTCCGCCCGTGAGTACCGTGCCCGCATGACTTTCAGCTCGTACGAGGAATTCTGGCCGTACTACGTCGCGATGCACTCCCGGGCCGCCACCCGATGGATCCATCTGACCGGCACGCTCACCGGTCTCGCGCTGAGCGCCTACGGGGTGGCACGGGGCAGGAAGCGCTGGCTCGCCGCGCTCCCGCTGATCGGGTACGGGACCGCCTGGCCGGCGCACTTCCTGATCGAGGGGAACAACCCGGCCACCTTCGGCAATCCGGCCTGGTCGTTGCGCGGGGACGCGCGGATGATCCGGATGATGCTGGCCGGGCGGGACGCCGAGCTCGGCGAGATCGCCCGGAAGTGGCTCGCCGAGAACCCGTGCCAGGGATGCCCGCCCGTGACAGACTTCTGACGATCCGTCAGAACTTTGACCCGGGAGGGGCCTTGGCACGCACACGCACACCCGTCGTGGACGGGTGGTTCACCGAGGACGGTCCGGACGGCGGCTTCCGGCTGCTCGGCACCCGCTGCTCCGCCTGCGCCGCGGTGTTCTTCCCGCGCGAGGACGCGTACTGCCGCAATCCGCACTGCACCGGGGGCGGCGAGCTCGTCGAGGTGCCGCTCTCCCCCCGGGGCCGGGTCTGGTCCTGCACCGACGGGCGCTACCGGCCGCCCGCTCCGTACGTGTCCGACCCGGACGTGCCCTGGGAGCCGTACGCGCTGGTCGCGGTGGAGCTGGAGGCCGAGGGGTTGGTCGTGCTGGGGCAGGCGGTGCCCGGGGTGGGCGTCGCCGATCTGGCGGTCGGGACGGAGGTCGAGGTGGTGGGCGGCGTGCTGAACGAGGACGCCGAAACCGTCTGGACCACCTGGCGGTTCAAGCCGGTCGGAGCGGCCTCGTGAGCGCCGACGTCGCCGTCCTCGGGGCCGGAATGCACCCGTGGGGCAAATGGGGCCGCAGCTTCGTCGAGTACGGGCGGGCGGCCGCCCTCGCCGCGCTCGCCGACGCGGGCCTGGAGTGGACGGACGTCCAGTCGATCGTCGGCGCCGACACCGTGCGCTCGGGATATCCGGGCTACGTCGCCGGCGCCACCTTCGCCCGGGCCCTCGGCTGGCAGGGCGCCCGGGTGACCAGCGTGTACGCGGCCTGCGCCTCCGGGGCGCAGGCGATCGGGGCGGCCCGGGCGCAGATCCTCGCGGGGCTGGCCGACGTGGTGCTCGTGGTGGGCGCCGACGCCGCGCCCAAGGGGTTCTTCGCCCCGGCGGGCGGCGAACGGCCGGACGATCCGGACTGGCTCCGGTTCCGGCTGCTCGGCGCCACGAACCCGGCGTACTTCGCGCTGTACGCCCGCCGGCGGATGGCCCTGTACGGGGACACCGGCGAGGACTTCGCTCTGGTCAAGGTGAAGAACGCGGCGGCTGGGGCGCTCAACCCCAACGCCCGCTACCGCAAGCGGGTGAGCGCCGAGGAGGTGGCCGCCTCGGCGGTGGTGGCCGATCCGCTGCGGCTGCTCGACATCTGCGCGACCTCGGACGGGGGCGCGGCCCTGGTGCTGAGCAGCATGGAGTTCGCCCGGGCGCGCGGGGCCGCGGACCCGGTGCGGATCCGGGCGGTGTCGACGGTGACGCCCACCTATCCGCGTACGGTGCTGGACCTGCCGGACATCGCCACCGACTCCGCGACGGCCGTGTCGCCGTCCGGGGATTCCTTCCGGGCGTCGATCGCGCGGGCGGCGTACGAGGAGGCGGGGATCGGGCCCGACGACCTGTCGCTCGCCGAGGTGTACGACCTGTCCACCGCACTGGAGTTGCAGTGGTACGAGGACATCGGCCTCTGCGGCGAGGGCGAGGGCGCCAAGCTCGTACGGGACGGGGCGACGGCCCTCGGCGGTCGGGTGCCGGTCAACGCGAGCGGTGGGCTGGCCTCCTTCGGGGAGGCGGTGCCGGCCCAGGCCATCGCCCAGGTGTGCGAGCTGGCGTGGCAGCTGCGCGGGACGGCCGGGGCCCGGCAAGTGCCGGGGGCGCGGGTCGGGATCACCGCGAACCAAGGGTTGTTCGGCCACGGTTCGGCCGTCGTGGCGGTGCGCTGAGGCGCGCGGGGCGGGGGCGTCGAGGCGCCGGGAGGGGTCGGTCGGACGGTCGGCCGCGGCGTGAACAGGGTGTGTTGTCCGAACGCTTGACGACCCCGGACGGCGGGTTCACACTCTCCCCACGGTCCCGCGCCGCGACCGGGACCCCCTCGATCCCCCCATGAGAGCTGCGGTCCGTACCCCAGTCGGCGGGGGTACGGGCCGCCTCCATGTCGGGCTCCCGCCGTCAGGCCTCGAACGCTTCCGGGCCCCGCTCTCCGGCCCCCTCCTCAGGCCCGCGCCGTCAGGCTGCGGCGGCGTTCCCGGGCCAGGGACATGGCGTGTTCCACGACTCCCACCAGGACGTCCTTGACGGACTCCCGGTCACGGGCGTCGCAGAGCAGCACCGGTACTCCCGGGTCGAGGTCGAGTGCCTCGCGGACGGTGACCACCGGGTGGCGGGCGGCGCCGTCGAAGCAGTTGACCGCGACGACGAAGGGGATCCCGCGCCGCTCGAAGTAGTCGATCGCCGCGAAGCAGTCGGCGAGTCGACGGGTGTCGGCGAGGACCACGGCGCCGAGCGAGCCCTGCGCCAGTTCGTCCCACAGGAACCAGAAGCGGTCCTGTCCGGGCGTGCCGAAGAGGTACAGGACGAGGTCCTCGCGCAGCGTGATGCGACCGAAGTCCATGGCCACGGTCGTGGTGCTCTTGCCCTCCACCCCTTGTGTGTCGTCGACGCCGATGCCCGGCTCGGAGAGGCGTTCCTCCGTGCGCAGGGGTCGGATCTCGCTCACCGCACCGACCAGGGTGGTCTTGCCCACCCCGAAACCGCCCGCGACCAGGATCTTCAGGGTCAGCGGCTCGACCGGCGACACGGCATGCATCGCGCCGGTGCGGCTAGAGCGCCCGAAGGCCATTGATCACCTCACGCAGTATGGATTCGTCGGGGAGTTCGGCCGGTGGGACCGGCCGGGTCACGTGGACCAGTTCTTCGTCGACGAGGTCCCCGATCAGGACCCGGACCACGCCGATGGCGAGGTCGAGGTCCGCGGCGAGTTCCGCGACCGACTGGGGGCGTTCCCGGCACAGCCCGAGGATGTGGGCGTGTTCCGGGGACAGGGTCAGGTCCCAGACCGGATCGTCTGCCGCCGGTTCGGCGATGACGAGCGCGATCAGGTCGAGCCGGTGCCGGCCGGAGTGGCTGGTCCGGCCCCTGGTCATGGCGTAGGGACGGACAACGGGACCCGCGTCGTCGTCGAACCAGTGGGGGTGTTCGGGCCGGGGCGGGGAGTCGGGGGTTCCCGGCGTGCTCAGGGCGTTGGTGGGGTGGTCCTGTCCTGATTCGCTCATCCGGTCCGACTCACCCTCCGGCTGGCAGCCCGGTGCGCGGGGCGGTCGCCAGGTGGTCGCCGACGCGCTTGACCATGAGGGTCATCTCGTAGGCGACCTGGCCGACGTCGGATTCGGAGTCGGCGAGGACGGCCAGGCAGCTGCCGTCGCCGGCTGCCATGACGAACAGGAAGGCCTCGTCGAGTTCGACGACCGTCTGGCGGACCCGGCCGGAGTCGAAGTGCCGGCCGACTCCCTTGGCCAGGCTGTGGAAGCCGGACGCGACGGCGGCCAGGTGCTCGCTGTCCTCCCGGGTGAGGTCCTTGGAGCTGCCCGTCGGCAGGCCGTCCCCGGAGAGGACGACGGCCTTGCGGATGCTGGCGACCTTGTCGACGAGCTCGTCGAGGAGCCAGTTGAGCGGGCCGCGGCCCCTGCTGTCGTTTCCGGTCTGCGGTGCGGTCATCGACCGTCCCCTTCGTTCTCGTGCGCGGGACCGGTGGCGGCGGGGGTGCCTGTCCCGGTCTCGGACTGCTGCTGCGCGTGCTGGTTGCGGCCCGCCGTCCAGCCCCGCTGGAGGGCGGACATGCGGGTGCGTACGTCTTCGGCGTCGCGGTCGATCACCTGGTCGGTGGTGGCTTCGGCGGCGGAGGCGCCGGGGCCGTTCTTGAGCTGGGGCGCCAGGTTGGCCTGGCGGACCCGGCGGGGCAGGCCGCCGGGGCCCGCGGCGGGCTGCGCACGGCCGACCTCGGGTCCGGCGCCGGCCGCGGCTGCGGGCTTCGCCGGTACCGCCCGGGGTTCCACGCGGCGGCCGTGTTCGGCGACCAGGGTCGGGGTGGGCCGGCGCCGCGGCAGCGGGACGGTGCCGGCGGGGCGGGGTCCGTCGGGGCGGGTGCGCTCCAGCCGGACCGGGCCGGTCGAGGCGGGCGCCTCGCGGTCGGGGGCGGCGGCGCCCCGGGAGCGGTTGCGGACACCGCCCGCGGCCGGGTCCGTGCCGTCGCCCGGGTCGCGGTGGTGGTCGGCGCCGCGGTCGCCGATCCGGTCGCCCTTCCAGGCGGAGCCGTGCTCGGGGTGCCGGTCGCCGTGCGGGCGGTCGGCCGAGCGCAGCCCGAGCAGGGCGGTGCGGGGAATGCCGCCGGGCGGGGTCTCGTCGTCGAGGGTGGCCATGGGCGGGCGGGCGCCGGGCGCGGTGAGGGCGGCGAGGTCGTCGGCCGCGCCCGGGCCGTCGAGGGCGTCCAGGCCGAGGACTCCGAGCGGGCCCTCCAGCTCGACGGGGCCGTTCAGTACGCCGGCGGGCAGCGGGCGGGGCGGGACGCCCCGGTCGACGGCCAGGGGCGCCGGGCGCCGGGGGCCCTTGCCGACGGGGCCGCCCTTGACGCCCTTGGGGGTCTTGCCGCCCAGCCCCCCGAGGCCGTTGAGGCGGATGCCGGTGCCGTTGGTGTCGGGGGCCTCGGTGAGGAGCTCGGCCGGCAGGAAGACCACCGCGGTGGTGCCTCCGTACGGGCTGGGCTGGAGGACGACCTTCACCGCGTGCCGGCGGGCCAGCCGGCTGACGACGAACAGGCCCAGGCGGTCGGTGTCGGAGAGCTCGAACTCGGGGGTCTCGGCGAGCCGGAGGTTCGCGTCGAGGAGCGCCTCGGGGTTCATGCCGAGGCCGCGGTCGTGGATCTCCAGGGTGAAGCCGTTGGCCACCCGTTCGCCGTGGACCTGGACGGCGGTGTGCGGGGGCGAGAACACGGTGGCGTTCTCCAGGAGTTCCGCGACGAGGTGGGTGACGTCGGCGACGGCCGGGCCCTCGATGCCCAGGCGCGGCAGCCGACGCACCTCGATGCGCTCGTAGTCCTCGACCTCGGCCACGGCGGCCCGGACGACGTCCATGAGCTGCACGGGCTTGCGCCACTGGCGGGAGGGCGCGGCGCCGGAGAGGATCACCAGGCCCTCGGCGTGCCGACGCATGCGGGTGGTCATGTGGTCGAGGCGGAACAGGTCGGCGAGTTCCTCGGTGTCCTCGGTGCGCCGTTCCATGGTGTCGAGGAGGGTCAGCTGGCGGTGCAGGAGGACCTGGTTGCGGCGGGCGAGGTTCACGAACACCTCGGAGACGCCCCGGCGCAGTTCGGCCTGCTTGACGGCTGCTTCGACGGCGGCCCGCTGGAGGGAGTTGAGGGCCAGGGCCACCTGGCCGACCTCGTCCTTCTCGAACTCCAGGCGGGGGGCCTCGGTCTCGATGTCGACGTTCTCGCCGGCGGCGAGGCGGCGCATGACGCCGGGCAGCCGGACCCCGGACGCCTCGTGGGCGTCCTTGCGGAGCCGGGAGAGGTCGCGGATCAGGTCACGGCCGATGCGGACCGACAGGACGAGGGAGACGGCCAGGGCGATGAAGCCGAGGACGCCGGCGACGGCGGCCTGGACCAGGACGCCCATCGCGACGGGCTCGACGCGCTTTTGGTAGCGGTCGCCCGCCGCGGTGCCCATCCGGGCGAGGTCGTCGAGGACCTTGCCGGAGGCCTCGTCCCACTGGGCGGCGGTGACGGTGCGCGGGGGCTTGACGACGCCTCCGACGATGAACCGTTCCTCCACGTCGCGCAGGGCCTTGCTCTCGGGGCCCTGCCAGTACTGCTCGAAGAGGCCCCGGTCCTCGGCGGGCAGGATCGCGAGGTTGACCTCGTACAGCAGGGCGCGGTTCGCCGCGAAGCCGGAGACCCGGCGGACGTCCTCGGCGGTGATCCGGCCGGCCGCGAGGGCGGAGGCGATGACCGCGTCCTCGCGCGAGAGGGCCTCGCGGGCCCGGGTGACGCCGACGAGGGCGCGACCCTGCTTGTCCATCTCCACGTCCTCCAGGGCGTGGAGGTTCATGAGGAAGGCGTAGCAGGGGTCGACGAGCCGGCTGTACAGCTCCAGGGCCTGGCCCGGGTCGAGGGCGCCCCGGTCGACGGAGTTGCGCAGCGCGGAGATGCCGTGGAAGGCGTCGAGGATGGACCGCAGTCGGCCGGCGGTCCGGGAGTTGAGCTCGTCACTCACTTCGGGGTCGGCGGCGTTCTCGGTGAGGCGGCGGAACATCGCGTCGGTGGCGGCCCGGCTCTTGGTGAGTTCGGTCGTGGCGGCGGAGGCGCGGGGGTCGCCGATGACGACGAGGCTCTGCCGGCGCTCCTTCTGGAGGACCCGCGCGACGTCCTCGACGGGGTAGCCGACCTTCTCGATCACGTACGCGACGTCGAGCAGCTGCACGGCCTGCCGCCCGGTGATGACGGTCGCGAAGCCCCAGAGGGCGGTCAGGGAGACGAGCGGCACCAGGAGCAACGCCACGATCTTCCGGCGGATGGATTTCCCGCGAAAGCGCATGGCCTCCCCAGCCTCCCCCAGCTCAACCCGCTTCTCGGGGGTCGGTGTTCCGTCATTTAAACGGCGTGAGCCTACTACCGACAGGGAGAGACCTCGAAGGGGTGTCCGGACGTTTTCGGCCTGACCCCCGCACTAAGATCACCAGTTGTCCGATACTTCCGGTCAAGTCCAGCCCGATATGTGTCAGATGACACTCCATGGGGTGTCGGTTCCCTTCACATGACGGATGGCTGGAATTCTTCGTTCCGGGTGGGCGGGCAGCAAGGGTCGTGTCCGCGATGCGGGAATCTCCTGAAGGTCCCGTACGTCTGACATGACGTGTGGGCGCGCGCGTGGCGGGCAAGCGTGGGAGCAGGCCAGGCGGACCGCGCGGTGGGGAGTGGGCGGACCATGAGGATGTACGAAGAGGACGGCGTGGCGAGTGAGGCCCCGGGGCGCGGCCTGTGGGTGGAGGAACCCGCGCGGCGGCGCCGCATGCCGGATCCGGTGCGGGCCTCGGCCGTGCGGGCGGTGCTGATCGTGGCGGTCACCCTGACCGAGGCCACCATCACGTTCTTCCTCGCGCTGACGGGCTCCTGGCTGGCCTTCCCGATGGTGATCTGCGGGGTCGCCGCGACGGTGGTGGCCACCTGGGGGGTGTTGGACGTGTGGATCACCCGGCAGATGTGGCACCAGCGGCACGGGGTGCTGTCGGAGCCGAGCAGCGCGGCGTCCCGCGGGCGGAGCTGGGGCGAGGCCCGGGGCCCGATGCCGGTCGCGCGCCCGCGGTAGGACGGCGTCGGCGGGCGAGGGCCCTGCCCGGAGTCCGGCGTGGATCCCGGCGGCACCGAGCGCCGGCGCGGGCGGCCGGCCCGACCGCTCAGGGCCCGGCCCGCCACCCGGGCACGGCAGCGGAGCGCGGGGCCGACGCCGGGCGTGGCGCCGTGGCGGCGCCGTGGCGACTCCGAGCCGGGGTGTCCCCCGGGCCCGAGCGGCGCCGCGGGCGCCCTACGTGGCGGCGCCGCGGCGGAACATGCGGGTCGCCGTGATCTCGCCGTGGATCGTCTCCCCGTCCGGGGACGGCTGGGGCAGCCCCGGCCGCAGGTGCTCCTCGACGCTGATGTACTTCAGGCCCGCCCGCAGGTCGGCGTCGTTGCGCAGCCGGATGACCAGCGGGAACTCGGCGAGGGCCGTGGTGTCGAAGAGACCCGTGGTGTACAGCAGCTGGACGCCGAGGGCGTCGGAGACGGCCCGCTGGAGCTCCAGCAGGTAGGTCGCGTTGGCGCGCCCGATCGGGTTGTCGAGGAAGAGCGTGCCCGCGTGGCGGTGCTTGTCGCGGCCGCGGTCGTTGCTGCGCAGCGCCGCCATCGTGCAGTAGAGGGCGATGGCGGCGGTCAGGAGCTGCCCGCCGGAGAACACGTCGCCCATCTGGCCGACCGGAACCCGCTCGGCGCGCAGGACCGCGTCCGGCTTGAGGATCTCCACGGCGATGCCCTTGGGTTCCAGGGCCGCCTGGACGCCGCGCAGCAGCAGCGACATGCCGTCGCGGCGGCCCTCCCCGAAGGAAGCGGTGCTGTTCTTCTTGACGGCGGCCCGGGTGGCCTCGTCGATGACCTCCCCGAGCCGCTCGGTCAGGACGGCCTGGTCGGGTTCCTCGAAGCGGATCCGCAGGAACTCCTGGCCCGACCACTCCCCCAGACCCTCGGGCAGCTGGGACAGGCGCTGCGCGGAGCGCAGGGTGGCGAGGGCGGATTCGACGAGGCCGCGCAGCCGGTCGACGATGCTGTCGCGGTTGCGTTCCAGCTGGGCGAGTTCGTCGGTCAGTACGCGCAGCCGGGGCGCGAAGGCGGTGGCCCAGGCGGCGGCGTGCTCCGGCAGGGCGGAGGCCGGCAGTTCGCGGATCTGCTGGCGCGCGGGGGTGCGTACCTGCTCGTAGCGGTTGGCGTTGGCGTGCCGCACGAGTACGTCGCTCGCCTCGCGGACGCCGGACTCGGCCGCGGAGAGGTCGGCCGAGCAGGCGCGCAGGGAGCGGCGGGCCTCGGCGGCGGACTGCCGGGCCTCCTCCAGGGTCCCCGGGTGCGGCACCGGTTCCTGCTCGTCGTCCGGGTGGGTGTGATCGCGCAGCAGGTCCCGCAGCAGGGCGGCGGTCTCGTCGAAGCCGCCGGCGCCGTCCTCGGCGGCGCGGTGGGAGCGCAGCAGGTCCGCGTGGGCGGAGCGGGCGCCGTCGACCGCGGCGCTGTGGGCGGCGAGCTGGGCGGTGGCGGTGCGCAGCAGGCCCTGGGCCTGCTCGACGTCGGCCGGGACCAGTTCCTCGGGCAGCTCGGTGTGCGTCTCCCCCTCGGCGGGGGCGTGCCGTTCGGCCTCGCCGCGCAGCCGGCCGAGCTGCTCGCTCGCGGTGGACGCGCGCGTCTCCAGCATCTGTACGAGGGCTTCGGCGCGGGCGGCGGCGGCCTGTCGGGAGGGGCCGTCGGCGCCGTCGGTTCCTTCGAGGAGTTGGGCGGCGCGGGTGCGCACCTTGTTGGTGAGCCGGTCCAGTTCGGCCAGCGCGCCGCTCTCGTCGCTCTCGGCGCGGGCCTGTTCGGCGCGCAGGTCGGCCCCGACGCCCACCTTCTCGTAGAGCCGGGAGGCCGCGCGGTAGGCCTCGCGCAGTTCGGGCAGCGGGGTCCTGGCCGCGCCCTCCGCCTCCTCGGGGAGGGGTTCGGGGGCGCCGGCGATCTCGGCGCGTTCGGCGCGCAGCGCGCGGGCGGTGCGGCGGGCGTCGTCGGCGGCGCGCTGGGCGGCGCGCCGGTCCTCGTCGGCGGAGCGGGCCCGGTCCAGGCAGACCTCGGCGCGGGCTTCGGACTCGGCGGCCTCGTCGGCGAGTTCGCGCAGCCGGGCCTGCCAGCCGGCGCGCTCGCGCAGGCGGTGGGCGAGGCCGGACAGGACGTCGGCGACGCGGCGGGCGCGCTGCGCGCTCTCCTGGCGGTCGTCACGTACCCGGTTGGCATCGGCGGCGGCCTCGTCGGCCTCGGCGCGTACGGTACGGGCCTCCGCGAGTTCGGCGTCTGCCTCCTCGGCGAACGTCCGGGCGGCGGCGGCCTGGCGCGCCAGCTCGGTGAGCCGGCCGGGCGGACAGCCGGTGCGCCAGGAGGCCAGGCGGGCGGCGAGCTCGCGGTCACCGGAGAGGCGGGCGGCCAGGTCGCGGATCTCGGTGTCGCGGGCGCCGGCCCGGGCGCGCAGGGCCTGGCGTTCCTCGTCGGCGGCGTGCTCGTCGTGCATGGCCGGGTTCGGCGGGACCAGGAAGACGTCCGGGTCGCCCGCGGGACCGGCGGTCGGAGGGACGGGGGCGAGCAGGGCCGCGGCGGTGCCCACGGCCACGGTGGAGCGGGGCAGCAGCGCCGCGCCGGTGAGGACCTCGCGGGCGCGGGAGTGGGTGTCGGGGTCGGTGATGACGACGCCGTCGACGAGTTCGGGGCGGGCCGCGAGGACGGCCGCGTGGTCGGCGGGGTCCACGGACTGGGCGAGGTAGCGCCAGCCGGGGAGGGCGGGGATGCCGTGCTCGCCGAGGTACTCGACGGTGGCGAGGACGTCCGGGCCCGGCGGCAGCAGGCCGCCGTCACCGAGGGCGCCCAGGATGCGGGAGTCGTCGGCGGCGGCGGTGCGCAGCTCGAAGAGCTGGCGTTCGGCGGCGGTGACCTGGTCGCCGAGCAGGGTGCGCAGGTCATCGGCGCCCCGGTCGAGGTCCTCGGCGGTGAGCCAACCTCCCTCGGCGGCGCCGGGCTCCCGTTCGGCCACGTCGGCCGGCCGGGCGCCGGAGCGCGGGTGCGGGACATCGGCGTCGGGGCCCGACGGAAGGCCCAGCAGGGCGGCCAGTCGGGGGGAACCGGCGAGGGAGGCGGCGGCGCGGTCCTCGGCCCCGTGGGCGGCTTCGGCCGCGTCGGCGGCGTCCGCAGCCCGGGCGGCGGTGAGTTCGGCGCGGGATTCCGCGGCGGCGGCCTCACGGGCGGCGTCGGAGGCGCCGCGGGCGGCCTCGCGGGCCTCGTCCCAGGCGGCGACGGCGGTCTTCTCCGCGTCGCTGGCGGCGAGCGCGGCGCGCGCCGGGTCGGCGTCGGGCGCGGAGTCGTCGAGCCAGCCGGCCCGGACGGCCTCGGCGGTCTCCTGCTGGACCTCGGCGAGGCGGGCCCGCAGGTGCTCGGCCTCACTGCGGGCCCGCTGGGCGGCCGTGGCGGCGGAGGTGGCGTCGCGGTGGGCGCCCTCACCGAGGCGCTGGAGCTCGGCGGAACGCTCCTCCTCCTCGTTGGCGGCGTGCTCGCCGTGCTCGGCGGCGGTGTGCAGGGCCCGTACGAGGGCGCCGGCGGCGGTGGCGCGGGCGGCCAGCGCCGGGGCGGCGTCCCGCTCGGCCTCCAGGATGGCGGCGGCGACGCGCGTGGAGCGGTCGGCGGCGGCCCGGTGGCGGAGCACGATCTCGGCGGCCTGCCAGGCGGCGTGCAGGGTGCGGGCTTCGAGCAGCTCGCGCCGCTGGGCGGCGGCGGCCTTGTCCGCGACGGTCAGGGCCAGCGAGGCGTGCCGGTAGGCGAGTTCGGCGGAGACGGCGGCGCTGCGGGCGCGCGCGGACTCGGCGGTGGTCACCTCGTGGGCGGCGGCGGTGACCTGCTGGGCGAGGTCGGCGGCGCGTACGCGTTCCCCGGCGGCGCGGGCGGACAGCCGTCGGGCGAGGGTGCGCGTGCGCCGTTCGGCGCCGGCGTGGACGTCGCGCAGCCGGGAGCGGGTGGCGGCGGCCTCGACGATGCGGGTCAGCAGGTCGACGGAGCCGGCGGTGAAGTCGCGTTCGGCCATCAACTCGGCTCGGCGGCCCAGCTTGTTGCCGAAGCCGTGGACGAGGTCGGCGAGGCCGTCGGTGTCGCGGGTGTCGGTGACGGCGCGCAGCAGCAGGTCGGTGAAGTCGGAGTCCTTCTTGACCGCGAAGAGGCCGGCGGCCTCGCCCTCGTCGGCGTTCATCTCGCGCTGGTAGCGGAAGAGTTCGGGGTCGAGACCGACGTCGGTGAGGTGTTCGTTCCAGCGGTCGTGGATCTCCTCCCAGTACACCTCCAGGTGCGGGTACGCCTTGCCGGCCTCGGTGAGGGCGTCGCGGAAGCCCTTCATGGTGCGGCGGCGGCCCTGGGCGCCGGAGACGCCCTCGACGGGCGGGCGTACCGAAGTGGCCTCGGCGACCGGAAGGTTGTCCAGGCTCAGGCCCGGTCCGGGACGGAAGGAGTACCAGGCCTCGGCGAACTTGCGCGGGTCGTTGGAGACCTGACGGCCGCGCCACTCGCTGACCTTGCCGACCACGACGCACTCGCCGGTGCGGGTGTGCTGCCATTCCAGGGCGACGTGACCGCAGTCGTCGGCGAGCAGGAACTTGCGCAGCACGCCGGAGCTGGCGCCGCCGAGGGTGTTGCGGTGGCCCGGGAGCATCACCGAGAAGATCAGCTTGAGCAGGACGGACTTGCCGCCGCCGTTCTCCAGGAAGAGCACGCCGGCCGGCGCGGGTCGCCGGGGCGGGCCGGTGGGCTCCTCCTCGAAGAACTCCGCCTGGGCGGGCGCCGGGTGGGGCACCGGTTCGCCGACTCCGCGCAGGTCGAGCACGGTGTCGGCGTAGCGCGCGCCGGCGGGCCCGATGGAGTAGAGGCGGATCCGGGACAGCTCGTACATTTCGGCGGACTCTCGTGGTCTCTGGGAGGTCGTACGGAGGGCGGGGCGGGGCGGGCCGGGGCGGCTCAGGCGTGGAAGGGGAGCCCGGCGTCGGCGGCGAGGTCCAGGTCGTCGCCCTCGGGCGGCGGCAGGAGGGTGGGGGAACCGTCACCGACGGGGACCACGCCGAGTTCCAGGAGCTCGGCCATGGCCGAACTGCCCGCCATGTCGCGGACCTGGAGCTGGTAGCGGGGGGTGGTGCGGTAGGTGCCGCCGGAGTCGTCGCCGGTGCGCTGGAGGAAGCCGGACTCGGTGAGGAACGCGGCGGCCTTGCCGACGATGCCGGTGGTGGAGCCGGCGAGGCGGCGGGCGTCCTTGGTGGCCCCGGTCGCGCTGCGGCGCGTCCAGACCCGCCAGGCGGCCTCCAGGCCGGGGGCGTCGGAGGCCGGGTCGGTGTTCTCGCCGAGCTCCCCGGCGCGTTCCTCCAGGCGGCGGCAGGTCTGCCGGACGAAGGAGTCGACCCCGTTGACGGTGATCCGGCCGATGTAGCCGTCGTCGGCGAGGTCCTCGGGGCGGGGGAAGGCCAGGGCGGCCACGGCGAGGTGGGCGAGGCCGTGCAGGAAGCGGTCGCCGCCGTCGGCGGCGGTGCGACGCGCGTAGTCGCCCATGCGGACGGCGAAGACGGAGTCCTCCCCGGCGGCGACGGCCATCCCGGCGCGCGGGGACACCTCCAGGACGACGAGTCCGAGCCCGGTGGCGACGGCGTCGGCGAGCCGGCCGAAACCGGGGTCCTCGCGGTAGCGGCGCAGCAGTTCCGCGTACTCGGCGTCGCGGGCGGGCAGCAGCTTGGGCTGGAGCCCGAAGGCGACGAGCCGGGCCGCGTCCGCGGCGTCGGCGGGGGTGAGGGCCCCGGAGGAGACGGCCGCGACGGGCGCCGACGCCGCGACGGGCTCGGTCCACGCGGGGTGCTCGGCGTGGTGGTCGCTCACGGGTGGGTCTCCTCGGCGGTGCGGTGGTGGTTCCGTGCGGTGGTTCCGGGCCCGGCCGTACGCGACGTGCGGGGCGTGCGCGACGTGCGGGCCGCCTGGACGGCGGGCCGTACGGGCGCGCCGGCGGCGGTACGGGCGTCGGGGGCGGGGGCGCGGCCGGCCCGGGTGGGGGTCATGCCGCCTCCGAACGGTCCGCGGCCATGCCGGCGGCGTCCAGGAGGGCGGTGCCGACGATGAGGTCGGCGCCGCCGAACTCGGGGTCGTCGAGCCGGGTCCCGTCGTCCACGGCGAACAGCAACCGCTCCTCTCCCTGCCGGTACGCCGTGCCCACCGCGGGGCTCGCCGCGTGGACGGCCAGCAGCGCCACCAGGTAGGGCAGTTCCGGGTCGCTGCGGCGGGCTTCGGCCAGCAGTCCGGACAGCCGGCGCGGGGCGTCGTGGGGCAGGTCCAGGAGCCGGGTCGCGGCGGCGAGCTGCTCGTCGCTGAAGCGGCTGTCGTCGGGGGTGGCGATGAGGTCGGGCTCCGGCATCTCCACGCCCAGGTGTTCCCGCTCCAGCGGCGGGGTCAGCAGGATCTCGACGAGGTCGGCGACGCGCACCGAGACGGGCGTGCGCAGGCCGGTGCCGGCTGCGAAGAAGGCGTCGGTGACCCGGACGGCCTGTTCGAGCGGCAGGGGCAGCACCGGGGCCACCAGTTGGCCGTACAGGTCGATCCCGGAGCGCGGCGCGGGGGCGGCGAAGGCCTGCCGGTCCTGCTCGGCGCGGAACAGCGGGCCGGCGTCCAGCAGTCGGGACTGGAGCTGGGTGTGGCGGCGGATGCAGTCCTTGACGATGTCGACCAGCTCGGCGGCGCGCCGCTTGTTGTCGGGGTCCTCGGCCTCGTCGCGGGCCTTGCGGATGTTGGTGAGGATCGCGTTCTCGTGCCGGTAGCGGTCGGCGACGTGGTCGAGGGCCTCGGCGATCATGTCGGGGACGGCCTGGAGCCAGTCCACGGCCCGGACGTTGCGCCGCGTCGCGTCGAGGGTGCGCCGCAGGGTCTCCGCGTACTGGACGGTGCGGTAGCGGGCCTGCTCGGCCGCCAGCTGGGCGTCGGCGAGCCGGCCGCGGCTGATCAGCACCTCCAGCTTGACCTCGGCGGCGATCTGCGCGCTGGTGACATCGGTGTCGAGGGCTCCGACCAGGACGTTGACCGCCTCGTCCGTGGTGCGCAGGTACACCGCGCCGCCGTAGCCGGGGACCTCCTCGATCAGCTTGAAGTCGTAGTCGCGACGGACGTAGACCCCGTCGGACCCGAAGGTGCCGTAGATCGCGCGGAACCCGCGGTCCACGCTGCCGACGTTGATCAGGTTCTCCAGCACCCAGCGGGCGACCCGCTCGTGCTCGGCCGCCGGACGGGACGGCGCCTGGGCCGCGACGCGCGGCAGCAGCCTGGCCACTATCTGCTCGGCGTCCGCGCCGGTGTCGAAGTCCATGTTGAGCGTGACCAGGTCGATCGCGGACAGCGCGACCTCCGCCATCGCGTAGACCCCGTACTCGCCGGCCAGATTGGCCTTGCGGACGTCGAGGTCGTGCAGCGGGGCGGTGCAGGCGAGGGCGCGCAGCCGCCGGGCCAGGCCCTCGTCGGCGGCCGGGCCCGGCGCCGGGGACGGAAGGGTCTTCGCCGGGGCAGGGAGAGTCACGACGGAAAGACTAGGCGCTGACACGGACAACATCCCAAACAGCATGGTTCGGCCGGATCGTCCCCGGCGCCGTGGAAGGCCGGGGCCCCGCTGTTCTACGCTCGCGGCATGGCTTCCATGATCACACCCCGCGCGGCCGCGATCGACCTCAACGCCGACCTCGGCGAGGGCTTCGGGAGGTGGACGTTGACCGACGACGAGGCGCTGTTGTCGGTGGTGACGAGCGCGAACGTGGCCTGCGGCTTCCACGCGGGCGATCCTTCGATCATGCGCCGGGTCTGCGAACTGGCCGCCGAGCGCGGCGTACGGATCGGCGCGCAGGTCTCGTACCGCGACCTGGCGGGCTTCGGGCGCCGGTCGATGGACGTGCCGCCGGGCGAACTGGCGGACGAGGTGGCGTATCAGATCGGGGCGCTGGAGGTGTTCGCGCGGGCCGCCGGGTCCCGGGTGTCGTACGTGAAACCGCACGGCGCGCTGTACAACCGCGCCGTCCACGACGCGGGCCAGGCGGCCGCCGTCGTCGCCGGGATCCGCCTCGCGGCCGGGGCGGCGGGCCTGCCGGTCCTGGGCCTGCCCGGTTCGCTGCTGCTGACCGCCGCCCGCAACGCCGGCCTGGACGCCGTGCCGGAGGCCTTCGCCGACCGGGCGTACACGGCCCTCGGCACCCTGCTCCCGCGCGGCGAACCGGGCGCGGTGCTCCACGACCCGGACGTGGTGGTCGCCCGGGCCGTCCGGATGGCCGCCGAGGGCGCCGTCACGGCCGCCGACGGGACCCCGGTCGCGGTCGCGGCGCGCTCCCTGTGCCTGCACGGCGACACCCCGGGCGCCGCCGACCTCGCCCGCCGGGTCCGCGAGGCCCTGGCCGGCGCCGGGGTCGAAGTGGAGGCCTTCGCGTGAGGATGAACCCGCTGCCGGTGGGCGACCGCGGACTCCTGATCGAGGTGGGCTCGGCCGCCGAGGTCGCCGCCCTGCACGCCGAGGTGCTGCGCCGGCGTGACGCGGGCGAGCTGACCGGCGTACGGGACGTGGTGCCCGCCGCCCGGACCGTCCTGTTGGACGGGGTGCGCGACCCCGGACCACTGGCCGGGCGGATCGCCCGTTGGGAGGTCCCGCCGCTCGCGGAGAGCGAGGGGCCGCTGGTCACCGTCCCCGTCCGCTACGACGGCCCCGACCTCGCGGAGGTGGCCGCCGCGTGGCGGGTGGCGCCGGACGAGGTCCCGGGGCTGGTCGGCGCCACCCTCTTCCGGGTGGCCTTCTGCGGGTTCGCCCCCGGCTTCGGCTACCTGACCGGGCTGCCCCCGCACCTGCACCTGCCCCGCCGCGCCACGCCCCGTACGGCCGTCCCGGCCGGCTCCCTCGCCCTGGCCGGCGAGTACGCGGGCGTCTACCCGCGCTCCTCCCCCGGCGGCTGGCAGCTGATCGGCTCCACCGACGCGGTGCTGTGGGACCCCGCCCGACAACCGGCCGCCCTGTTCGCACCCGGGGTACGGGTCCGGTTCACCGAGAGCACCTCATGAGCGGGCTGCTGGTGCTGCGCCCGGGGGCCCTGACCACAGTGCAGGACCTCGGCCGGCCCGGGTACGCCCACCTCGGGGTGCCCCGGTCCGGCGCACTCGACGCCGGGGCGCACGCCCTGGCCAACCGGCTGCTGGGCAACCCGCCCGACGCGGCGGCGCTGGAGACCACCCTCGACGGCGTCCGCCTGCGCGCACTGACCCCGGTGACGGTGGCCGTGACGGGCGCTCCCTGCGCGGTACGGATCTCCGGTCGCCCGGCGGCCTGGGGAGCGCCGGTCCGGCTCCCGGCGGGGGCGGAGCTGGACGTGGGCCGGGCGGAGCCGGGAGTGCGCAGCTACGTCGCGGTGCGGGGTGGGTTCCGCGTCCCGCCGGTGCTGGGCAGTCGCTCGACGGACCTGCTGTCAGGACTGGGCCCGGCCGTCCTGACGTCCGGAACGCTGCTCCCGGTGGGCACGCCGGGCCCGGATCCGATCCACGGGGCGGACGCCCTGCGGGTGCCGGGTCCGCCGACCGAACTGGTCCTGCCGCTGAGCCTGGGCCCCAGGGCCGACTGGTTCACGGCGTCCTCGCTGCGGGCGCTGCTCACCTCGACGTACCGGGTGTCGGCGGCGTCGAACCGGATCGGCCTGCGCACGGAGGCCGGCCCCCCGCTGGCCCGCGACCGGGCGGGCGAGCTACCGAGCGAGGGCATGGTCCTCGGAGCCGTCCAGGTCCCCCCGGACGGCCTCCCGGTCCTGTTCCTGGCCGACCACCCGGTGACGGGCGGCTACCCGGTGGTCGGCGTCGTCCCCGAGGGCCCACCCCTGAACGCCGCCGCCCAGGCCCGCCCGGGCACCCGGGTGCGGTTCGTGGGGGCGTAGGGGAATGGGGTGGGGGTGGGGTGGGGGGCTCCGGGGCAGCGGGACCATGGCGGTCGGCCGGGGTCGGGGGTGGTCGGTGCGCCCTGGGTCGGGGTCGGAATGGGTCCGGGGGCTTCCCGCCAGTCCACTGTCCTTCCGTTTCGGTCCGGTCCCTCAAGGGCGCTCCCTTCGGTCGCGTCGCTTCGCGATGGCCTTCGGCCACCCTTGACCGACCGGCCCGAAACGAAATGCCAAAGACTGTCGGGAAGCCCCCGAGGAACGGCATGGGGGACCAAGAGGCAGGAGCGGGTCCGTCAGGGATGAGACGAGGGGACGGGCGTCGGCCGGCAGGGCATGCGGGCACGTCACAGCCCCTCTCCACACCCGACAGACGACCAAAGGCCCCATACCCGCCCGTCAGGACGACGAGAGGGGCCTGGATTGCAGGTGGGCGGGGCGGCTACGCGCCTTCGCTCGTCTCGGCATCCGGCGGTTGTGAACTGCTGCGGGTTGGCCCACGCGGTCAGCGCGGCGATGCGACCAGGCCTGTCGCGATGAGTTCCTTGGTGCGGTTGACCGCTTCCGAGATGTCGGGGTGGCGGCCCGCAGGCGGGAAGAAGTCGACCGCACCCACCGCTCCGTGGTTCGCCCACAGGCAGGTGGTCATGGGGTGGGAATTCCAGACGTTCTGCTGGCAGGTGAGTGCGGCCGTCGTCGTGGTGACCGTCGTGGCCTCGCCGACCAGGGTTCGTTCGCTCTCCTTCGCCAGTGACTCGGTGTACACGTCCTTGACGGTCTTGAGCGGGTCCGGGACGGCTTCGTAGAGGTCGTACTCGGCCGCGATGTGAGGTGCGGCCACGGTGCGTCCTTCGATGGCGAGACTGATCCGGTCCGATCCGTAGCAGGTGTACTCCTCGGAATCGTTCTTGCCCTTGTGCTTGGGCAGTGAGTCGTCCGTCTGAGCACGGAGCCCGTACCGGAGCGAACCACGGACACGGTCACAGGTTATGTCCTTCACCGTGGGCACCCGGGGCTCGTCGTACCGGATTCCCGTGTCCTTGCCGAGCGGCTCGGACTCCGGCTCCGAGGAGCTGCCACCACACCCCGCCAGCACCAGAACCATCCCCACAGCCCCGATGGCGCCCTTCCATCCGCGCACGTCCGCGTCCCCCACTCTTCATACGATCCGGTGATCAACTCCGAACCATATAGGTGGGCACCCGGCGGTCCCCCCGCACGTCCCCGCCCACCTGCAATCCAGGTCTCTCTCGTCGTCCTGACGGGCGGGTAGGGGGCCTTTGGTCGTCTGTCGGGTGTGGAGAGGGGCTGTGACGTGCCCGCATGCCCTGCCGGCCGACGCCCGTCCCCTCGTCTCGTCCCTGACGGACCCGCTCCTGCCTACTCGTCCCCCATGCCGTTCCTCGGGGGCTTCCCGACAGTCTTTGGCATTTCGTTTCGGGCCGGTCGGTCAAGGGTGGCCAAAGGCCATCGCGAAGCGACGCGACCGCAGGGAGCGCCCTTGAGGGACCGGACCGAAACGGAAGGACAGTGGACTGGCGGGAAGCCCCCGGACCCATTCCGACCCCGACCGAGGGTGCGCCGCCCACCCCCGACCCCGACCGACCGCCATGATCCCGCCCCGCCCCGCCCCGCCCCCCGAGCGACTCCTATAGCGCTACACCGCGGACTCCGGTGTGATGCGGCTGCGGACCGCCGACTGGACGTCCTCCTCCTCCGCCGGGTCCGTCGCCAGGCGGCGCAGGCGCGGGGTGACGCGGGCGTCCGCGGTCTCCGCGTGGCGGGCCGCGACCTCGCGGGTCGTCTCCTCGCAGTCCCAGAGGCATTCGACGGCGAAGCCGGCCGCGAAGGTCGGGTCCGTGCTGGCCAGGGCCCGGGCGGCGCGACCGCGCAGGTGGGAGGAGGCCGTCTCGCGGTAGATGTGGCGCAGCACCGGGGCGGCGCAGCCGATGGAGAGCCGGCCCGCGCCGTCCACGAGGGTGAAGAGGCGGATCGTGTCCGGGCCGGAGCCGCGGACGGTGGAACGCAGGGCTCCGAGGACGAGGGTGGCGTCCCCGGGCCCGCCTCGGGCCGCGAGGAGGGCTGCCGCGGCCGCTCCGAGGGCGTCGGGGCGGTGGATCCAGCGGCGGGCCCGGTCGAGGGCGGCGGGCCCGCACATGCGCTCGTAGGCGGCCACGGCGGGCTCGTCCCCGGCGGCTTCGATGAGGTCCAGGACGGCCGGGTTCTCCGGTTCGGCGAGGACCAGGTGGTGCAGGGCGGTGGCGCGGGCGGCCTCGCCCGAGGCTCCGGCGGCGGCCGCGAGGATGGCGGAGCGGTCCTCGGGCGCGGCCACGGCGGCGAGGCAGCGGGCCGCGGGTACGTGCAGCGGGGTGCCGCGGCGCAGTCCCTCGGCGGCCCAGTCGAAGACGGCCTGGACCCCCCAGCCGGGTCGGGGGCCGCTGGGCGTCATCTGGCGCTGCCAGCGGTCGAAGGAGCCCTGCTGGCGGGCGGCGCGCAGCCGCTCCCCGTACGCGGGCAGTTCCTCCCACAGACACCACGGGCGGGGCTCGTAGGCGTCGCGCACGGCGGCGGCCAGCCGCGCCTCGCCATCGGGGTCGCCGGGGAAGCGGGCGAGTACGGGCTCGGCGAGGGAGCGCAGGCCTTCGTCGTCGTCGCGCAGGGCGAGTTCGTCGAGGGCCCAGGCCCAGTTCGTGCCGGAGGCGGCGTACCGGCGCAGCAGCATGAGCGCGTCGTCGCGTCCGTAGGAGGCCAGGTGGCCGAGGACGGACAGCGCGAGGCCGGTCCGGTGGTCCTCCTCGTCGAGGAGGTCCTCGGCGTCGAAGAGGTGGGTCTCGATGGCGCCGAGGGGGCCGTCGAGGTCCAGGTACAGGCGGGCGTAGTACAGCGAGCGGTTCTCGACCTGCCAGTCCTGGCGCGGGTCGCGGAGCACGCACTGGTCGAGGGCCGCGAGGGCCTCGGGCCGGGGCGCCGCGAGGGCGTGCAGCGTGCCGTCGCCGCGGCCCCGCTGGAGGAGCCCGAGCAGCGTGCCGCTCGGCGCTATGACTGGTTCGAACATGGGAATGGCCTCAAATCAAGCTGGGGACGCAACCGGGAATCGGGATTCACAGGGCCGCGTAACAGCATGTGAGGACGTTCGCCGTCATGTTCCGCTCGATGTAGACCATTGCCTTCTCACTCTCGTCGGTGCTTCGCGACCGTGACGGCCGGTGCGGCAGGGGTGGGTGTGGACACCCGTCGTGTCCAGCCCGCTCCTGCCCGTCCGTCATGTCCGCGAATCGAATCCGACGCCATGATGACCCAGGCGGTTTGTGTGCCGCGACCACATTTAAGGCCGCTGTGACCAACCCGTGAGGTCGCGGGCCCGTCCTGGCCCGGGCTGGGCGCGGGAAAAAGCGGATTACTTGGCTCCGAAGAGTTCCAGCAGGTCGGCCTTGGCGAACATGCGGGCCGTGTCCACGGCGGACGGCGTTCCGGCGTTCGGGTCGGCCCCGCCGGCGAGCAGCGCGCGGATGACGGCCTCCTCGCCCTTGAAGACGGCTCCGGCGAGCGGGGTCTGGCCGCGGTCGTTGGCGCGGTCGGCTTCGGCGCCGCGGGTGAGGAGGGCCGTGACGGCCTCGGCGTGCCCGTGGTAGGCGGCGAGCATGACGAGGGTGTCGCCGCGGTCGTTGGTGAGGTTCGCGGGCACGCCCGCGTCGAGGTAGGCGGCCAGGCTCTCGGTCTCACCCTGACGGGCGAGGTCGAAGATCTTGGTGGCCAGTTCGATGACGTCCTCGTCGGGAGCGTCCTGGTGCTCACTCATCGGTCGTACCGCCTTTCACTCGCTGCTTGCTGGCAAGAGTTTCCCCAGGCCGCGGGGGCAGGGGGATGCACGGCACTGCGTCCGTACGGGTGAATCGCCAGGGTAGCGCCCGTTCCGGGACATGGTGGGGGCGTCTCAAGGCAAGGATCCCGGCCGACACCCTCCGGGGCGGACGCGCCAGCCGGGAGGGGCCGGTCAAGTGAAAAACGTGCCGATTCACCCGTATGCACCTTTTGTCGCATTGATACTTGCTGTGAGCCTGGAAGAACTGATGGTGACCGTCCCCACCCACCAGGAGAACTGCTCATGGTCCTGTCCATTTCAGGTGTCGTCCTGCTCGGCATCATCTGCTTCCTCTTCTTCAAGAAGGACGGGATGAAGCTGACGCACGCGTTCGTCTGCGCGCTCTTCGGCTTCTTCCTCGCCGGTTCCGCCATCGCGCCGAGCATCACGGCGAGCACGGCGAGCCTCGCGAGCCTTCTCGGCGGGATCAAGCTCTAGACCGCCTCGACCGCACCGTCCCGCACGACCCACAACTCCAGGAGACGACCGTGGCACGGCGCCCACTCCCCCGAATCCTCAGCAGCGGCACCCCGTCGCTCGCGCGGGGCCGCGACCTGGCTCGCTCGGCCGCCGACAACGCCACGGACGTCCTCCATCCGCTCCTCGTCATCGGACGAGGGCTGCGCGTCCTGGCCTCCACCGGGCGGCGCAAGTGGGCCGAGACCCCCAAGGACAAGCGTGGTCCCGCGCTGTTCCTGGGGGCGGCCTGCGCCCTCGCCGTCGGCCTCGTCCCCTACGGACCGCTCCTCGCCCTGATCACCCTCATGGCGGCGGCGGCCTGGCAGGGACGCGACCGCACCCCCGTCAGAACGGGACCCAGCGACTCCGAGGGCGAGCGCCTCGGCGCCCTCTACGAAGCCCTCGTGCCGTACTTCTCCATCGCCGAGGACCCGAGCCCCCTGTTCGCCCACGGCGGCAGCTGGGACGAGGCCTTCAGCGGCTACGAGTTCGACGGGGCCGGCCGCCTCACCCGGCTCCTGATCCGCTACCCCGCCTACTTCACCGACGGCGAGGCCGCCGCACGGGCCCGGATCGAGGCCCTGCTGCACGCCAAGTCCGGGCGCGGCCGGGAGTACCTCTTCGACTGGGACGAGGAGGGCAACCAGCTGTGCCTGAGCGTGCTGGCGGCGCTGCCGACCGGCATCGCCGCCCAGCCGTTCGTGACCTCGCCCGGCGAGACCGTCCTCGGCTTCACCGACGCCGGCGGGGTGCAGCGCACCCTGCCCGTCGTGGAGGGGGACGAGCCCCGTGACGTACCGCCCGTGCTCTGGCGTACGGGGCCCCGCTCCACCGAACCCCACCTGTTGGCCGTCGGCACGCCCGGCAGCGGCACCTCGAGCCTGCTGCGCTCGATCGCCCTGCAGGCCCTGCGCCACGACGGGGACGTCCTCGTCGTGGAGGGCGGCGGCAGCGGCGAGTACACCTGCCTGTCCGGCCGGGAGGGCGTGCTCGCCGTCGAGTGCGGGCCGACCGGGGCCCTGGCCACCCTGGAGTGGGCGGCCCAGGAGACCGAGCGGCGCCTGATCGCCACGCACCGGGCCCGCGAGGCGGGTCGTCCCGCGCCGGACGACACCCGGCGCCCGTTGTGGGTCCTGCTGGACCGACCCAGCGTGCTCGCGCACCTCGCGGCCGCCGACGGACGGCCCGACCCGCTCGCCCAGCTCCAGGTGCCGCTGCGGCACGGCCGCGCCGCGCACATCACGGTGGTCGTGGCCGAACAGTTCGAGCACCTTGAACTCCTGAACGACGCCGTCTGGCAGCACACCCGGGCCCGGGTCGTCCTCGGGCCCGCGACCGTCCAGCAGATCACCGATGTCCTCGGGCTGCCGCCGCACACCACCCCCACCCCGCAGCTCCCGCCCGGGCGCGGCTACGCCCGACTGGGTGTCGGCCCGGTGCACCGCCTCCAGGTGCCGGCGACGCCGGACCCGTACGACGACGCCGCCCACCCCGCCTACCGGCAGGCGGTGCTGGAGCTGCTGCCGCAACGCCGGGGCGCGGGCGCCGAGGAGCCGGCCGGCCGGGAGGAGGCCCCCCGGGAGGAGCACGCCACCCTCTCCGGGCAGTTGCGGGCGCAGCCGCCCGCGCAGGCCCAGGGGCCGTCGATCGACGCCTCCGAGATCCCGGAGGTCCCGGCCGACGCGCCGTGAGGCCGCGGATCAGGCCACGAAGGTACGGGGCGGCTCCGCGCCGCCCCCGCCGGCCCCGGTACCGACCAGGCGGGCCGCCGCCGCCAACCGCGCGGCGGCCTCGTCGGCCACCGGGCCGCCCACGGTGAACGGCAGCCGTACGTAGCCCTCGAAGGCCCCGTCGACACCGAACCGGGGCCCCGAGGGCACGCGTACGCCGACCCGCTCCCCCACCTCGGCGAGCCGCGACCCGGACAGGCCGCCCGCCCTGGCCCACAGGGTCAGCCCGCCCCGGGGCACCTCGAACTCCCAATCGGGCAGTTCCCGGCGCACGGCGGCGACCAGCGCGTCCCGGTTGCCCCGGGCCTGCTCCCGGCGGATGCCGACGGCCTCCTCCCAGCCCCCGGTCCGCATCAACCAGTTCACCGCGAGCTGTTCCAGGACCGGGGTGCCGAGGTCGGCGTAGGCGCGCGCCGCGACGAGGCTGCGGATGACGTCGGGAGCGGCGCGGACCCAGCCGATCCGCATCCCCGCCCAGAAGGCCTTGCTGGCGGATCCGACGGTGACGACGGTGCTGCCGGCGGGGTCGAAGGAGCAGACCGGCCGCGGCATGGCCTGCTCCGGGTCCAGCCGGAGCTCGGCCATGGTCTCGTCGGCGATCAGGACGGTTCCCGCCGAGCGGGCCGCCTCGACCATCGCGCGCCGCTGCTCGTCGGAGGCCAGCGCCCCGGTCGGGTTGTGGAAGTCGGCGACGACGTAGGCCAGCCGTGGGGCGGAGTCCCGCAGCACCTGCCGCCAGACGTCCATGTCCCAGCCGGTCAGCCCCTCGGCCATGGCGACGGGCACGAGGCGGACCCCGGCGGCGCGCATGAGCTGGAGGATGTTGGCGTAGGACGGGGACTCGACGGCGATCCGCTCGCCCCGTCCCGCGAAGAGGCTGCAGATGGCGTCGATGGCCCCCATGGCCCCGGTGGTGACCATGATCTGCTCGGGCATGGTCGGGATGCCGCGCTCGGTGTAGCGGTCGGCGAGCATCCGGCGCAGCGCGGGCAGCCCGGCCGGGTAGTCCCCGTGGGTGTGCGCGTACGGCGGGAGTTCCTCCAGGGCGCCTTGGACGGCCTTGGTGAGCCAGGGCTCGGGGGCCGGGAGCGCGGCGCAGCCGAGGTCGATCATCGAGCCGAGGGACTCGGGCGGCAGGGGTTCCAGGCCGCGGGCCGGCAGCGGGTTGCCTGCCGGTACGGAGGTCCAGCTGCCCGCGCCGCGGCGGGATTCCAGGAAGCCCTCACCGCGCAGGGCCTCATAGGCAGCGGCGACGGTGGTCCGGCTGAGCGAGAGGGCGACGGCGAGTTCCCGTTCGGCGGGCAGCCGGGCGGCGACGGGGACGCGGCCTTCCAGGACGAGCAGGCGGATGCCGTCGGCCAGGGTGCGGTACGCGGGCGGCTTGCGGGTGCCGGGTGCGCCGGGACGCTCCTGTTGCGAGCCGATGAGCCGGGCGAGCTGCGCGGCACCGACCGCTGAGGTCCACTGAGCCATGACGTCGGGCCACCTTCGTCGAATTGGCCCCGTCCGGCGGGGTTCGGGGCCGGTATTGGATTGACTGCGCGGGCCCAGGGTGTCACGGCGCGGTCCATTCGGGCCAGGTGGGGCTGCGCGTTCACCGGGTGGCCATGCGGCTGCTGCCGATCGGGGGGACGCAGGAGGCATACTGCGGCCGTGACTCACGTACGCCTTCGCCACCCGTATCTGGACCACCCGGCTCCAATTCCCTTCGCCCACCGGGGCGGGGCCGCGGACGGGCTGGAGAACACCGCCGCCGCCTTCCGCAGGGCCTCCGAGGCCGGGTACCGGTACTTCGAGACCGACGTGCACGCGACGGCCGACGGGAAGCTCGTCGCCTTCCACGACGCGACGCTGGACCGGGTGACGGACGGGAGCGGGCGGATCGCCGAGCTGCCCTGGAAGCGGCTGCGGGAGGTCCGGGTGGCGGGGAGCGAACCGCTGCCGCTGTTCGAGGAGCTGCTGGAGGAGTTCCCGGACGCCCGCTGGAACATCGACCTGAAGGCCGAGTCGGCGCTGCACCCGCTGGTCAACCTGATCGCCCGCGCCGGGATCTGGGACCGGGTGTGCGTGGGCTCGTTCTCGGAGAGCCGGGTGGCCCGGGCGCAGAAGGTCGCGGGCCCGCGGCTGGCGACCTCGTACGGGGTGCGCGGGGTGGTGGGGCTGCGGCTGCGCTCGTACGCGATCCCCGCGGCCCTGCGGGTCGGGGCGGTGGCGGCGCAGGTTCCGGAGGTGCAGGCGGGGATCCGGGTGGTCGACCGGCGGTTCGTGCGCACGGCGCACGAGCGGGGCCTCCAGGTGCACGTGTGGACCGTGAACGAACCGGAACGCATGGAGGCTCTGCTCGACCTGGGTGTCGATGGCATCATGACCGACCGGATCGACATCCTGCGCACGGTCCTGGACCGGCGCGGCGCCTGGGCCTGACGTGCTCCCGGGCCGCCGCGCCCGGGTCGGCGGGCCGGACGGTACGGGGACCAGCGAGGGGGCGCTCATGAGCGAGCGGACGGACAGCAGAACGGAACCCGGCGCGGAGGACGGCGGAGCCGCCGCCGCGCGCAAGCGCGAGCAGCACGGCTGGTACGTCTACGACTTCGCCTGCTCGGTCTACTCGACGAGCGTGCTGACGGTGTTCCTCGGCCCGTACCTGACCGCGGTGGCGAAGGCGGCCGCGGACGCCGAGGGCTACGTCCACCCGCTGGGCATACCCGTGCGGGCCGGGTCGTTCTTCGCCTACTCGGTGTCGGCGTCGGTGATCCTGGCCGTACTGATCATGCCGCTGGTGGGCGCCGCGGCGGACCGCGGTGGGCGCAAGAAGCCGCTGCTGGCGGTGGCCGCGTACACGGGCGCGGCGGCGACGGCCGGCATGTTCTTCCTGGACGGTGACCGCTATCTGCTGGGCGGTCTGCTGCTGATCGTCGCGAACGCCTCGCTGGCGGTCTCGATGGTGCTCTACAACGCCTTCCTGCCCCAGATCGCCACGCCCGAGGAGCGGGACACGGTCTCCTCGCGGGGCTGGGCCTTCGGCTACACCTCGGGCGCCTTCGTCCTGCTGCTGAACCTGGTGCTGTTCCAGGGGCACGACGCCTTCGGACTCTCCGAGGGCGAGGCGGTGCGGATCTGTCTGGCGTCGGCGGGCGTGTGGTGGGGTGCGTTCGCGATCATCCCGCTGCGCAGGCTGCGCGACCGGGCCGTGGTCAAGGAGGGCGGCGGCGCGCCCGCGGTCAGCGGCTGGCGCCAGCTCGTCGCGACGCTGAAGGACATGCGGCGCTATCCCCTGACCCTGTCCTTCCTGCTGGCCTACCTGGTCTACAACGACGGGGTGCAGACGGTCATCTCGCAGGCTTCGGTGTACGGCTCGGAGGAACTGGAGCTGGAGCAGTCCACGCTGATCGTGGCGGTGCTGCTGGTCCAGGTGCTGGCGGTGGCGGGCGCCCTGGGGATGGGCCGGCTCGCCCGGACGTACGGGGCCAAGCGGACGATCCTCGGTTCGCTCGTCGCGTGGACGCTCACCCTGGCGGCCGGCTACTTCCTGCCGGCCCGGACCCCGGTGTGGTTCTTCGCCCTGGCCGCGATGATCGGACTGGTCCTCGGGGGCAGCCAGGCCCTGTCCCGCTCCCTGTTCTCGCACCTGGTGCCGGCGGGCAAGGAGGCCGAGTACTTCTCCGCGTACGAGATGAGCGACCGCGGTCTGAGCTGGATCGGACCGCTGGTCTTCGGCCTGACCTTCCAGCTCACGGGCAGCTACCGCGACGCGATCATCTCGTTGGTGGTCTTCTTCGCACTGGGTTTCGTGCTCCTCGCGAGGGTGCCGGTGCGGCGTGCGGTGGAGGCGGCGGGGAATCCTGTTCCCGAGCGGGTCTGAGGGTGGATCCGGCCTGGACGCGGATACGAATTCGGAACGAATTTCGACGTTGAAGCGAAGGGCCGGTAGTGTACGCCTTTGGCCTGCCAGCCGGACCGTTACTGCGCGCTCGAGAAGTGTGGACGTTGGGTGACATCTGCTGCCAGATGTGACAAAACGGGCAGTGGTGGGTACAACAAGGGGCGGCACGACGGGCGACGCACGACCCGGAGCGGGAATCTATACCGCCGACCGGACGTTGACCGGATGACGACGACAGCGACACCTGTCCTGTGGGCGACAAGCCCGGGAGGCACGATTCATGAGTGAGCGAGCTCTCCGCGGTACGCGGCTCGTGGTTACCAGCTACGAGACGGACCGCGGCATCGATCTGGCCCCGCGCCAGGCGGTGGAGTACGCATGCCAGAACGGACATCGATTTGAGATGCCGTTCTCGGTAGAGGCAGAAATTCCGCCGGAGTGGGAGTGCAAGGCGTGCGGCGCCATGGCACTCCTGGTGGACGGGGACGGGCCCGAAGAGAAGAAGGGCAAGCCTGCGCGAACGCACTGGGACATGCTCATGGAGCGACGCACCCGCGAGGAGCTGGAGGAGGTGCTGGCCGAGAGGCTGGCCGTCCTGCGTTCCGGCGCCATGAACATTGCCGTGCATCCGCGGGACAGCCGCAAGTCCGCCTGACAACGGACGAGGATCACGCAATAAGCCGAGGGGCCCCGCCACACAAAGTGGCGGGGCCCCTCGGCTTTTCCGTGCTCGCGGCTCTCGCGCGCTCCCGCGTCCTACGGGGCCAGCGGCGGCCGGTAGGAGGTGTCCGGGCCCTGCTGCCGGCCCGGGCCGTCCTCGCGGATGACCTCGCCCGGTACGACCTTGCCGTCGGGGTGGTGGATGCGGGCCTGGGTGAAGGCGTCGCCGAGGCTGCCGGGGGTGGCGGACGCCATCCTGCGCTCCACGGCGCGCTCGGTCCGGCGGGCGATCAGGGCCCGCACCGGCGGCAGCAGCAGGAGCAGCGCGGCCACGTCCGAGAGCATGCCGGGCAGGATGAACAGCAGTCCGGCCAGCATGGTCAGGCCGTTGCCCGAGCCCTTGGTGGGCTGCGGGGAGGGAACCTGGCCGGCCATGGCCTGCTCCTGGGCCTGCTGGAAGGTCCGGGTCAGGTTCTGGAAGGCGCGCCGCCCGGCCCGCTTGATGAGCACCACGCCGAGCAGCATGGAGCCGGCGATCAGGAGCGCGACGGTGAGGCCGCCGGCCGCGTCGGCGACCAGGCCGAGCAGCCAGATCTCCAGGATGAGCCAGGCGGCGACCGCCAGGGGGATGAAGGTACGGGCGGGCGAGCGCCGCCGGGGGGCCGTCGAAATGCCGGTCGTCATACCACCCAGTGTGCCTGGGCCGGGTTAAGAACGAGCTCAGTCGCAGGTACCGGGCTTCCCCTAGGGGAAGCCCGGACCTCGCGACACGGGGCCGGACCTGCGCGAACGACGCGCAGAACGGTCGCGCGGGACCCGGGCGGGGTCAGGAGGGGCGCTTGCCCGTCAGCTTCGCGGCGCGCTCCTTGAAGCCCCACTGGGTGACCCGCCACAGGGCCTCGACCACGATGTCCTTGCTCATCTTGCTGTCGCCGAGCTCGCGCTCCACGAAGGTGATGGGCACCTCCACCACGCGGAAGCCCGCGCGGACGGCGCGACGCGCCAGGTCGACCTGGAAGCAGTAACCGGCGGACGCGACCTCGTCCAGGCCGAGCCCCTCCAGGGTCTCGCGGCGAAACGCCCGGTATCCGCCGGTGACGTCGCGGATCGGCACGTCCAGCATGAGCCGCGAGTAGGTGGACCCGCCGCGGGAGAGGAACTCCCGGCTCTTGGGCCAGTTGACGACCCGACCGCCCGGCACCCAGCGGGAGCCCAGGACGAGGTCGGCGCCCTGGAGCGCCGTCAGCAGGCGGGGCAGTTCCTCGGGCTGGTGGGAGCCGTCGGCGTCCATCTCTACGATGACCCCGTAGCCGTGCTCCAGGCCCCAGGCGAAGCCCGCGAGGTAGGCGGCCCCGAGGCCCTCCTTGCCCTTGCGGTGCAGGACGTGCACGTGCTGGTCGTCGGCGGCCAGCTCGTCCGCGAGCTTGCCGGTCCCGTCGGGGCTGTTGTCGTCCGCGACGAGGACGTGGGCCTCGGGGACAGCGGCGCGCACCCGGCCGACGATGAGGCCGATGTTCTCCGCCTCGTTGTACGTCGGAATGATCACCAGGGTGGTGCCGAGCGGTCCGCTGGTCCGCTGTCCGCCGTCGCTCACTTGGTCCCCTTGCATGTTTTCGCGTCCAGCCCGCCTGGTACGTCCCGTCACTACTGGATGATTTTAGAACAGCGATCGGGGCCGGCGGGCCTTCGGGCCGGCTCGGCCCCCCGCTGGCTGCGGGTCGCCGTGACCGTTGTCTACTGGACCGCCGGGCCCCGATCCGGAGCCACCTGCCGGCCGGCGAAACCTTCCCTCGCCCCCGAGGCGCGGGTGCGCTGAGCAGACGGCTCCGTCCGGTACGGGCGTCCTGTGGTGGACCCGGCCGAACCTATCCGGCCCCGGGCGCCCGGACCGAACCGAGGCCGGGCGGATCACCCCTGTGGCCGTACGAATGCCTCCCGGCCGCCGACGACCGTCGCGAGGCACACCGGCAGGTCGGCGCCGGGGCTCAGATCGGGCAGGCCGGGGGTGCCGGAGCGCGGGTCGGTGGACCAGCGGGCGACCCGGTCGTCGGGGGCCTGGACCACCAGCTCCCGGGTCTGCCAGACGGCGTAGTCGGCGGGGGCCCCGGGAACGAGGACGCCCGCGTCGTCCCGGCCCATGGCCCGCCAGCCGCCCCGGGTGTGCGCCGCGAAGGCGGCCCGTACGGAGATCCGGTGCTCGGGGGTGCGGTGGAAGGCGGCCGCGCGGACGGTCCCCCACGGGTCGAGGGGGGTCACGGGCGCGTCCGAGCCGAAGGCGAGCGGGACGCCGGCCTTGAGCATGGCCGCGTACGGGTTCAGGGTCCGCGCACGGTCAGCGCCCAGCCGGTCCGCGTACATGCCGTCCTCCCCGCCCCAGGCCGCGTCGAAGGCGGGCTGCACGGAGGCGGTCAGGCCGAGTTCCGCGAAGGCGGCGATGGTCGCCGGGGTCATCATCTCGGCGTGCTCGACGCGGTGCCGGGCCGCCCGGATCCGGGCGGGGCCGACCTCCTCGGCCGCCGCGCGGACCCCGTCGACGACGGCGGTGAGGGCGGCGTCCCCGATCGCGTGGAACCCGGCCTGGAGGCCGGCCCGTGTGCAGGCCGCGACGTGCTCGGCGACCTCGGCGGCGCTCAGGTAGCCCGTCCCGGTGTGCGGGGCGTCGGTGTACGGGGCGTGCAGGCAGGCCGTGTGGGAGCCGAGCGCCCCGTCCACGAAGAGGTCACCGGCGGCGCCGACCGCTCCGAGCGCCTTGGCCCGGTCGAGGTCCCGGTCGGCCCAGTAGCCGAAGACCCGCGGTCCCGGGCGCTCGGCCGCCAGCTCCAGCAGGGCCGTGAAGTCCTCCTCGGAGGAGATGTCCGGTCCGCCGCACTCGTGCACGGAGCCGATGCCGAGGGAGGCCGCCCGGTCCAGGGCGGCCCGCTGGGCCTCCGCGCGCTGGGCGGGGGTGACCGCGGCCAGCGCCGCCCGGCGCACGGCGTGGTGGTCGTCGCGGGTCAGCGGCTCGTCCCCGTCGGGCCGTACCGCGGGCACCAGGGCCAGCAGGGCGGTGGTGACGACCGCCGAGTGGACGTCGATGCGGCTGAGGTAGAGCGGGCGGCCGCCGGTCGCCGCGTCGAGTTCCGCCCGGCGCGGGGCACGGCGTTCGGGCCAGCGGGCGGCGTCCCAGCCGTGCCCGAGCAGGACCCGGTCGGTGGGCCGGGCAGCGGCGTACGCCCGTACGAGTTCCAGCGCGTCCGGCAGCGAGCGGGCGCCCGTGAGGTCCAGGCCGGTGAGGGCGAGTCCGGCGGAGGTGGTGTGGACGTGCGCGTCGGTGAAGGCGGGGGTGACGAGCGCCCCGTCGAGGTCGACGACCTCGTCGACGCCCTGCGCGAAGGCGTCGGCGGCGCCCTCGGAGCCGACCCAGGCGATGTGCCCGCGCTCGACGACCATCGCGGTGGCGAACGGGTCGGCGGGGCTGTGCACCTCACCGCCGCGCAGGAGGACGGTACGGGCGGGTGCGGTGGCTCCGGCGGCGTCGGCGGAGGCGGCGGTGCGGTCAGTCATGCGGACCAGTCTGGCCCCTGGGCCGGCCCCGCCGGGACCCGGGTGGGCGGCCGGCGCCGGCCCGCGGGTCAGACCCGGGGCGGGCGGGCCTCGTAAGGGGTGGAGAGGACGACGGTCGTGCGGGTGGAGACGTGGGCCAGGGCGCGCAGTCGGCCCAGGAGGTCCTCCAGCTCCAGCGGCGTGGCCACCCGGACCTTGAGGATGTAGTTCTCGTCGCCCGCGACGCTGTGGCAGGCCTCGATCTCGGGGACGCCGGCCAGCCGGTCCGCGATGTCGTCGGGCGCGCTGGGGTCGAACGGCTTGACCGAGATGAAGGCGGTCAGGGGCAGCCCGACGGCCTCCGGGTCGACCACGGCCGCGTAGCCGCGGATCACTCCGCGCTGCTCCAGACGGCGTACTCGCTGATGGACCGCCGACGTGGACAGTCCGGTGGCCTTGCCCAGATCCGTGTAGCTCATCCGCCCGTCCCGCACGAGCAGATCAACGATCTGGCGGTCCAGCTCCTCCATTGCGCTCATAGCCGCTCAACCTACGGCCCAGAACCGCTCCAGGCACAGCGCTGTCCACGCAGAAGTGGCACCTGCGGCGGGCATGTGACGAATGCCACAGGCGTGTACGGGCGTACACCGCGCGCGTGTGGTTACTCGTGCCGCGCGACGGGAAGTGCTTGCTGTGGCCGTGGCCGAAGAACCTGACCGCCCGGCCCATCCAAGGGGGAATACATCCATGCTGAACACCAAGCGCGCCGGTCGCACCGAACCGGAGCCCCTGGAACTGCTCGACAACGCGTACGCCGAGGACGACGACCACCTCGAATCCGAGGACTTCGACGTCCACCACGCGGTCTGCCCCGACTGCGCGCAGTCGATCGCCCTCGTCGCGGACGAGGAGCGCCTGCCGCAGCACGCGCTGTGCCTGACCCCGTGGAACCCCTTCGGGCTCACGGTGTGCGCGGGCACCGGGCGGCCGGTCGCGGACGCGCTTCCCATCCTGGGCCTGCTCCAGTCGGAGCAGCAGGAGCTGGAGGCCGTCGTCCGCATCGACCTGCCGCAGGGCCTGGACTGGCGGACGCAGCCCTTCTCCCACGTGGGCGGCCCGGGTTCGCGTCCGGTCCGGTGGGCGGCGGCCCCGCCGCCACAGATGCGTCGGCACGCGCAGGCCGCCTGAGCCGGACTACCAGTACGTTCCCTGCACCATGGCGGCGAGTGCGGCATGGTGCAGGATCAGGCCGTCGGGGTCCGCGGGGACCTCGACCTCGCCGAAGTACGCCTGCCGGTAGGCGATGCGCAGCATCACGATGCCGTGCCGCAGGGCGGCGTAGAGGGTGTGGAACTCCATGTCCCGCGGGACGTGGCCGGTCAGTTCCGCGTAGCGGCGTTCCAGGTCCTCGCGGCGCAGGAAGTCCGGCAGGCCCGGCTGGCCGAAGCCGACGGTCAGGTCCTGGAAGAAGCGGTGCAGGAAGACCGTCCAGCCCAGGTCGACCTCGCGCGGGGCGCAGGCGGCCATTTCCCAGTCCAGGACCGCGACGGGTTCGAAGCCGTCGGGCTGGTAGATGACGTTCCCGATGCGGGCGTCGCCCCAGTTGAGGACGGGTTCGCCCTCGTCGGCGGGCCAGAGCTCCTCCAACCGGTCGAACGCGCGCTCGACGAGCGGCGAACGGGCCAGGCCGTCGACCACCCACGCGTAGTAGGCGTGCTGCGCGTCGACGTGTCGGCGCAGCGGACTGCCCTCGCCCGGTGGCAGCAGGAACGTCGCCTCCTCGGCCGGGAAGCCGTCGTGCAGGCGTGCCAGCAGCGAGACGCTGGCCTCCTGGAGCACCGCGCGTTCGGCGTCGGTCGCGGCGTGCAGCCAGTTGCCCTCGTACGTGTAGGGCATCACGTCGGGCGGTACGCGGCCCTCGGCGCGGGCCATGACGAAGAACGGGGCGCCCAGCGGTGCCGGATCCTCCTCCAGCCACTGCACGCGCGGTACGGGCAGGTCGGTGTGGCGGGCGACGAGGTCCATCACGCGGTGCTGGCGCGGCATGTCGTAGGTGGGGAACACGGTGTAGGCGGCCGGGTCGGCGGCGAGCCGCAGGGCGCACTCCCGCAGCGGGGTGCGCGGGTGTTCGATGTCGAAGAGCAGGGTCTCGCTCGACATGCCGTTGGAGCCCGGGACGTGGACGTTGGTGACGCGGGCGCCGGGGAGCCGTACGTCGAGCCAGGCGGCGAGGCGCCGGGCGAGTTCCTCGGGCTCGCGGGTGGAGGTGCGGGGGCGGGGAGCGGTGGCGGCCATGACCGGCCCTTCCTTCGGGGCTGCGGGCAGCGGGGTCAGGGGGCGACGGAGGAGTAGTCCGTGAAGCCGGTGGGGTCGTGGCGGCCGAAGCTGCCGTGTTCGAAGATCCCGTGGCCGATCCGGCCGTCGAGGGTGAACCGGGCCGCATGGTCGGTGACGCCGAAGGCGGCCATCGGGTGGGCGGTGGGATCGGAGAGGTCGTAGACGCGGCGGTCGGTCCAGCCGCGACCCTGCCAGCTGCCGTGCTGCCAGTCGTCGGCGGGCGGGTAGCCGGCGCCGACGGCGAGCGGGGAGGAGGCGAGGATCTCGACGCCCAGTTCCAGCGGCTTGCGGGAGGGATCGGTGAGGTGGACGACCGCGCTCTCGGGGTGGCGGGTGCCCGGCCGGTAGCGGATCTCGGTGTGCGGCCAGCCGAGCTGGACGTCGTGGCGGCCACTGCCCTCGGGGAAGACCTGTACGGCCTCGTTGAGGGTGCGGTGGCCGTCGGCGTCCTCCTGGGCGATGACCATGAGGAAGCGGTCCTCGAAGCGGACCGGGATCCAGAGCCAGTGGAAGCCTTCGGGCCGGTGCTCCTGCGCCGCCCTCCCGCCGTCCTCGCCGGGGATCGGGCGCACGCCCCAACTTCGGTCGCGGGTGCCGGTCCACTCCCCCGCGGTCAGGGTGATCTCCTCGCCGCCGGCCCGGATGCGGCCGGTGACATCGCCCGCCTGGACGAAGCGGCGGCCCTCCAGCATCAGCCGGTCGCCGCGGCGCTGGACGTGGTGGGGCTCCCAGACGGCGGGGAAGGCGCCGGTCCAGGTGAGGTCGTACGAGAGCCCGTCGGGATCCGCCGGGTCGGGGTCGCACCGGAGGGTGAACTTCCGGAGGGGGACGTCGACGGTGACGGACAGCGGGCCGACGGAGAGGTTCATCCGGTCGTCGGTGAGGGCGTCGGAGGCCCGCACGGCGCGGAGTTGGTCACCGGTGCGCAGCGTGGCGTAGGCGTCGATGACCCCGGCGTTGGGATAGACCCCGAGGCCCAGGATGAGGACGGCCCGGCCGGCGTGGTCGAAGACGTGGAAGATGCAGCGGTCGTAGGCGTTGCGGTCGCCGCTGACGAGGTGCTTCATCGACAAAGGGGCCTGGTGGACGGGGTATTCGTCGAGGGGGACGGGACGGTCCGCGGGCATGGCAAACCTCCAGGGCACGGGGGCGGGGCGCTGCACGGCAAATATGACGGTACGTCAGAAACTTGGCGGGGGGCCATAGTTGTGGCACATCCTGACAGTGCGGCACGGTCGGCCAGGGCGGGCTCCGGCCCGCGCCGACGCACCCCTCGCGCCCCGGCGTGCGCCGGGGCGGCGGCCGTGCGCGGGGGCGGCCGGTGGGAGGGGTCGAACGGATGGGCGGGGCCGGCCGGCGATTACCCGGGGCGGACGCGCCGCGTTGCCCCGGCATGAGCACGGTTGAGTCCTCCCCGTCACGGACGGGACGCCGCAGGCGGCCCACACCGCCCGGATTCGAAGAATCGGTTCAGCAGGCGGAACGTCACCTCGGGGACCGGCCGCCGGCGGCGGACCGGTCACAGGCCGAGCGCCGACAGGCGGAACGTCTCCAGGCCGAACGCCTGCAAGCCGAACGGTTGCAGGCCGAGCGCCTCCAGGCGGGCCGGTCGGCGACGGAACGGCCGCCGGGCGAGGTCCGGCAGCCGGGCCGGCAGCGTCACCCCGATCCGCCCATCTACCTCGACCTGATCGCCCGCTGGACCGAGGCGGGCCGCACCCTGCCGGGGCGGCGCGACCCCGAATGGCACCGGGTCGCCTCGTCGCCGATCTGGCCGAGCGGCCCCTTGTACGGCGGCTGACCGCGCGGGCGGGGCCGGGGGCGGGGAGCCGACCCCGTCAGGCGGGACCGGGGCCGGGGCGGGCGCGGTGGCCGCCCCCGCCTCCGCCCGGACCCGGGCCGCGGGGCCGCGCACGGCGGCTGCGGTGCTCGGCGCCCCGTCCGACGGCCCGGCCCGGATCGCGGCTCCGCGGAGGCCCGCCCCGCGGGGGCCGCGCGCCCGCAGCCCGGAGCGGGTCGCGGGGCCGCGTACGGCCGCCGGGCGGCTCGGCCCTCCACGGGGCCGCATGCGGCGGCCCGTCCCGGAGTCCCCGGCGGGGGTCGTGTCAGCGGGTTTCGGGGCCGGCCAGGTGACGGGCGATGACCATGCGCTGGATCTGGTTGGTGCCCTCCACGATCTGGAGCACCTTCGCCTCGCGCATCAGCCGCTCGACGGGGAAGTCCGCCGTGTAGCCGTAGCCGCCGAGGACCTGGACGGCGTCCGTGGTCACGGACATCGCCGCGTCGGTGCAGAACAGCTTCGCCATCGCGGCCTGCCGGGAGAACGGCTTGCCCGCGTCCCGCAGTCGCGCGGCGGCCAGGTAAAGGGCGCGGCCCGCCTCGATCTTGGTGGCCATGTCGGCCAGCATGAAGCGCAGGCCCTGGAAGTCGGCGATGGGGTGCCCGAACTGCTTGCGGCCCAGCGCGTACGCGAGGGCCTCGTCCAGGGCGGCCTGCGCGACACCGATGGCACAGGCGGCGATGCCGAGGCGGCCCGCGTCGAGTGCGGCCAGCGCGATGGTGAAGCCCTGGCCCTCGTCGCCGATCCGCCGCGCGTCGGGGACCCGTACGCCGTCGAAGTGAAGCTGGGCGGTGGGCGAGCCCTTCATGCCCATCTTCTTCTCGGGGACGGCCGCCGTCAGGCCCGGGGCGTCGCCCGGGACCAGGAAGGCCGTGATGCCCTTGGGGCCCGGCACGCCGGTGCGCGCCAGGACGGTGTAGAAGTCGGCGACCCCGCCGTGGGTGATCCAGGCCTTGGTGCCGGTGATCACCCAGTCGTCGCCGTCACGGACGGCCTTGGTGCTGAGCGAGGCGGCGTCCGAGCCGGCGGCCGGCTCGGACAGGCAGTAGGCGCCGAGCAGCCCGCCGCCGAGCATGTCGGGCAGATGGGCGCCGCGCTGCTCCTTGGTGCCGTAGCCGGCGAGGCCGTGGCAGGCCAGGGAGTGGACGCTGACGCCGAGGCCGACCGTCAGACGGGCCGCCGCGAGCTCCTCCAGGACCTGGAGGTAGACCTCGTACGGCTGCTCACCACCGCCGAACTCACCGGCGTACGGGAGACCGAGCAGCCCGGACTCGGACAGCAGGGTGAAGACCTCGCGGGGGAACCGGCCGGCCTCCTCCTCGTCGGAGGCGAGGGGGCGGATCTCCCTCTGGGCGATCTCGCGCACGAGCGCCAGGAGGTCGCGGGACTCCTCGGTGGGCAGCTGACGGTCCACCGTCTGTGGGGCGCGGTCGGTCATGGCGGCGCTCTCCTCCCTGGTCGGGCACGGCGGCGACGCGTGAGGTGTGGGACGCGCCGCCGGGTCTCGGTGCTCTCACAACCGACACGGCCCTCCCGGGTCACGGAAGGGCTCGAAGAGCGGCTGCGGCGGGTTGAGTATGCCCGATCAGACGCTTTCCGTCACCGGTGCTTGATCATCACCGTGGCCGAGGGGGTTCGACGCTCCGTCCAGTGCCGGCGGAGGGGCGGGACACTGCGGGACGAACTCCTCGATCACGGTCAGCGTCGCACGGAGCTGGCGGGCGAGCAGCGCTCCGACGGCCGCCCGGTCGGGTTGCCCCTCCGCTCCCATGGCGCCGATCCAGTCCAGCGTGACGCCCTCGACGCCGGAGAGCCAGCCGACGAGGGCGAGGCGGGCGAGCGGCGGGACGGTACGGGTGCCGTAGGCGCCCTCCGCGATGGTGGCCGTCAGTTCCTCGCGCACCGCGTCCCGGATCGCGAGCACCTCCGCGTCCGAACCGACGCCTCCGGTGACGATCGTGCGGTAGGCGGCGTGGTGGTGCTCGGCGTAGTGGAGGTAGCCGTCGATGGTGCGGCGGACGCGCTCGACGCCGGGGAGGTCCGTGTCCCGGCCGGCGCGGGCGACGAGTTCGGCGACGGAGTCCTCGACGATGGCGAGGTAGTAGCCGCGCTTGCTCGTGAAGTAGTAGTAGATCAGCCCCTTGGCGACGCCGGCCTGCTTGGCGATGTCGTCCATGGAGAGGGCGTCGTAGGAGGTGCTGTCGAACAACTTGCGGCCGGTGGCTATGAGTTCGGCCCGCCGAACCTGCGAACGCCCGGTCCTGCCCCGCTGTTGACTATTATTCAAATTCAGCCCTAGCCTCGAACTGCCACAGGATGCCCGCAGTATGGCAGACCTGCGTGCCCGAGCCGGCTCGGCTCAGTTCCTCCGCACATCCCCGCGCACCGGACGACGTACGGGAGGCACCACCATGGGCAAGGACGGGAAATCGGCCCCGTTGGGCCGGGTCCACTGGAGGAGGTCGGCGCTCGTCGCCCTGCCCGCGCTCGTCGCGGTCGGGGTGCTGGGAACGGTCATGGCCCAGGGCGCGCTCGCCGCGTCCTTCGCCGTCTCGGGGACCGCTTTCCAGGTCTCCTCCTCGAAGCTGACCAGCAAGGGGCTGGCCTCGTACGTACAGACGGACCGTTCCGTCGACGGCACGGGGCACCCGGTGGCCCTGCTCGGGATCGGGGACGCCACCCTCACCGACATCTGCCAGTCCGCGCAGGTGGACACCCCGCTGGGCAAGGTGGTCTTCAAGCTGACGGCGGGCGGTCCGGCCGGGGAGGTGACCGCCAGCAGCCTGATCATCGACGGGGAGGACCTCGACGGCGACGCCACCTTCGGCACGGCCCAGATCGGCCGGGACGCCTCCACGCTCGACCAGGTGGAGGGGGTACGGGGCGAGCCGGGCAGGTTCGGGCTCCAGGCCGGGAACATCGAGGTGGTCGGCGTGAAGTCACACGCCTGGTCCGCCACCGGCGGGAACTTCCGGCTCAAGGGTCTGCGGGTCGCCGTGGGCCTGGACGGCCGCACGTGCTTCCCGTAGCACTCCGCGGGCGGCTTCCGCTGCCGGAGCGGCGGCGGCGGCTGCGGACCTGGCGGCGCACCCGGCCGTTCTGGGGCGGGCTGCTGCTGGTGCTGGGCGGGGTCGAACTGCTGCTGGTGCCGCTGTCCCCGTTGGCCGTGCTGGTCAGCCTCGGTCCGGGCGGGATCGCCGCCATCGGGATCGGGGTCGCGCTGATCGTCGCGGGGCTGTTCCTGTGGTTCCTGCCGCAGTCCCGCTCCTACGTGTCGATCCACGCGCTGCTGCTGTCGGTGCTGTCCTTCGTGGCGACCAACCTGGGCGGGTTCCTCGTCGGGATGCTCCTCGGCATCGCGGGCGGCGCCCTCGCCTTCGGGTGGACGCCGGACTCCGGGGCCCGGGACGGGGACGACGCCCCGCAGGACGGGGCGCGGGAGTGGGCCGGGGAGGGCGGTGGGCCGAGGGCGATGGCCGCGGCGCTGCCGGTGGCGTTGCTGGCCGCACTGGCGACGGGCGCTCCGGCGGAGGGCCGGGCCGAGGCGGCGTCGTCGGTGACGGGGGCGCCGGTGGTCGCGCGGACTCCCCCGACCGTCACGACCTCGTTGTTCGCGCCGCGGGGGTTCGCCCTCGCCGGGGTCACCGAGGTGCACACGGTGGACGGGCCGCGCAGGGTCCTCGTGCTCAAGATGGCCGCGGCGTCGCTGAGCGACTACCGGCTGCGCACCCGGGACGGGGGCGAGGAGTACGGGCTGGCCGCGCGCTCCCTCGAACTGCGGGGCGACGTGACCTTGTACCTGACGCGGTTCAGCGGGTGCATCGAGGGGCTGCTGTGCGTGACGTTCAGCCCCGACGGGCTGCCCGCTCCCCCGGTCATCCCGCCGTTCGTCTTCATGACGCGGGTCAGCGCCGAACAGGCCCTGGTGACCTCCGACGTGATCGTCACCGACGGGCTGCGCCTGGAGGCCTCGTAGGGCCTCCCGGCGGGAGCTACATCCAGCCGACCTGGGTGACGAACATGGCGACGACCACCACGAGGGTCCAGCCGAGCACGTGCTCCAGCCACGAGGAGCCCTCGTCGGGCCCGCCGGTGGCGACGGTTGCGGGGCCGGCGGCGTTGAAGGTGGCGCTGTCTGCGGTCATGCCGTCCAATGTGCCGGCGTGCGCGGCCGTCGCGGTAGGACGTCCGTCACTGGTGGCGCGCGTCACGTCGCCGGGCCCCGGCCGGGCCCGGCGGGCTGCGGCCGGGACCCGGCGGCGGGTACCGCGTACGGTCAGGTCATGCCGTCACGCCGGCGGCCGCCCATGGCCACCATGGCCAGACCGAGGCAGAGGGCGATGGCACCGGTGATGATGTTGCTGACCACGCTGCGGGTCGTGTCCATCTCACCGGCGATGACCCACGGGGCGATGATCGTCCAGGCGCCGATCGCGACGGCCGTCCAGGCCATCGCGTGGGTGCGCTCGTACGCCGACCCGAGTCCGCCCATGCACAGGCAGAACGCCAGGCCGGCGATGAGGTTGTTGATGGCCAGCGGCGAGAGCGCGCTGAACCCCGCGATCCACGGCGAGGCGGCCAGGTACAGGCCGGTGATCAGGGCCAGTGCCTCGACTGCCTGCGCCGCGGGAGTGCTGGTCACCCGCTCGAACCTGGTCCGCATTTCGGCGAGGTCCGGGTGGCTTTCGATTCTCGGATGGGTGGTCATGGCGGGCTGCCTCCTACGAGAAGCCTTATGTGCCCTTTATCCCCATATTCCGACTTTTGACCCATCCGTGCCAGAGGGCATTTTCACAACACGCCGACCGCCTTCAACGCGGCGGCCTGGACCGGACCCGGGCGGGCCGGACCGTAGAGGTAACAGATGCCCCCGGTCCCGGAGACGGTCTTCCCGGCGGCGTTGTGGCGCTTGGTGCGCAACCAGTTGTTCTCCCACTCCCGACGCTTGTAGACGCGGCGGACCGCCGGGTTGTCGGGTGAGTTGGGGTCGTTGGCGATCACGTCCCCGGCAGCGGTGAAGCCGATCACGGTCATCAGGTGGCCGGCCGTTCCGTAGCCCGCCCCGGTGAGTTCCTCGGCGCGGAAGGACTGGGAGGTGATGACCGGGATGCCGGCGCGAACCAGGGTCTCCAGGTCGGCGAGGGAGGTGAGCCGGGTGACGACGCCCGCGAGGCCCCGGTAGGTCGCGGCGTAGGCGGCGTTGAAGGGCCAGTTGCCGCAGCCCTTGTACGCGGCGTCGTAGGTGGAGCGGGCCGCGTGGCAGACCTGGGGGTCCCGGTAGGAGGTGTTGACCCAGGACAGCGCCTTCGCGGAGGCCCGGCCGCCCCAGAACTCCACGACCATCTGGGAGGAGGTGGGGCTGCACCAGGCCTCGCCGCCGTTGTCGTACTCCGGGTACCGACCGGCGTGGATCTCCTGCGAGTAGCGCGGGACCTTCAGCTCGTGGGCCTTCCCGGAGGGCGCGGAGGCGGCGACGGCGAACCGGTCGGGGACGTCAGAGACCATCGCGCCGGCCAGCCGGACGGTGGGGCTCCGGTCGGCGCCGGGCTTGCGGTACAGGGTCAGGCGCAGTTGCCAGTCCCTGATCCGGATGCCGGAGGCGGGGTTGTCGACGGCCAGGCTGTCGGTCCACACGGTGGTCCTGCCGTCGGTCTGGCCGTCGACGGAGGTGCGGCGGATGTCGCCGTCGCCGGCGGCCCATCGGCCCATCACGTACCAGGGGCCGACCTTGCCGTCGGTGTAGGTGCCGCGCAGTTCGATCTGGATCCAGGTGCCGGCGGGTGTGAGGGCGTTCCAGGACGCGATGGCCTCGGTGGCGGGGACCGTCGAGCGGTGGACGGGCGAGGTCCAGGTGGCGTACTCCCAGGTGGCCTTCCTGGCCGTGTGGGGGTCGGTGTAGGTGGTGCGACCCGCCGCGGTCCCGATCTCCAGGCCGGGGCGGGCGCCGCCGACGGCGGTGGTGCCGTCGTGGGTGCCCGCCCGCCAGTGGGCGAGGGAGTACCAGAAGCGGTTGTCGACGGTCCGGGTGGTGGCGGTCGCGGTGGCGTCGGCGCCGGGGGCCGCGGGCCCGGGCAGCGGTCCGGATCCCGGCTCGGAGGACGGGGCCGGGGCGGCCGAGGCCCGTCCCCCGGGAAGGCCGACCGTGGTGGCGGCGGCGAGGGCGACGGCCAGCAGGGCCCGGCGCGGCGTGGGTGCGGTCATCGGCGTTGGCCCCCAGGGCTCGGTGCGGTGGATCGGCTCGTCCACCCTTCCAGTTCCCGCAGGCCGTGGGCCGAAGCCACGGGCACGTGTCGGGGTGAACGGACCCCTCCGAACGAGCGCCCTAAGCTGGCCGGGTGGAGCCACAGCAGTCACTTGAGTCACTCGCGCGGGAGCTCGCCGCCCTGCCTCCCTCCCTCGGCCCGGTCCGACTGATCGGCGTCGACGGGCACGCCGGATCGGGGAAGAGCACGTTCGCGGGCAGGCTCGCCGACGCCTTGGACGGGGCGCCGGTGCTGCACCTCGACGACGTGGCCACGCATGAGGAGCTCTTCGACTGGTGGGGCCGGTTGGACGCGCAGGTGCTGGAGCCGCTGGCGGCCGGCCGGGCCGCCCACTGGGCCCCGTACGACTGGGTGGAGCGGCGCTTCGGGCCGGAGCGGGTGCTGGAGCCGGCGCCGGTGGTGCTCGTCGAGGGGGTCGGCGCCGGCCGGCGGGCCCTGCGGCCGTCGCTGGCGCGGCTGCTGTGGATGGAGACCGCCCGTGAGACCTCCTGGGGGCGCGGGAGGAACCGGGACGGGCGCGAACTTTCCGACTTCTGGGACGGATGGGAGCGCGCCGAGCGCGCGCACTTCTCGGACGACCCTTCGCGCCCCTTCGCCGACACCCTGGTACGCCAGAGCGGTACGGGATACGAGTGGACTTCAGGGGCTGGTGCGGCCTCGGGAACGGCCGCTTCCGTCACCGAGAGCGACGGGCTGCCCCAGGCCTGAGCGGGCTCCGCGCACCGGCGCCCGGGGGCCTCCTCCGACCTGCTTGACCACGCCCCGGCGACGGCCTTACGTTCTGAATGCGCGGTCCGCGAAGGCCGCCGCGGACACGAAGCCCCCGGTTGTTCCCCCGTGACCGGGGGCTTCGTTCTGCCCCGATCACAGCCCCCGACCGGCGCTCCGCGGGCCGCTCCGCCGCCGATTCTCACCGTGCGTTACCATGCGCGTTCGGAGCGCACGCGCGTCCCGTCCCCGTCGCACCCTGGGTAAGGTGCGTCACCGCAGGTACGATGCAGCCCTGATTTCATCGGCGGGGTGGACAACTCGCGTGCGCAGCGCGGGGGTTGCCGCGTACCACGGGGCTGGCTTGTGGGGGATGTGATGGACTTCGGCATGCCGGGCAGCGCACACGCCCCGGCCGAACTCGCCTGGCTGCGCGGAGTGGACGCCTGCACCATGGGCGCCTATCCGCAGGCCGAGGAGGAGTTCCGGACGGCCGTGAGGTTCGACCCCGCCATGGCCGACGCCTGGCTGGGCCTGCACGCGCTCCGCGTGGACACCACGAACGCCCTGCTGCGCATGTACGCGCACCGGGACCGCTTCGGCGAGCAGCGGGCGCGCCACCGGCGGACGCTCAACTCCTGGTACTGGTTGGGCTGGTGGGTGCAGCCGGTGCTGGAGAGTCGGCGCGACCTGCTGCTGGCCCACGCCTCGCACTGGCTGGACGGCCGGCACGTGCCGGAGCTGGACCAGGCCCTCGCCGCGCTGCCGCCGGTGGACGCCGACCCGCAGGTGCGGTTCCTGCACGCCTGCCGGGCCTACCTGGTCAAGGACTGGGAGCAGTTGGTGCGGCACACCGAGCCGCTGGTGGACGATCCGCTGCTGGGCATCGAGGCGGGCCTGTTCGGCGGGATGGCCCGGGTGCGGCTGGAGATGTACGGGCAGGCCGAGCCGATGCTGTCGGCGGCGTTGATGCGCTGTCGCAGCGAACAGCCACAGCGCAAGGAGCTGCGGTACTGGCTGGCGCGGGCGCACGAGGGCACCGGGCGCAGCGCCGCCGCCCTGCCGCTGTACCGGGCGGTGCACCGGGTGGATCCGGCGTTCATGGACACCGCGGCCCGGCTGACGGCCATCGCCGACAGCAGCGACCCCGACGACATGGCCGGGTGCGCGGGGCTCTCCGGGCACGTCACCGAGGGGCTGGCGGGGCACGGCCTGTCGACGGCGGGCGGGGACTACGCGGCGGTGGCGCTCGGCGACCCCTTCCAGGACATCGCGGCGGACGGGCAGGTGGACCCGGATCCGCCGACGCCGCTGGACCCGCCCACCGAGCAGCGTTTCGTACCGTCGGCGGGTACGGGGGGGCTGGAGGGCGTACGGCACAAGGTGTCCGTGCCATCGCAGGGCGCCCCGGCCGGGCTGCCGGCCGGACCCGCCGATCCGCAGGCGTTGGCGCAGGCGCTCGCCGAGCTGGAGCGGATGGTGGGGCTCGATCCGGTGAAGCGGCAGGTCAAGGCGTTGTCGGCGCAGCTGCACATGGCCAGGCTGCGGGCGGCGCAGGGGTTGCCGGTGCAGCCGCCGAAGCGCCACTTCGTGTTCTCGGGCCCCTCGGGCACCGGCAAGACCACGGTGGCGCGGATCCTGGGGCGGGTGTTCTACGCCCTGGGGCTGCTCGGCGGCGACCATCTGGTGGAGGCTCAACGGGCTGATCTGGTAGGCGAGTTCCTCGGGCAGACCGCGGTGAAGGCGAACGAGCTGATCGATTCGGCGATCGGGGGCGTGCTGTTCGTCGACGAGGCGTACAGCCTGTCCAACTCCGGCTACAGCAAGGGTGACGCGTACGGGGACGAGGCGCTCCAGGTGCTGCTGAAGCGGGCGGAGGACAACCGGGACCACCTGGTGGTGATCCTGGCCGGCTATCCGGCGGGGATGGACCGGCTCCTCGGCGCGAACCCGGGGCTGTCCTCGCGGTTCACCACGCGGGTGGATTTCCCGAGCTACCGGCCGCCGGAACTCACCTCGATCGGCGGCGTGTTGGCCGAGGCGAACGGGGACCGGTGGGACGAGGAGGCCGTGGAGGAACTGCGCAGCATCAGCGGGCACGTCGTCGAGCAGGGCTGGATCGACGAATTGGGCAACGGCCGCTTCCTGCGCACCCTGTACGAGAAGAGCTGCGCCTACCGGGACCTGCGGCTGGCGGGCTTCGCCGGTGAGCCCTCGCGCGACGACCTGGCGACGCTGCGGCTGGCGGACCTGATGCAGGCGTACGGGGAGGTCCTGTCGGGCCGCGGCCCCCAGGAGCGGCCGGAGTCACCGCCGCTCTAGGGCCTGTTGCCGGGCTCCCCCGCGGTCCCGGTGTCGGGCGCGGCTCCGTAGCGGTCGGCGAGCGCCCCGGCGCGCTCGCGCAGGCCGGCGCGCAGCCACTGCGGGGTCAGGGCTTCGGCGTGCGTGGCGAGCTGCCACAGCGCCCATTCGGCGTGACGGGCGTCCTGGAACGTCACGGTCAGCCGGGGCCACCCGTCCGGGTCGGCCTCTTCGGCGAGCACGTCCAGCGCGGTGTCCAGCAGTTCCTCGCGCCGCGCCGGGTCCACGCGTACCCGCACGGTGACCTGGTCACCGCCCGTCCGGAACCGCGTGCTGCGGTCCTGCCAGGCCCGGTCGAGGTCGACCCGCTCCGGGCGCCGCGCGGGTTCGTCGAGTTCCTCGGCGGCCAGTACCCGGGACAGCCGGTAGGTGCGGTCGGCGCCCTCTCGCGTGGCCAGCAGGTAGCCCCGCTCCCGCACGGTGACCAGGCCGATCGGGTCCACCGTGCGCCACTGCGCAGGCCGGCCCGTGGCCGCGTAGCGGATGCGCAGCCGGTGTCCGGCGAAGACCGCGCGCCTGACCTCGGAGACGACTGCGTCGGGCAGTTCCTCGGCGACGACGCGGCGCGCGAGGAGGTCGGTCTCCGGGTCGATGAGGAGGCGTTCGGCCACGCCGGTCGCGGTGTCCCGGTGGCTGTCGGGCAGCGCGTCGACCACCTTGAGCATGGCGGAGGCGAGCGCCGAGCCGAGGCCGAACGCCTGGGCGCCGCGCCGCGATCCGGCGACCAGCAGGGCGAGCGACTCGTCGTGGTTGAGCCCGGTCAGTTCGGTCCGGAACCCGGGCAGCAGCGCGAACCCGCCGTGTCGGCCGCGTTCGGCGTGGACGGGGACGCCGGCCGCGGACAGCGCCTCCATGTCGCGCAGCACCGTGCGGGTGGAGACCTCCAGCTCGCGGGCCAGGGTGGCCGCGGACAGCCGACCGCGCCGGCGCATCAGCAGCACCAGGGAGACCAGCCGATCAGCGCGCATGCGAAAACCCTATCGGCATACACGACACAGGATGTCGTGATTGGTTGGGAGGCTTTTCGAAGCGACGCCGAGGACGGCCCTGGCCGGGCCGAGGGGCGGACGTACGTACCCACCCGGGGTCGACGAATCGAATGGAGCGGACATGACGACGCAGCGCACGGCGGTCAACCCGTGGACGTGGTCGGTGGAACTGGGCTACAACCAGGGCGAGGTCGTCTCCGGGCAGACCCGGACCCTGTACTGCTCCGGGCAGACCGCGATGGACGCGGACGGCAAGCCCCGGCACGACGGTGACATGGCGGCGCAGTTGGCGCTGAGCCTGGACAACCTGGAGGCCGTGCTCGGCGCCGCCGAGATGTCCCTGGGGAACCTGGTGCGGCTCAACGTCCACACCACGGACGTCGACCTGCTCTTCCAGCACTACGGCGTACTGGCGGCGCGGTTGGGGGCCGCCCGCGTGGCGCCCGCCACCACCATGCTCGGGGTGAGCCGGCTGGCGATCCCCACCCTGCTGGTCGAGCTGGAGGGGACCGCCGTCGCCTGACCGGGGCGGTACGCGACGCCGGCCCGACCCCGGCGCCCCGGAGGGCGGCGGGGCCGGGCCGGCGGTGTCGCGGTCCGGGCCGGGGCTACGCGCTGCGGGCGTAGCTGCGGTGGGCGGGGTCGCGGACCTCGCCCACCAGCATCTCCAGGACGTCCTCCAGGGCGACGAGGCCGAGGACGCGCCCGGCCGGGTCGGCGACCTGCGCCAGGTGGGTGGCGTCGCGCCGCATGACGCTGAGGGCGTCGTCCAGGGGGAGGGTCGAGCACAGGGTGGTCATCCGGCGCCAGACCCGTTGGGGCACGGCCCGCTCGCGGTCCTCCAGGTCGAGCACGTCCTTCACGTGCAGGTAGCCCATGAAGGCGCCGGTGTCGGAGCGGACCGGGAAGCGGGAGTAACCCGTGCGGACGGTCAGCTGCTCGATCTGGCGGGGGGTCACCGCCGGACCGACGGTGACGAGCCGTTCCCGGGACAGCAGGACATCGGTGACGGGTCGGCTGCCCAGTTCCAGCGCGTCCTCAAGGCGCTCCTGTTCGACCGACCCGAGGAACCCGGCCTGCCGGGAGTCCTCGACGAGCCGGCCGAGCTGGGCGGAGGTGTAGACGGCCTCGACCTCGTCCTTGGGCTCGACCTTGAAGAGCCGCAGGACGAGCGCGGCGCAGGCCCCGAGCGCGGCGGTGACCGGTCCGCACACCCGGGCGAAGGCGACCAGGCCGGGGCTGAACCACAGGGCGGTCCGTTCCGGGGCCGCCATCGCCAGGTTCTTCGGGACCATCTCGCCGATCACCAGGTGCAGGAAGACCACGGCGGACAGCGCGAAGGCGTAGCCGAGGGGGTGGATCAGTCCCTGCGGGACGTGGAGGGCGTGGAAGACGGGCTCCAGCAGCCTGGCCACGGTGGGCTCGGCGACCGCGCCGAGGGTGATCGAGCAGAGGGTGATGCCGAACTGGGCGGCGGCCATCATGCGCGGCAGGTTCTCCAGCCCGTACAGCACTTGGCGGGCCCGCTTGGATCCGGCCGCGAGGGGCTCGATCTGGCTGCGGCGTACGGAGACGAGCGCGAACTCGGCTCCGACGAAGAAGCCGTTGGCGAGGACCAGGAGCAGGGCGAAGAGGAGTTGGAGGACGTTCATCGGGCAGCGCCTTCCAGCTCGGCCGGGGCTCCGGCGGGGTCCGCGGCGCGGACGGCCCCGGACCGGGCGCCCCGGTCGGCCCCGCCCCGGTCGGCCCCGCTCCGGTCGGCCCCGGGAAGGGAGCCGTACGGGCCACTGGCGGGGACCGTCGTCAGCCGGACGAGCCGTACGCGTTCGGCGCGGTTGCGGCCGACCTGGCGGACGGACAGCTTCCAGCCGGGGAGTTCGGCCCGGTCCCCGGGAGCGGGGATGCGGCCGAGCAGGTCGGCGACGAGACCGGCGACGGTTTCGTAGGGGCCCTCGGGGACTTCCAGGCCTATGCGGCGCAGGGTGTGGACGCGGCAGCTGCCGTCGGCCTCCCAGGAGGGGCGGCCGTCCTCGGGGGGTGCGGCGGCCAGTTCGGGGTGGCCGTCCTCGGCGAGGTCGTGCTCGTCGCGGACCTCGCCGACGAGTTCCTCCACGATGTCCTCCAGGGTGACCACGCCGGCGGTGCCGCCGTACTCGTCGACCACCACTGCCATCGGCTGTTCGCTGCGCAGCCGTTCCAGCAGCGGCTGCACCGGCAGGGAGCCGGGCACCAGCAGCGGAGCGACGCAGATCCGGCCGACGGGGGTGCGGGAGCGGTGCGCCTCGGGTACCGCGAGGGCGTCCTTGAGGTGGACCACCCCGGTGATCTCGTCGATGCGTTCGCGGTACACCGGGAAGCGGGACAGCCCGGTGGCCCGGGTCAGGTTCAGCACGTCGGCCGCGGTGGCCGTGTGCTGGAGGGCACTGACCTTCACGCGGGGGGTCATGACGTGCTGGGCGGTGAGCCCGCCCAGCGACAGGGTCCGTACGAAGAGGTCGGCGGTGTCCTGTTCGAGGGCGCCGGCCTGGGCCGAATGGCGGACCAGGGAGACCAGTTCGCCGGGGGTCCGGGCGGAGGCCATCTCCTCGGTCGGCTCCACTCCCAGGGCCCGTACGAGACGGTTCGCGACGGAGTTGAGGCCGGCGATGACGGGCCGGAAGGCCCGGGAGAACACCTGCTGGGGGCCGGCGACGAAGCGGGCCACCTGGAGCGGGCGGGAGACCGCCCAGTTCTTCGGGACGAGCTCGCCGACGACCATCTGGACGGCGGAGGCGAGCAGCATGCCTATGACGACGGCGATGCCGGGGACGGCGCCCCGGGGCAGACCCGTCGCGGCGATCGGCCCGGACAGCAGGGCGGCGAGGGCCGGTTCGGCCAGCATGCCGACGACGAGGGAGGTGATGGTGATGCCGAGCTGGGTGCCGGAGAGCTGGAAGGACAGCTCCCGCAGGGCTTCGACGACCGTGCGGGCACGGCGGTCCCCCTCGGCGGCGGCGCGTTCGGCCTCGGGTCTCTCCACGGTGACGAGGCCGAATTCGGCCGCCACGAAGAAACCGTTGGCGAGGATCAGGGCGAAGGCCGCCAGGAGCAGGAGTAGCGGGGTGGTCATGCCGCCGCCTCCGGGGGGAGGGCGGCGCGGGTACTACCGGACGATCCGTCCATTGCTGGAGGGAGTCACTCCTCTGGTCGCAGGTGCCCACGGGCCTCGGGGTCCCGGGGCGTGTGGGAGGGCGCACGGCGGCGCCCCGCCACCAGGGTAGTCACTGGGATCGCGGCCGCAATGGGACGCAGCGGCGAGGCCCGGTGGGCTAGTGGTCGTTTGCGCCGGTTCCCCTGGTTTCGGCCAGGGCGCGCAGGGCGCGGGCGTCGCCGATCGCCTGGGCCTTGGCGACGCCGGGCTGGATGCCGAGGACGGGCAGGCTGGTGCCGTCGCTGAGGTCCAGGAACACCCACGGGTCGCCCGGTCGGAGGTTGACGCGCAGGATCTGCGCCCATTCCAGGCGGCGGGTGGTCGTCAGGTTGATGACGGTGACCCCGCCCTCGTCGGCGACCACCTTGGGGCGGCTGAGCAGCACGAGGACGGAGCTGAGCAGGGCGGCGGTGAAGACGAAGCTGACGCGCTCGCCCGCGCTGAGCTTCTCCAGCAGCAGCGCGACGGTGGTGATCGTCGCGAACATGGCGAGCCCGACGCTCAGCAGCACGGCCCGCGTCCGGTTCGGCCGGAAGGTGACCGGCAGGGTGGGCGTTGCGGGCTGGGCGGCGGACTCGGCCATGGGTGCGCTCGGTTCTGCGAGGAGGTGGAGGGGACGTCTGCTGCCCGCGGGCAAGCTGTCAGAGGCGGCAGGCGTGGATCGAGGTGGTGAGGATCGCGCGCGCGCCGAGCTCGTACAGGTCGTCCATGATCCGCTGGGCTTCCTTGGCGGGGACCATCGCGCGGACGGCGACCCAGCCCTCGTTGTGCAGCGGGGAGATCGTCGGCGACTCCAGGCCGGGGGTGAGGGCGACCGCGCGCTCCAAGTGCTCGGCGCGGCAGTCGTAGTCCATCATCACGTAGCTGCGGGCCACCAGGACGCCCTGGAGGCGGCGCAGGAACTGCGCGACCTTCGGGTCGTCGGTGCCGGCTCCGGTGCGGCGGATGACGGTCGCCTCGGACTTGAGGATCGGCTCGCCGATGACCTCCAGGCCGGCGTTGCGCAGGCTGGTGCCGGTCTCGACGACGTCCGCGATGATCTGGGCGACGCCGAGCTCGATCGCCGTCTCGACGGCGCCGTCGAGGTGGACGATGGAGGCGTCGATGCCGATCTCGGCGAGGTGCTTGGCGACGATTCCCTCGTACGAGGTCGCGATCGTCATCCCGCCGAAGTCCTCGGGGCCCTTCGCGGTGCCGGGCTTGGTGGCGTAGCGGAAGGTGGAGCGCCCGAAGTTCAGCGGGAGGATCTCCTCGGCGTTGGCCCCGGAGTCCAGCAGCAGGTCACGGCCGGTGATGCCGATGTCGAGCTTGCCCGAGGCGACGTAGATCGCGATGTCCTTCGGGCGGAGGTAGAAGAACTCCACCTCGTTCTCCGGGTCGACCGTGACGAGTTCCTTGGACTCCTTGCGCTGGCGGTAGCCGGCCTCATGGAGCATCGCCGACGCCGCTCCGGAGAGTGAGCCCTTGTTGGGGACGGCGATGCGCAGCATGGGGCTTCCTTTGGTGCGTAGGTGCGTAGGTGCGTAGGTGCGAAAGGGTGTGGGCGGGGGGCCCGTGGACGAGCTCCGGCCTAGAGGTGCGCGTAGACGTCGTCGAGGGAGATCCCGCGCGCCACCATCATCACCTGGACGTGGTAGAGCAGCTGGGAGATCTCCTCGGCGGCGGCTTCCTTGCCCTCGTACTCGGCGGCCATCCAGACCTCGGCGGCCTCCTCGACGACCTTCTTGCCGATGGCATGGACGCCCTTGCCGACGAGCTCGGCGGTGCGGGAGGTGCTGGGGTCGCCGGTGGCGGCCTTGAGCTGGAGCTCGGTGAAGAGCTCTTCGAAGGTCTTGGAGGTGTTCGCCATGATGGTCCTCAGAATAAGGGGTCCCCCGCTGCCACTCAGCGCCAGGGTTCGCTGACCGTCCGCAGGGTCATGGCGGTGGAGACGGCGGCGGTGACCGCTTCGTGCCCCTTGTCCTCGTTCGACCCTTCGAGCCCGGCACGGTCCAGCGCCTGCTCGTCGTTGTCGCAGGTCAGAACGCCGAAGCCGACGGGAACTCCGGTGTCGATCGACACCTGCACCAGGCCTTGGGTGACGCCCTGGCACACGTAGTCGAAGTGCGGGGTGCCGCCGCGGATGACCACTCCGAGGGCGACGATGGCATCGTAACCGCGACCGGCGAGTACCTTCGCCACGACCGGGAGCTCGAAGCTGCCGGGGACGCGGAGCAGGGTGGGCTCGTCGATGCCCAGCTCGTGCAGGGCCCGCAGGGCCCCGTCGACCAGCCCGTCCATGACCTTCTCGTGCCACTGGGCAGCGATCACGGCGACCCGGAGGTCTCCGCAGTTCTTCACGCTCAGTTCGGGTGCGCCCTTGCCGCTCACAGCTCTGCTCCTCGATGGTTCGTGTGCCGGTGTGTACGTGGTGTGGTGCGGGGTGTGCGGTGTTACTGGTTGCCGCAGGCGGAGGTGGCCACGGCCCCCTCCAGCCAGGGCAGGTCGTGCCCCATCCGGTCCCGCTTGGTGCGCAGGTACCGCAGGTTGTGCTCGCCCGCCTCGACCGGCATCGGCTCCCGGCCGGTGACCGTGATGCCGTGCCGGACCAGCGCGGCGGACTTGTCGGGGTTGTTGGTCAGCAGACGGACGCTGTGCACGCCGAGGTCGGCGAGGATCTGGGCGCCGGCCCCGTAGTCGCGGGCGTCGGCGGGGAGTCCCAGTTCCAGGTTGGCGTCCAGGGTGTCGCGGCCGCGTTCCTGGAGTTCGTAGGCGCGCAGCTTGGAGAGCAGTCCGATGCCGCGGCCCTCGTGCCCGCGCAGGTAGACGACGACGCCGCGGCCCTCCGCCTGGATGCGGCCCATGGAGGCGTGCAGCTGGGGTCCGCAGTCGCAGCGCTGGGACTGGAAGATGTCGCCGGTGAGGCACTCGGAGTGCATGCGGACCAGGACGTCCGAGCCGTCGCCGATGTCGCCGTGGACGAGGGCGACGTGCTCGACGCCGTCCACGGTGGAGCGGAAGCCGTACGCGGTGAACGCGCCGAACGCGGTCGGCAGGCTGACCTCGGCCTCGCGGCGCACGGTGGGCTCGGCGGAGCGGCGGTAGGCGATCAGGTCCTCGATGGAGATGATCGTCAGGCCGTGCTTGCGGGCGAAGGGGATCAGTTCGGGCAGCCGCAGCATGACGCCGTCCTCGCCGGCGATCTCCACGATGGCGCCGGCCGGGCGCAGGCCCGCGAGGCGGGCGAGGTCGACGGCGGCCTCGGTGTGGCCGTTGCGGACCAGCACGCCGCCGGGCTTGGCGCGCAGCGGGAAGACGTGCCCGGGGCGGACGAAGTCGGACGGCTCGCTCACACCGTTGGCCAGCAGGCGCAGCGTGGTGGCCCGATCGGCCGCGGAGATGCCGGTGCTGACGCCGTGGGCGGCGCTCGCGTCGACGGAGACGGTGAAGGCCGTCTGCATGGACTCGGTGTTGTGCTGGACCATCTGCGGGAGTTCCAGCCGGTCCAGCTCGGAGCCCTCCATGGGCGCGCAGATCAGGCCGCGGCACTCGCTCATCATGAACGCGATGATCTCGGGGGTGGCCTTCTCGGCGGCGATGACGAGGTCGCCCTCGTTCTCGCGGTCCTCGTCGTCGACGACGACGATCGGCCGACCGGCGGCGATGTCACGGATGGCCTGCTCGACGGGGTCGAGCCGGAAGGTCTCCCGCGGCTCGGCTTCGGGCACGTCCGGCACGGGCTTGAGGGTGGTCATGCCGTTGCTCCTTCGAGGGCCGGGGCAGGGGTGGTGCGCGAGCGCTGGTACCAGTCGTACGCGCCCCACAGGACGAGGGCGAAGTAGACGACGTAGACGAGGCCGGAGAACGCCAGGCCGCTGTTGAAGGCGAGGGGGACGCCCACCAGGTCGACGAGCAGCCAGGCGAACCAGAACTCGACGAGGCCGCGGGCCTGGGCCACCATCGCGACGATCGTGCCGACGAAGATGTAGGCGTCGGCCCACGGGCTCCAGGACAGCGACGGGACGAGCGTGAACAGGCCGCCGACGGCGAGGGTGCCGGCCGCCGCTCCGGCGAGGAGCAGGCCGCGCTCCTTCCAGGTGGCGGTGCGCACGGCGATGGAGCCGTCCTGGGCCTTCTGCCGGCCGAGCTGCCAGGCGCGCCAGCCCCAGATCGCCACGGAGATCACCAGGAGCTGCTTGCCGATGCCGCCGGCGAGCTGCGCGGAGGCGTAGGCGGCGACGAGGATCAGGCCGGAGAGGAGCTGGGCGGGCCAGGTCCATATGGAGCGCCGCCAGCCGAGGGCGAGGGCGGCCAGGCCCATCAGGTTGCCGATCATGTCGGACCAGATGACCTTCTGCCCGAAGACCTCGAAGGCCTCCGCGTTGAGCCAGGTCAGGGCGCTCATCGCTGCTCCCCCTCGGTGTGGAGCGGGTCGACGCCGGCGGCCATGAGGCGTTCGACGTACTTCGCGAGGACGTCGACCTCCAGGTTGACCCGGTCGCCGGGCTGCTTGATGCCCAGGGTGGTCAGCGCGAGGGTGGTGGGGATGAGGCTGATGGTGAAGTGGTCGGCGCCGGCCTCGACGACGGTGAGGCTGACGCCGTCGACGGTGATCGAGCCCTTCTCCACGACGTACCGCGCCAGGTGCGCCGGGAGGGCGACCTTGACGAGTTCCCAGTGCTCGGAGGGGGTGCGGGAGAGGATCTCGCCGGTGCCGTCCACGTGTCCCTGCACCAGGTGGCCGCCCAGGCGCCCGCCGAGGGCCATCGGGCGCTCCAGGTTGACCCGGGAGCCCTGGGTGAGGGATCCGAGGCTGGAGCGGTTCAGGGTCTCCTGCATGACGTCGGCGGTGAACTCGCCGTCGGCGCTCTCCACGACGGTCAGGCAGACGCCGTTGACGGCGATCGAGTCACCGTGCTTGGCGCCCTCGGTCACGACCGGGCCGCGCAGGCGGAAGCGGGAGGCTTCGGCGAGCGGCTCGACGGCGGTGACCTCGCCCAGTTCTTCGACGATTCCGGTGAACACTCAGTGCTCCTTGGGGGCGGTGGGGCGGGAGGGGTGTGTGGGTGTGGCGGTGATGCGGATGTCCGTGCCGAGGCGGGTCGTCCCGGTGAGGGTGAGCCGGAGTGCCTCGGTGATGGTCGTGATCCCGGCGTCGGCGAGGGCGGCGGGGCCGGCGCCGAGCAGGACGGGCGCGAGGTAGCCGACGACCTTGTCGACGGCGCCGGCGGCGACGAAGGCGCCCGCCAGGGTGGAGCCGCCTTCGAGGAGGACGGAGCGCACGCCACGCCCGTGCAGTTCGGCGAGCAGGGCCTCGATCGACAGCCCGCGCTCGTCGTGGGGCAGTCGGACCAGGTCCACGCCGGGCAGGTGGTCGGTGTCGGCGTCCTTGCCGACGGCGATCAGGGTCGGGGCGGCGTCGTCGAGGACGCGTGCGGTGGGGCGGACGCCCGCGTGGGTGTCGAGGACGACCCGCAGCGGCTGGACCGCTCCCTCGACGCCGCGCACGGCGAGGTGCGGGTCGTCGGCGCGCAGGGTTCCGGCGCCGACGACGACGGCGTCGGCCTCGGCGCGCAGCCGGTGGACGTCGGCGCGGGACTCGGCGCAGGTGATCCAGCGGCTGGTGCCGTCGGCGGCCGCGGTCCGGCCGTCGAGGGTGGCCGCGTACTTCCACAGGACGTGGGGGCGGCCGAGGCGTACGGAGGTCAGCCAGGCGGCGTTGCCCTCCTCGGCCTCGTCCGCGAGGAGCCCGGCCCCGGTGTCGATCCCGGCGGCGCGCAGGGTGGCGCCTCCGCCGCTGGCCTGCGGGTTCGGGTCGGCGACGGCGTACACCACGCGGCTGACGCCGGCGTCGATGAGGGCCTGGGCGCAGGGACCCGTACGGCCGGTGTGGTTGCAGGGTTCGAGGGTGACGTACGCGGTGCCACCTCGGGCGGCGTCGCCCGCGGCGCGCAGGGCGTTCACCTCGGCGTGCGGGCCGCCGGCCCGCTGGTGCCAGCCCTCGCCGACGACGTTGCCGGCGGGGTCGGTGATGACGCAGCCGACGACGGGGTTGGGGCTGGTGGAGCCGAGTCCGCGGGCGGCGAGCCCTATGGCCCGACGCATGGCGGTGACGCTCGGGTCGGGTGCTGCCTGCGCGGCGTGTGTCGCCACCGGGTCCTCCTGCCTCATCGGGCACGGACTCCGGGGCCTGTCGGGATACGACAGATGAAGCGGGTAGCACACGCGGGGACGCCTGGGCCGGATGCACGGTCCGTTCGAGACGTATCCGGTGGGGATACGCTGCTGGACCGCCGACGGCGGCGTACCGGTGACTGGCCCGCCGCGCACTGCCTCCCATCCGGACTTTAACCGTCGGTCCAGGAATTTCACCTGGTCAACCGGCCGCTGGCTGCGGACGGGTCGCGGACTATAACCGCCGGTTCGGAATTGCACCGACCCCGGAGTGCGCTGCTACTGGTACTAGGGCCAGTCTGCCACGGGTGATCGGCGGCCATGCGAGTGAATCGCTGTGGCCTGGGTCACAAACAAGCCGTTCTCGAGCGGTGGCGGCGCGCGACCTGTAAGCCATCCGGCGGCGCCGGGGCGCACGCGTCGCCGGCGGCGTGACCGTGCCCCGCCGGCGCGGCGCACGCGTCCCGCACGCGCCGGACCGGCACTCCCGAGCGGCCGTTGGTCCAGACCTATTGACGGGTTGGTCTAGTCCTCTTAACGTTCCCTTCATCTTCCCCGGGAGCCGGCCCTGCCGACGTGCGCACGTCTCAGGCCAACCAGCGCCATTTTTCTGCTTGTTGCTGCACGTTGTGTCCTGCCATCCTCCCCTCCCCAGGAGGCACAATGCTGTCCCCCACTCGTACGAGAGCGATGCTGCTGGCATCCGGTGCCGTCATCGCCGGCCTGCTGGTCGGCGGGCTCTCCGCAGGCGTCTCGCACGCCGCCGACAACGAGAGCTGTCGCCCCGACGGGCTGTACAAGACCCCCGGGGTCGACGTTCCGTACTGCTCGGTCTACGACTCCGAAGGCCGCGAGAAGATGGGCGCCGACCACCAGCGGCGCGTCATCGGCTACTTCACCGGCTGGCGCACCGGCAAGGACGGCACCCCCGCCTACCTCGCCAACAACATCCCGTGGTCGAAGATCACGCACATCAACTACGCCTTCGCGCACGTCGGTTCCGACAACAAGATCTCCGTCGGCGCGGACAACGCGAACAACGCGGCCACCGGGATGACCTGGCCGGGCGTCGCGGGTGCGGAAATGGACCCGTCGCTCCCCTACAAGGGCCACTTCAACCAGCTGACGAAGTTCAAGAAGCAGTACCCGAACGTCAAGACGCTGATTTCGGTGGGTGGTTGGGCCGAGACCGGCGGCTACTTCGGGGACGACGGCAACCGGGTCAACTCCGGCGGCTTCTACTCGATGGCCACCAACGCCGACGGCTCGGTGAACCAGGCCGGCATCGACACCTTCGCGAACTCCTCCGTCGACTTCATCCGCAAGTACGGGTTCAACGGCGTCGACATCGACTACGAGTACCCGACCACGATGAAGGACGCGGGCAACCCGCTCGACTGGCAGCTCGCCAACGCCCGCCGCGCGGGCCTGGTCAAGGGCTACGACGCCCTGATGAAGAGCCTGCGCGAGAAGCTCGACCGGGCCGGCGCCACCGACGGCAAGCACTACATACTGACCGTCGCCGCCCCCTCCTCCGGCTACCTGCTGCGGGGCATGGAGACCTTCCAGATGCAGAAGTATCTGGACTACGTCAACATCATGTCCTACGACCTGCACGGTGCGTGGAACGAGTACGTCGGCCCGAACGCCTCGCTGTTCGACGACGGCAAGGACGCCGAGCTGGCCGCCGCGAACGTCTACGGCAGCTCTCAGTACGGCGGCATCGGCTACCTCAACACCGACTGGGCCTACCACTACTTCCGCGGCTCGATGCCGGCCGGCCGCATCAACATCGGCCTGCCGTACTACACCCGCGGCCACAAGAACGTCCAGGGCGGCACCGACGGGCTGTGGGGCAAGGCCTCCGCGACCACCTGCCCGGCCGGCGCGGGTCTGACCAAGTGCGGTGACGGCGCGACCGGCATCGACAACCTGTGGCACGACAAGGACACCAACGGGGTCGAGTCCCCGGCGGGCTCCAACCCGATGTGGCACGCCAAGAACCTGGAGAAGGGGATCGTCGGCGACTACGTCACCAAGTACGGATTCCCGGCGAACACGACGCTGACCGGCACCTACGTCCGCAAGTACGACTCGACGCTGGTCGCGCCGTGGCTGTGGAACGCGCAGAAGAAGGTCTTCCTCTCCACCGAGGACGAGCAGTCGGTCGCCGCGAAGGCGGACTACGTGGTCAACCGCGGCATCGGCGGCACCATGGTGTGGGAGATGGCGGGCGACTACGGCTGGAACGCCGCCAAGGGCCAGTACGAGATCGGTGACACGCTCACCACGCTGATGTACGACAAGTTCAAGGCGGCCACCCCGTACGGCGCGAAGAAGTCCAACACCGCGCTGCCGACCCAGGCCGTGGACGTGAAGGCGGAGTTCACCGAGTTCAAGCTCGGCGACTCCAACTACCCGCTCACCCCGAAGGTCAAGATCACCAACAACACGAAGTCGGCGCTGCCGGGCGGCACCGAGTTCCAGTTCGACTACTCGACCTCGGCCCCGAGCAACGCCTCGGACCAGTCGGGCTTCGGCACCAAGGTGATCAAGAGCGACCACACCGGCAGCAACGTGGGCGGTCTGAAGGGCGACTTCCACCGGGTCTCGCTGAAGCTCCCGGCGTGGCAGTCGCTCGCCCCGGGCGCCTCGGTCGACCTGGCCTTCAACTACTACCTGCCGGTGTCCACCCCGTCCAACTGGACGGTGAACATCTCCGGTACGACGTACGCCTTCGCCGGTGACCTGGCGCGCGGCACCACGGTCGTGGAGCCGGGCGGCACGCAGCCGCCGACCACTCCCCCGACCACCCCGCCCACCACGCCGCCGACGACCCCGCCGACCACGCCTCCGACGACCCCGCCGGGCGGCACGTGCACCAACCCGGCGTACGTGGCCGGCCAGGTGTACAACACCGGCAACGTCGTCTCGCACAACGGCCGCAACTGGAAGGCCCAGTGGTGGACGCAGAACGAGGCTCCCGGCACCACCGGCGAGTGGGGCGTCTGGAAGGACCAGGGCGCCTGCTGACACCCGGTGCCTGAGCACCACTGAACGCCGAGCATGAGACCCGGTGGCCCGGCGGCCACCGGGTCCTCGTGCGTGCGGGGCACCTTCTTCGGATTCCGCCGCGGGTTTTCGGATGTCCGCCGCGGGGCTGTCACGTTTCGCGGGCCCGTTCTGTCCCACTGGTGTACGCACCCCCGTGGAAAGGACGGACACGCCATGAGCACGATCCTCGTCACCGGTGGCACCGGGAACCTCGGAGCCCTCGTCGTCGAGCGGCTGCGGGACCGGGGCCACGAGGTCCGGGTACTGAGCCGGCACGCGCAGGACCACCCGGTCGACCTGCGGGACGGCAAGGGACTGGACGCGGCGATGGCCGGCGTCGACGTGGTCGTCCACTGCGCGAGCAGCCCGCGCGGGGGCGACGAGACGGCCGCCCGGCACCTGGTCGCGGCGGCCGGGCGCGCGGGCGGCGTCACCAACCTCGTGTACGTCTCGATCGTCGGGGTGGACGTGGTGCCGCTCGGGTACTACCGCTCGAAGCTGGCGGTGGAACGGCTGCTGGAAGCCTCCGGGCTCGGGATCACGATCCTGCGGACCACCCAGTTCCACGACCTGGTGGCGCAGCTGGTGGACGCGGCGGCGAAACTGCCGGTGGCCCTGCTGCCGAAGGGCGTACGGGTCCAGCCGATCGCCGCGGCCGAGGTCGCGGACCGGCTCGCGGAGCTGGCGGTCCCCCGCCCGGCGGGCCGGGTCCCGGACATGGGCGGCCCCGAGGTGCGCGGCCTGCCCGAGCTGGGCCGCGCCCGCCTCGCGGCGACCGGCAGGCGGCGCCGGGTGGTCGCGGTCCCGCTCGCCGGGAAGACGTACGCGGCGTTCCGCGCCGGCGGCAACCTGGCCCCGTCGCACGCGGTGGGCCGAACCACCTTCGCGGAGTACCTGCGGGGCGTGCGGGGCTGAGCGGGGGGCGGGCGGGCGTGGGCGCCGGGGCGCAGGGCGGGACGGAAGCCGGGGCGGGAGTGCGGCGGGGACACGCGCCGCGACCCGTCAGGTGCCGAAGAGGATCGTCTGGGCGGCTTCGCGGGCGGCCAGGAGGGCGCCCTCCATGACGGCCGGGCCGCCGAGGGCGGTGGCGCGGACCGTCGTCGGGACGGGGGTCAGCGTGGTGAGGCGGCGCTCGACCCGGGCGGCGAGGGCGGCGCCGCCCGCCCGGCCGAGCTCACCGCCGAGCACCACGCAGCCCGGGTCGAGGATCGCCGCGACGGCCGCAGCCCCGAGCGCGAGCCGTTCGGCGAGGGCGTCGAGGAAGGCGTCCCCCGCCGCCCCGGCGACGGCCTCCTCCACCGGTCCGCGGAAGCCGTGTTCCACCGCGAGGGCCGTCACCGCCGCACGCCCCGCCAAGGCGTGGAAGCCGTCGCCGCAGTCGCCCGCGGAGGGCAGCCCGGCGGTGCCGGGGACCGGGAGGAAGCCGATCTCGCCGGCCCCGCCGGAGGCGCCCCGGCGCAGCCGGCCGTCCAGGACGACGGCGGCGCCCACCCCGGCGCCGAGCCACAGCAGGACGAAGGAGTCCAGGTCGCGGGCGGCGCCGACGCGCTGTTCCGCCAAGGCCGCCAGGTTGGTCTCGTTCTCCACCACCACCTTGGCCGGCAGCCGCCGTTGGAGGGCCGTCACCAGGTCCCGGTGCCAGGACGGCAGCCCGATGGTGTCGCCGAGCTCGCCGCTGGCCGGGGCCACCAGGCCCGGCGCGCCGACGACGACGGTGTGCAGCCGCTCGGCGCCCGCCTCGCGGGTCAGTGCCTCCAGCCGCGCCACCGCCTCCTCGACGGCGTCGACGGGCAGCGCCGCCCGGGCCAGGGGCCGGCCGAGCAGGTCGGTGACCACCGCCGTCGCGCTGTCCGTCCGTACGTCCAGCGCGGCCAGGTGGGCCCGGCGGGCGACGATCCCGTACAGGCGGGCGTTGGGGCCGCGGCGCTGTTCGCCCGACTCCCCCACGACCTCGATGAGCCCCGCGCCGGCGAGCCGCTCGACGAGGTCGGCGACGGAAGGACGGGACAGCCCGGTCAGCTGCTTGAGCTGGGCCGCCGTCAGCGGCCCCTCGGCCTGGAGGAGTTCCAGCGCGAGCCGGTCGTTCATGGCCCGGGCCGTGCTCGGCGAGGCGGGGGACGGGGCGGCGGCGGTCGTCAGCACCTTGGCAGGGGTCACGGCGCCCATCTTAGGGAGGTTCACGGCACTAACCATCAGGAAGGGTCCCTGATAGTTTACGTCCATGACCGGGGACACCGACCTCAGCCCGGCGCGACTGCGCCACGCCCGCTTCGCGATCGCCGCCGTCTTCTGCACGCACGGCGCCGTGACCGGCTCCTTCGCCACCCGCATCCCGTGGATCCAGGACCACGCCCAGCTCGGCTCGGGCACCCTGGGCCTCGCCCTCGCCTTCCCCGCCCTCGGCGCGGCGCTCGCGATGCCGCTGGCCGGGCGGATCAACCACCGCTTCGGCGCGCGCTCCGCGCTGCGCGGGCTGCTCTGCCTGTGGACCCTGTCCCTGATCCTGCCCGCCCTCGCGCCGAACCTGGTCACCCTCTGCGCGGCGCTCTTCGTGTACGGGGCCACCGCGGGCATGTCGGACGTGGCGATGAACGCGCTCGGCGTGGAGACCGAGAACCGGCTCGGCCGCTCGATCATGTCCTCGCTGCACGGCATGTGGAGCGTGGGCGCGCTGCTCGGTTCGGCCGCCGGTACGGTCGCCGCGCACCTGGGGGCCGATGCCCGGCTGCACCACGCGGTGGTCGCGCTCGCCCTGACCGCGGTCGGGTTGGTCGCCGTGCGGGGCGTGCTGGACCTGAAGGGCGATCAGGAGGCGCAGGCGCCGCCGCACTTCACGCTGCCGCCGAGGTCGGCCCTGCTGATCGGCGCCATCGGCTTCTGCGCGGTCTTCGCCGAGGGGGCGAGCCTGGACTGGTCGGCGGTGTACCTGCGGGACGTGCTGCACACGGACGCGGGCCTGGCCGCCGCCTCCACCACCGCCTTCGCGCTGACCATGGCCGTGGCGCGGCTCGTCGGGGACCGGGTCGTGGACCGGTTCGGGGCGGTGCGCACCGTACGGGCGGGGGGCGTACTGGCCACCCTGGGCGGCGTGCTGGTGGTCGCGGTCCGGCATCCGGCGGGGGCCCTGGCGGGCTTCGCGCTGATCGGGCTCGGCATCGCGGTGGTGGTTCCGCTGGCCTTCGCGGCGGCGGGCCGCAGCGGGCCGGCCCCGGCCCAGGCCATCGCGGGCGTCGCCACGATCACCTACACCTCGGGGTTGATCGCGCCGTCGGCGATCGGCGCGGTCGCCGACGCGACCTCGCTGGTGGTGTCGTTCGGGCTGGTCACGGTGCTGGCGTTCGCGCTGGTTCTGGGGGCCGCCGTGCTGCGGCCGAAGCAGGCGGCGGGCTCGACCGATCCCATCAATCGGGACGAACCAGCACCTATCGGCCCGTAACATGGCGGCTGGCGCGCCGCGGTGAGCGAGCGGCGGACCGCCAGGATGCTAGACGGGCTGCGGGAACGGAAGTGGTGGAACATGGGCTTCGGCGTGCGCTGGACCCTGCACGGAGACGGGCGGACCCCCGCCCCCGGCGCGGTGGTACGGCCGGACGAGCGGCTGTCGTGGCCGCGCACCGCCGGGCTCGGGGCCCAGCACGTCGTCGCGATGTTCGGCGCGAGCTTCGTCGCCCCGGTCCTGATGGGCCTGGATCCCAATCTGGCCATCATGATGTCCGGTGTCGCGACGGCCATCTTCATGCTCGCGACGCGCGGCCGGGTCCCCTCCTACCTGGGCTGCTCGCTGTCCTTCGTGGGCGTCGCGGCGGCCATCCGGGCGGGCGGTGGGGACAGCGCCGTCGTCACCGGCGCGGTGTTCGTGGTCGGCGCAGCCCTGTTCCTGGCGGGCCTGGCCGTCCAGCGGTTCGGCGCGCGGATCATCCACGCGGCCATGCCGCCGGTGGTGACGGGCGCGGTCGTGATGCTGATCGGCTTCAACCTGGCGCCGGTGACGGCCGCGACGTACTGGCCGCAGGACCAGTGGACGGCACTGCTGACCATGCTGTTCACCGGCCTCGCGGTGGTGTGCCTGCGCGGGTTCTGGTCGCGCATCGCGATCTTCCTCGGGCTGCTCTTCGGGTACGCGATCTCCTGGATCTTCGACCTGGTCTTCGGCCGGATCCACTCTCCAATGGGCGGGCCGGAGGCCGTCGACCACTGGCGCCTCGACCTGACCGGCGTCGGCAAGGCCGAGTGGATCGGGCTGCCGTCCTTCCACGCGCCGGCCTTCGAGTGGTCGGCGATCCTGATCGCGCTGCCGGTCGTGATCGCGCTGATCGCCGAGAACGCCGGGCACATCAAGGCCGTCGGCGAGATGACCGGGGACCCGCTCGACGACAAGCTCGGCACCGCCATCGCGGCGGACGGCGCCGCGTCGATGCTCTCCACGGCGGTCGGCGGCCCGCCCAACACCACCTACTCCGAGAACATCGGGGTGATGGCCGCCACCCGCGTCTACTCCACCGCGGCCTACTGGGCGGCGGCCGGGTTCGCGCTGCTCTTCGGCCTGTGCCCCAAGTTCGGCGCGGTCGTCGCCGCGATCCCGGGCGGGGTGCTGGGCGGCATCACCGTGATCCTCTACGGCATGATCGGCCTGCTCGGCGCCCAGATCTGGCTCAACGGCCGCGTCGACCTGCGCAATCCGCTGAACCTGGTGCCGGCCGCCGCGGGCATCATCATCGGTGTGGGCGGGGTCAAGTTGCAGATCACCGACAGCTTCGAGCTGGGTGGCATCGCCCTCGGCACCATCGTGGTGATCACCGGCTACCACACGCTGCGCTACTTCGCCCCGGCCCACCTGAAGGCACAGGAACCACTGCTGGACTCGGGCACCTCGGCGTACGACGAGGGCTCCGCCGGCGCCGCCGACGACTCCGGCGACAAGCGGGGTTGACGGAGTTTCGCCCGAACCGGGGAAGCCCACGGCCAAGTTCCCCGCACGGCCCGCCCGGGCTGCGACGCTGCCCCCATGGAAGCGGTACTCGCGCGGATGCGCGCCCTCGACGAGCGGCTCCCCGCGCAGGACGGCGTCGCCGTCTTCAACCGGGTGTACCTGACGGTGACGCAGACCCTGCACCACCGCATCGAACGCGGGGAGTTCCCCGCGCCCCGGACCGCACGGACCCTGAGCGTACGGTTCGCCGAGCACTACCTGAGGGCGGTGGAGGCCGACCGGGCGCCGGCCTGCTGGCGGCCACTGCTCCAGTACCGCCGCCACCCGGGGGTGCGGCCGCTCCAGCACGCGCTGGCCGGGATCAACGCGCACATCGGCCACGACCTGGCGCTGGCGGTGGTGTCGACGTGCCGGGCACTGGACTGCGCGCCGGCCGCCCTGGAGGCCGACTTCGACCGGGTCGGGGACACCCTGGTGGCCCTGGAGGAGCAGATCCGGGAGGACCTGATGCCCGGCCCCGACCTGCTGGAGGTCGCCGATCCGCTGACGCACCTGCTCGGCTCCTGGAGCCTGGAACGCGCCCGCGACGGCGCCTGGTCGGCCGCCCGGCTGCTGTGGACGCTGCGCCGCGCACCGGACCTGGCCGAGGAGTTCCGCGCGTCCCTGGACGCGGGCGTCGGCCTGGTGGGCCGCTGCCTCCTCACCCCGACGGCCACGACCCCCCACCGCACCCCGTGGGCCCCCGCCCTCCGATGACCGACGGCCGAAGGCCCCCTGCCGGGTCACGCGGGCGCCGCCGCGATGAGCGGCGGGCCGGGCGGGCCGGGTGCCGATCAGGTCGACAGGCCCGGGCCCGCTGCGCCACGGCGTGCAGGGCCCTGACGTCCTCGGGTGCGAAGCGCCCCGAGGAGACGGCCGCCGCCGCGGCGGCTCCGGCCCGTTCGGCGACCGCCGCGTACGGGGCCACGGCCGCCCCGGGCCCCTCGGGCAGTCCCCCACTTGACGCCCCGAAAGCCTTATGATCATGGCATGTTGATCGCCCGTTCGTCGCAGGAAGCGCACCTCTACATGGACCTGCGTGCCTGTGTGTGCGGCGCGACAGCGTTCGATCGGGAGCACCGGTTGGAGGACCGGGAGGGCGTCCTCGTCAGCGTCTACGAGGGCACCTGCCCGCAATGCGGCCGTACGCGCTCGTACGCGTTCACGATGAACGACGACCGGCCCGTCCCCCCGCCCTCCTTCGGCGGACCCGAGCCCTCGCAGATCATCGACCCGGGCGAGTTCCTGTGGGTCCACGACGAGGTCGCGGAGGAATCCGGTCTGCGGCTCCTGAACACCCCTCGCGACACGCACCACGAGCTGCGGCCTGGCACCGCGTACGCGCTCGCCGCGCTCGAAGAGGTCGCCAAGTTCCTGCCGGAGGGCGCCGACCGGATCCCCGAAGACCGGTTCACCTCCGAGCGGGGCCGGGAGACCTACGCGCTGGACCCCTCAAGGTTCAAGCGCAAGGACATCGAATTCGCGCTGGGGCTGTCGCGGACGATCCTCGCGGGCATCGAAGAATCCACCCCGCCCCAGGACTGAGCACGACATCGGTCCGCCCCCACGCGCTGTTCGCGTGGGGGCGGCCCGATGTCGTGGGTGGTGCCGGGGGGTCAGTCCTCCGGGAGTTCGACCGGGGAGATCTCGTCGTAGACGTCGCCCGGGCCCGGGTTGGTGTTGTCGGTGGAGCCGCCGAGGTGGTGCATGACGCCCCACACCGCGTTGAGGGCGGTCTGGACGGCGCCCTCGGCCCAGCCGGCCGTCCAGGAGATGTCGTCGCCCGCGAGGAAGATGCCGCGCTTGTCCTCGGGGAGGCGGTCCTGCATGAAGTGGGTGAACAGGCGCCGCTGGTAGCGGTAGTGGCCCGGGAGGTTGGCCTTGAACGCGCCCATGAAGTAGGGCTCGTTCTCCCAGGACACGGTCACCGGGTTGCCGATGATGTGGCGGCGGATGTCGACCTTGGGGTAGATCTCGCCGAGGGACTTCAGCATGACCTCCATCCGCTCGTTCGCGGACAGCGGCAGCCACTTCAGGCTGTCGTCGCACCAGGTGTACGAGAGGCAGATGACGGCGGGCTTGTCCGGGCCGTTGTCCAGCAGGTAGGTGCCGCGGGTCATGCGGTCCGTCAGGGTCATCGACATGACGTCGCGACCGGTCGGGTTCCCGGCGTCGTCGACGGCCTTGTCGAGCCAGAAGGGGCGGTCGACCGGGATGAAGAGCTTGCTGGACTCCATGTAGTGGGTGCGCTCGATCGCCGTCCAGTGGTCGATCGGGAACAGCGTGTCGTCACAGGCGATCTTGGAGAGCAGCATCCAGGACTGGGCCGTGAAGATCGCGGCGCGGTAGGTGCGGATGTCGCCGGACGCGTCCGTGACCGTGATGCGGTTGCCCGCGGTGCGGTGCAGGCGGGTGACCGCCGGGCGCGGGGTGCCGTCGTGCAGCGTGGACAGCGAGGTGCCCTGGGCCCAGTGGACGATCTTCTCGGGCTCGCGCTCCCACAGGCGCAGCGGGAGCTGCTGCGAGCCGCCGACGATGCCGCGGTGGTGGTCGTCGGCCTCGGTGTAGACGACGCGGAGGATCTCCAGGATGGAGTTCGGGAAGTCGGTGTCCCAGCCGCCGGTGCCGAAGCCGACCTGGCCGAAGATCTCGCGCTTGCGGAAGGACTGGAAGGCCTCGGACTTGCACAGGAAGCCGTAGAAGGTCTCGTCGTCGAGCTTCTCGACGAGCTTCGCCCAGATCTCGCGGATGCGCGGGACGTCCCGCTCGCGCATCGCGGTGTTCATGTCGGAGAAGTCGGCGCCCTCGTCGAGGCAGGCGTTCCACGCGGCGGCCACGTCGCGGTAGACCTGCGGGAGGTCGGCGATGGTCTCGGCGTAGTGGGTCTCGCCCTTGAGGTCGACGACCGTCGAGGGGGTGGCCTCGGCGAGCGGGTTCGGGAAGGGCTCGGTGACGAGGCCGACGAGGTCGATGTAGTGCTGGAGCGCGGTGGAGGACGGCGGGAAGCGCATGGCGCCCATCTCCGCGGTCAGTTCCTCGGTGCCGGCGCCCTCGAAGCCGACGGTGCGCAGCCGACCGCCGATCTGGTCGGCCTCGTACACGACGGGCTTGAGGCCCATCTTCATCAGCTCGTAGGCCGAGATGATGCCGGACAGCCCGCCGCCGATGACGGCGACCTCGGTGCCGAACTCCGTCGCCGGTATCTGGCCCAGGCCCGCCGGGTGGGCGAGGAAGTCGTCGTAGGCGTACGGGAAGTCCGGCCCGAACATGGTGATCGGGGGCTGACCGTCGCTGTGCGGGACGGCGGTGGTGGGCACCGTGGACGTCATGGGGGTACGTCTCCTTGCGGGCAGAGCAGGCAGGGCGGGAAGGAAGGGGGGCGTCAGGGGTGTCGACGGTCAGACGAGGGAGGCGTAGAGCCCCGGACGGCGGTCGCGCAGGTACGGGTTGGTCTCGCGCGAGGCGGCCAGCAGCTCGGCGTCGACCTCCGCGAACGCGAGCTCCTCGGCGCGGCCGGCCCGGGTGCGGGTGACTCCGTCGGGGCCGGCGAGGCAGCTGAGGCCGACGAACTCGAACTCGCCCTCGGGGCCCGTCCGGTTGACGTACGCGATGTACATCTGGTTCTCGAAGGCCCGGACGGGGACCAGCTGTTCGGCGACGAACTGGAACGGGTGCATCTGCGCGGTCGGAACCAGGAGGAGGTCGGTTCCGGCGAGCGCGTGCGCCCGGACGTTCTCCGGGAACTCCACGTCGTAGCAGATCATGATGCCGACGCGGAGGCCGCCCAGGTCCGCCTGGACGACGGGGGTGTCGCCGGGGGTGAAGGCGTCCTGTTCGAAGCCGCCGAAGAGGTGGGTCTTGCGGTAGTTCGCGAGCGCCGTCCCGTCGGGGCCGATGAGCTGCGCCGCGTTGAAGACCGCCCCGTCGGCCGCCAGCTCCGGGTAGGCGTACAGGACGGCCAGTCCGTGCCGGCGGGCGATCTCGCCGACGGCGACGGCGGACGGGCCGTCGGCCGGTTCGGCGAGACCGGGGATGTCCTGGAGGTCCAGCGCGTAGCCGGTCAGGAACATCTCCGAGGTCACGAGGAGCCCGGCCCCGCCCTGTGCGGCGCGCGCCGCGGCCTCGTCGAGCTGCTTGAGGTTCTCGGCGGTGTCGCCGAGCCGTCCGGAGCTCTGGAGGAGGGCGGTGCGCAGCGGGGGCATGGGCGTACCTCTGTGACAGGTGGGGTGGGGTCGTAACACGGTACGTTCGCGCGTTCGATCGCGACAAGCCGTCACCGTTGCGCTGGGCGCATCGATTCGTTGCGCGTTCGGCGGCCCGTACGGCGATTCGTTGCGCGGCCCCCTCCCCGGGGGGTTCGGGGGTCCCCGAACCCCCCGGTCAGGCGGCCGCGCCGAAGGCCGGGTGGGCCCGCAGCCGACGTACGTAGGACCGGGCGTGCGGCCCCGCGGCGGGCAGGACGGTCGGGTCGATGAGGGCTACCCACAGGTCCACGTCGGCGAGGGTCGGCCGGTCCCCCAGGGCGTACGGGTGCAGGGCGAGCCGGCGGTCCAGGAGGTCCAGGGCGGCGGACCGCTCGGCGTGCGGCGCGTCCCCGTCGAGGAGGGCCCCGACGGCAGCGGCGTGCCGGGCGGGAACGGGCGGGCTCAGGTCTGGGCGGCCGGCGAGCCGGACGGCGAGGTCGTCGAGGATGTCGGGGGTGTGGTTGCTGACGACGCGGCCGCTCCAGGTGTCGCACAGGGCGGGCACGGCGAGGGCGCCGTCGTAGTGGTGCCCGGCGGCCTCGTAGGCCCGGCGCAGGGCGGCGTGGGTGGCGGGCGGGCCGAGCAGGGTGGTGCCGACGCAGCCGGTCAGGCCCAGCAGGGCGAGGGCGGTCCGCACGCGCAGCGAGCGGGGACAGCCGGTGGAGAGGTACAGGTGGTAGCGGTGCGGGGCCGGGGAGAACCCGGCGCCGATCCGACCGCGCGGGGCCGGCACGGGGGCGGTGCGGGGCATGAGCATCGGAACCATGACGACATCTCCTGTTGCCCTTCCCCTGGCCGGGGAGGGACGGGTCGGGCGGCCGGTGGCCGCCGCGCACGTGGCCCGGTCCCGACGCCGCGCGAACGCGACTGCCGGTACGGGGCGGGGACGGGCGGGGCGGGGACCTGGACGGGCAGGACGGACGGGGACGGGTGGGCGCGGGTGGGCGGGACGGACGGAGGTGGGGGCGCGGGCAGGCGGGCGCGGGCAGCAGCGGTGGGGCCGGAAGGTCAGGGCGACAGGCCCGGGGTCGCCGGTACGGGAGGGCGGGCCGGTGGCAGGTCGGCGGGCGCGCCGGTGGGCGGCCCCGGAGCGGCCTCACCCCGGGTGCGGGCAGCCCGTGGGACCCGGCGCACGCCGGAAGGCGGGTGCGGCCCGGGAAACCGGCGGGAGCCGGCAGGGGGTGTGGTCGGTCAGCGACGCGGTGCGGCGAAGGAACTGCAGACGCGCAGCAGGTCGATGTGGAGGCGCCGGGTCAGCCACCAGCGCCGCAGGGTCCGTGCCCCCGCGCCGGGTGTGCCGGTCGTCTCCACCGCTCGCATGTCACCTGCTCCTCGGGGCCCGGGCATAACCTGCCCGTGGCGGGCGCTGACGGCAACGGCCGTCCCCCGCAGTCTCCTGGCGTCGTGCGGGGGCCGTCAAGAAGGCGGACGCAGCGGCCCCGCTCCGACGGAAGGATCCCCGCGCACCATGCCCACCGACAACTCCCCCTCTCCGCTGGACAATCCGGTCTGGACGGCCCTGACCGGAACGCACCGCCCCTTCGCCCAGTTCGCCGGCTCCGACCCGACCGGCGCGACCGGCGGCCTCGCCGCCCGCTACCTCCCGGAAGCGAACCCGTTCTCGGCGCTCTCGGACCCGGACGACCCGCGTTCCTGGGCGGCCCTGGCCGAGCTGGCCGGTCCCGGCGAGGTCGTGTGGCTGACCGGGCTGCCGACCCCGCCGCCCGGTTGGGAGACCGTCGCGTCCATACCCGGCGTACAGCTGGACGGCCGGGCGGTGCCCGCCGAGGCCGCGCCCGAGGCGGTCCGGCTCGGACCCGCCGACGTCCCGGAGATGCTGGAGCTGGTCCGGCTGACCGAGCCGGGGCCGTTCCTGCCGCGCACCGTGGAACTGGGCGCGTACCTCGGGATCCGGCACGAGGGCCGGCTCGTGGCCATGGCGGGTGAACGCATGCGGCCGCCCGGCTGGGCGGAGATCAGCGCGGTGTGCACCCACCCCGAGCACCGCGGCAGGGGCCTGGCGGGGCGCCTGGTCCGGGCGGTCGCGGCCGTCGTGCGGGAGCGCGGGGACAGCCCCTTCCTGCACGCGGCCGCGGCGAACGCCGGCGCCGTGCGGCTCTACCGGTCGATGGGGTTCGTCCTGCGCCGCGAGCCGGTCTTCATCGGGCTGCGCACTCCGGGCTCCCCCGACCCCAGCGGGCCGGAAACGAAGCCTTAACACGGCCTTCATTGAGTGTCGCGACGCCCTGACATAGCGTCGACGGAACGGGAGCGTGGGCGGCGGACGAGCGGCCGGGGCGGTGAACACCCAGCAGATCAGAGGCCGTTCGTCCGCCCGCCCCGCTCCCGTACTCCTGCCGCACGAACGGGCCGGACCGATAAGCGGGTCCGCCCCGCGCTCCGACGGGCGCCGCGGTCGCTTCTCCCGCCGGGTCGATCGACCGGCGTCCCGGCAGCGGGTTTCAGTGGGTTGCGAGTGGTCACACGCGCAAGGACAACCCACGGAAAGGAAACCCCGCCATGAACGACGTCCAGCAGCTGCCCGGAACCCCGCACCAGAACTGGGACTGGCAGTCCCGCGCCGCCTGTCGGGAGCTGGGGTCCGCCCCCTTCTTCCATCCCGCGGGCGAGCGGGGCGAGGAGCGCGAGGAGCGGGACGAGGCCGCCAAGCGGATCTGCGGGACCTGCCCGGTGCGGGCCGCCTGCCTGGAGCACGCGCTGCAGACGCGCGAACCGTTCGGGGTGTGGGGCGGACTGACGGAGGAGGAGCGCCGCGCCCTGCTCGGCCGCCCCGCCCGCCCCTCCCTCGTGTGAAACGTGTGAACCGTGTCAACCGTATGGCCCCTGGGATACCTGTGAGGCCTGTGAGACCTGCGGCCCCTATGGTCCCTGCGGCTCGTGCGGGTTGCGCGATCCGTGCGACCTACGGGTGTGCCCGGTCCCACGCGCGGGCGAACAGCTCGTGCACCGGCCCCGGCGGCAACAACCGCAGCAGTGGGGCGTGCAGGACCTTCAGTGAGGCCGAGACCCGGTGGTCCGCCAGTTTGGCGCTCTCCAACGGAATGTGCGGGGCCTTGAGATCCGTCCACTGCCCCGGCGGGAACACCGTGCGGCCCGCTCGGGCCCGCTTGGCCGCCTCCACCGCCCCCGTCGCCAACAGCTCCGCCTGCGCGGCCTTGTGCCGGGCCGCCGTCCAGCCGTTCCAGCGGCGGACGTTGCGGTCGGTGGGTCGGGCGAGAGTCAGCAACTGGAGATACAGGGCCGCGGCGTCCGCGCCGACGCCGAGTGTCCGCGCCGCCCGCGCGACCGGATCGGGAGCGCTGAGCGCCGGATCGTTCTCGTAGCCGCCCGGCGGTACGGGCGTGGTGGCCGCCCGGTCGACGAGCCGGGCGAGTCCGTCGAGCAGCTCGCGCAGCGCCCGCAGATCCGTGAGCAGCCAGGGCCGGTCCACGCCGGCGGCCAGCCGTTCCGCCCGCTCCAGCCCTTCCGGCCGGGTGAGGGACAGGGGCCGGAGGAAGGTGTTTCCGGCGGGCACGGCGACCACGAACAGCCCGTCGTCGACGGCCGTGGAGACCTCGGTGACGTTCTCCCCGAGCGGGTGCGGGCACGGCAGCACCGGGCCGCGGTACGGGGTGAAGAGCGGGTCGGCGGCGGCCGTCCGGGCCAGGTCCTCGAAGCGGCCCAGGGGGACGAGGGCGTCGGGGCCGTCGAGGTGGGTGCGCAACCGCTCGTACAGGGCGAGCGCGCCCTTGGCGGCCGGGTCCCCGACGGGGCGTTCCGTCAGGGCCCAGGTGATGACGGAGGCGGCCGTGCGGTGGGCCGGTTCGCCGGGCCGTACCTCCCTGCCGGCCGCGCCGTCGGGGCCGGCGTGGTGCAGGCCGAGGCCGCCGATGCGGTCGCCGACCAGGACGTAACCGGCCTCGCCGAAGGGCTCGGCGGCGGGGGCCCGGCCGGCGGGCAGGCTGCGGGCCCAGTCGTCGCCGAGGCCCAGCTCCGCGTCCAGCGCGGCGGCGAGCTCCTCGTCGGCGTTCTCCTCGGCGCCCAGCAGCCCGGTCCAGGCCGCGGCCATCCGGGAGGCGGCCGCGACGGCCCCCTGCGGTTCCCACAGTTCGGCGGGGTCCCGGGGCACGCCCGCCGCGAGGACCTGCCGCCGCCCGGTGTCGCCGAGGCGGCGGCAGAGGGCGTCGTACTGCTCGATCAGGGGCTTCTTGACCTTGTACGGGGCTCCGCCGAGCAGGGTCAGGTGGTGGCCGTGGTCCTCGCGGCCCGGGAACCCGGCGAGGACGAGGGCCGCCACGGCCGCCCGTACGCCGGTCAGGCGGACGAAGGTGTCCGCCGCCGAGGGCGGGACGGGGACCGGGCCGCGGCCGGCGAGGAGTTCGAGGAGGCGGGGCAGGCGGGCCGCGTCGTCCTCGGTGACGGTGGAGGTCCGGCAGTCCTCGGCGCCCTCGGGTGCCGGGTCGGCGGCCCGCTGGAGGAACCGGGCCGTCCCGTTGCGGACGGCTCCGGAGGCCAGGGTGTGCCCGGCGGCGCGGTGGGCGTCCAGGGCGGCCGGGTCGGCCCGGCCGGTGCGCCAGGTGCCGCCCGCTTCGGCGAAGGGCTGGCCGCTCCACGTCGCCAGCAGGGCGGCGAGGGCCTCCCGTTCCTCGGCCGGGGTGGTCTCGGCCGCGGCCCGCCACGCGACGGCTCCGATGCCGCCGACCAGGACCTCCCAGTCGTCGGGGTCGGCGGGTCGGGCGAGGGCGCGGGTGTCGTCGTCGATCTCCCCGCGCAGGTGGCGGCCGTCGGCGGCGACGGCGGTGAGCAGTGCGGGCTGCGGCTGGGGCGCGGGCCTCTGGTGGCGGCGGTGCTCGGCGAGCAGTCCGTACAGGGCGGGCGTCAGGGCGGTGTCGGGGATCTCGGCGGGCAGTGTGACGGCGGGTTCGGCGCGCATCACGGCCACGCGCCGGGTCAGTTCGCGGCGGCGGCGCAGGACGTCGGCGGCGAGTCGGGCGGCGCGGGCCACGCCTTCGGCGACGCGGGGTTCGAGGGGGCCGGGCAGGGCGGGCGCAGGGTCGTCGCGCAGGGCCGCTTCGAGGAGGGCCCGTACGGCGGTGTCCTCGACGGTGCGCAGGGCCTTGGAGGAGGCCTCGTCGCGCGGGGTGAGGAAGTGCCAGAAGGCGGGCGGCGGGACGGGGCCGGCCGCGTCGCCGAAGCCGGGGGTGCGGCGCCGGTCGGAGCCGGGGAAGCCCTGGACCTGCCACAGCAGCGAGTTGTCCTCGGCGGCGTGCACGCGGACGGTTTCCTGACCGACGAGCACGGCGTCCTCGCCGCCCTCGGGCATCCGGACGATCGCCCAGGGGCGGAGTCCGAAGCGGGCGGTGCGGTAGTGGGCGCTCCGGCCGTCGATGCCTTCGAGGAGGAACTCCCGGGGGGAGGGACCCGGGTGGGGGGTCCGGTTGAGGACGCGGAACCCGACGAGGGCGCCGTGCTGTCCGAGGGGGGAGGCGGGGGCGTCCGGGGGCAGGGCGGCGAGGGTCTGGAGGTCGCCGAAGAGTTCGGTGCCGGGCGGCGGGGCGGTCGCCGTATGGAAGGCGGGCGGGACGCGGTCGGCGGTCCGGGCGCCGGTGACGGGGTCGAGGCGGGCCCAGCCGCTCCAGCCGGTGAAGGTGTCGGAGCCCCAGACGCGCAGGCCGTCGCCCATCTGGACGTCGGCGGAGCCGATCCCGCTCCGGTCGCCGGGGCGCAGGACGCGGGTGCCGTCGTGCCGGCCCGTGCCGTCGGGGGTGGCGAAGTGGTAGCCGAGGCCGCCCTGGATCATGCCGCCGTAGCGGCGCAGGCCGAGCTTGTCCTCGGGTTCGAAGACCTCGTCGGGGCGGTCGGCCCAGCAGGCGTGCTCGCCGAAGCCGCCCCGGGGGGTGGTGCTCCAGGCGATGAGGAACTGTCCGCCCACGTGGTGCACCGTGTGCGAGGTCGCGTCGTCGGGGAGGCGGAAGGCGCAGCGGTGGCGGGGGCCGGCGTGGTCGACGGTGACGGCCCGGTCGGGGCCGTAGACGGTGAGCAGCGGCCAGGTGCTGGTGACTCCGGTGACCCCGTCGGGTCCGCCGAGTTCCCGGACGGCGTCCTCCAGGGCGGGCCAGCCGTGTTCCTCGGGGAGTCCGGCGCGCAGGGCGCGGGCGAGGGGGCCGGTCAGGTCGAGGCCGGCGAGGGCTTCGTCGATGCCGTCGAGGGCGCGGGCGGTGGGCCGGTCGAGCAGGGTGCGCAGCTCGTCCACGGCTTCGTCGGCCGCCGCGAGGCCGCCGCCGCGCAGGGCGGTGAGCAGGGTCTCGACGCGGCCGTGGACCTCGGCGGTGATGCCGGGGTTGTGCGGGAGCCGGGTGATGGCGGTGCCGGCGGCGCGCAGTGCGGCGTGGACGGTGCCTTCCAGGCGGGGGCCGAACACCGGGTCGGCGGCGAGGGCCTTGAGGTCGCGCCGCGGGCCGGGGTCGCGGAACACGAGCTCCACGGCGGCGCCGGGGTCCTCGACGGGGAGCTCCTCGGCGAGGCAGGCGTCCAGCAGTTCGGCGTCCAGGCCGGGCCACTGGTAGCGGTCCTCGTGGAGGCGCAGGGGGGCGCCGGCGGCGCGCAGCCGGGGGGCGAAGCGGGTGAGCAGGTCGAACAGTTCGGGGGGCATGGCCTGGCGCCTGACGCCTCCGCCGCCGGCGGGGCGGTGGGAGTAGCGGCGGGTGAACTGCCCGAACCAGGCGGCGAACCCGCCCTCGGGGGTGACGCGTCCGGCGGTGGCGGCGTCGGCGGCGCCGCAGGCGAGCAGGAGCCGCAGCCAGCCGGAGGCGTCGCCGCGGGTCTCGGGGAACAGGTCGAGGAGCAGGGCGTTGACGTCGTCGGTCGGGGGGTGCGCGGCGAGCAGGTCCCGGGCGGCGTCGAGCAGCCGGTCGGGGACGTCCTTGCCGCGGGCGGCGCCCAGGACGAGGCCGAGCACCCGGGCCTCCTCGGCGGGGTCCGCCGCGGCGCCGCGGGCGGAGAGCCGGACGCGGCGGGCCAGGTCCGCGGGGAGCGCGGCGGGTGAGGCGGCCCAGGCGGTGAGGACCCGTACGTACTCCTCGTGCGCGGCGGGGCCGTCCAGGGTGGCGGCGAGCCAGGCCTGGTGGCCGCTGAGCTCGGTGGCGGGCAGGGCGCCGGCGCGGGCGAAGAGGAGCAGGTTGGCGCGGTGGTGGTCGGGATCGACGGGGAGCCCGTGGGTGCGTTCGGCGGTGCGGGCCAGGGCGTAGGCGCGGGCGGCGGAGCGCGGGTGCCAGCCGATGAGCCGGTGGCCGATGGTGTCCCAGAACCAGGGCAGGTGGGCGGGGTCCAGGTTCCGTACGCGCCGTTCCAGGCCGTCCAGGAAGCGGCCGGGCTTCTGGTGGGCGACGTGGAAGCCGCCGAGGGCCTCGTCGAGCAGCGCGACGGCGGCCGCTTCGGCCGCCGGGTCGTGCGCGCGGGCCCAGTCGGTGTAGAGGACCGAGGTGCGCGGCAGGGCCGGCAGCGGGATCTGGATCTTCATGCCGCCGATCCTGACACGGCCCGGTGACAGGCTCCGGGCCGAGGGGACGGGGCCGCCGGCGGGGCCGTGGATCAGGCCGGGGCGCCCGAGGTGAAGCGGCGCAGCAGCGGGGAGAGGACGAGGACGGACTTGGTGCGTTCCACGAAGGGTTCGCCCGCGATGCGCTCCAGGACGCGCTCGAAGTGCCTCATGTCGGAGGCGAAGACCTGGACGAGGGCGTCCGCGTCGCCGGTGACGGTCGACGCGGACACCACCTCGGGATACCGCTCCAACCCCCGCCGGATGTCGTCCGGCGAGGTGTTGTGGCGACAGTAGATCTCGATGAAGCCCTCGGTCTCCCAGCCCATCGCGGCGGGGTCCACGCGGACCGTGAAGCCGGTGATGGCTCCTTCTGCCCGCAGCCGGTCCACGCGGCGTTTCACGGCGGGGGCGGAGAGTCCGACCTCGGAGCCGATGTCCGCGTAGGAACGGCGGGCGTCCTCGGCGAGGGCGTGCACGATGCGTTCGTCGAGATCGTTCAGTCGCACTGCGGGTGGATCACTTCTCTGCTGTGGCCAGTCGGGAGCGGCGGATGCCGTACAGGAAGTAGACCACGAGGCCCACGGCCATCCAGCCACCGAAGACGACCCACGTCGGGGTGTCCAGGCTGAACATCATGTAGCCGCAGGTGAGCAGGCCGAGGATCGGGGTGACGGGGAACAGCGCCACCTTGAACGTGCGCGGCATGTCGGGACGGGTGAAGCGCAGGATGACGACGGCGACGTTGACGAGGCCGAAGGCGAAGAGCGTGCCGATGCTTGTGGCGTCGGCGAGCTTGCCCAGGGGGATGAAGGCGGCCAGCGTCCCGCAGAACAGGGAGACGATCACGACGTTCGCGCGGGGGGCGCCGGTCTTCGGGTTGACCTTGGCGAAGACCTTGGGGACGAGGCCGTCGCGGGACATCGCGAAGAGGATGCGGGTCTGGCCGTAGAGCACGGCGAAGACGACGGAGGCGATGGCGACCACGGCGCCGGCGGCGAGGACGACGCCCCAGAAGGTGTGGCCGGAGACGTCGGTCATGATCTGGGCGAGCGCGGCCTCGGTGCCCTCGAAGTCCTGCCAGGGCATGGCGCCGACGGCGACGAAGGCGACGAGGACGTAGAGCACGGTGACGATCAGCAGCGAGAGCATGATCGCGCGGGGCAGGTCGCGCTTGGGGTTCTTGGCCTCTTCACCCGCGGTGGAGGCGGCGTCGAAGCCGATGTACGAGAAGAACAGCGTGGCCGCGCCGGCGCTGATGCCGGTGATGCCGAGCGGGGCGAGGGGGGCGTAGTTGCCGGCCTTGATGCCCAGGAAGCCGATGCCGATGAAGAGCAGCAGGGTGACGATCTTCACCGCGACCATGATCGTGTTGATCCGGGCGCTCTCCTTGGCGCCGCGCATCAGGAAGACCATGGCGAGCAGGACGACGACCAGCGCGGGCAGGTTGATGAACCCGCCTTCGCCGAGGGGCGCCGAGACCGCCTCGGGGATGGTGACGCCTATCGTGCCGTCGAGGAGTTCGTTGAGGTACTCGCCCCAGCCGACGGCGACCGCCGCGACGGACACGCCGTACTCCAGGACCAGGCACCAGCCGCAGACCCAGGCGACGAGCTCGCCCATGGTGGCGTAGGAGTACGAGTACGAGGAACCGGAGACCGGGACCGATCCGGCCAGCTCCGCGTAGGACAGGGCGGAGAAGAGCGCGGTCAGACCCGCGATGACGAAGGAGATCGTCACGGCCGGGCCGGCCTTGGGCGCGGCGCTGCCGAGGACGACGAAGATGCCGGTGCCCAGGGTGGCGCCGATGCTGATCATCGTCAGCTGCCACATGGTGAGGGAGCGGCGCAGCGAGCCGCCCTCGCCCTGACCGCCCTCGGCGACCAGCTGCTCGACCGGCTTGCGGCGCAGCAAAGGATGGGCAGGCTTGCGCGGCTCGGAGGTGAGCGGTGGCGCCTGGCCGGTTTCGAGCACGGGGGACTCCTTTGATGCTGCGGGTGACACTGCGGGTGGGGATTCAGGCGTCGACCGCAGCGGTCCGGAGCAGGAGCAGGCCGACGGAAAGCCGGTCTGGGCATGGGGACCGCCGAGCAGGCGGTCCACGCCACTCCACGTACAGCGAGTGAGCCTACGAGCTGAGTGATACCGCCCGTAATGCACCATCCTTGCACATTGGCGAACGATCGTTGCGCGGATCTGTCCGGGATGGTCCTTTGTTGCGCGCGGATGATCGATCACTGCGCGGGGACCCTCGACGGGGTTTCTTGACACTTCGTCAGATCTGTCGGAACGTGCCGCCCGGACGCGTCCGCGCCGACGCCGCCGACACTCCCCCGGGGTCGGAACCGGCCACTCCGGGGTACGGGTCAAGCGGTGGCCCCGACGACACCCGACCGGAGCGGCACCCCGTACCCGTACCCATACCCGTACCCGTACCCCACGACCGGAGGCGAAGAGTGAGCGAACCGAGCCCGGGCCCCGACGCCCCGTGGCAGGACCCCGAGCCCTTCCTGCGCGGGGTCGCCTGGCTGGACAAGGGGCGGCCCGTGCGCGCCGACCCGGCGGACACCATGCGGCTGCCCTGGGACACCGGTGAGCGGGCCACGCTCCCCATAGGGGTCCGCCTGGAGTTCACCACCCGCACCGCGCACGCCGTGGAGGTCCGCTACCGGGCGACCGTGCCCGGCCCCACCGACGCGCTGCGCGACCTCGCGCACGGCTTCGCCCTGTGGAACCGGCACGGGCTGCTCGGCGAGGTCTTCACCGAGCCGGCCGCGGAGTCCGTCGTACGCCTCGAACTCCCGCGCGGCGCGGGCCCCTTCACCCTGCATCCACCCGAGGCGCAGTCCCCGCTGATCCTCGGCCTGCGCGGCATCGGGGGCTCCCTCGCGCCCGCCCCCGCCGCCCCGCGCTGGGTCGTCCACGGTGACTCCATCACCGAGGGCTGGTGGTCCACCCGGCCCGCCCACGGCTGGCCGGCCGTCACCGGTCGCACCCTCGGCTGGGACACCGTCAACCTCGGCTACGCGGGCGCCGCGCGCGGCGAACTCGCCACCGCCGAGCAGCTCTCCGCGCTCCCCGCCGACGTCCTGACCCTCGCCTTCGGCACCAACTGCTGGTCCCGCGTGCCCTACTCGGCCCCGCTGCTCTACGAGACCACCCGCGCGTTCCTCGACCTCATCCGCCAGGGCCACCCCCGAACCCCCCTGCTGCTCGTCTCCCCCCTGCTGCGCCCCGACGCCGAACGCACCCCGAACCGCCTCGGTGCCACCCTGGGCGCCCTGCGCGACGCGATGGAGCGGGCGACCCGCGACCGGATCGCCGCCGGGGACGGCCGGCTGGCCCTGCTTCCCGGCCGTGACCTGCTGGGACCCGAGCACCTCGCGGACGGCCTGCACCCCAACGACACCGGACACCAGGTCCTCGGCCTCGCTGTGGTCACGGCCCTGCGGCGGTCCGGGTTCGACGGGAGGTGAGTGAAACAGCTCATACGGATCGAGCTGAACGGATCCCTCCCCCGGCCCCGTGTCCTCCGCAAGTTGCCGAGGTCCGGCGACGGACACCGGCAGACCCGACACGTGGGAGAGATCAACATGGGCATCAAGCGCGGAACTTCCCTGGCTGCGGTCGCGATCGTCGTCACCCTCGCGGCGACGGCCTGCGGCGGCACCGACAAGGCGGCCGACAACACGAAGCCCGCCGGAGCCGCCGCCGCAGCCCCGGCTCCCGCCTCCGACCCGTACGGCGACGAGCAGCCCGCGCAGGACGCCCCGGGCAACGAGGCCAAGCCCGCCGGACAGCTGAACTCCTCCACCACCGAGCAGCTCGGCGCCGTCCTCACCGACAGCGCCGGGTTCACCCTCTACCGCTTCGACAAGGACACCGCCAAGCCGCCGGCCGCCAACTGCGACGGCGACTGCGCCAAGACCTGGCCGGTGGTCGCCGCCGGCGACGTCACGGCCGCCTCGGGCATGGACGCCTCCGTGCTGGGCGAGGTGGTCCGCAAGGACGGCAGCAAGCAGCTGACGGTGGGCGGCTGGCCCGCGTACCGCTTCGCCAAGGACACCAAGCCGGGCGACCTGAACGGGCAGGGCGTCGGCGGCACCTGGTTCGCCCTCGCCCCCGACGGCAAGAAGGCCGCGAAGGGCGCCGCAGGCGCTTCCCCGGCTCCCGCCCCGGTAGCGGCCGGCGGCGCCCTGACCGTCGCCAAGGACCCCAAGCTCGGGGACCACATCGTCGACGGCAAGGGCATGACGGTCTACCGCTTCAAGCCGGACACCGCCTGGCCGATGGTCTCCAAGTGCACCGGCGACTGCCTCGCCAAGTGGCCGGCGGTCCCCCCGGTCGAGAAGGGCAACGCCAAGGGCATCGTCGAGAAGAACTACCTGGTCCTCGACCGCCCGGACGGCGTGAAGCAGCAGACCGTCGACTGCTGGCCCGTCTACACCTTCACCGGTGACAAGAACCCCGGTGACACCAACGGGCAGGGCGTCGGCGGCACCTGGTACGCCGTCTCCCCCGACGGCAAGCTGATCACCGTCAAGTAGCCCGTCCCGAACCGCGCGGCCCCCGCCCCCCTCCCCCCTGGGCCGGGGCCGCGCACCGTCGCCCGCCGGGACCGGAGCCCGCGCGGGCCGGTCCGGGGCGGGGGCCCGACCGTAGAATCGGCGCATGCTGCGCGCCTTGGCCGTCGATGACGAGAAGCCCCTGCTGGAGGAACTCCTCTACCTGTTGCGCTCGGACCCCCGGGTGAGCAGCGCGGAGGGCGCGTCCGACGCCACCGAGGCGCTGCGCCGCATCACCCGGGCGCTGGAGAGCGGCCCGGAGGGTCCCGACGGCATCGACGTGGTGTTCCTGGACATCCAGATGGCCGGACTGACCGGCCTGGACATCGCCCGGCTGCTGGCCGGGTTCGCCCGGCCGCCGCTCATCGTGTTCGTCACCGCCCACGAGGGCTTCGCCGTCCAGGCCTTCGACCTCAAGGCCATCGACTACGTGCTCAAGCCGGTGCGCCCCGAGCGACTGGCCGAGGCCGTCCGCCGGGCCCGCGCCCAACTCGGCGGCCCCCCGCCGCCGGCGGATCCCGCGACCGACCCGACGCTCACGGACCCCGCGGCCGTCGCCGCGCCGGCCGCCGGACCGGTGGCCGCTCCCGGCCCCCGCGGGGCGGCCCCCGAGATGGGCGCCACCGACCGCACCCCGGACCACATCGCCGTCGAACTGGGCGGGATCACCCGGTTCGTGGCCATCGCGGACATCGCCCACGTCGAGGCCCAGGGCGACTACGCCCGGCTGCACACCGACGGCGCCAGCCACCTCGTCCGCATCCCGCTGTCCACGCTGGAGGAACGCTGGGCGGCCCGGGGGTTCGTACGGATCCACCGGCGGCACCTGGTGGCGCTGGGCCGCATCGACGAACTGCGCCTGGATTCCGGCACCACCAGCGTCCGCGTCGGATCGGCGGAACTCCAGGTCAGCCGGCGGCACGCGCGCGAACTCCGGGACCTGCTGATGCGCCGGGCGACGGGCTGACCGCTCCCCCGGCACGCCCCGGCGACCGCACGACCGTCCGGCGTGCCAGGACGCCGTTCGTCGCGCCGGGACGGGCGTACGGCGATCCGCCGGGCCCGTCGACCGCACCGCCCCCGAGGACCGCCGGATCCCCGCCGGGCCGCGCGTATCGTGGATCTTCCGGGCCGGGAGGAGCGAGATGTCCGAGATCGAGGCGCTGCTCGACGCGCTGACCGGACTGCCCCGCACCCGGCCGGCCGGCCCCGCCGAGGCCGAGGCGCTGCTGGCCCGACTGCGCAGCGCGGCCGCCCGCTGGGCCGACGTCCTGTACGAGGCCCGCGAGGGCACCCACCGGCAGCTGCCGCCCCGCGCGGAGGCGGCTCTGACGCTGGCGTTCCGGCGCGCGGAGGAGTCGTACGTCGAGCTGGAGATCGCCCTGCGCGACTGCGCGGAGCACCGCGACCCGGCCCGCTGAGGCCCCGGCCCGCGCGGGCCGCCGGCGGACGGTCCCCCCGGGCGCGTCCCACCCGTACGGGGTGATCGCATCGTGTCTGTCGCCCGGCGCGGGACGGTACGTAGACTCCGCTCACCCCTCCCCCGTCGAAGGACAACCGGTGAACCAGACCTACGCGCTGACCGCGGTCACCGTCGTCGTCCTGGTCACGGTCCTCGTCGGCGCGCTGGGACTGCGAATATCGCGGACCACCTCGGACTTCTACGTCGCCTCGCGCACCGTGGGCCCCCGCCTCAACGCGGCGGCCATCAGCGGGGAGTACCTCTCCGCCGCCTCCTTCCTCGGCGTCGCCGGACTGGTGCTGCTCCAGGGGCCGGAGATGCTTTGGTACCCGGTCGGGTACACCGCCGGATACCTGGTGCTGCTGGTGCTGGTCGCGGCCCCGCTGCGACGGTCGGGCGCCTACACGCTGCCCGACTTCGCCGAGGACCGGCTCCAGTCGCGGGCGGTGCGGCGGATCGCGGTGCTGTTCGTCCTCGGCGTCGGCTGGCTGTACCTGCTCCCGCAGTTGCAGGGCGCCGGGTTGACCCTGGAGATCCTGACCGGCGCCCCGCACTGGGCGGGCGGGGTCGTCGTCGCCCTCGTGGTGACGGCGGCCGTCGCGGCGGGCGGCATGCGCAGCATCACCTTCGTCCAGGCCTTCCAGTACTGGCTCAAGCTGACCGCCCTGCTGGTGCCCGCGTTCTTCCTGATCGCCGCGTGGGCCGGGGACGGCGCGCCGCGCGCCTCCTTCGACGCCCCGGCGGTGTTCCGCGAGCACGCCTCCGTCACGCTCGCCGAGGACGTCCGGCTGTCGCTGGAGGCGCCGCTGACCGTGACGGTGACGGGCCGGATCGACGGAACCCCGTACTCGGCCGCCCCGGTCGCCCTGTCGGCCGGTGGGCACACCGCCGAGGCCGGCACCCGCCTGGAGTTCGTCCCGGGCAGCGTGGTTCCCGGAGCCCGTGCGGGCACCGACACCGACGCCGCGCCCAGTTGGTCGGCGCCGCTGTCCGGGGACCGGCGCGAGCACCGGCTGTACGCCACGTACGGGCTGATCCTGGCCACGTTCCTCGGCACGATGGGCCTGCCGCACGTCGCGGTGCGCTTCTACACCAGCCCGGACGGGCGGGCCGCGCGGCGCACCACGCTGGTCGTGCTCGCCCTGCTCGGGGTGTTCTACCTGCTGCCGCAGGTGTACGGGGCGCTGGGCCGGATCTACGCGCCCGAGCTGGCTCTGACCGGGGACGCGGACGCGGCGGTGCTGGTGCTGCCCGAGCGGATGCTGGGCGGGCTGCTCGGTGAGCTGCTGGGGGCGCTGCTGGCCGGGGGCGCGTTCGCGGCGTTCCTGTCGACGGCCTCGGGGCTGACCGTGGCCGTGGCCGGCGTCCTGCACCAGGACGTGCTGCCGCGGCGCGGGGTGGGGACGTTCCGCCTGGCCGTGGTCGTCGCGATGGCGGTGCCGCTGGCCGGCTCGGTGGCGGCCACCCAGGTGCCGGTCGCGGACGCGGTGGGACTCGCCTTCGCCGTGTCGGCGTCCTCGTTCTGTCCGTTGCTCGTGCTGGGCATCTGGTGGCGCGCCCTGACCCCGCCGGGCGCGGTCGCCGGGCTGCTCATCGGGGGCGGGGCGGCGTTGGGCGCGGTCCTGGCCACCCGGGTCGGGTTGGCCCCCACCGGCTGGGCGCACGCCCTGTTGGCCTGGCCGGCGGTGTGGTCGGTGCCGCTGGGGTTCCTCACGATGGTGGTGGTGTCCCTGGGGACCCGGTCGCGGATCCCGGCCGGTACGGCGGCGTCGCTGGCCCGGCTGCACCTGCCGGAGGCCGTGGCCGTGGACCGGACGGCCGGGGGGCTTCGGTGACCGGGGCGGTGCTCGTGGCACTGGGCGCGGCGGGCGGGGCGCTGCTCCTGGGCCTGGGCTGGGCCGCCGGGCGGCGGCACGCGGTGCGCGGGGAACGGGCGGCCGGGCTGGACCTGGGCACGCCCGTCGAGCGGGCCACCTTCCACACCCTGCACACCGCTTCGTTGGCCGCTCCCCCGCTGCGCGCCGGGCTCACGGAGGACGCCGCCCGCAAGGCCGCGCGGAGGCTGCGTTCCCTGCTGGGCACGGAAGCCCTGTGCCTGACGGACCGGGAGTCGGTGCTGGCCTGGGACGGCCCGGGCGCCGACCACCACGAGCGGCGGGCGATGGACCGGGTCGCTCAGGTACTGGAGTCGGGGCGCAGCCAGAGCGTGCGGACGGACTGCCAGCGGCTGGACTGCCCGTTGAAGTGGGCGGTGTTCGCGCCGCTGACCGGTGAGGACGGGATGCTGGGGGCGCTCGTCGCCTACGGGTCGCGGGAGTCGGCGGTGCTGGTGCGGGCCGCGACGGAGGTGGCGCGCTGGGTGTCGGTGCAGTTGGAGCTGTCGGAGCTGGACCGGGCGCGAACCCGCCTCATGGAGGCGGAGATCAAGGCGCTGCGGGCGCAGATCTCCCCGCACTTCATCTTCAACTCCCTCGCCGCGATCGCCTCGTTCGTGCGGACGGATCCGGAGCGGGCCCGGGAACTGCTGCTGGAGTTCGCGGACTTCACCCGGTACTCCTTCCGGCGGCACGGGGACTTCACGACGCTGGCCGACGAGCTGCGTTCGATCGAGCAGTACCTGGCGTTGGCGGGTGCCCGCTTCGGTGACCGGCTGAAGGTCACCTTGCAGGTGGCGCCGGAGGTGTTGCCGGTGGCGCTGCCGTTCCTGTGCGTCCAGCCGCTGGTGGAGAACGCCGTGAAGCACGGGCTGGAGAACACCACCGGGGAGTGCCGGATCACGATCGCCGCCAGGGACGCCGGCTCGGAGGCGATCCTGACCATCGAGGACAACGGCGTCGGGATGGACCCGGGCCTGTTGCGGCGGATCCTGGCCGGGGAGTCCCCCGGCCCGGTCGGGATCGGGTTGCCCAACGTCGACGAGCGGATGCGCCAGGTCTACGGGGACGATTACGGCCTCGTCATCGAGACGGCCGTCGGCGCCGGCATGAAGATCACCGTACGGATTCCCAAGTACCGTGCGGGCGTCCACAGTTCGGGCCCCGGTGGCAGCCGCCCGGGCTCCGGACGCGGCGACGGGCGGGCGGGGCGCCCCGACGACGGGCGACGCGGTTCGGCCTGACCGGAGTACGCCGGTGGCCCCGGTCCGCCCCCTTGCGGGGTGGGACCGGGGCCACCGGCGGTACGGGTGGGACTAGCTCCAGCTGGCGTGGAGCGGCTTGCCCTCGGCGTAGCCGGCCGCGGACTGGATGCCGACGACGGCGTTCTCCTCGAACTCCGCGAGGGAGCCCGCACCGGCGTAGGTGCAGGAGGAGCGGACACCGGCGATGATCGAGTCGATCAGGTCCTCGACGCCCGGGCGGGTCGGGTCGAGGAACATGCGCGAGGTGGAGATGCCCTCTTCGAACAGCGCCTTGCGGGCGCGGTCGTAGGCGGACTCCTCGGAGGTGCGGTTGCGCACGGCGCGGGCCGAGGCCATGCCGAAGGACTCCTTGTAGAAGCGCCCGTCGGCGGACTGCTGGAGGTCGCCCGGGGACTCGTACGTACCGGCGAACCAGGAGCCGATCATGACGTTGGACGCGCCGGCCGCGAGGGCCATCGCCACGTCGCGCGGGTGACGGACGCCGCCGTCGGCCCAGACGTGCTTGCCGTACTTCTTCGCCTCGGCGGCGCACTCCAGGACCGCGGAGAACTGCGGGCGGCCCACGCCGGTCATCATGCGGGTGGTGCACATGGCGCCGGGGCCCACACCGACCTTGATGATGTCGGCGCCGGCCTCGATGAGGTCCTTGACGCCCTCGGCGGCGACGATGTTGCCGGCGACGATCGGGACCTGCGGGTCCAGCGCGCGGACGGCCTTGATCGCGTTGATCATCGATTCCTGGTGGCCGTGCGCGGTGTCGATGACGATGGTGTCCGCGCCGGCGTCGAGCAGCTGCTTGGCCTTGGCGACGAAGTCGCCGTTGATGCCGACGGCCGCGGCGATGCGCAGCTTGCCGTTGGCGTCGGTGGCCGGGGTGTAGAGGGTGGCCCGCAGGGCGCCCTTGCGGGTCAGGATGCCGACCAGCTTGCCGTCCTTGTCGACGGCCGGGGCCAGCTTGCGGTGGCCCGCGTCGAGCTGGTTGAAGGCGTCGCGGGGGTCCATGTCGGCGTCGATGAGCAGGAGCTCCTTCGACATGACCTCGGAGAGCTGGGTGAAGCGGTCGACGCCGGTCAGGTCGTGCTCGGTGACGACGCCGAGCGGGCGGCCCTCGGCGTCGATGACGACGCCGGCGCCGTGGGCGCGCTTGGGCAGCAGGGAGATCGCGTCGGCGACGGTCTGGGAAGGGGCCAGCGTGATCGGGGTGTCGAGCACGAGGTGGCGGGTCTTCACCCAGGAGATGACGTCGGTGACGACCTCGATCGGGATGTCCTGCGGGATGACGACGATCCCGCCGCGGCGGGCGACGGTCTCGGCCATCCGGCGGCCCGCGATGGCGGTCATATTGGCCACGACCAGTGGAATGGCGGTGCCGGTGCCGTCGGGCGAGGACAGGTCGACGCCCTGGCGGGAACCGACCGCGGAGCGGCTCGGCACCATGAACACATCGTCGTACGTCAGGTCGTACGGCGGCTTCAGGTCATTGAGGAAACGCACGTGCTGAACATCCCAGTCGTTCGAAGGATCCTTCTATGGCCTCGACAGGGCAGTCGAGGAAACGCACGTACTTCATTCTCCCATGACCGGGGGTTCACGCCGCCCGGGCCGATCGTCCAGGACATTCCGGACCGGCTGGTCCTTTCCTACGGGACCTTCGTCCCGCGCTCCCGGGTCTTGCGATCAAGGCGGCACCGGACGCAACGTTGATTACATGATTACAGCCGACGGGAGCGAGGAGCTCCGCACCTGGTTCGCCGAGCGCCTGCCGGCGGACGTCTACGAGTCCCTCGTCTCGGTCACGGTCGACCGGGAGGAGATCACGGTCGTCGGAACGCTCCCGGCGGCCGAGTCGATCGAGGAGTTCCGCGAACGGACCCGCGAGCGGCGCGTGGAGGTGGCCCGGGCGGCTCAGGAGCTCTACCGCCGCAAGGTCGCCTGGGGCGTGCGCGCCGGCGAGGAGACCGTCCTCTTCACGCACCTGGCGGTTCCCGTCATGACCCGGCTGCGCCAGAACGAGCGCCAGGTCCTCGACACCCTCGTCGCGGGCGGCGTGGCGCGCAGCCGGGCCGACGCGCTGGCCTGGTGCGTACGCCTGGTCGGGGACAACGCCGACCCGTGGCTCTGCGAACTGCGCGACGCGCTCGACCGGGTCCACCGGGTCCGGGCGCGGGGTCCGGACGTCACCGGGTCCGGGCCCGCATGATCCGAAGGCCCATCGGGCACCCATGATCCACGCAGGGGGTCCGACACCATCCGCTCACGGGGAGAGACGCACACCATGACCACCACCGTCGAGTACATCCGCTACCGGATCGCCCTGGGCGACCAGGAGGCGTTCGAGCAGGCGTACGCCCGGGGGGCCGACGCCCTGGCGGCGGCGCCCGAGTGCGTCGACTACGAACTGGCCCGCTGCGAGGAGGAGCCGGAGCGCTACGTCCTGCGCATCCGCTGGACGTCGGTCGACGCCCACCTGAACGGCTTCCGCAAGGGCGAGCACTTCCCGGCGTTCTTCAGCGCGATCCGCCCGTACGTCACGGCCATCGAGGAGATGCAGCACTACCGGGTGACCGGCGTGGCGGGCCCGGGAAAGGCGGCCGACCGGTCATGAGCGGCACGCCCACGATCTACGAATGGATGGGCGGCGAGCAGGCGATGATCCGCCTCACGGACGCCTTCTACGCGCACGCCGTGCGGGACGAGGTACTGGCCCCGGTCTTCGCGGGCATGGACGCCGGGCACCCCCGGCACGTCGCGGTCTGGCTGTCGGAGGTGTTCGGCGGCCCGTCCGACTATTCGGCCCACCACGGCGGGCACCAGCACATGGCCACCCGGCACCTGGGCCGTGCCATCACCGAGAAGCAGCGCCGCCGTTGGGTGGACCTGCTGCTGGACACCGCCGACGAGGTCGAGCTGCCCACGGACCCCGAGTTCCGGGCGGTGTTCGTCTACTACATCGAGTGGGGCACCCGGATGGCCCTGCTCTACTCGGGCCCCAACCCGCCCCCGGTGAACGCGGCGGAGGTGCCCGTCTGGTCCTGGGGCCGGACGCCGCCGTGGATCCCCAAGGAGTCCGACTCCGACTGAGCGCGGGGGCGGCGGACCCGCTCCCGCGCACGTCCCGCCCAGGCCCCGCCCGGGCCGTCAGCTTCCGGTGTCGTCGCGGCGCGTCCGGGCCGGGGCGGCGCTCGCGGGTCCCGCGAGCAGCACGGTGAGGGGCGGGCGGCCGTCGTCGTCCTGCCGCCAGAAGTCGACGGCCTCCTCCAGGACCTCCCGCAGGGTCTCCCAGTCCGCCGGACGGGCTTCGGCGTACTGGGCCCAGGACGTGACGACGAGCAGCCGGCCGGGGGCGGGCGGCAGCCAGGAGAGGTCGCTGAGCACGTCGGCGAGGGCGTCCCAGTTGGCGCCGAACCATTCGGGGGCCCGCAGCGCGCGCCCGCAGCGGCGCATCAGCGCGGTCTTGCTCCGGACGCCCTCCAGGTCGAGCCGTACGGTCGTCCAGCCCGCCTCCTCGGCGGCCGCGAGGGCGGGGGCGAGCGGCTGCGGGTCCAGGGTCATCGGAGAACCGCCTTGAAGGTCTCGTAGTGGTCGTCCGTGTAGTAGAACTCCCCGCCCTGCCCCGTCACGATCCGCCGGGCCCCGCGGTCCCGTTCGCCCGGTGTCCTCACGGTGAACTCGTGGTAGTAGCCGCGCTTCTGCTTCGGCAGGACCTTCTCGAAGTTCCCGAAGACGGTGCCGTCCTGCCGGTACGCGTACGGTCCGCCCTTGTCGATCAGGGCGAGCACTTCACGCGCCTGCTGCGGCAGCGCGTCGGCGCGTACGGTCGCCATCCCGCGGACCCACCCGGGCAGCGCGGAACGTCCCGTGGGCTCGCCGCCGGAGGAGGCCTCGGCGGTGGCGGCAGGCGGGGCCGGGGCGGATTCACCGCCGCAGCCCACCACACCGGCCGTCGCGGCACAGAGGAGCAGCGTCCCCAGCACGCGCAGCAGTGATCGGGACACGCTCCGAAAGATCATGCACCGATCGTGCCAAATATCCGATTCGCTCGCGAATCGCCCGGTCGCGTCAGAGTGCGGCCATCTTGGTGTACGGACTCAGGACGCGGCACTGGATCGAACCGAAGTCGACGAGAACGGCGATTCCCTCCTCAACACCGACGACACGGCCGAGGCCGTGCTCATCGTGAGTCACCCGGTCGCCGACGCTGAACTGCCGGAGCGGCGGTTCCACGGGGGCCTTGAACGGGCTGGACGGCAAATGGCGGCGAGGTACTGCTGACTTAGTCATTGAATCCAGTATGCGCCCCCGGGGGCGCCTCGCGGTCCGCTGTTCGGGTCTCGATTCCGGCACCATCCCGATCACTGGACCGGGAATGAGGGGCGGCCGGCCCGGTCAGTCGTCGGGGTCGGCCCGGTCCAGCGCCGGGCGCAGCCCCGGAGCCGACTCCGTCAGCAGGTAGTCGGCGACCGCGGTGTCCGTAACGAGGCTGGTCACCAAGCCGGAACGGAGGACCGCGCCGATGGCGGAAGCCTTGCGCAACCCGCCCGCGATGGCCACGACCTCGGGGATCCGACGCAACCGGTCGGCCTCCACGGTGATGCACCGCTCGCCCAGGTCCCGGCCCACCCGGCGCCCGTCGGCGTCGAACAGATGGGCGGACATTTCGGCCGCGACGCCGAGCGAGGCGTAGTGCGCCCGCTCCTCGTCGGTCAGCATGTCGTGGACGGTCGAAATGCCGGGCTCCCAGGAGCCGATCGACACGGCCGCGACGGTCACCTTGTCGAAGTACTCGAAGGCCCGCGCGATCCCGGTCTGACCGCGCAGCGCGGCCGCCGTCGCGGGGTCGGGCAGCAGCATCGGCGCGTAGATGGGGTGCGCGTCGCCGCCGGACACCTGCGCGGCCCTGCGCACGGCCTCCACCGAGCCGCGCTCGGCGGTGCCGGCGTCGTACACGCCGGTCAGCTGGACGACGGTGCACGGGGGCAGCCGGTGCAGCGAGGCGGCCATGTGGATGGTGGAGCGCCCCCACGCAAGCCCGAGCACGTCGCCCTCGTTGACGAGCTCGCCCAGCAGGTCGGCCGCGACAGCACCGAGGTTCTCCGGGTCCGGGGCGTCCTCGGTGGCGTCGGCCGGCGATTCCACCACGACGGCGTGCCGCAGCCCGTACCGGGCGCGGAGCGCGTCGGAGCGCTCCGCGTCCAGTTCCGCCGGCACCCGGATCTCGATGCGCACGAGGTCACGTTCGAGGGCGGTCTCCAGGACCCGGGCCACCTTGAAGCGGCTCACGCCGAACTCCTCGGCGATCTGGATCTTGGACTTGCCCTCCAGGTAGAAGCGGCGCGCCATGGCCGCCGCCTGCACCAGCTCCGCGGGTCCCATCCGCAGGGCTGACCGTCCCGCCGACATTGCAGACACCGCGTTCTCCTCACTGCTGTTCACACTGTCGTGTTCACACTCTCGACTCGCCGTTCATCCTGTCAGATCCGACGGCCGTTGATCAGCCTGGACGGCTTCCGTTCATCGAGCTGTTCACCAACGCTCGACTCAGTGGTCGCAACCCCATGGTGCGGCGGCGATCGCCGCACCCGCCTGCTCGCGCAGGGTGCGCACCGCGGCGGCGGGATCGACCGCTCCGTACACCGCGCTGCCGGCCACGAACACGTCCGCGCCGGCCTCCGCGACCCGCTCGATCGTCGAGGCCGAGACCCCGCCGTCGACCTGGAGCCACAGGTCCAGACCGTGCTTGGCGATCAGCTCACGGGTGCGGCGCACCTTGGGCAGCATGATGTCCAGGAACGACTGCCCGCCGAAGCCCGGTTCGACCGTCATGATCAGCACCATGTCGAGCTCGGGGAGGATGTCCTCGTACTGCTCGATCGGGGTGCCCGGCTTGAGCGCCATGCCGGCTCGGGCGCCCTTGGCCCGGATCTCGCGGGCGAGGCGCACCGGCGCGGCGGCGGCCTCGGCGTGGAAGGTCACCGATCCGGCGCCGGCCTCCACGTACTGCGGGGCCCAGCGGTCCGGGTCCTCGATCATGAGGTGCAGGTCGAGCGGGATGTCCGTGGCGCGGCTGAGCGACTCCACGATCGGCATGCCCAGGGTCAGGTTCGGGACGAAGTGGTTGTCCATGACGTCGACGTGCAACCAGTCGGCTCCCTCGACCGCCCTCGCCTCCTCGGCGAGTCGGGCGAAGTCGGCGGACAGGATGCTGGGATTGATCTGAACGGCCATGCCCCCAAGCCTGCCATGCCCTCGGTCACTTCCGGCCATGGCCCCGGAACTCTTCGTCGTGGTAGCGACGCTTAACTGATCATGAATCATTTTTCACTTGCCGTTCGGTGTGATGCCGGTCCAACGTTGTGTCCATGACAGTCGCCGTCCGGCGGCGCGAGGTCACCCCCGAGGAGTCGCACCCGGCATGGCATCCGCTCCCTCCCCGGCGACAGACGACAACACCGGCAACCTGCCCGCCCACCCCGCCGGCCCCACCCCACCGCCCGGCGACCCGTGGCGCAGCAAGGACTTCCGTGCCCTCTTCGGCGCCACGACCCTCAACCAGTTCGCCTCCAACGCGGGCCACGTCGCCGTCCCCCTCCTCGCCCTGACCGCCCTGGACGCGAGCGCCGGCCAGGTCGGCGCCCTCGCCGCGCTCTCGACCGCGGCCTTCCTCCTGATCGGCCTGCCGGCCGGCGCCTGGGTGGACCGCCTGCGCACCCGCGAGGTCCTCGTGGCCGCCGACCTCGCCCGCGCCGTGCTCCTGGCCTCCCTCCCGCTGTCCTGGTGGCTGGGCGCGCTGACCCTGCCCCAGCTCCACGTCGTCGTCCTGCTCACCGGCTGCGCCACCGTCTTCTGCGAAGTCGGCGCCCAGAGCGTGCTGCCCCGGCTGGTCGGCCGGGACGGCCTGGTCCGGGCGAACGCGGCCGTGGTGACCCTGATGGCCGTCGGGAACATCGCCGGCCGGGGCGCCGGCGGCGCCCTGATCGCCCTGCTGACCGCGCCCCTCGCCCTGGCCTGCTCCGCCGCCTGCTACTTCGTCTCCGCGCTCGGGATGCTGCGGATCCGGCCCGCGCCGGCGCCGACCCCCACCGGGCGGACCCCGCTGCGCACCCGGATCGCCGAAGGGCTGCGGCACGTACTGGGCCACCCGGAGCTGCGCGCCCTGGTTCTGGCGGCGGGCCTGAACAACCTGGGCGGGGCCTTCCTCAACGCCATGCTCCCGGTCCTGTTCGTACGGGAACTCGGGCTCTCCCCCGCCGCCCTCGGCCTGTTCTGGGCCGCCGGCGGTGCCGGGCTGCTGCTCGGCGCCCGCCTGGCCCGCCCGCTCTCCGCCCGGGTCGGCTACGGCCGCACCCTGGTGCTGACCCTGACCCCGGCGGCCCTGCTCGTGCCGCTGCTGGACCGGGGGGCGTGGCTCTGGCTCGCCGGGGCCGGGTGGCTGCTGTGCATGGCGAAGATCGGCTGCGACAACGTCCTCGGGGTGAGCCTGCGCCAGCACCTCACCCCGGATCCGCTCCTGGGCCGCATGAACGCCACCTTCCGCTTCATCCTGACCGGCGCGCTCGCCGTCGGCTCCGCCGCCTCGGGCCTCGTCGCGGAGCTCACCACCCTCCACACGGCCCTGTGGACCGGCGCCGTCGTCCTCTCCCTCTCCTTCGTCCCGATGCTCCTGTCCCCGCTCCGCGATCGCCGGACGGGCCCGCAGCGCACGGCCTAGGGTCGGGCCGCCGCCCGCAGCCACCACCCCCGCCCCTTGCGCACCACCTCATGGAGGACGACCGCGCAGAGCCGCCCGCTGGGACACCGGGACCTGTCCGTTTCCGAGATCGGCTACGGCGCCTGGGGGCATCGGCGCGGCCGGCCGGCAGGGGCCACCGAGGACGAGTCGGCGCGCGCCCTGCACCGGGCGGCCATGCGCACCGTGGGCACCGTGGAACGCAACACCGCCGTCGGCGACGGCCGTCCGCTCTCCCCCGAGCGGATCGCGCTCCTCGCCCGGCACCGCCGGGAGCGCGCGGGGCCGTGTCGGTAGCATGCCCAGGCATGATCACAAGCAGGGAAGACGGCTACGAACTCTCCACCGACCCCGACCGGCTCGACCTCGACGCGGTCCACCACTGGCTCTCCACCGACGCGTTCTGGGCGCTGGGGCGCAGTCGCGAAACGGTCGAACGGTCGGTGCGCGGCTCCCTCAACTTCGGCGCCTACGACGCCTCGGGCGCGCAGGTCGGCTACGCGCGCGTCGTCACCGACCTGGCCACCTTCGCCTGGCTCTGCGACGTCTACGTGGCCCCCGCGCACCGCGGCAAGGGCCTCGGCACCCGGCTGGCCGCCGCCGTGCGCGACCACCTCGCCCCGTACGCGCTCACCCGCGTCCTGCTCTCCACCCTCGACGCCCACGAGGTCTACGCGAAGGTCGGCTTCGTCCCCTTCCCGGAACCCGAGAGGTTGATGGTCTGGAGTCCGGGGGCGGCCCCGGCACAGCACCGCTCCCCCGCCCCGGGCGGGGACTCGACCGGTGCGAAGGGGCCGACGGGGCCGGGATCCCCGCCGCCCGGGAGCGGAAGCGACTGACCGGCCGTTACGCCGTGCGCCGCAGCAGCGCCAAGTACATGGCGTCCGTGCCGTGCAGGTGCGGCCACAGCTGGACGTCCGGGCCGTCGCCCAGCGCCGGTACGCCCGACATGTACGGGCGGGCGTCGATCAGTTCGGCCGCCACCGGCGCCGCCGCGGCGCCCCGGCCCTTCAGGACGTCCTCCACGACCACCCGGGTCTCCGCCAGGTGCGGGGAACAGGTCGCGTAGCCGACGACGCCACCCACCCGCACCGCGGCCAGCGCCTGCCGGAGCAGCCCGCGCTGGAGCGGCGCGAAGCCCTCGAGGTCTTCGGGACGCCGCCGCCAGCGGGCTTCCGGGCGGCGCCGGAGCGCGCCCAGACCGGAGCAGGGGACGTCCACCAGGACCCGGTCGAAGGAGCCCGGCAGCCACGGGGGCCGCGTGCCGTCGGCCGCGATGACCTGGTACGGGCCGGGGTTGCCGGCCAGCGCCTGCCCCACGAGCCTCGCCCGGTGCGGCTGCTTCTCGGAGGCCAGCAGGAACGCCCCGCGCTGCGCGGCCAGCGCGCCCAGCAGGGCCGCCTTGCCGCCCGGGCCGGCGCAGCCGTCGAGCCAGCGCGCGTCGCGGCCCTCGATCGGTACCGCCGCCAGGGCCATCGCCACCAGCTGGCTGCCCTCGTCCTGCACACCGGCGCGTCCGTCGCGGACCGCCTCCAGCGCGCCCGGCTCGCCGCCCTCGGCCATCCGGACGGCGTACGGGGACCAGCGGCCCGGCAGCGCCGAGTCCTCCCCGACCGCCTCCAGCAGTTCCTCGGGGGTGGACCGGCCCGGGCGGGCCACCAGCGTCACCTCGGGGCGTTCGTTGTCGGCTTCGAGGAGGTCCTCGATGCCGGCGCGCCCGCCGCCCAGCGCGTCCCACAGGGCGCTGACGACCCAGCGGGGGTGGGAGTGGTACACCGCGAGGTGTTCCTCGGCGTCGTCCTCGTACGGCGGGGCCACCCGCTCCAGCCAGCCGTCCAGGTCGTGCGCGGAGATCTTGCGGAGCACCGCGTTCACGAACTTGGCCCGGCCGTCGCCGAGGACCACCCGGGCCAGTTCGACGCTGGCCGACACCGCGGCGTGGGTGGGGATGCGGGTGCCCAGGAGCTGGTGCGCGCCGAGCGAGAGCACGTCCAGCACCGGCGGGTCCACCTCCCGCAGGGGCCGGTCGATGCAGGCCTTGATCACCGCGTCGTAGGTGCCCTGGCGCCGCAGCGTCCCGTAGACGAGCTCGGTGGCCAGGGCCGCGTCGCGCGCCTGGAAGGTCTCGTCCTTGCGGGCCTTGCGCAGCAGCGGGGGCAGGACGAGGTTCGCGTACGCGTCGCGCTCGTCCACCGCCCGGAGCACTTCGAAGGCCAGCATCCGGACGGGGTCCTTCTGCGGCCGGCGGTAGGGCTTGCCCGGCTTGCCGGACGGCTTGCCGTCGCCGGCGGGACGCCGGGCGGGCTGACGAGGCTGTTCGCTCACGTGAAAGGTGCTCCGGAGGTACGAGTGCTGCGAATGTGCGGTGGAGGTGCGGACGGCCGGGCCGTCGGATCCGCGCGGGCGCGCCCGCGCGGGGCGTCACCGCCGGGTTCAGCCTACGTCGGCTCCGCCGAGGCGCTCGCCGGGCGCGATCCGCACCCCGCGCGCCCAGTCGGCGGCCTTCATCGGCTTCTTGCCCTGCGGCTGGACCCAGAGCAGCTCGACGGCGTGCGAGCCGGTGCCGACGTGGACGTTGTTCTTGGCCGGGGCGAGCACGCCGGGCTCCAGGTCCGTGCGGTCCGGCACCGGGCCGACGGAGATCAGCTTGAGCCGCTCGCCGCGGAAGACGGTCCACGCGCCCGGGGCCGGGGTGCAGCCGCGGACGACGCGGTCGACGCGCAGCGCGGGGGCGGCCCAGTCGATCCGGGCGTCCTCGACGGTGATCTTCGACGCGTGGGACACCCCGTCGGCGGGCTGTTCCACGGCGCGCAGCGTGCCGTCCTCGATGCCGTCCATGGTCGCCGCGAGCAGGCCGGCGCCGGCGAAGGCGAGGCGGGTCAGCAGGTCGCCGCTGGTGTCGGTCGGGCGGACGTCCTCGGTGAGGATCCCGAAGACCGGGCCGGTGTCGAGGCCTTCCTCGATGCGGAACGTGGAGGCGCCGGTGACCTCGTCGCCGGCCATGACGGAGTGCTGCACGGGGGCGGCCCCGCGCCAGGCGGGCAGCAGGGAGAAGTGCAGGTTGACCCATCCGTGGCGGGGAATGTCCAGGGCGCTCTTGGGGAGCAGCGCGCCGTAGGCCACGACCGGGCAGCAGTCCGGGGCGATCTCGCGCAGCCGGGCCTGGAACTCCTCGTCGCGCGGGCGGGCGGGCCTGAGGATCTCGATCCCGGCCTCCTCAGCACGCTGCGCGACGGGACTGGCGACCAGTCGGCGACCGCGTCCGGCGGGTGCGTCGGGCCGTGTGACGACGGCGGCGACCTCGTGCCGCCCGGAGGCGAGGAGGGCGTCCAGGGCGGGCACGGCGACCTCGGGGGTGCCTGCGAAGACCAGCTTCACTTGGGTCCTACCTCGCTATCCGGGCTGTCAGCAGCACACCAGTCTATGGGGCCCCCGCGAGGCCGCCCACCTGCGGCCCCGAGGGGGCGTACGCGGACCCGCGCGCCTCTCGCATATGCCGACACGCCCCCAGTGCGTGACCTGGGCGCCGGGTGACGCGTTGGTCAAGAGAGATTGACCGAAACGGGCCGCGCATTGAGAACGGTGTCCGCGGCCCCATCCGCTCTTCAGCACCGGTTCGAGAGGCTTCTCCATGGCCGACCACGCCACCCATGACGCCCAAGCACGGGCCAGCCTGCACCTCCTGGTGCGGGACATCGAGCGGGTTCGCCGGCAAGTGGACGCTCTGCGTACGCTCACCGCGCAGCTCGGCAACGTGTACCGCCCGCGCCGCTCCGGGCCCTCCACGGGGTTCGTCGTCTACGGCAGGGCACCGGCACCCACCGTCCGCCTCGCGCAGGAACTCCGGGACAGCGTCGAGACGCTGGTCACCGCGGCCGTGGACTTCGACCGCTCGCTCGGGTTCTCGTGGGACGCCGTCGGCTCGGCGCTCGGTGTGACCAAGCAGGCGGTGCACCGCCGCTACGGGGCCCGTCGCGCGCAGACCGCCGAGTCCGCGGAGCAGCCGGCCGAGGGCACCACCACCCGGACCCTGGGCCCGCTGCCCACGATCCCGGCGGCCCGCTCCGTTCCGCCGCAGCCCGTACGCGAGGACTCCGCGGCCGGGGCCCCGGCCTCGTCGGCCGCGCCGGCTCCGCGGACCCCGGCCTTCCCCGGTCCGCGGGGCGGCTGACCGGGAGCCCGCCGCCGGGTCGCCGACCCCCGACGGCCGGCCCCGATTTCCGCACCACCCGCCCCCGGCGGGGTGACCGCACCGGTCACCCCGCCGGGGGCGGCCGCGTACCCGGGCCTCCCCCGGGATCCCGACCGGGCGCCGAGACACGTCGCGCGGCGGACCGGGCCCCCCGCCGCCGGTCAGCCGATGTCCGGCGGGTCGACGCGGACCCGGATCGCCTCCGCCGCCGGGACCCCGCGCGCCATCCGGGCGGCCTGCGCCGACTTGAGGGCGGCGGCCAGCGCGGCCCCGCTCCCGGGCGGGACCCGTACCAGCGCCCGCTCGCCGGGCGAGGGCTCACCGCGCCGGCCGGGCAGCGGCACCGGGCCCAGGACCTCCGCGTCTGGCGGCAGGGCGGCGGCCGTGAGGAAGGCCTCCAGGGCGTCCGCCCGGCCGGCCACGGCGGCCATCCGGGAGACCGGCGGGAACCCCAGCTGAGCGCGTTCCGCGAGTTCCCGTACGGCGTGCCCCACCGGGTCCCAGCGGACCAGGGCCTGCACGGGCCGCAGCGTCGGCTCGGCGACCACCACCACCTGCCCGTCGGCCCGCACCAGGGCGGACGCGGCGATCCAGCGGCGCAGCGCCTCCTCCCCCGCCCGCAGGTCGGGCCGGGTCAGCATGGCCCAGCCGTCGAGGAGCAGCGCGGCCGCGTAACCGGCGCCCGTCGCCACCGGTTCGGCGCCCGGGGTGCACACCACGAGCGCCGGCCGGTCGGGTACCTCGTCCAGCACGTGGTCGCGCCCGGAGGTCCGTACGGGCACGGCCGGAAAGGCCCGCCCGAGCTCTTCGGCGGTGCGCCGGGCGCCCACCACCTGGGCCCGCAGCCGGAACCCGCCGCACTCCTCGCAGTGCCAGGCCGGCTCCGCGCGCCCGCACCACCCGCAGTGCAGGTCCCGCTGGTCGGGGGCCTCCAGCGGTCCGGCGCACACCGTGCAGCGGGCCGGGGCGCGGCAGCGTTCGCAGGCGAGGCGGGGCACGTAGCCGCGGCGCGGCACCTGGACCAGGACGGGGCCGGACCTGAGGCCCTCGCGGACGGTCTCCCAGGCCAGGCTGGGCAGTCTCGCGGCCCGGGCCGCGCCGTCGCGGGCCAGGAGTTCGTCGCCCACGGTCCGGATCCGGGGCACCGCGGCGCGGACCGTCGCCCGGTCGGCGATCAGCGGCCGGGCCCAACCCGACTCGACCAGCTGGGCGGCCTCCACGGTGCAACTGGTGCTGCCGGCGAGGAACCCGCAACCGTCGGTGACCGCGCGCAGCTCCAGTACCTCCCGGACGTGCGGGAAGGGGGCGTGGTCGTCGGAGTGACTGGAGTCGCCGTCGTCCCAGACGGCGACGAGCCCGAGGTCACGCACGGGGGCGAACATCGCGGCGCGGGTGCCGACGACGGCGCGCACGGAACCCCGGCTGACCGCCAGCCATTGCCGGTAGCGCTTCTCGGGGCCGGATTCGGCGGTGAGCAACGCGTGCCGGCCTTCGCCGAGCAGGGCGGTCAGGGCGGCGTCGACCCGGGAGGCGGTGCGCCCGTCGGGAACGACGGCGAGGGCGCCGCGGCCGGAGGCGAGGGTGGCCGCCATGGCGCGGGCCAGTTCGTCCGCCCAGCCGGGGCCGGGCAGGGCGGTCCACACGGCGCGCGGGGTGCCGCCGCCGGCGAGGGCGCGCAGGAAGCCGGGACCGGCGCCGTAGCGCTCCCAGCCCGCGGGTTCGGGCGCGGGGGGCGGGGGCAGCGGCTCGGGCGAGGGCTTGCCCTCGGCGCGGGCGTTGCGCGGGGGCAGGGCGAGCTGGAGGACGTCGGCGAGGCTGCCGGCGTACCGGTCGGCGACGGCCTGCGTGAGGGCCAGCATGCGGGGGCCGAGGACCACCTCGGGCGAGACGACCTGGGCCAGGGCGGCCAGCGCCCCGTCGTAGTCGGACTCGGCGAGCCGCTCGACGATGAACCCGTCGATGAGGCCGCCGCCTTCGCGGCGGCCGCCGTGCACCCGGTGGGAGCCGGCTCCGAACCGGACCCGGACGCGGACGCCGGGCTGCGCCACCTCGGCGAGTTCGGCGGGCACGGCGTAGTCGAACGGCCGGTCGAGGTGCAGGACGCCCTTGTTGACGAGGACCCGGGCGACCGGGAGTTCCTCGGCGAGGGCGGCTCCGCGCCAGGTCCGCGGTTTGGCCTTGGGCGCCTTGGCCTTCGCCTCGGCGACCATCTCCCGGATCAGGGCGAGCTGTTCCGGCGGGGAATCGTTCGCGCTGCTCACCCTGCATTCTTACCAAACGCCACCGACAACGAACGGCCCCGGACCGATGGGTCCGGGGCCGTTCGTCAGGTGCGGTATCCCGCGGGGCCGCTTACAGACCGGCGGCGGCGCGCAGGGCGTCGACGCGGTCGGTGCGCTCCCAGGTGAAGTCGGGGAGCTCGCGGCCGAAGTGGCCGTACGCGGCGGTCTGCGCGTAGATCGGGCGCAGCAGGTCCAGGTCGCGGATGATGGCGGCCGGGCGGAGGTCGAAGACCTGGCCGATGGCGTCCTCGATCTTCTGGACGTCGACCTTGGCGGTGCCGAAGGTCTCCACGAACAGGCCCACGGGCTCGGCCTTGCCGATCGCGTACGCGACCTGGACCTCGCAGCGCGAGGCCAGACCGGCGGCGACCACGTTCTTGGCGACCCAGCGCATCGCGTACGCGGCCGAGCGGTCGACCTTGGACGGGTCCTTGCCGGAGAAGGCGCCGCCGCCGTGGCGGGCCATGCCGCCGTAGGTGTCGATGATGATCTTGCGGCCGGTGAGGCCGGCGTCGCCCATCGGGCCGCCGATCTCGAAGCGACCGGTCGGGTTCACCAGCAGCCGGTAGCCCTCGGTGTCCAGCTTGATGCCGTCCTCGACGAGCTGCGCCAGCACGTGCTCCACGACGAACTCGCGGATGTCGGGCGCGAGCAGCGAGTCCAGGTCGATGTCCGCGGCGTGCTGCGAGGACACGACGACGGTGTCGAGGCGGACCGCCTTGTCCCCGTCGTACTCGATGGTGACCTGCGTCTTGCCGTCGGGACGCAGGTACGGGATGGTCCCGTTCTTGCGGACCTCGGACAGGCGGCGGGAGAGCTTGTGCGCGATGTGGATCGGCAGCGGCATCAGCTCGGGGGTCTCGTCGCAGGCGTAGCCGAACATCAGGCCCTGGTCGCCGGCGCCCTGCTTGTCGAGCTCGTCCTCGTCGCCTTCGACCCGCTTCTCGTAGGCGGTGTCGACGCCCTGCGCGATGTCCGGGGACTGCGCGCCGATGGACACCGAGACGCCGCAGGAGGCGCCGTCGAAGCCCTTCTTCGATGAGTCGTAGCCGATCTCGAGGATCTTCTCGCGGACGAGCTGCGCGATCGGCGCGTACGCCTTCGTCGTCACCTCGCCCGCGATGTGCACGAGACCGGTCGTGATGAGAGTCTCCACGGCCACACGCGAGGTGGGGTCCTCGGTGAGGAGCGCGTCGAGGATCGTGTCGCTGATCTGGTCAGCGATCTTGTCGGGGTGACCCTCGGTCACGGACTCCGAGGTGAACAAGCGACGGGACACAACGCTCCCTGGGGTTGCAGCGGCTGCTGGCTGATCATTTGGCGGAACCACATCGGGGGCTGCGCCCGATCACGTTCCTGGTGCAGTTTATCGGTCGCCACCGTTTGCCGGACCACCCGTCTCGCCTTATGGGAGCCATGTGACCTGCGGCACTCCATTCTTACGCACCCGGCGGCCCGCGAAAAGGGCGACGCTCAGTCGCGTCGGCCGGCCCGCGCGGGCGCGAGCCGCGGGACGACCTGGTCCCAGATCATTTCGGCCAGGGCTTCCTTCGGACCATGGGGAACGGACGTCTCGGTGCCGTCGGAGGCGAGGATGACCGCCTCGTTCTCCTCCGAACCGAAGGTCTTGCTCTCCCCCACCTCGTTGACCACGAGGAGGTCGCAACCCTTGCGACGGAGCTTCGCGCGGCCGTTGGCGAGGACGTCGTCGGTCTCGGCGGCGAAGCCGACGACGATCTGTCCGTCCGTCGCCCGCTCGGCGGAGATCTCCGCGAGCACGTCGGGATTGCGTACGAGGGCCACCGGCTCGGGCTCCCGCCCGTCCTGCTTCTTGATCTTGCCGTCCGCGTACCGGGCGGGCCGGAAGTCGGCGACGGCGGCCGCCATCACCACGGCATCGGCGTCCGCGGCGGCCTCGAGCACCGCTTCGCGCAGCTGGAGGGCCGTGCCCACGCGGACGACGTCCGCCCCGGCCGGGTCGGCGAGGGCCGTGTTGGCGGCGATCAGGGTGACCCGGGCGCCCCGGGCGACGGCGGTCCGGGCGAGGGCGTAGCCCTGCTTGCCGGAGGAGCGGTTGCCGAGGAAGCGGACGGGGTCCAGGGGCTCGCGCGTCCCGCCGGCGCTGATCACGACGTGCCGGCCGGCGAGGTCCGGCTCGCCGACGCCCCGGGCCAGGACCGTGCGGCAGACCTCGAAGATCTCCTCGGGGTCGGGCAGCCGTCCCTTGCCGGTGTCCTTGCCGGTGAGCCGCCCGACGGCGGGCTCGATGACGAGGGCGCCGCGCCGGCGCAGCGTGGCGAGGTTCTCCTGGGTGGCGGGGTGCTCCCACATCTCGGTGTGCATCGCGGGCGCGAAGACGACCGGACAGCGGGCCGTGAGGAGCGTGTTCGTCAGGAGGTCGTCGGCCAGTCCGTGGGCGGCCTTGGCCAGCATGTCGGCGGTGGCCGGGGCGACGACGACGAGGTCGGCGGACTGGCCGATGCGCACGTGGGGCACCTCGTGGACGGTCTCCCAGACCTGTGTGGAGGCCGGGTTCCCGGAGAGCGCGGCCCAGGTGGCCTCGCCGACGAAGTTCAGGGACGCCGCCGTCGGCACCACCCGTACGTCGTGTCCGGACTCGGTCAGCCGGCGCAGCAGTTCGCAGGCCTTGTAGGCGGCGATCCCGCCGCTGACCCCCAGCACGACCTTCGGCTTACCCACCACGCACTCCCCTTCAGGATCGATCTGTCGGTGACACCCGTCAGACCCGTCAGAGCTATGACACACCACAGGCCCGGCAGATGTTCTGCCGGGCCTGTGGTGAAGGAATCTCGGTGCCTTACTGAGCCGGGGCCTCGATGGCCTCGGAGGTCAGCAGACCCGCGTTGATCTCGCGCAGCGCGATCGAAAGCGGCTTCTCGTGGACGTGGGTGTCCACCAGCGGGCCGACGTACTCCAGCAGGCCCTCGCCGAGCTGGGAGTAGTACGCGTTGATCTGACGCGCGCGCTTGGCCGCGTAGATCACGAGGCTGTACTTCGAGTCCGTGGCCTCGAGCAGCTCGTCGATCGGCGGGTTGATGATGCCCTCGGGCGCAGTGATGGAAGAGGACACGCTCTACCTTCCGAAGATGGGTGAATGATCGAACGATCAAGAACTGATCGCGACCACAGGGTGGATCACATGCCTGATCGCGTAGCGGATCGCACGTTGAACGAGATGAAATCGATCAACGATCGATCGTTCAACGATCAGACGACATTCATCAAGGCTAGCAGCTCGCGCGCCACGTCCTCGACGGAGGTGTTGACCAGGGTGGTGTCGAACTCGGATTCGGCAGCGAGTTCGATCTTGGCGGTCGCGAGACGGCGCTCGATGACCTCCGCGGTCTCGGTGCCGCGGCCGGTGAGCCGGCGGACCAGTTCGTCCCAGCTCGGAGGGGCCAGGAAGACCAGCTGGGCGTCGGGCTTGGACTCGCGGACGAGCCGGGCGCCCTGAAGGTCGATCTCCAGCAGTACGGGCTCGCCGTTGTCCAGGCGCTCCAGCACCGCGCCGCGCGGTGTGCCGTAGCGGTTGCCCGCGAACTCGGCCCACTCCAGCAGCTCGCCGTTGGCGATCAGCTTGTCGAACTCGTCGTCGTTGACGAAGAAGTAGTGGACTCCGTGTCGCTCACCGGGCCGCGGCTTGCGGGTGGTGGCCGACACCGAGAGCCATACCTCGGGGTGGACTGTACGCATATGCGCGACGACCGTGCTCTTGCCGACCCCCGAGGGGCCGGAGAGCACGGTCAGCCGCGGACGAACCTCTGCTGCCATAGAGCGATTATCCAGGTTCTCGGGACTGCCTGAGAACGCCGGGAGAACTTCGGGCAACGCCTCAGGCGTTGCTACCGCCGAACTCGCGCTCCAGAGAGGCGATCTGGTTGGAACCGAGACCTCGGACACGCCGGGACTCGGAGATGCCGAGGCGCTCCATGAGCTGCTTGGCGCGGACCTTGCCGACGCCGGGCAGCGACTCCAGAAGGGCGGAGACCTTCATCTTGCCGATGACGTCGTTCTCCTGACCCATCTTGATGACGTCGTGGAGAGTGGCGCCGGAGTGCTTGAGTCGATTCTTCACCTCGGCCCGCTCCCGGCGAGCCGCGGCGGCCTTTTCGAGCGCTGCTGCGCGCTGTTCAGGGGTAAGGGGCGGAAGAGCCACGCCTACGTCACCTCGGATGTCGAACTGTCGGATACGGACCGGCACGGAGCCCTTGGGCACCACGCCGGGCGAGCCCCCGAACAGCGACGAAAATCGTTCGCTGCTCGTTCACTCTGGTCGGAGACTAGCGGCCAAGGCCGCTCCAGTCAGCGAGAACGGACGAAAAGTCCTGGTCAGCCTCCACTGAACCGTACATCACGGACAAAGTACCCCGGTTTTGTCCGAGGAAAGACGTTCGAATTTCGTCAGGCCGTGCCACGGACCCGGTCGGCGGCGCCCGCGAAGCACTCGATTCCGCGTCCCGGGACGGCCGTACGTGACCTTGCCCACCCGGGAACGCCGACGGGGCCGGCCGCGGCAAAGCGGTCCGGCCCCGTCGGTCCCGATTGCTCCCGGCGCGCTACCCGGCGACGGCCGCGCGGACCTCGTCGGCGAAGCCCTTCGCGGCGGCGCGCAGGGCCGCCGCGTCCGGGCCGTGCTTCAGGACGCCCCGCGAGACGTTCGGCACGACGTTGCCGACGGCCCGGCCGAAGACGGCCGGCAGGTCGGCGGCCGTCGCGCCCTGGGCGCCGATGCCGGGGGCCAGCAGCGGACCGTTGATGTCGAGGTCGAAGGACGACAGGTCGCCGAGGGTGGCGCCGACCACCGCGCCGAAGGAGCCCATCGGCTCGGATCCGGCGTTCTCCGCCGCCAGGTGCGCCAGCATCGTCGCGCCGATGGTGCGGCCGTCCTCGCGCAGCGCCCGCTGGACCTCGGCGCCCTCCGGGTTGGAGGTGAGGGCGAGGACGAACAGGCCCGCGCCGGACTCCCGCGCCAGGTCGACGGCCGGCTTCAGCGAGCCGTAGCCGAGGTAGGGGGACACCGTCAGGGCGTCCGAGAACAGCGGCGAGGACGGGTCCAGGAAGGCGGCGGCGTAGGCGGCCATCGTCGAGCCGATGTCCCCGCGCTTGGCGTCCATCACGACCAGGGTCCCGGCCGCGCGCGCGTCCGCGACGGTCTTCTCCAGCACGGCGACGCCGCGGGAGCCGAACCGTTCGAAGAAGGCGGCCTGCGGCTTGAAGACGGCGACCTCCTGCGCGAGGGCCTCCACGACGGTGCGGGAGAACCGCTCCAGGCCCGCGATGTCGTCGGCCAGGCCCCAGGAGGCCAGCAGGGCGGCGTGCGGGTCGATGCCGACGCACAGCGGACCCCGCGCGTCCATGGCGGCGCGCAGACGGGTTCCGAAGGGGATCACGGGGGTCAGGGGGCTCACAGCGCGGCCTTCCGGGTCTCGGCGCCCACGGCCTCGGCCAGGGTCGCGTACGGGCTGTTGGCCAGGCGTGCGGCCAGGCCCTTGTGGATGGCGCGGGCGTAGAACGGGCCCTCGTAGATGAAGGCGCTGTAGCCCTGGATCAGGGTGGCGCCCGCGAGGATGCGCTGCCAGGCGTCCTCGGCGTTCTCGATGCCGCCCACGCCCACCAGGACGATCCGGTCGCCGACGCGCGCGTACAGGCGGCGCAGGACCTCCAGGGAGCGCTCCTTGACCGGCGCCCCGGACAGTCCGCCGGTCTCCTTCACCAGGGTCGGGGAGGACTTCAGGCCCAGCCCCTCGCGGGCGATGGTGGTGTTCGTGGCGATGATGCCGTCCAGGCCGAGCTCCAGGGCGAGGTCGGCGACCGCGTCGACGTCCTCGTCCGCCAGGTCGGGCGCGATCTTGACCAGGAGCGGGACCCGCCGGTCGGTGACCGCCCGGTCGGCGGCCTCGCGGACGGCGGTGAGCAGCGGGCGCAGCGACTCGGTCGCCTGGAGGTTGCGCAGGCCCGGGGTGTTCGGCGAGGAGACGTTGACCACGAGGTAGTCCGCGTGGCGGGCCAAGCGCTCGGTGGACAGGACGTAGTCGGCGGCGGCCTCGGCCTCGGGGACGACCTTGGTCTTGCCGATGTTGACGCCGACGACGGTCCGGAAGACCGGGTTGCGGGCCGCGAGGCGTTCGGCGACGGCCTCGGAGCCCTCGTTGTTGAAGCCCATGCGGTTGATCAGGGCCCGGTCGGCGACGAGGCGGAACAGCCGCTTCTTGGGGTTGCCGGGCTGGGCCAGGCCGGTGACCGTGCCGATCTCGACGTGGTCGAAGCCGAGCATCGACATCCCGTCGATGGCGACGGCGTTCTTGTCGAAGCCGGCGGCGAGGCCGAAGGGGCCGTGCATCCGCAGGCCGAGGGCCTCGGTGCGGAGCTCCTCGTGGCGGGGGGCGAGCGCGGCCGCGACGAAGGTGCGCAGGACGGGGGTGCGGGCGGCGAGGCGGATCCAGCGGAAGGCCGCGTAGTGGGCCTGCTCCGGGTCCATCCGCTTGAAGACCAGGTTGAAGAAGAGCTTGTACATCGTCGAGAGGATCCCTCTGCGCTCATGGAAAGGGGGACACCCGTCGTGAAACCGGTGTCCCCCCTCCCGTGTCCGGGCTGTACGGGTGTTAGTCGCGGGCCGCGGTCAGTCGCTCCGCGTGCTCCTGGAGGGAGCACACGCCCACGTCGCCGCGGTTGAGCGCGTCGATGCCCTGGACGGCGGCGGCGAGCGCCTGGACCGTCGTCAGGCACGGGACGCTGCGCGCCACGGCCGCCGTGCGGATCTCGTAGCCGTCGAGGCGGCCACCGGTGCCGTACGGGGTGTTGACGATCAGGTCGACCTGGCCGTCGTGGATCAGCTGGACGATGTTCTTCTCGCCGTCCGGGCCCTCGCCCTCGCTGAGCTTGCGCACGACGGTGGCGTTGATGCCGTTGCGGCGCAGCACCTCGGCCGTGCCGGAGGTGGCCATCAGCTCGAAGCCGTGGGCGACGAGCTCGCGCGCCGGGAAGATCATCGTGCGCTTGTCGCGGTTGGCGACGGAGATGAAGGCGCGGCCCTTGGTGGGCAGCGGGCCGTAGGCCCCGGCCTGCGACTTGGCGTACGCCGTGCCGAAGACGGAGTCGATGCCCATGACCTCGCCGGTGGAGCGCATCTCCGGGCCGAGGACCGTGTCGACGCCGCGGCCGTGGATGTCGCGGAAGCGCGACCACGGCATGACGGCCTCCTTGACGGAGATCGGCGCGTCGAGCGGCAGGGTGCCGCCGTCGCCGTTCCTGGGCAGCATGCCCTCTTCGCGCAGCTCGGCGATGGTGGTGCCGAGCGAGATGCGGGCGGCGGCCTTCGCGAGCGGGACGGCGGTCGCCTTCGAGGTGAAGGGGACGGTCCGGGAGGCGCGCGGGTTGGCCTCCAGGACGTAGAGGATGTCGCCGGCCATCGCGAACTGGATGTTGATCAGGCCGCGGACGCCGACGCCCTTGGCGATCGCCTCGGTGGAGGCGCGCAGGCGCTTGATGTCGTGCCCGCCGAGAGTAATCGGGGGCAGGGCGCAGGCCGAGTCGCCGGAGTGGATGCCGGCTTCCTCGATGTGCTCCATGACGCCGCCGAGGTAGAGCTCGGTGCCGTCGTAGAGGGCGTCGACGTCGATCTCGATGGCGTCGTCGAGGAAGCGGTCGACCAGCACGGGGCGGGTCGGGGAGATCTCGGTGGACTCGGCGATGTACGACTCCAGCCGGGTCTCGTCGTAGACGATCTCCATGCCGCGACCGCCGAGCACGTACGAGGGGCGCACCAGGACCGGGTAGCCGATCTCGTCGGCGATGGCCTTGGCACCCGCGAAGGTGGTGGCCGTGCCGTGCTTGGGGGCCGGCAGGCCGGCGTCGGCGAGGACCTGGCCGAAGGCGCCGCGGTCCTCGGCAGCGTGGATGGCCTCCGGGGAGGTGCCGACGACGGGGACGCCGTTGTCCTTGAGGGCCTGGGCGAGGCCGAGGGGGGTCTGGCCGCCGAGCTGGACGATGACACCGGCGATGGGGCCGGCCAGCGACTCGGCGTGGACGATCTCCAGCACGTCTTCGAGCGTGAGCGGCTCGAAGTACAGGCGGTCGGAGGTGTCGTAGTCCGTCGAGACGGTCTCGGGGTTGCAGTTGACCATCACGGTCTCGTAGCCGGCGTCGCTGAGCGCGAAGGAGGCGTGGACGCAGGAGTAGTCGAACTCGATGCCCTGGCCGATGCGGTTCGGGCCGGAGCCCAGGATGATCACCGCGGGCTTGGTGCGCGGGGCGACCTCGGACTCCTCGTCGTAGGACGAGTAGAAGTACGGGGTCTTCGCGGCGAACTCGGCGGCGCAGGTGTCGACCGTCTTGTAGACCGGGCGGACGCCCAGGGCGTGCCGGACCTCGCGGACGACGTCCTCGCGCAGGCCGCGGATCTCCGCGATCTGGTGGTCGGAGAAGCCGTGGCGCTTGGCCTCGGCGAGCAGTTCCGGCCGGAGCTTCTCGGCGGCGGCCAGGTCGTCCGCGATCTCCTTGATGAGGAAGAGCTGGTCGACGAACCAGGGGTCGATCTTCGTGTACTCGAAGACCTCTTCCTGGGTGGCGCCGGCGCGGATGGCCTGCATGACGGTGTTGATGCGGCCGTCGGTGGGGCGGACCGCGGTGGCGAGCAGCTCCTCCTTGTCGCCGGTGGGGCCGACGAAGGTGAACTGCGAGCCCTTCTTCTCCAGCGAGCGCAGGGCCTTCTGCAGGGCTTCGGTGAAGTTGCGGCCGATGGCCATGGCCTCGCCGACCGACTTCATGGTGGTGGTGAGGGTGGCGTCGGCCAGCGGGAACTTCTCGAAGGCGAAGCGCGGGGCCTTGACGACGACGTAGTCGAGGGACGGCTCGAAGGAGGCCGGCGTCTTCTCGGTGATGTCGTTGGGGACCTCGTCGAGCGTGTAGCCGATGGCCAGCTTGGCGGCGATCTTGGCGATCGGGAAGCCGGTGGCCTTCGAGGCGAGCGCCGAGGAGCGCGAGACGCGCGGGTTCATCTCGATGACGATGACGCGGCCGTCGGTCGGGTCGATCGCGAACTGGATGTTGCAGCCGCCGGTGTCGACGCCGACCTCGCGGATGATCGCGATGCCGATGTCGCGCAGCCGCTGGTACTCGCGGTCGGTGAGCGTCATCGCCGGGGCGACGGTGATGGAGTCGCCGGTGTGGACGCCCATCGGGTCGAAGTTCTCGATGGAGCAGACGACGACGACGTTGTCCTTGGTGTCGCGCATCAGCTCCAGCTCGTACTCCTTCCAGCCGAGGATGGACTCCTCCAGGAGCACCTCGGTGGTCGGGGAGAGCGTGAGGCCCTGGCCGGCGATGCGGCGCAGCTCGTCCTCGTCGTGGGCGAAGCCGGAGCCGGCGCCGCCCATGGTGAAGGAGGGGCGGACGACGACGGGGTAGCCGCCGAGGGTGTCGACGCCCTCGATGACGTCGTCCATCGTGTGGCAGATGACCGAGCGGGCGGACTCGCCGTAGCCGATCTTGGCCTTGACGGCCTCGACGACGCCCTTGAAGAGCTCGCGGTCCTCGCCCTTGTTGATGGCCTCGACGTTGGCGCCGATGAGCTCGACGCCGTACTTCTCCAGCACACCCTGCTCGTGCATGGAGATCGCGGTGTTGAGCGCGGTCTGGCCGCCGAGGGTGGGCAGGAGCGCGTCGGGGCGCTCCTTGGCGATGATCTTCTCGACGAACTCGGGGGTGATCGGCTCGACGTACGTGGCGTCGGCGATCTCCGGGTCGGTCATGATCGTCGCCGGGTTGGAGTTCACCAGGATGACCCGCAGGCCCTCGGCCTTGAGGATGCGGCAGGCCTGGGTACCGGAGTAGTCGAACTCGGCTGCCTGGCCGATGACGATCGGGCCGGAGCCGATGACCAGGACGGACTGGATATCGGTGCGCTTAGGCACGCTCGGCCTCCATCAGATTCACGAAACGGTCGAAGAGGTACGCGGCGTCGTGCGGGCCGGCGGCCGCCTCGGGGTGGTACTGGACGGAGAAGGCCGGCTGGTCGAGCAGCTGGAGGCCTTCGACGACCTGGTCGTTCAGGCAGACGTGGGATACCTCGGCGCGGCCGTAGGGGGTCTCGGACACCTTGTCGAGGGGCGCGTCGACGGCGAAGCCGTGGTTGTGCGCGGTGACCTCGACCTTGCCGGTGGTGCGGTCCTGGACCGGCTGGTTGATGCCGCGGTGGCCGTACTTCAGCTTGTAGGTGCCGAAGCCGAGCGCGCGGCCCAGGATCTGGTTGCCGAAGCAGATGCCGAACAGCGGCGTCCTGCGGGCGAGGACGCCCTGCATGACGGCGACGGGTCCGTCGGCGGTGGCCGGGTCGCCCGGGCCGTTGGAGAAGAACACGCCGTCCGGGTTGACCGCGTACACGTCCTCGACGGTGGCGGTGGCGGGCAGCACGTGCACCTCGATGCCGCGCTCGGCCATCCGGTGCGGGGTCATGCCCTTGATGCCGAGGTCGATCGCGGCGACGGTGAACTTCTTCTCGCCGATGGCGGGGACGACGTACGTCTCCTTGGTGGCGACCTCGGCGGAGAGGTTGGCGCCCTTCATCTGCGGGGCTTCCTTGACGCGGGCCAGCAGCGTCTCGTCGCGCACGCCCGTCCAGGCGTCGCCGGAGAAGATGCCGACGCGCATGGCGCCGCGCTCGCGCAGGTGGCGGGTCAGGGCGCGGGTGTCGATGCCGGAGATCCCGACGACTCCCTGCTTGACGAGCTCCTCGTCCAGCGAGCGCCGCGAGCGCCAGTTGGAGGGGACGCGGGCGGGGTCGCGCACGACGTAGCCGGCGACCCAGATGCGGGAGGACTCGGGGTCCTCGTCGTTGACGCCGGTGTTGCCCACGTGCGGGGCGGTCATCACGACGACCTGCCGGTGGTACGACGGGTCGGTGAGGGTTTCCTGGTAACCGGTCATTCCGGTGGAGAACACGGCCTCGCCGAAGGTCTCCCCCACAGCGCCGTAGGCACGGCCGCGGAAGATGCGACCGTCCTCCAGGACGAGTACGGCGGGAGCTTTGGCTGCTCCCCTGGTGGAGGTCGTCATCGTTCGGCGCCTTCCGTCGTGATGGATGAGTTCTGTGTTACTAGCGTGTCGATGCTTCGAACCCAGGCGGCGTGTTCGGCCGCGCGGTCGGAGCGGAATCCGGAGTCGATCAGCTTGTCGCCGTGCGCCCATGTGACGACGAGCAGACCGCCCTCGGTGAGTACCTTGCCCGCGATTCCCTTGTCGAGGCGGGCGCCGCGCAGCTGCGCGGCCGGTACGAAGAAGTCGGTGGCACCCGGTCGGACCACGTCCAGGCCCGCGTCGGTGAGCGTGAGCTCGACCCGGCTGCGGACGCCCAGACCGTGGGCGACGATCCGGTCCAGCCACTGCCCGGCGGTGGTCGAACCGTGGTAGCGGCCGGTGAGCGCCAGCCGGTGCTCGGGGAGTCCGTCGGGTGCGACGGGCAGCTCCGGCAGATCGCTCTGCAGTGCGCCGCGCCATTTCCAGCCCTGCCGCATCAGCCAGTACACGAACGCGATGAAGACGAGCAGACCGATCACCCACGCGATGCGGGCGCCCCAGTCCGTCACCTCGGCCGACTGTCGCTCGGCAGCCTCTGCGGCCAGTTGGATTACTGCAGGTGTCACGCCAGTTTCCCGTCCACGACCGTTGCCCGGCCCCGCAGGAAGGTATGAGTGACGCGCCCCGGCAGCTCACGGCCCTCGTAAGGCGTGTTGCGGCTGCGGGAGGCGAAGTGTGCGGGGTCCACGACACCACGGTACGAGGTATCGACCAAGGTCAGGTTCGCGGGTTCACCTGCCGAGACGGGTCGCCCGTGGTTCTCCAGGCCACCGATGCGCGCCGGGGCGAAGGACATCCGCTCCGCGACGCCCGCCCAGTCGAGCAGTCCGGTCTCGACCATCGTCTGCTGGACGACGGACAGCGCGGTCTCCAGGCCGACCATGCCCATGGCGGCCGCGGCCCACTCGCAGTCCTTGTCCTCGTGCGGGTGCGGGGCGTGGTCGGTGGCGACGATGTCGATCGTGCCGTCGGCGAGCGCCTCGCGCAGGGCCAGCACGTCGCGCTCGGTGCGCAGCGGCGGGTTGACCTTGTAGACCGCGTTGTACGAGCGGACGAGCTCGTCGGTGAGGAGCAGGTGGTGCGGGGTGACCTCGGCGGTGACGTCGATGCCGCGGGACTTGGCCCAGCGGACGATCTCGACGGAGCCGGCGGTGGAGAGGTGGCAGATGTGCACGCGGGAGCCGACGTGCTCGGCGAGCAGGACGTCGCGGGCGATGATCGACTCCTCCGCCACGGCCGGCCAGCCGCCGAGGCCGAGCTCGGCCGAGACGATGCCCTCGTTCATCTGGGCGCCCTCGGTGAGGCGGGGCTCCTGGGCGTGCTGGGCGACGACGCCGCCGAAGGCCTTCACGTACTCCAGGGCTCGGCGCATGATCACGGCGTCGTCGACGCACTTGCCGTCGTCGGAGAAGACGGTGACGCGGGCGGCGGAGTCGTGCATGGCGCCCAGCTCGGAGAGCTGCTTGCCCTCCAGGCCGACGGTGACGGCGCCGATGGGCTGCACGTCGCAGTAGCCGGACTCCTTGCCCAGGCGCCACACCTGCTCGACGACGCCGGCGGTGTCGGCGACCGGGAAGGTGTTCGCCATGGCGAACACGGCGGTGAAGCCGCCGGAGGCCGCGGCGCGGGTGCCGGTCAGCACGGTCTCGCTGTCCTCGCGGCCGGGCTCGCGCAGGTGGGTGTGCAGGTCGACGAGACCCGGCAGGAGGACCTGCCCCGCGGCCTCGATGACGGTCGCGCCCTCGGCGGACAGGTCCCGCCCGACCTCGGCGATGGTCTCGCCGTCGATCAGGACGTCCTGTGCCTCGCCACCGAGTACCTTCGCGCCACGGATAAGGATCTTGCTCATGGTTACTTGCTCTCCTCGGTACGGGCGGCGGCGGGGGTGGTGGTGACGGCGGGCTCGGAGCCTCCGAGCAGCAGGTACAGGACGGCCATCCGGGTGGAGACACCGTTGGCGACCTGCTCGACGGCCGTGCAGCGGTCGGAGTCGGCGACCTGGGCGGTGATCTCCATGCCGCGGTTCATCGGGCCGGGGTGCATGACGATGGCGTGCTCGGGCATCCGGGCCATCCGCTCGCCGTCGAGCCCGTACCGGCGGGAGTACTCGCGCTCGGTCGGGAAGAAGGCGGCGTTCATGCGTTCGCGCTGCACACGCAGCATCATGACCGCGTCGGACTTCGGCAGCACCTCGTCGAGGTTGTACGAGACCTCGCAGGGCCAGCTCTCGACGCCGATCGGCACCAGCGTGGGCGGGGCCACCACGGTGACCTCGGCGCCCAGCGTGTGGAGCAGCAGGACGTTGGAGCGGGCGACCCGACTGTGCAGGACGTCGCCGACGATCGTGATCCGGCGACCGGAGAGGTCCTTGCCGAGCCCGGCGTCGCGGCCGACCAGGCGGCGGCGCATGGTGAAGGCGTCCAGCAGGGCCTGGGTGGGGTGCTCGTGGGTGCCATCGCCGGCGTTGACCACGGCGGAGTCGATCCAGCCGGAGGTCGCGAGCCGGTAGGGGGCGCCGGAGGCGTGGTGGCGGATGACCACGGCGTCCGCGCCCATGGCCTCCAGGGTCAGCGCCGTGTCCTTCAGGGATTCGCCCTTGGAAACGGACGAACCCTTGGCGGAGAAGTTGATGACGTCCGCGGACAGCCGCTTGGCGGCGGCCTCGAAGGAGATCCGGGTGCGGGTCGAGTCCTCGAAGAAGAGGTTGACGACCGTGAGGCCGCGCAGGGTGGGCAGCTTCTTGATCGGCCGGTCCGCGACGCGGGCCATCTCCTCGGCGGTGTCGAGGATCAGGACGGCGTCGTCGCGGGTGAGGTCGGCGGCCGAGATGAGGTGGCGCTTCATCTGGATGGCTCCGTAGGTCGGGAGGGAGGGCGGGCTGGCGGGCGCGCCGGGGTACGGGCAGGGCGAACCGCGGTACGGACCCCGCTGCGCGGGGACCCGGACCGGTGGGCGCTACTGCTGTCCGGCTGCCTGGGCGGTCCGCTGGCCGAGCAGTACGGCGTCTCGGCCGTCCTCCTCCTGGAGCTGGACCTTGACGGTCTCCCGCAGCGACGTGGGGAGGTTCTTGCCGACGTAGTCGGCGCGGATGGGCAGCTCGCGGTGGCCGCGGTCGACGAGGACCGCGAGCTGCACGGCGCGCGGGCGGCCGATCGCGCCGAGGGCGTCGAGGGCGGCGCGGATGGTGCGGCCGGAGAAGAGCACGTCGTCGACGAGGATCACGAGGCGGCCGTCGATGTCGTCGCCGGGGATCTCCGTGCGGCCGATCGCCCGGGCGGGCTTCAGACGCAGGTCGTCGCGGTACATGGTGATGTCGAGGGAGCCGACCGGAATCTTGGTACCGGTGATCTCTTCGAGCTTCTCGGCCAGCCGGCGGGCGAGGAAGACACCGCGGGTCGGAATGCCGAGGAGGACCACGTCGTCGGCGCCCTTGGCGCGTTCGACGATCTCGTGGGCGATGCGCGTCAGGACCCGGGCGATGTCCTGGGCGTCCAGGACGGGGCGCATCGGGTTCTGGTCGGGCGGGGAAAGCTGGGTGTCCATGAAAAGGACCTCCTTCTCCGCCTCACGGGACGGACCTTAAAGGACGTCTGACGTACGTCCTCCACCGTAGCAGGGGCCCGCGCGGGGGCCCGCACCGGACCCGGGCCGAGCCCCTCCCGGGTGGGTGCCGCCGAGCATTCGGCTTGACGCATCCACGTAACGCTGCGTAACCTCACAGTGAGTTACCAGCCGCGCGGCGGAGCCGCACGTTGTCCAATGTCGTCACAGCGTCACAGCGTCCGGGAGCGTTATGTCCAGCGAATACGCCAAACAGCTCGGGGCCAAGCTCCGGGCCATCCGCACCCAGCAGGGCCTTTCCCTCCACGGTGTCGAGGAGAAGTCCCAGGGCCGGTGGAAGGCCGTGGTGGTCGGTTCCTACGAGCGCGGGGACCGCGCCGTGACCGTCCAGCGTCTTGCCGAGCTGGCCGACTTCTACGGGGTGCCGGTGCAGGAGCTGCTTCCGGGTACGACTCCCGGCGGAGCGGCCGAGCCGCCGCCGAAGCTGCGCCTCGACCTGGAGCGCCTGGCGGGCGTGCCCGCCGAGAAGGCCGGCCCGCTCCAGCGTTACGCCGCCACGATCCAGAGCCAGCGCGGCGACTACAACGGCAAGGTGCTGTCGATCCGCCAGGACGACCTGCGCACCCTGGCCGTCATCTACGACCAGTCCCCCTCGGTCCTGACCGAGCAGCTGATCAGCTGGGGCGTACTGGACGCCGACGCGCGGCGCGCGGTGGCACACGAGGACGTCTAGTCCCCGGGGCCGTCCCGGCCCAGCAGAAACGTTTACCGGTGGGTGCCGGGTCCCGATGGGGGCCCGGCACCCACCGGCTTTTTCACGTCCGCGTCGTGGGCCGGGCAGCGGCCCCGCCCACGACCAACGGAAGGGCCCGCAGCGCGTTCGCTGCGGGCCCTTCCGTGAGCGCGGTGCCGCGCCTCAGCTCTCGCTGCGGCGCAGGTTCGGCTTGAGGTCCTTGAAGCGGCCGAGGAGCCCGTTCACGAACGACGGGGAGTCGTCCGTGGAGAACTCCTTGGCGAGCTGGACGGCCTCGTCGATGGCCACGGCGTCCGGGGTCTCGTCGACCCAGATCAGCTCGTAGGCACCCAGCCGCAGGATGTTCCGGTCGACGACCGGCATGCGGTCGAGCTCCCAGTCCACGGCGTAGGTGATGATCAGATCGTCGATCCGGTTCACCTTATCGGCGTAACCCTCGACGAGATCCATCGTGAAGGCGGCGACCGACGGCTGCCGGTCGTCCGACCGCGAGTGGCGGATCCAGTCCGCGAGGACCTCGCGCACGGGAACACCGCGCTGGTCGGCCTCGAAGAGGATCTGGAAAGCGCGCTTGCGCGCGTTGCTCCGGGCAGCCACGGTTAGCTGTTCACCCGGCCGAGGTAGGAGCTCGTGCGGGTGTCGACCTTGATCTTCTCGCCCGTGGTGACGAAGAGCGGGACCTGGATCTCGTGACCGGTCTCCAGCTTGGCGGGCTTGGTGCCGCCGGTGGAGCGGTCGCCCTGGACGCCCGGGTCGGTGTGCTCGATGACGAGCTCGACGGCGGCCGGCAGCTCGACGTAGAGCACCTCGCCCTCGTGCTGGGCCACGGAGGCGGTGAAGCCCTCGATCAGGAAGTTGGCGGCGTCGCCGACGGCCTTCTTGTCGACCATCAGCTGGTCGAAGGTGCTCATGTCCATGAAGACGAAGTACTCGCCGTCCATGTACGAGAACTGCATGTCACGGCGGTCGATGGTGGCCGTCTCGACCTTCGTGCCGGCGTTGAAGGTCTTGTCGACGACCTTGCCGGAGAGCACGTGCTTGAGCTTGGTGCGCACGAAGGCCGGGCCCTTGCCGGGCTTGACGTGCTGGAACTCGACGACGGACCAGAGCTGGTCACCGTCGAGCTTGAGCACCATGCCGTTCTTGAGGTCGTTCGTGGAAGCCACGGTTGCGGAATCTCCTGCACTGGAAGACCAAGGGTGCGCACTCCCGGCCCGGCAACGCGGGCTAGAGCGCGAGCAGCTCCTTGGTCGTAATGGTGAGTAGCTCGGGACCGCCGTCCGCCTCGGGGCGCACGACGAGCGTGTCATCGATCCGGACACCTCCCCGGCCCGGGAGGTGAACCCCCGGTTCGACGGTGACCGGCACGCAAGCGTCCAGTTTACCCATTGCCGTAGGTGCAAGCTGCGGGTCCTCGTCGATTTCGAGACCGACCCCGTGTCCCATCCACCCGGCGAGGGCCTCGCCGTGCCCCGCGGAGTCCAGTACGGAGCGCGCCGCGCGGTCGACGTCACGGTACGCGGCGCCCGGCAGCAGGGACTCCCGGCCGGCCCGCTGGGCGGCGAAGACGAGGTCGTAGAGCTCGATCTGCCAGTCGGCCGGGGTGGTGCCGATCACGAAGGTGCGGCCGATCTCGCAACGGTAGCCGCGGTAGTTCGCGCCCAGGCAGACGGAGAGGAAGTCGCCCTCCTCCACCCGCCGGTCGGACGGCCGGTGCCGGGAGCGCCCGGAGTGCGGGCCGGTGCCGACGGAGGTCGGGAAGGCGGGCCCGTCGGCGCCGTGGTCGACGAGGCGCCGTTCCAGCTCCAGGGCGAGGTGGCGCTCGGTCCGGCCGACGAGGATCGACTCCAGCAGTTCCCCGAGGGCCTGGTCGGCGATCTCGGCGGCGATCCGCAGGCAGGCGATCTCGTCCTCGTCCTTGACCAGCCGCTGTTGTTCCACCGCCGATCCGAGGTCGGCCAGGCGCAGCCGGGGCGCGACGGAGTGCAGGGCGCGGTGCCGGCCGACGGTCAGGTGGTGTTCCTCGACGGCGAGGGATTCCGCCCGCACGGACGCCGCCATGTCGGCCGCGGCCACCGCGGGGTCCGCACCGGGGCTCGGCAGTACGGAGAGCCGCAGGTGTTCGTCCAGACGCCCCTCGTCGGCCTCGCCGGTGGGGGCGCCCGCGCAGAACATCACGTCCTCGGCCGGTCCGACCAGCAGGACGGCGTCCAGCGGGGACGCCCCGGTGAGGTAGCGGACGTTCGCCGGACGCGTGATCAGGGCGGCTGAGTTGCCCGCCGCTGCGCAGCGGTCGCGGAGCAGGCCCCTGCGGGCCGCGTACACGTCTGACATGTCTTCGAGCGTACGAGCGCCCGGCCCATCCGGCCCGGCGAGCGCGTCCGCACGGGGCCGGGCGGCGCGCCCCGACCCCCGTACCGCTCCCGTCCCCCTCCCGGCCGTCCCCGCCCGTTCCCGGCCCGGGCGGCCGGGCTACCAGGTCCCGGGGGTGGCCAGGGCCCGTGCGAGGGCCTCGTCGAGGGCGCGGGCGGTGCCCTCCACATCGAGGTGGGAGTTGTCGATGATCGGCAGGCCGGATCCGTACCAGCCGGCCATCCGGCCGTGGATGCGGGCGACTTCCTCGTCGGAGAGCCTGCGGTTGCCCGATCGGGCGGCGTTGCGGTCCAGGACGATCTCCAGGCCCGGCAGCAGCACCACGGGCAGCAGCCCGGGGCCCACGTGCCGTTTCCAGCCCCCGAGCCCCACCACCGGCCGGTCGGGGAAGACGGCGTCGTCGAGGATGCAGGAGATGCCGTTGGCCAGGAAGTTGCGGGCGGCGAACCCGCAGGTGCGGCGGGCGAGGCGGTACTGGGCCTCGGAGTGCTCGTTCCAGCCGGTCTGCGGGTCCGCGAAGCCCGAGCAGACCCATTCGCGGACGTCGTCCAGGCTGATGTGCGCGGTCGGCACGGGGCGGGTGCCCGCCCAGTGCCGGGCCACGGTGGTCTTCCCCGCGCCCGCCGGGCCGATGAGCAGCACCGCGAGGGTGGCCCCGCCCGTGCCGGGCGGGGGCGGCCCGGCCGGCGCGGGCACGGCCGGGGGCAGCGGGACGTGTCCCGTGGCGTCGGGCACCGGGGTCACCGGCCAGCCCTGCGCCGGGGGTATCGGCGGCTGCGGGGGCGCCGCCGGGTGTTGTCCCGGCGGACCCCAGCCCCCCACTCCGTGCTGCATCCGCGCCACTCCGTCTCGTTCAGGCGACTGATGCGAGAACGTTATCTCAGGCCGTGACCTCTTCCGCCAGCGCACGGAGCGCCAGCCGGTAGGAGCCCAGGCCGAAGCCCGCCACGGTGCCGGTCGCCACGGCCGCGATGACCGAGGTGTGCCGGAACTCCTCGCGGGCGTACGGGTTGGAGATGTGCACCTCGATGAGCGGCGCGGTGCGCTGCGCCGCCGCGTCCCGCATGGCGTACGAGTAGTGCGTGAAGGCACCCGGGTTGATCACGACCGGGGTCTTGTCGTCCGCCGCCTCGTGCAGCCAGCGGACCATCTCGCCCTCGTCGTTGGTCTCGCGGACCTCCACGTCGAAGCCGAGCTCCGTGCCCAGGGCGCGGCAGCTCTCGACGAGTCCGGCGTACGAGGTGGCCCCGTACACGTCGGGTTCGCGGGACCCGAGCCGACCCAGGTTCGGGCCGTTCAGGACGAGTACCCGCCTCACGCCGCGACCTCGCCGAAGGCGGCGAACAGCACGGCCGGGTCGGGGCCTTCCAGGACGGTCGGCTTGCCGAGCCCGTCGAGCACGATGAAGCGCAGCAGGTCGCCGCGGGACTTCTTGTCGAGCTTCATCGTCTCCAGCAGCTTGGGCCACTGGTCGCCGCGGTAGGTCAGCGGCAGTCCGACGGAGGCCAGCACGGCCTTGTGCCGGTCGGCGGTCGCGTCGTCGAGGCGCCCGGCGAGCCGGCCGAGTTCGGCGGCGAAGACCATGCCGACGGAAACGGCCGCGCCGTGGCGCCACTTGTAGCGCTCGTTCTTCTCGATGGCGTGCGCGAGGGTGTGGCCGTAGTTGAGGATCTCCCGCAGTCCGGCTTCCTTGAGGTCGCTGGAGACCACGTCGGCCTTGACCCGGATCGAGCGGACGATCAGCTCGGCGGTGTGCGGGCCGGCGGGCGTGCGGGCCGCCTGCGGGTCCTCCTCGATCAGGTCGAGGATCACCGGGTCGGTGATGAAACCGGCCTTGATGATCTCGGCGAGGCCGCTGACGTAGTCGTTGACCGGCAGCGAGTCCAGCGCCGCCAGGTCGCAGAGCACACCGGCCGGCGGGTGGAACGAGCCGACGAGGTTCTTGCCCTCGGCGGTGTTGATGCCGGTCTTGCCGCCGACGGCCGCGTCGACCATCGCCAGGACGGTGGTCGGAACCGCGATCCATCGCACCCCGCGCAGCCAGGTGGCCGCGACGAAGCCCGCGAGGTCGGTGGTGGCGCCGCCGCCCACGCCGACGATCACGTCGGTACGGGTGAAGCCGGACTGACCGAGCGCCTTCCAGCAGTACGCGGCGACCTCGACGGTCTTGGCCTCCTCGGCGTTCGGCACCTGGATGGCGACGGCCTCGTAGCCCTGCGCCGCCAGGTCGTCCCGCAGCGCCTCACCGGTCGAGGCCAGCGCCTCGGGGTGGATCACCGCGACCCGCTGTGCCTTCGTGCCGATCAGGCTGCCCAGCTCGCCGAGCAGCTGCCGGCCGACCAGCACGTCGTACGCGTCGTGCCCGGCGCTCGCGCCGACGTTGATCCGCGTCACCTGGTCTGTCATACGTCCTTCAACTCCAGAGCGTCGAGGACCGCCTGGGCGACCTCTTCGGGGGTGCGGTCGTCGGTGGCCACCACGACGCGCGCGACTTCGGTGTACAGGGGGCGCCGGGCCTCCATCAGCTCGCGCCACTGGCGGCGCGGGTTGACGGCGAGCAGCGGTCGGGCGGCGCCGAGGCCGACGCGGCGCACGGCCTCCTCGACGTCCATCGACAGGTAGGCGACGGGCAGTCCGGCGAGCAGGCCGCGGGTGCCCTCGTCGAGGACGGCGCCGCCGCCGAGGGCGAGGACTCCGGCGTGCTCGGCGACGGCGGCCGCGACGGCCCGCCGCTCCAGCGCACGGAAGTACGGCTCGCCCTCGTCGACGAACAGGTCGGAGATCTCCCGGCCCTGGGCGGCGACGATGTCGGCGTCCGTGTCCCGGTAGGGGACGCCCAGCCGTTCGGCGAGCAGGCCTCCCACCGTGGACTTGCCGGACCCCATGGGGCCGACGAGGACGACCAGTGGTCCGCCCGTCACCGGATCTGCAGGTTGTCGAGGTAGGAGCGGACGTTGCGGCGGGTCTCGGGGACCGAGTCGCCGCCGAACTTCTCCACCACGGCGTCGGCGAGGACGAGGGCGACCATGGCCTCGGCGACGATGCCCGCCGCCGGGACGGCACAGACGTCGGAGCGCTGGTGGTGGGCCACCGTCGCCTCTCCGGTCGCCACGTCCACGGTGGCCAGCGCCCGCGGCACGGTCGCGATGGGCTTCATCGCGGCCCGTACGCGCAGCAGTTCACCGGTGGTCAGACCGCCCTCGGTGCCGCCGGCGCGGCCGGAGGTCCGCTTGAGGCCCTCGGGCGTGGAGACGATCTCGTCGTGGGCCTTCGAGCCGGGCACGCGGGCCAGGTCGAAGCCGTCGCCGACCTCGACGCCCTTGATGGCCTGGATGCCCATGAGGGCGGCGGCGAGGCGCGCGTCGAGACGGCGGTCCCAGTGGACGTGCGAGCCGAGGCCGACGGGCACGCCGTAGGCGAGGACCTCGACGACGCCGCCGAGGGTGTCGCCGTCCTTGTGGGCCTGGTCGATCTCGGCGACCATCGCCTTGCTCGCGTCGGCGTCGAGGCAGCGCACCGGGTCGGCGTCGAGCTTGTCGACGTCGGCGGGGGTCGGGTAGACGCCGTACGGGGCCTTGGCCGCGGCCAGTTCCACCACGTGGGAGACGATCTCGATGCCGGCGACCTCCTTGATGAAGGAGCGGGCGACGGCGCCGAGGGCGACGCGGGCGGCGGTCTCACGGGCGCTGGCGCGCTCCAGGATCGGCCGGGCCTCGTCGAAGCCGTACTTCTGCATGCCCGCGAGGTCGGCGTGGCCGGGGCGCGGGCGGGTGAGCGGCGCGTTGCGGCCGGTCTCCTTGAGCAGCGACGGGTCGACCGGGTCGGCCGACATCACGGTCTCCCACTTGGGCCACTCGGTGTTGCCGATCATGACCGCGATCGGGGAGCCCTGGGACAGGCCGTGCCGGACGCCGCCGAGGAAGGTGATCTCGTCCTGCTCGAACTTCATCCGGGCACCGCGGCCATAGCCGAGCCGGCGCCGGGCCAGGTGGTCGGCCACCAGCTCGGTGGTGACCGGGACGCCGGCGGGAAGACCCTCCAGCGTCGCGACCAGTGCCGGTCCGTGCGACTCTCCTGCGGTCAGCCAACGCAACCTGCTCAACGATGCTCCTCATGCTCGCGCCTGGCACAGCGATGGCGCGATCGGGTGCGCGGCCCTGACCCGCCGTACCCGATCCTCCCATGTCCGGAGCGATGTATCGGGCCCCGGTCCAGCTATCGGACGCTTCGTCCGTCAGGTGAACGCCCGGCCGGCCGGAGCCGGACCGGATCCGTCGGCGAGGGGGGGGACCGGGCCGTCTAGCGCCGGGCGAGGGCCCGCTCGCCCGCGGCGCGCATCGCCGCGAGCGGTCCGGGGCGGCCGGTCATCGCGCCGACCTGGAGCACCGCTTGGTGGACCAGCAGGTCCAGGCCGCCGATGACCTGGCCGCCGCGCGCGGACCAGGCCGCCGCCAGAGCGGTCGGCCAGGGGTCGTAGAGGACGTCGAAGAGCGTCCCGGCGCCCTCGGGGACGGACGCCGCCAGGGAGTCCGTCGTACCGGCCGGGGTGGTCGCGATGACCAGCGGTGCGTCGAGCGCCTCGGCCGCGTCCGACCAGTCCGCGGTGCGTACGGGTACGCCGAGCCGGTCGCCCCACCGGTGCATCTCCTCGGCGCGGGCGCGCGAGCGGACGTACGCGGTGACCTCGCCCGTGCAGATCCGGGAGAGGGCGGCCAACGCCGAGGAGGCGGTGGCGCCCGCTCCGAGGACGGCCGCGGCGGGCACCTTCTCGACGCCCCGCTCGTGCAGGGCCGCGATGATGCCCGGGATGTCGGTGTTGTCGCCGAGGCGACGGCCGTCCTCGGTCAGGACGACCGTGTTGACCGCCTCCACCGAGGCCGCGGTGTCGCTGACGCCGTCGAGCAGCGCGATGATCGCCCGCTTGAGCGGCATCGTCAGCGACAGCCCGGCCCACTCGGGGCCGAGGCCGCCCACGAACGCCGGGAGGGCGGCCTCGTCGATCTCGAAGCGGTCGTAGGACCAGTCGTCGAGGCCGAGCTCCCGGTAGGCGGCGCGGTGCAGCACCGGTGAGAGGGAGTGCTCGATGGGCGAACCCAGCACCGCGGCCCGTATCCGTGACATGTCGTGCCTATCCGCCGTTCTTCTGGTTCTGCCGCGCGAGGAACTCGTCCACCAGCTTCTGGTGCTCCTCGTAGGTCTTGGTGAAGGTCGTCGTCTTGCTGTCGACCGACACGAAGAACATCCAACCGCCGTGGTCGGGGTTGAGCGTGGCGCTCAACGCTTCCTCGCCGGGGTTCCCGATCGGACCGGGGGGCAGTCCCTTGACGAAGTGCGTGTTGTAGGGGTGGTCGAGCGCCCTGGCTTCCTTGATGTTGAAGTTCAGGTGGCTGGTGCGCTTGATGTAGTTGTAGGTCGAGTCGAACTCGATCTTCTGGTTGGTGACGTCGTTCGTCTTCTTCAAGCGGTTGTAGACGACCTCGGACATCTTCCGGAAGTCCTCGTGGTGCTTGCCCTCGGCGTTGACGAGGCTGGCGACCGTGATCACCTGGAGCGGGTTCTCCAGGCCGAGTTCCTTGGCCTTGCCCTCGACGCCCAGCTCGGTGTACTTGTCGGACGCGTTCTTGACCATCTGCCGGAGGATCGTCTCGGGCGTGCTGTCCTTACCGATGTCGTAGCGCGCCGGGAAGAGGAAGCCCTCCAGCGGGTCGATGAGCTTGGGGTTGTTGCCGGCCCAGGCGGGCAGACCGAGGTTCTTGGCATCGCGCTTGGCGATCTCCTCGGTGGTGCCGGCCTGCTTCCCGAGGCGCTTGTCGATGAGCTCGTAGACCTCGTAGGTCCGCTTGCCCTCCGGCACGGTGAGCACGTTCAGCTTGCTCGGGTCCAGCATGACGGCGACGGCGGCCGAGGCCGACATCTTCTTCTTGAGCGGGTAGACGCCCGGCTGGATCGCCTTGCCCTTGGCACCGGCGGCGGCCGTGAACGCGTCGACGCTCGCGACGATGCCGTTCTTCTTCAGGATGTTGCCGATCTGAGCGACGGTGGACCCCTGGGGGATCTCCACGTCGATCGCCTCGCCGCTGCCCTCGCCCGCGAAGTCGGCGGCCGTGGCGAACCGCTCCTTGATGTAGCTGTAGCCGTAGTAGCCGCCACCGCCGATGACACCGACGATGACGACGGCCGCGATCAGGCAGGCGGTGCCGCTGCGCTTCTTTTCCTTGGTCTTCTTGCCGCCGCCGCCCTTGCGATCGCCCCTGCGACCGCGCGGCTCGTCGTCGTCGCCCCCGCCGCCCGCGGCGAGCAGCCCGTCCTCGGACTCCTCCTCCGGCTCGTCGACCGGCTCCGGCTCCAGGTGCCGTCTGCCGGGCGGCTGCGGCGGCGGGTAGGCGCCCTCGGTGGTGTACAGGTCGGGGGCCTCACCGGAGTAGCCGGCGACGGCCTGCTGCGCGTACGGGTCGGCCACCGCGTAGGGGTCGGCCTGCACGGCTGCCGCCGCGTACTGGCCCTGGCCGGTGTCCCAGCCCTGGGCGTCGTACACCGGCTGTTGCGACTGGACCGGTTGCTGGGCCTGCTGCTGGGGCTGGGCCTGCTGCTGGACACCGGGGTGCTGCGGGGCCCAGCCCTGCTGCTGCTCCGCGTACTGGGGGTACGGGGCGGCGGCGTACTGCTGCTGGTACTGCGGTTCCTGGTACTGGGGGTCCTGGTACTGCTGCGGACCTCCCTGGTACTGCGGTACCTGCTGCTCCGGGTACGGGTACGGGGGTACCTGCTCCTGGTACTGCGGCGCCTGCTGCTGCGGTGCGCCGCCGTACGGCACCTGACCCTGCTGGGCCTGGTGCGCGGTCCACCCCTGGTCCCCGTAAAGGGGATCCTCGGGGTGCCACGGTTCGGAGCCGCCGCCCCGGCCATACTCAGTCATCGGTCCCCTAGAGCCGCGAGACGAAGGCCACGGCCTTTCGTCGGCCGCGACACCCGGTTCCGCCTCTTTAGTGGTGGCGACGGCTGTTCGAATGCCGTCTCATTTCGCGGAACGTTACCGTATCGCGATCAGACAACCACTTCGACGCACTCACCGGGCGGATTACCTGATACCCGTTCGGTCTCCAATGCGTTCTGCAGAATCACCACCGCGGCCGCCTGGTCGATGACCGAACGGCCTTTCTTGGCGTTCCTGCCGGAAGCCCGCAGTCCCTGGGCGGCGGTGACCGTGGTCATCCGCTCGTCCACCAGCCGGACCGTCACCGGTTTGATGCCCTTGGCCAGCTCGTTCGCGAAGGTGCGCACCTTGGCCGCTGCCGGGCCCTCCCGTCCGCTGAGCGAACGGGGCAGACCGACGACGACCTCCAGGGGCTCGTACTCCGCGACGAGCTGCCGCAGCCGCCGGTGGGCGGCCGGAACGTCCCGGCCCGGGACGGTTTCCACCGGTGTGGCCAGGACCCCGTCGGGGTCGCAGGAGGCGACCCCGATCCGGGCTTCCCCGACGTCTACGGCCAGTCGGCGGCCGCGGCGCAGTGTCATCGTCAGGCCGTCTCGACCACGAGGCGCTCGACGGCGCCGATGGCCTCCGGGATCGCGGCCGCGTTCTGGCCCCCGCCCTGGGCGACGTCGGGCTTGCCGCCGCCACCGCCGCCGAGGGTCTTGGCGGCCGCGCGGACCAGCTCGCCGGCCTTGAGGCCGCGCTCGCGGGCCGCCTCGTTGGTGGCGATGACGGTCAGCGGGCGGTCGTTGGCCACGGTGAACAGGGCCACCACGGCCGGGCGGTCGCCCTGGATGCGGCCGCGCACGTCGAGGACGAGCCTGCGCAGGTCGTCGGCGCCGGTGCCGTCCGGCACCTGGCCGACGACGAGGGCGACGCCGTGGATGTCCTGGGCGTTCTGCGCGAGACCGGCGGCGGCCTGGAGGACCTTCTCCGCGCGGAACTTCTCGATCTCCTTCTCGGCGTCCTTAAGCTTGCCGAGCATGGAGGCGATCTTCTCCGGGAGCTCCTCGGGACGGCCCTTGACCAGTTCCTGGAGCTGGGCGACGACCGTGTGCTCCTTGGCGAGGAAGTTGTACGCGTCCACGCCCACCAGGGCCTCGACGCGGCGCACGCCGGAACCGATGGAGGACTCGCCGAGCAGCTTCACCAGGCCCAGCTGGGCGGTGTTGCCGACGTGCGTACCGCCGCACAGCTCCTTGGAGAAGTCGCCGATGGTGACGACGCGCACGCGCTCGCCGTACTTCTCGCCGAACTCGGCGATGGCGCCCTGCTTCTTCGCCTCGTCGATGCTCATGATCTCGGCGGTGACGTCGAGCTCGCGCGACAGCACGTCGTTGATCTTCTGCTCGACGTCGGTGAGGACCGAACCGGGGACGGCGTTCGGCGAGCCGAAGTCGAAGCGGAAGCGACCGGGAGAGTTCTCGGAGCCGGCCTGGGCGGCCGTCGGGCCGAGCGCGTCGCGCAGGGCCTGGTGCGTCAGGTGGGTGGCCGAGTGGGCACGGGCGATGGCCCGGCGGCGGTGGATGTCGATGGCGGCGTACGCGGAGGCGCCGACCGTCACCTCTCCGACCTGGACGGAGCCCTTGTGCACGGAGACACCGGGGACCGGCTGCTGGACGTCGCGGATCTCGATCACTGCGCCGGAGTCGAGCCGGATCCGTCCCTGGTCGGCGAGCTGGCCGCCGCCCTCGGCGTAGAAGGGGGTGCGGTCGAGGACGACCTCGACCTCGTCGCCCTCGGTGGCGGCCGGCGAGGAGACGCCGTTGACCAGCAGGCCGACGATGGTGGACTCGCCCTGGGTGGTGGCGTAGCCGGTGAACTCGGTGGCGCCGGAGCCGTCGGCGATCTCGCGGTACGCCGACATGTCGGCGTGGCCGGTCTTCTTGGCCTTGGCGTCGGCCTTGGCGCGGTCGCGCTGCTCCTGCATCAGGCGGCGGAAGCCGGACTCGTCCACGGCGAGGCCCTGCTCGGCGGCCATCTCCAGGGTGAGGTCGATCGGGAAGCCCCAGGTGTCGTGGAGCAGGAACGCCTTGTCACCGGAGAGGATCGTGCCGCCGGCGGCCTTGGTCTCCGTCACGGCGGTGTCGAGGATGTTCGTGCCGCCCTTGACGGCCTTGAGGAAGGCGGCCTCCTCGGCGAGCGCGACGGTCTCGATGCGCTTGCGGTCGGTGACCAGCTCCGGGTACTGCCGACCCATGGTGTCCACGACGACGCCGATGAGGTCCTGGACGACCGGGCCGGTGGCGCCCATGAGGCGCATGTTGCGGATGGCGCGGCGCATGATGCGGCGCAGGACGTAGCCGCGGCCCTCGTTGCCGGGGGTGACGCCGTCGCCGATGAGCATGGCGGAGGTGCGGATGTGGTCGGCGACCACGCGCAGCGAGACGTCCGTGCCCTTTTCGGCGCCGTACCGCACGCCGGTGAGTTCGGTGGCCTTGTCCATGACCACGCGCAGGGTGTCGGTCTCGTACATGTTCTGCACGCCCTGCAGGATCATGGCGAGACGTTCCAGGCCGAGGCCGGTGTCGATGTTCTTCGACGGCAGGTCGCCGAGGATCGGGAAGTCCTCCTTCCCGTCGCCCGCGCCGCGCTCGTACTGCATGAAGACCAGGTTCCAGATCTCCACGTAACGCTCGTCGTTGACGGCCGGGCCGCCCTCGACGCCGAATTCGGGTCCGCGGTCGTAGTTGATCTCCGAGCACGGGCCGCAGGGGCCGGGGACGCCCATGGACCAGAAGTTGTCCTTCTTGCCCAGGCGCTGGATCCGCTCGGCGGGGACGCCGATGACGTCGCGCCAGATCTGCTCGGCCTCGTCGTCGTCGAGGTAGACGGTGATCCAGAGCTTCTCGGGCTCCAGGCCGTAGCCGCCGTCCGCCACGGAGCTGGTGAGCAGCTCCCAGGCGTACTTGATGGCGCCTTCCTTGAAGTAGTCGCCGAACGAGAAGTTGCCGCACATCTGGAAGAACGTGCCGTGGCGGGTGGTCTTGCCGACCTCTTCGATGTCCGGGGTGCGGACGCACTTCTGCACGCTGGTGAGCGTGGACGCGGGCGGCTTGACCTCACCCAGGAAGTACGGCTTGAACGGCACCATGCCCGCGGGCACCAGCAGCAGAGTCGGGTCGTCCGCGATGAGCGACGCCGAAGGGACAACGGTGTGACCGCGCTCCTCGAAGAAGCTCAGCCAGCGGCGGCGGATTTCAGCCGACTCCATCAGTGGTCCTCATTCCGGTTGTACGTGACCGCCGAGCGGTTGGTTCGGTGGTTGTTCTTGTCGTGCCCGATGGCCCGCATCCGCCGCGGCCCGGGGAGGGCGGTGACGTTGTGGGGGGCATCGGGGTCCTGGGTCAGCCCCAGTGCGTCGTTCAGCTCGTCCTCGCGCTGCGTCATTCCCGCCTTGACGTCGAGGGCGAAGTCCTTGAGGCGGTGCCCCGCCTCCACTGCCTTGTCGGCGGCCTGGGCGGCGAGGCTCTCCGGCGTCAGTTTCTTGAGCTGACGGTTGACCTTGGTGGTGGCCCACACGCCGGCGGCGGCGCCTGCGGTGAACCAGAAGGCTCGGCGGAACATCGGCGGTGTCAGCCCTTCTGCTTCCGGCGGCGGGCCGCCGGCACCGTACGGCCGACGATCACGGTGCGCCGGGACGTCTTCTGCGGGTCGCGGCCGGTCGCCGCCCCGTCCGTACGACCGAGGGCCCGGCGTACGCCGTAGCCGAAGGCCGCGACCTTGACCAGCGGCCCGCCGAAGGTGGAGGCCACGGTGGAGGACAGGGCGGAGGCGTTGGAGGTGACCTCCTGCACGTCGCTGGCGATGGCGTCGACCCGGTCGATCTGGGTGCGCGCGGAGCGGACGGTGGTGGAGGCGTCCGCGAGCAGCGGAACGGCCTGCTCCGTCACGTCGGCCACCAGCTTCGTCGTCGCCTTCAGCACCTGGGCGAGCCTCACCAGTACGACGGCGAGGAAGGAGACCAGGATGGCCCAGAAGACGGCCACGAGGATCCCGGCCACCTCTCCACCGGTCACGTTGCACCGCTTCCTGAATCTGAAAACCTACGGAGAAAAGTCTCCTCCGACCCTATCGCGCCGGAGATCCGCCGCAGTACCTGAATTCCGGGGCCCGCGTGATCACCTTGTACGCAGCGCACGCGGACCAGTACCCTCCGTGTCCCATGCGACAGAGACCCCTTCGAATCAGGACCCGGGGCAATCTTCCCTCGGAGCTCAGCGGGTTCGTCGGGCGGGGTGGCGAACTGTCCCGGCTGGGACGGCTGCTGGACTCCGCGCGGCTGGTGACGATCACCGGGGTGGGCGGGGTGGGCAAGTCCCGGTTCGCGCTGGCGGCGGCCCGCGCGGTCGCCGGTGGGCCCTCGGAGGAGCCCCGCGAAGGGTCGGAGCCGGGGTCGGGGCCGCAGGAACGCCACTTCGACGGCGTGTGGCTGGCCGAGCTGTCCGGGGTACGCGATCCCGCGCTGCTGGAGTTCACCCTCGCCGAGGCGCTCGGGCTCACGGACCACACCACCCGGCCGCCCCGGACCGTCCTGGCCGAGCACCTGGCGCGGCGGCGGCTGCTGCTGGTCGTGGACGGCTTCGAGCAACTGGTCGAGGAGACGGCCGAGCTGCTGGCGGAGCTGCTGCGCCGCTCCCCCGGCCTGCGGGTGCTCGCGACGGGCCGGCGCACGCTCGGCGTGGAGGGCGAGCAGGTCTTTCCGTTGGCCCCCCTGGATCCCGCCGGGGCTCTGGAGCTGCTGGTCGGGCGGGCGGCCGCCGCCGACCCCGCCTTCGCCGTGACGGAGGCGAACCGGCCGCTGCTGACCGAACTGTGCGCCCGCCTCGACGGGATCCCGCTGGCCCTGGAGTTGGCGGCGGGCCGGCTGCGGACGCTGTCGCCCGCCCAGGTGCTGGCCCGGCTGGAGGACCGGTTCGCGCTGCTGACCGGCGGGGCGCGCGGGGCGCCGGCCCGGCACCGGGCCCTGCGGACGGCGATCGGGTGGAGCCACGAACTGTGCGCCCCCGCCGAGCGGCTGCTGTGGGCCCGGCTGTCGGTCTTCGCCGGGCAGTTCGACCTGGACGCCGCCGAGTACGTGTGCGCGGGCCCCGACCTGCCGGTGGACACGGTGCTCGACGTGGTGGGCGAACTGATCGCGCAGTCCCTGCTGGTCCGGGAGGAGACCCCGGCCGGGGTGCGCTACCGGATGCTGGAGACCGTACGGCTGTACGGGGCCGGGTGGCTGGCGTCCCAGGGTGACGCGACCCGGCTGCGGCGGCGCCACCGGGACTGGTTCATGGGCCTGGCCACCTGGTGCGAACTGGATTGGTTCAGCCCGCGCCAGCAGGAGGTGGCGGCGCTCGTGGAGGTGGAACTGGCGAACCTGCGGCTCGCCCTGGAGTGCTGCCTGGACGACCCGGAGGAACTGCACCTGGGCCAGTACCTGGCGGGCACCCTCTGGTTCTACTGGGCGGGCTGCGGCCGGCTGACCGAGGGCCGGCACTGGCTCGACCGGACCCTGGAGCCGGTCCCGGGCGACGGGCAGCAGGAGTACGAGAGCTCCCGGCTCAAGGCGCTGTGGGTGCTCGGCTACGTGGCGGTGCTCCAGGGCGACGCGGTGGCGTCGATGAGCGCCCTCCACGAGTGCCGCGACGCCGCGCTGCGGTCGGGCAACGAGGTGGCGGCGGCGTACGCGGTCCACCGGATGGGCTGCCTCGCGCTGGTCACGGACGACATGGCGCGCGCCGGCGAACTGCTGGGCTCGGCGCTGGAGCGGTACCGGGAGGCCGGTGAGCTGAACAGCAACGTCCTGATGTGTCAGGTGGAGCTGGCGATGGCGATGGCGTTCCAGGGCGAGCTGGCGGGAGCCGCCACGCTCTGCGAGGAGGTCCGGGAGATCTGCGAGGACCGCGGGGAACGTTGGACGAAGGCGTACGCCCTGTACGTGTTGGCGTACGCGGCCCTGGACGCGGGGGACACGGCCCGTGCCCGACACTTGCTGACCGAGTGCGTCACGGTCAACCACGCGTTCCGGGACCTGGTGGGGCTGGTGCTGGCCGTGGAGCTGCTGGCCCTGGTCACGGTCACCGAGGGCCGGCCGGCGGAGGCGGCGGTGCTCCAGGGCGCGGCGGAGCCGATGTGGGGCGGGGTGGGCGTGCGGCTGTTCGGGTCGGGGTACTTCAACGCGCCCCGGCTGATGTGCCAGGAGCGGGCCGGCGAGGCGCTGGGCCCCGAGCGGTACGCGGTGCACGCCGCCGAGGGGCGGCAGCTGAGCGTCGACGCCCTGGTCCTGCGGGCGCGCTGGGCGCCCGGCCGGGAGGGCGGCCCGAGAACGGGAAAACCCGCCGCCCCCCGGAGGGGACGACGGGTTGACACCAGCCTGTGAGGGCTACGCCTGCCGACGGATCAGCGGGCGTAGTACTCGACGACGAGCTGCTCGTCGCAGATGACCGGGATTTCCTTGCGGTTCGGGTCACGGTCCAGGCGGAAGGCCAGGGCCTTCAGGTTGACCTGCAGGTAGCGCGGGGTCTCGCCCTCGCCTGCGTAGCCACCCTCACGGGCAACCTGGAACGGAACCTTCTCGCGGCTGCGCTCGCGCACGGTGATGACGTCGTCCGGGCGGACACGGAACGACGGCTTGTCGACCTTGTCACCGTTGACCTCGATGTGGCCGTGAACGACCATCTGGCGGGCCTGGTAGATGGTGCGGGCGATGCCCGAACGCAGGACCAGGGCGTCGAGGCGACGCTCGAGCTCGACGACCAGCGCCTCGCCCGTCTTGCCTTCGGCCTTCTTGGCGCGGTCGTACGCGCGGGCCATCTGACGCTCGGAGATGTCGTACTGAGCGCGCAGACGCTGCTTCTCCAGCAGACGAACCTTGTAGTCCGAGTTCTGCTTGCGGCCACGGCCGTGCTCGCCCGGCGGGTAGGGGCGGGCCTCGAAGTACTTGACGGCCTTCGGGGTCAGCGCAATGCCGAGGGCACGCGACTTCTTGACCTTGGGTCGCTTCTGGTTCACGTGGAACCTACCTCCATGTAAGTTAGGTGAGGCTTACCTTAGCGAGGAGGACGTAATGTCTCGACCACATGGGATCCCCCTGCCCAGTGCGCGGCGAAGTTCGGATTCCAACGAAACGGAATCCGCTTTCGACGACGATAGGCAAGGTCAGCCGCGTCCCAGGGAAGGCGTTCGGCAGCTCACCGGAGCCGAACGCGTACGAACCCTCGTAGAGTCCAACGCCTCAGTATCCCTCACCCTGCCGGGTGCTCGTGACAGTCACGAGTCCGAAGAATTGGGGACAGGGGTGCCGGCCGCGCGGACCGTCACCCCGGACGGGGACGTGATTCTCCTTGTTTCCGGGGAATCCACGGCTGCCAGGGCAGCCGCTCACGCCCAGGACGACGACCTCACCGCCGTGATCGAGATCACGGACGTGGCGCCGGTGTCCGTGCCCCATCGTATCCGAGGCCGTGCGTGGCTGGCCGGGTGGCTGACGCCGGTGCGCGGGGACGACCGCGCGGTCTGCGCGGCCCTGCTCGCCGAGCGCCGTCCGGTGGGCGAACTGCTGGGCATGTCCGAGTCCCTCGACGCGCCCTACTCCGGCCGGCCCGCCTGGATGATGCTGCGCCTGGAGGTCGGCGAGATCTCCGTGGACGACCTGTGGGGCGCCGAGCACGTGGACCCCGAGGACCTCGCCGACGCCGAGCCGGATCCGATGGTGGCGCACGAGACGGAACTGCTCCAGCACCTGCACGCCGCCCACGGCGACCGGATCGCGGACCTGTGCGGGCTGCTCGGACCCCGTGAGGCGCGGGACATGCGGGCCGTTCCACTCGCCCTGGACCGCCTCGGTCTGCGCGTGCGCTTCAGGGGCGCCTCGGCGGAGTCCTCCTTCGACGCCCGCTTCGACTTCCCCGAGCCGGTCACGGACATCTGCGGCCTGCGCCGCGCCATGCACCACCTCTTCTCGGCCGCCTCACACTGAGGATCCGAAGGGGACGGCCTGAGCGGGACAGGTCGCCAGCAGTTCCTCCAGCGCCGTCTTCTCCGGCGGCGTCACGGAGAGCCCGTACTTGGCCTTGATGCCGGTGTACCGGCGTCCGTACTCGCACCAGAACTCCCGCCGCGGCGGTTTCCACTTGTCCGCGGTCCTGCTGCCCTTGTCCTGGTTCGTCTGCTTGTCCACGGCGAGCAGCACGTCGAGGTCGTTGGCGTACTCCAGCCTGCGCCCCGGCGTCCAGGCGTACGCGCCGCCCCGCCAGGCGGCGCCGAGGGCGACCACGTGGTCGGTCTGGATCTGCGAGGCGCGCCGGTAGGAGTAGGGGAGCCGCGTGCCGGTGTAAGGGTCGTCGAGCACCCCGGAGAGCACCACGCAGGGGTTGCGGTCGCCCTCGCGCAGTTCCTTCAGGTCCCGGCGCAGGACGTCGTCGCGGGTGTCGCAGCCGTTGCGGCCGCCGATGGCGTCGGTCTCGTCCGACCAGTACCGGCCGAACTCCTCCCGCTTGTACGTCTGCCAGTTCCGGCCCCATTCGACCTTCAACCCCGCCAGCCGCTCCTTGGCGGCGGCCGCGGCGGGCGGGAAGCCGGGGCCGGTCAGCGGCGCCCGCCCCACCAGCGCCGCGGCGCTCGCCCGCGCCCGGTCCGGCTCGTCGTGGTGGCAGCCGGCGAGCAGCAGCAGCGTCGCCGTCGTCGCGGCGATGAACGGAGCACGGCGTCGGCGTCCCATGGCCCGGAGGTTATGCCCGGCCCCGACGGGGAGCCGGGCGGCGCGCGACGCCCGGGGTCAGGACCCGCCGCGCAGCCGCTCGCGCACCTTGTCGACCACGTCCGCGTACCGGGCCTCGGCGCCGTAGCGGGTCGGCTCGTAGTACCGCTTGCCGTGGATCTCGTCCGGGGCGTACTGCTGCGCGGCGATGGCGCCCGGCACGTCGTGCGGGTAGACGTATCCCTGGGCGTGCCCCAGTTTCGCCGCCCCTTTGTAGTGGCCGTCGCGCAGGTGCGGCGGGACCGTGCCCGCCAGCCCGGCCCGTACGTCGGCCAGCGCGGCGCCGATCGCGGTGGTGGCGGTGTTCGACTTGGGGGCGAGCGCCAGGGCGATGGTGGCGTGCGAGAGGGTCAGCGCCGCCTCCGGGAAGCCGATCATGGCCACGGCCTGGGCGGCCGCGACGGCGAGCGGCAGGGCCGTCGGGTCGGCCAGGCCGATGTCCTCGCTCGCGGAGATCATCAGGCGCCGGGCGATGAACCGGGGGTCCTCCCCCGCGTCGATCATCCGGGCCAGGTAGTGCAGCGCCGCGTCCACGTCGGAGCCGCGGATCGACTTGATCAGCGCGCTCGCCACGTCGTAGTGCTGGTCGCCGTCCTTGTCGTAGCGGACGGCCGCGCGGTCGACCGCCTCCTCGACGGTCTGGAGCGTGATGTCCTGCTCGCCCTTGGCGAGGGCGGAACCGGCCGCCGCCTCCAGGGCGGTGAGCGCGCGGCGGGCGTCGCCGCCGGCGATGCGCAGCAGGTGCGCCTCCGCGTCCGCCGGCAGGGTCACGGCCCCGCCCAGGCCCCGCTCCTCGGTCAGTGCGCGGCGCATCAGCGCGCTGAGGTCCCCGTCCGTCAGGGGTTCGAGGGTGAGCAGCAGGGACCGCGAGAGCAGTGGCGAGATGATCGAGAAGTACGGGTTCTCCGTGGTCGCCGCGATCAGGGTGACCCAGCGGTTCTCCACGGCCGGCAGCAGGGAGTCCTGCTGGGCCTTGCTGAAGCGGTGGATCTCGTCGAGGAAGAGGACGGTGTCCTTGCCGTAGCCGCCGGCGGCCCGCTTGGCGCCCTCGATGACCGCCCGGACCTCCTTGACGCCGGCCGTGATGGCCGAGAGTTCCACGAAGCGCTTCTGCGTCGCCTGGCTGACCACGTAGGCGAGGGTCGTCTTGCCGATGCCGGGCGGCCCCCACAGGATCACCGAGGAGGCTCCGGCCGGTCCGCCGGCGCCCTCCCCCACCAGCCTGCGCAACGGCGAGCCGGGCTTGAGCAGGTGTTGCTGTCCGACCACCTCGTCCAGGGTGCGGGGGCGCATCCGGACCGCGAGCGGTGACGCCGAGGGGTCCTTCGCCCGGCGTTCCTCGGCTGCGGCGGTGAAGAGGTCTGGTTCCACACCGAAAGCCTATGCGAGGGCGCCGACAGTCCCGGCCGGGCGGCTCAGGAGGTCCAGAAGTCCCACCAGCGGGTCAGGATCAGCATGCCGATGATCCCGACGTGCAGGACGGGCATGACCCAGGCGAACTCGTCGAAGAAGCCGCGCAGCCAGGCGGGCGCGGGGAGCAGGCCCTGGCGCACGTTGTGCGCGGTCACGTACCAGAACATGAAGATGGTGGCGACCCAGGCCAGGCAGCACCACAGGCAGAGCGAGTTGATGTTGTACAGCGACTGGTAGGTGAGCCAGGCGCAGAAGACGACGCCGAACAGGGTGCCCGCGTTCAGGGTCAGCCAGTACCAGGGGCGAAAGCGCGCGCCGGCGAGCAGGCTCATGCCGACGCAGACGACGATGCCGTAGGCGACCAGTCCGAGCATGGGGTTCGGGAAGCCGAAGACGGCCGCCTGGTCGCTCTTCATGATGTTGCCGCAGGAGACGATCGGGTTCAGGCTGCAGCCCGGCGTGAAGTTCGGGTCCTCCAGCAGCTTGAACTTGTCGATCGTGATCACCCAGGCCGCGAGCAGGCCCGCGGCTCCCGTGATCACCAGCAGCAGCGCCAGGGCGCGGCTGCCGCCGAACGTCCGGGGGCCGGTTTCCGCGCCCGCACCTGTTGTCGTCATACCCGCCCGCTCCGCATCTGCAAGGTCATCAAGCACCGGCCATTGTGCCGTACGGGGGTACCTGTCGGCCGTTCGATGGGGATAAGGACGCGGGGCGGTACGGGGACCACCGGTCCCCGTACCGCCCCGCGCGGGGGCGCCGCCGGTCAGGCCAGGCGGGCCTTGACCGCGGTCACCAGGTCGGCCAGGGCCACCGGGCCCTGCTCGCCGGACTCCATGTCCTTGAGCTGGACGACGCCCTCGGCGATGTCTCGGTCGCCCGCGACGACGGCGAAGCGGGCGCCGCTGCGGTTCGCGTCCTTCATGGCGCCCTTGAGCCCCTTGCCGCCGTACGACATGTCGGCCGCGACGCCCTCCTTGCGCAGCCGCGTCACCAGCCCGAACACGGTCGCCTTGGCTTCGCCCAGGGCCACCGCGAACACCGTCGTCGCCGCCGGGATGTCCAGGGTGATGCCCTCGGCCTCCAGGGCCAGCACCGTACGGTCCACGCCGAGCGCCCAGCCCACCGACGGCAGCGCCGGTCCGCCGATCATCTCGGACAGGCCGTCGTAGCGACCGCCGCCGCCGACCGCGGACTGCGAGCCCAGGCCGTCGTGGACGAACTCGAAGGTGGTGCGGGTGTAGTAGTCGAGCCCGCGCACCAGCTTCTCGTCGTCCTCGAAGGCCACTCCGGCGGCCGTGATCAACGCCCGGACCTCCTCGTGGTACGCCTTGCAGCCGTCGCACAGGTAGTCGCGCAGGACGGGCGCGCCGACGAGCTGCTTCTGTACGTCGGGACGCTTGTCGTCGAGGACGCGCAGCGGGTTGATCTCGGCCCTGCGGACGGTCTCCTCGTCCAGGTCGAGCCCGCCCAGGAAGGCCTGGAGGGCCTCCCGGTAGACGGGGCGGCACTCCTTGTCGCCGAGCGAGTTCAGCAGGATCCGGAAGTCGCGCAGTCCCAGGCCGCGGTAGGCCTGGTCGGCCAGGATGATCAGCTCGGCGTCGAGGGCCGGGTCCTCGGCACCGATGGCCTCGGCGCCGACCTGGGAGAAGTGGCGGTAACGGCCCTTCTGCGGGCGCTCGTAGCGGTAGTACGAGCCCGAGTACCAGAGCTTGGCCGGCAGGTTGCCCTGCTTGTGCAGGCTGGCCTCCAGGGCCGCGCGCAGCACGGAGGCGGTGCCCTCCGGGCGCAGGGCGAGGTTCGAGCCGCCCTTGGTGGTGAGGGTGAACATCTCCTTGGTCACGATGTCGGTGGACTCCCCGACGCCGCGCGCGAAGAGGTTCACGTCCTCGAAACCGGGGGTCTCGATGTAGCCGTATCCGGCCGTGCGCAGCGGGGCGGAGATGGCCTCGCGGACCGCCAGGTACTTGGCCGAGTAGGGCGGGATCAGGTCGTACGTGCCCTTGGGGGCCTTGAAGGTGCTCACGGAAGTCTCGTCACATTCCTCGTCGTGGCGCGGCTTTCGGGTCCGCTGCCAGGCCGGCGGCGACCTCCCGCAGGTACGGGTTGGTCGTCCGCTCGCGGCCGATGGTGGTCTGGGGACCGTGGCCGGACAGCACCACGGTGGAATCGTCGAGCGGCAGGCACACGCGGGCCAGCGATTCGAGGATCTCGGCGTGGGAGCCGCCCGGCAGGTCGGTGCGTCCGATGGAGCCGGCGAAGAGCAGGTCGCCCGAGAAGAAGACCGGCGGAACGTCGGCCAGCTCGGGCATCCTGAAGGCCACCGACCCCTTGGTATGCCCGGGCGCGTGCGCCACGGAGAACTCCATCCCGGCCAGCTTCAGGCTGCTTCCGTCGGTGAGCTCGCGGACGTCGTCCGGCTCCCCCACGGTCAGCTCGCCCATGAGCGGCATCCCGATGGAACGGCCGAGGGCCTTCTCCGGGTCGCTCATCATGTAGCGGTCCTCGGGGTGGATCCAGGCCGGTACGTCGTGGGCCCCGCACACCGGGACCACCGAGGCGACGTGGTCGATGTGGCCGTGGGTGAGGACGACCGCGACGGGCTTGAGCCGATGCTTCTTCAGCGTCTCCTCGACGCCCTGGGCCGCTTGGTGGCCCGGGTCGATGATCACGCACTCCTCACCCGCGGCGGGGGCGACCAGGTAGCAATTGGTCCCCCAGGCCCCGGCGGGGAACCCGGCAATCAGCACGTTCGTCCTCAATCGTCGTCCGGCGGGAGGCAGCGGATCGGAATCTGCTGCTCAGAGCCTACCGGCGCCGCTCATTACACAGCGAACCCATATACGGTACGGCCTAACCCAGCCCGGACAGCGGTACCAGAGACGCACAAGGAGACGACCCGGTGGTCACGAGCGATCAGCGTCGGCGACAGCTCGCCAGGGAGAAGTACGAGCGCCAGCAGCAGCGGCGGGCACAGGCCCGTCGCAAGTCGAGGCAACGCCTGGCCGTGATCGGCGCGGCGGCGGCCGTGGTGGTGGCCACTCTGGTGGGCCTCATCGCGGGCGGCGTCTTCGACAGCAAGGACAAGACGGTCGAGCCGGCCGCGGACGCGGCGTCCCCCTCGGCGGCGCCCACGCCCAAGCAGTCGCCGCCGGCGATGGCGATCGACGACAAGGCGAAGTACACCTTCGACCTGAAGACGAGCGCGGGCCCGATCAAGTTCGAGATGGACGCGGCGAAGACCCCGCAGACCGTGAACTCGTTCAAGTCGCTGGCCGACAAGGGCTTCTTCGACAACACGAAGTGCCACCGCCTGGTGACCGGCGGAATCTTCGTCCTGCAGTGCGGTGACCCCGAGGGCACCGGTTCCGGCGGCCCGGGCTACAACATCCCGGACGAGAACCTGGACGCGCTCGGCAAGCCGAACGAGCAGGGGCAGGTCACCTACCCGGCGGGCACCGTCGCGATGGCCAACACCGGTCAGCCCGGGACCGGCGGCAGCCAGTTCTTCCTGGTCTACAAGGACAGCCCGCTGCCCCCCCAGTACACGCCCTTCGGCACGATCGACCCGGCCGGCGTGAAGGTCCTGGAGGAGGTCGCCAAGGCCGGTACGGCCACCGGAACGCCGGACGGCGCCCCGAAGACCCCCGTGACCATCGAGAAGGGCACGGTCACCAAGAACTGACCCGTCGGACGACCGCCGGGCCGGCCCCGCCCGCCTCCCGCACGCCCCGCGTACGTCTCCCGTACGTCGATATTCCGTCGTGCGGGATGCGGACAGCCGGCCCGACGGTCGCCTATGTTGGCGTTGTGCAGGGCGGGCGCTGCCCGCCCCAGGAAACTGTGGACGATGCCCGGGGGGCGAACCCCCTCGACGGCATCAGGTGGAGGAGGCGCTGTGAGCAGCGACCCGTGGGGCCGAGTCGACGAGACCGGCACCGTGTACGTGCGTACTTCCGAGGGCGAGCAGGTCGTCGGCTCGTGGCAGGCGGGCACCCCTGAGGAGGCCCTGGCCTACTTCGAGCGCAAGTACGAGGGCCTGGTGGTCGAGATCGGCCTCCTCGAACGGCGGGTGCGGACCACCGATCTGTCCGCCAAGGACGCCCAGACGGCCATCGAGCACCTGCGCACGCAGGTGGACGAGCACCACGCCGTGGGTGACCTGGCGGCGCTGCGCGTGCGGCTCGACGCGTTGGTGTCGACCGTCGACTCGCGGCGCGAGGAGCGCAAGGTCCAGAAGGCCAAGCAGGCCGACGAGGCCCGGGCGGCCAAGGACGCGCTGGTGACCGAGGCCGAGCAGCTGGCGCAGAGCGACCAGTGGCGCTCCGCGGGCGAGCGGCTGCGGGCCCTGGTCGACATCTGGAAGGGTCTGCCGCGGCTGGACCGCAAGTCGGACGACGAACTGTGGCACCGCTTCTCGCACGCCCGGTCCGCCTTCTCCAAGCGGCGCAAGGCTCACTTCGCCGCGCTGGACGCCCAGCGCGAGGACGCGCGCAAGGCCAAGGAGAAGCTGGTCGCGGAGGCCGAGTCGCTGTCGAAGTCGACGGACTGGGGTCCGACGGCCGCCCGCTACCGCGAGCTGATGGACAGTTGGAAGGCGGCCGGCCGGGCGCAGCGCGAGTCCGAGGACGACCTGTGGAACCGCTTCCGCGGCGCTCAGGACGTGTTCTTCGCGGCGCGCGGCGAGGTCTTCGCCGAGCGGGACGCCGAGCAGGTCGAGAACCTGAAGCTGAAGGAGGAGCTGACCGTCGAGGCGGAGAAGCTCGTCCCGATCACGGACCTGAAGGCGGCCCGCGCCGCGTTCCGTTCCCTGAACGAGCGCTGGGAGGCCATCGGCCACGTCCCGCGGGACGCCCGTCCCAAGGTCGAGGGCCGGATGCACGCGGTGGAGCGCGCCATCCAGGAGGCCGAGGAGGGCGAGTGGCGGCGTACGAACCCGGAGGCGCGGGCGCGTGCCGCCGGTCTGACGGGTCAGCTCCAGGCGGCCGTCGACAAGCTGCGCGGACAGGTCGACGCGGCCCGCGCCGCGGGCAACAACGCGAAGGCCGACAAGCTGGCGCGTGAACTGGAGGGCCGACAGGCCCTGCTGGACCAGGCGCTGAAGGGCCTGGAGGAGTTCGGCGGCTGAGTCCGCGGGCTCCGTACGGCAGTGGGCGCCACCCCTCGGGGGTGGCGCCCACTGCGTCGTACGGCCGACGGTGCGGCGCTCGGCCCGCGCTACGGCCTGCGGGCCGACGTCACGCGGTAGACGTCGTAGACGCCCTCGACGCCGCGGACGGCCTTCAGGACGTGGCCCAGGTGCTTCGGGTCGCCCATCTCGAAGGTGAACCGGGAGGTGGCCACCCGGTCGCGCGAGGTCTGCACCGCCGCGGACAGGATGTTCACGTGCTGGTCGGACAGGACCCGGGTGACGTCCGACAGCAGCCGGGACCGGTCCAGCGCCTCGACCTGGATGGCGACCAGGAAGACGGAGGACTGGGTGGGCGCCCATTCCACTTCCAGCATCCGCTCGGGCTGCTGGGAGAGGGAGTCGACGTTGACGCAGTCCGCACGGTGAACCGATACGCCACTGCCCCGGGTGACGAAGCCGATGATCGGGTCGCCGGGCACCGGGGTGCAGCAGCGGGCCAGCTTGACCCACACGTCGTCGACGCCCTTGACCACGACGCCGGGATCGGCGTTGCCCCGCCGCTTGCTGCGGCCGCGGGCCGGCGGGATGCTCTCCTCCATGTCCTCGTTGGCCGCGTCCTCGCCACCGAGGGCCTGCACCAGCTTCTGCACGACGCCCTGCGCGGCCACGTGGCCCTCGCCGATCGCCGCGTACAGCGAGGAGATGTCGGGGTAGCGCATCTCGTGGGCGAGCGTGACGAGGGAATCGCCGGTCAGGATGCGCTGGATCGGCAGGTTCTGCTTGCGCATGGCCCGCGCGATGGCGTCCTTGCCGTGCTCGATCGCCTCGTCGCGGCGCTCCTTGGAGAACCAGCCGCGGATCTTGTTCCGGGCCCGGGGCGACTTGACGAAGCCGAGCCAGTCGCGGGACGGGCCCGCGCCCTCGGCCTTGGAGGTGAACACCTCGACCAGGTCGCCGTTGTCGAGGGTCGATTCGAGCGGTACGAGCCGTCCGTTGACCCGCGCCCCTATCGTCCGGTGACCGACCTCGGTGTGGACGGCGTACGCGAAGTCCACGGAGGTCGCGCCGGCGGGCAGCGCGATGACGTCGCCCTTGGGCGTGAAGACGAAGACCTCGTTGCGGGAGAGGTCGAAGCGCAGCGAGTCGAGGAACTCGCCCGGGTCCTCGGTCTCCTTCTGCCAGTCGAGCAACTGCCGCAGCCAGGCCATGTCGTTGACGGTGTCCTGGCCGGCGCTGCCCTTGGCGGCCTGCGGGACGTCGGTGCGGACCTTGGAGGTGCCGGCGACGGTCTGCTGCTTGTACTTCCAGTGCGCGGCGATGCCGTACTCGGCGCGGCGGTGCATGTCGAAGGTGCGGATCTGCAGTTCGACCGGCTTGCCGCTGGGCCCGATGACCGTCGTGTGCAGCGACTGGTACATGTTGAACTTGGGCATCGCGATGTAGTCCTTGAACCGGCCGGGGACCGGGTTCCAACGCGCGTGCACCGTGCCGAGGGCCGCGTAGCAGTCCCGCACCGTGTCCACGAGGACGCGGATGCCCACCAGGTCGTAGATCTCCGCGAAGTCACGGCCGCGGACGATCATCTTCTGGTAGACGCTGTAGTAGTGCTTGGGGCGGCCCGTGACCGTGGCCTTGATGCGGGCGGCCCGCAGGTCCGTCATCACCTCGTCGGTGACGACGGCCAGGTACTCGTCGCGCTTGGGGGCGCGCTCGGCGACCAGCCGCACGATCTCGTCGTACATCTTGGGGTAGAGGATCGCGAAGGCGAGGTCCTCCAGCTCCCACTTGATGGTGTTCATGCCGAGGCGGTGGGCCAGCGGCGCGTAGATCTCAAGGGTCTCGCGGGCCTTCTTCTCCTGCTTCTCCCGCTTGAGGTACCGCATGGTGCGCATGTTGTGCAGGCGGTCGGCGAGCTTGATGACCAGGACCCGGGGGTCCTTGGCCATGGCGACGACCATCTTGCGGACGGTCTCGGCCTGCGCGGCCTCGCCGAACTTCACCCGGTCCAGCTTGGTGACGCCGTCGACCAGCAGGGCGACCGCGTCGCCGAAGTCGCGGCGCAGCTGCTCCAGGCCGTACTCGGTGTCCTCGACCGTGTCGTGCAGCAGGCCGGCCATCAGGGTGGCCGGGTCCATGCCGAGCTCGGCGAGGATGGTGGTCACCGCGAGCGGGTGGGTGATGTACGGGTCGCCGCTCTTGCGCTTCTGGCCCCGGTGCCAGCGTTCGGCGACCTGGTAGGCCTGCTCGATCTGGCGCAGCGTCTCCGTGGAGATCTTCGGGTCGTTGCTGCGGACTATGCGCAGGAGGGGTTCCAGTACCGGGTTGTACGGGTTGGAACGCTGCACACCGAGGCGGGCCAGGCGGGCGCGCACCCGGTTGGAGGATCCGGCCTGCTTCGCCGGAGCGGGCTTGACCGGCGGGGCCGGCGGCGCCGGAGGGGGCGTGGCGGCAGCCGCCGCGGCCGGCTCGGCCTGCGGGTCGGGCTGCGCGGCGGAGAGTGGCTGGACCTCGTCTGGCAAGAGCGCTCCTCACGGGGGTCCCCCCGGACGGAGTCTGGGGGAGGATCCGGGGCCCCGGTCAGGTCCGGATAACCCATGGTAGCGAGGGTTGCGCCGGCCCGTTCCCCCACGCCCGCCCCACGGGACGTCGCCCCTGCGGCCACTCCCGGCGCAAGCGGAAGCGGCGGGCCCCCGGGAGGTTCCGGGGGCCCGCCGCTTCCGACAGGCACTGCGGGTCGCCGCCGGGGGGCGACGTCCGGGCTCAGACCACGATCAGGGCGTCCAGCGGGGCGCCCGCGAGGGCGTCCGTCAGCCTGGCCCGGCCCGGGAGGAACGACAGCTCCATCAGGACCGCGACGCCCGCGACCTCCGCGCCGGCCCGCCGGATCAGCTCCAGCGAGGCTCCGGCGGTGCCGCCGGTGGCGAGCACGTCGTCGATGACCATGACCTTGTCACCGGCGGTGAGGTCCTCCGCGTGGACCTCGATCTCCGCCGTGCCGTACTCCAGCTCGTAGGACTGCGCGAGCGTGGCGCCCGGCAGCTTTCCGGCCTTGCGGACCGGTACGAAGCCGATGCCCGACTGCACGGCGACCGGGGCGGCCAGGATGAACCCGCGCGCCTCCAGGCCGACGATCTTCGTGGCGCCGTACCGGACGGCCAGCTCCGCCAGCGCGTCCGTCAGGGCCGCGAAGGCCTTCGGGTCGGCCAGCAGCGGGGTGATGTCCTTGAACATCACGCCCGGCTTCGGGTAGTCCGGTACGTCCTTGATCCGGCTGAGCAGCAGCTCGCGGACCTCGGGGGAACAGGAGGTCACCGACGCCGCCTCCCCTGGCCGCCGGAGACGGGCTCGGAGGAGTCGCCGGAGTCGGCGCCCCCGTCCCCGTCGACCGGCTCACCCTTGGCCGCGGCGGCCGCGCGCTTGGCCAGGACCCGCTTCTTGAGGGCCTTCATCGCCGGCTCGCGCTCCTTCAGGTCCACGACCAGCGGGGTCGCGATGAAGATCGAGGAGTACGCACCGGCCGCGAGGCCGACGAACAGCGACAGCGAGATGTCGTTGAGCATGCCCGCGCCCAGGAAGCCGCCGCCGATGAACAGCAGCGCCGCGACGGGGAGCAGGGCCACGACCGTGGTGTTGATCGAGCGGACCAGCGTGCCGTTGATGCTGCGGTTGGCGATCTCGCTGAAGGTGAAGCGGGTCTGCTTCGTGATGTCCTTCGAGCCCTCCTTCAGACCGTCGAAGACGACGACGGTGTCGTAGAGGGAGTAACCGAGGATGGTCAGCAGACCGATGACCGTACCCGGGGTGACCTCGAACCCGACCAGCGCGTACACGCCGACCGTGATGGTGAGGTCGTGGATCAGGGCGATCAGCGCGGCGACCGCCATCCGCCACTCGAAGGCGATCGCGAGGTAGATCACCACGAGGATCATGAAGATGCCGAGGCCGGTCCAGGCCTTGTTGGCGATCTGCTCGCCCCAGCTCGGTCCCACGAGGTCGGCGTTGATGTCGGCCGCGTTGACCTTGAGGTCGGTGGCGAGCTTGCCCTTGACGTCGGCGGCCGCCGCGGTGTCCAGACCGGAGATCTGGATGCGCATGCCGCCGGAGCCGAGCTCCTGGACGATCGCGTCGTGACCGGAGATCTTCTCCGCGGCCTCGGTCGCGTGGGCGACGCTGGCGGTCGTCTTCGGGGTGGTGAAGACGGCACCGCCCTTGAACTCGATGCCCATGTTCAGGCCCTGGACCGCCAGGGCGACGATCGCCGTGATGGTGATCAGGATGGAAACGCCGTACCAGAGAAAGCGCTTGCCGACGAAGTCGTAGCCGACCTCACCGCGGTACAGCCTGGCGCCGAGATCTCCCAGCTTCGACATCTCTCACGCCTCCTTTGCGTCGACGGGGGCGGGTACGGGGCCGGTGCGGCGGGATCCGCGCAGCGGCGGCTTGGCACCGAGCCGCTTCGGGTCGAGCCCGGACCACGGGTGACCGCTCGAGAAGAACTTCGTGCGGGCCAGCAGCGTCATGATCGGCTTGGTGAAGAGGAACACCACGACCACGTCGAGCAGGGTCGTCAGACCCAGTGTGAAGGCGAAGCCCTGGACCTTGCCCACGGTGACGATGAACAGCACCGCGGCGGCGAGGAAGGACACGAAGTCCGACACCAGGATCGTGCGCCGGGCGCGCGGCCACGCGCGCTCGACGGCCGGACGCAGGGTGCGGCCCTCGCGGATCTCGTCCCGGATGCGTTCGAAGTACACGATGAACGAGTCCGCCGTGATGCCGATCGCCACGATGGCGCCGCAGACCGCCGGCAGGTTGAGGGCGAAGCCGATGCCCTTGCCGAGGAGCGACATGATCGTGTAGGTCAGCACCGCGGACACCAGGAGGCTGATGATCGCGATGAAGGCCAGACCGCGGTAGTAGACCAGCAGGTAGATCACCACGAGGACGAGGCCGATGGCGCCGGCGATGAGACCGGCCTTCAGCTGCTCGCCACCGAGCGCGGGGGTGACGGTCGTGACGCTGTCCTCCTGGAAGGACAGGGGCAGGGCGCCGTAGGACAGCATGTTGCCCAGGTCCTGGGCGCTCTCCTGGGTGAAGCCGCCGGAGATCTCGGCGTTGCCGCCGGTCAGTGCCTGGCTGACGGAGGGGTCGGAGATGACCTTGCCGTCGAGGACGATCGCGAACTGGTTCTGCGGGGACTGCTTGGTGGCCAGCTCACCGGTGATCTTGGCGAACTTGTCGGCGCCCTTGTCGGTGAACTGCATCTGGACGATCCAGCCGCCACCGCGCTGCGTGTCGACGACGCCCTTGGCGTCCTTGACGTCCTGGCCGTCGACCTGGGCCGGACCGAGGACCCACTTGAACCACTGGGTGTCGCGCTGGCCGCAGGCGACCATCGAGTCCTCGGGCTTGGCGCCCTGGCCGGCCGCGGTGCGCTGCGCCGGGTCGGTGCAGTCCAGTGCGGCGAACTTCGTCTGCAGGTCGGCGACGGCGGGGTCCACCGGCGGGGCGCTCGCGTCGGGGGACGCGGACGGCGACCCGGACGGGGCACCGGAAGCCGAGGCGGAAGGGGTCGCCTTGTTGTCGTCTGCCTTCTTCGACCCGCTCGCCGAGGGCGAGGGGGTGGGCGCGCTGGGGGCCTTGAGGGCCTCGCTGAGTGTGCGGCCCTGGGAAGTGGCGCTGGACGACGGGGTGGCCGGGGCGGACGGCTTGCCGCTGCCCTCGGCCTTCGGCGGCGCGGAACCGCTCGTGGAGGGGCTCGGGGAGCCGCTCGGAGTGGCCTCGGGGGCGATCGGGGCGCCGTCGGCGACGGCGAGCACCGGGCGGAAGTAGAGCTGCGCGGTGGTACCGACCTGTTCGCGCGCCTGCTGCTCGTTCACACCCTTGGGGATGTTCACGATGATGTGGTCGGTGCCCTGCGTCTGGACCTCGGCCTCCGAGACGCCGAGACCGTTGACACGGCGGTCGATGATGCCGACCGCGGTGTTCATGTTGGTCTCGTTGATGGCGTTCGGCTTGCCGGGCTCGCTCTTCGCCTTGAGCGTGATGCTCGTACCGCCCGCGAGGTCGATGCCCAGGCGGGGAGTGGTCTGCTTCGAGAGGAACATCCCCGCGGTGAGCGCCACCATCGCGATCAGGATGAGGGCCAGGGCGCGCCCCGGCCTCCCCTGAGCCCCCGTGGGCCGCCGGCCCTTCTTCGGTGCTGCCACCTTGTCGTTTCTCCCTGTCCAACCGTCCCGCGCCGGGTCAGCGCGCGGACGGCCACGAAATGTGTGGTGGGGACCCCTGCCCCCCGCAGAAGTTCACTGCGGGTACCGCGGCGGTCGCCGGTCGGGCGCCACCGCGGTTCCCGGCCCGGTGCTACTTGGCGCCGGGCTCGCCGTCCTTGGGCTCGTCGCCCTTGGGCTCGTCGCTCTTGCCCAGGTCGAGCTTCGGGGCGTCGGTGGCGTCGGTGGACGCGTCCTTCGACAGATCGGCCTTGGGCTGGTCCGTCTTGGGGGCGTCGGCCTCGGTCAGCGAGGAGGCGTCGTCCGGCACGACCGGCGTGTCGTTCGTCGGATCATCGGTGATGCCGTGGACGATGCGGTTGTACTCCTCGTCCTCGAGGACGGCGCCGATGGAGTTCTTCGCGTAGATCGCGTGGACACCGGGAGCCACCTCCAGGGTGACCGTGTCCTCACCGATCTCCTTCACCGTGGCGTACATGCCGCCGATGGTGCGGACACCGGTGCCGGGCGTCATTTCGTTGCGCATCTGCGCGGCCGCCTGCTGCTTCTTCTTGGCGGAGCGGGTCATCAGGAACATGGCCCCGATGAGCACGATGAACGGGAGGAGTGTCACGAGATTCACGGGACGGAGATCCTTCGCACGACCGTACGGACGACGGCCTTCTTCTACGGGGGTGGGCACGCCGACCCGAAGGGTCGGCATCGGCGGAGTCTAGGCGAGTCCGCACCGATGGAACAACGCCCAGCATGGCACCGCAGTTCCTGACCGGTCGAACCTCCGCGCCGTCAGGACCTGAACAAGCCCTGTTGTCCGCTTGATCCGCTCGCGCCGTGCTGCGGCGGTACGAGCCCCAGGTGGGCCCATGCGGCGGGGGTCGCGACCCGCCCGCGCGGGGTGCGGGCCAGCAGGCCCTCCCGGACCAGGAAGGGCTCGGCGACCTCCTCCACCGTCTCCCGTTCCTCCCCGACCGCGACCGCGAGGGTGGACAGGCCGACGGGACCGCCGCCGAACAGCTTGAGCAGGGCCTCCAGCACGGCCCGGTCCAGCCGGTCGAGGCCGCGCGCGTCCACCTCGTAGACCTGGAGTGCCGTCTCGGCGACCGTCCGGTTGATCACCCCGTCGGCCCTCACCTGGGCGTAGTCCCGGACCCGGCGCAGGAGCCGGTTGGCGATGCGGGGGGTGCCGCGGGAGCGTCCGGCGATCTCGGCGGCGCCGGCGGTGTCGATCTCGACGTCGAGGAGGCGGGCGGAGCGGTGGATGACGCGTTCCAGCTCCTCGGGAACGTAGAACTCCATGTGCCCGGTGAAGCCGAAGCGGTCGCGCAGCGGCGGGGGCAGCAGTCCGGCGCGGGTGGTGGCGCCGACGAGGGTGAAGGGCGGCAGTTCCAGGGGGATGGCGGTGGCGCCGGGGCCCTTGCCGACGATGACGTCGACGCGGAAGTCCTCCATGGCCATGTACAGCATCTCCTCGGCGGGCCGGGACATGCGGTGGATCTCGTCGAGGAAGAGGACCTCGCCCTCCTGGAGGGAGGAGAGGATCGCGGCGAGGTCGCCGGCGTGCTGGATGGCGGGGCCGGAGGTGATCCGGATCGGGGCGCCCATCTCGGCCGCGATGATCATGGACAGGGTGGTCTTGCCGAGGCCGGGCGCGCCCGAGAGCAGTACGTGGTCGGCGGTGGCGCCGCGCTGTTTGGCCGCCTTGAGCACGAGGTCCAGCTGCTGGCGGACCTTCTCCTGGCCGACGAACTCGCCGAGGTCCTTGGGGCGCAGCGCGGCCTCGACGGCCGTGTCCTCCCCGTCGGCGGCGGAGGCCACGATGCGGGCCTCGTCCTCGGCGGTGCTCTCGTCGTCCCAGTTCACGGTGTCGCTCTGCCTTCTCGGTATGCGCTGTGGTCGGTCGTACGCGGCTGCGGTCAGCGGGCGCGGTTCAGGGACTGGAGGGCCGCGCGCAGCAGCTGCGGGACCGGGGCGGAGCCGCCGGCGGCGATGGCGGCCTCGGCCTGCGGGGTGACGGCGCCGACCGCCTCGTCCGCGTCGCGGGAGGCGTAGCCGAGGCCGATCAGGGCGGCCTGGAGCTGTTCGCTCCAGGGGGCGGGGCCCGCGGCCGCGGCCCGCTGGGCTCCGACGAGGCCGCCGGCGCCCAGCGGGGAGCCCAGTTTGTCCTTGAGGTCCAGGAGGAGCTTCTGGGCGCCCTTCTTGCCGATGCCGGGCACGGCCGTCAGGGCCTTCTCGTCGCCGGTGGAGACGGCGAGGCGCAGCGCGTCGGGGCTGTGCACGCCGAGCATCGCCTGGGCGAGCCGGGGGCCGACCCCGCTGGCGGTCTGGAGCAGCTCGAAGACCTGGCGCTCGTCGTCGTCGGCGAATCCGTACAGGGTGAGCGAGTCCTCCCGGACGACCAGGGAGGTGGCCAGCCGGGCCGGCTCGCCGAGGCGCAGGGCGGCGATGGTGTTCGGCGTGCAGTGGACGGCCATGCCCACTCCCCCGACCTCGACGACGGCCAGGGTGGGGGCGAGCGCGGCGACGGGGCCGCTGACGAAGGCGATCATCGGATACGGCCTTTCGAGGCGTGCAGGGCGACCGCCTGCTGGAGGCGGTTCTGGGCGGGGGCCCGCCAGATGTGGCAGATGGCGAGGGCGAGGGCGTCGGCGGCGTCGGCCGGGCGGGGCGGTTCGGCGAGCCGCAGCAGGCGGGTCACCATGGCGCCGACCTGCGCCTTGTCGGCCCGGCCGGTGCCGGTGACGGCGGCCTTGACCTCGCTGGGGGTGTGCAGGGCGACCGGGATGCCGCGCCGGGCGGCGCACAGCATGGCGACGGCACTGGCCTGGGCGGTGCCCATCACGGTGCTGACGTTGTGCTGGCTGAAGACCCGCTCCACGGCCACGACCTCGGGCCGGTGCGCGTCGAGCCATTCCTCGATGCCCTGCTCGATGGCGACCAGCCGGTGGCCCAGTTCGGCGTCCGCCGGGGTCCGGACGACGCCGACGCCGATCATGGTCAGGGGGCGGCCGGCGACGCCCTCGACCACGCCGACGCCGCACCGCGTCAGCCCCGGATCCACGCCGAGTACTCGCACCGCGTCCCCCTCCCTCGCTCACCCGTCCGCGTCCGTGCAGGTTAGCGGGCGCCACTGACAAAGCGACGGGCCGACGGGGTGTGTCCCCGTCGGCCCGTCGCTGGTGCCCGGTCAGGCGTCGACCTGCTCCATGACCTCGTCCGACACGTCGAAGTTGGCGAAGACGTTCTGCACGTCGTCGCTGTCCTCCAGCGCGTCGATCAGCTTGAAGATCTTGCGCGCGCCCTCTTCGTCCAGCTCGACCTGCATGGTCGGCAGGAAGTTGGAGTCGGCCGAGTCGTAGTCGATGCCGGCCTCCTGGAGGGCGGTGCGGACCGCGACCATGTCGGTGGCCTCGCTGATGATCTCGAAGCTCTCGCCGAGGTCGTTGACCTCTTCGGCGCCGGCCTCCAGCACCGTCTCCAGGACGTCGTCCTCGGAGAGCTCGCCCTTGGGCAGGAGCACGACGCCCTTGCGGTTGAACAGGTACGAGACCGAGCCCGGGTCGGCCATCGAACCGCCGTTGCGGGTCATGGCGACGCGGACGTCGGAGGCGGCACGGTTGCGGTTGTCGGTGAGACACTCGATGAGCACCGCGACGCCGTTGGGGCCGTAGCCCTCGTACATGATCGTCTCGTAGTCGGCGCCGCCGGCCTCGAGGCCGCCGCCGCGCTTGACCGCGGAGTCGATGTTCTTGTTCGGGACCGAGCTCTTCTTCGCCTTCTGGATGGCGTCGAAGAGGGTCGGGTTGCCATCGATGTCGGCGCCGCCCATACGGGCCGCGACCTCGATGTTCTTGATCAGCTTCGCGAAGAGCTTGCCGCGCTTGGCGTCAACCACGGCCTTCTTGTGCTTCGTCGTAGCCCATTTAGAGTGGCCGGACATCTGCCTGTCTCCTTCGCGTCACCAACAGTGTTCGCCTCAGATCCTACCGGGACGCCGTTGGAGCCCCGCGCGCACCATGTCGACGAAGTGGGCGTGGACGCGGTCGTCGCCGGTCAGTTCGGGGTGGAACGAGGTGGCCAGCACGTTGCCCTGCCGGACGGCCACGGTGTGGCCCTCGTACGTGGCCAGTACCTCGACGGCGCCGCCGACGGACTCGACCCACGGGGCGCGGATGAAGACGCCCTCGACGGGGCCGCCCGCTATGCCCGCGAACTCGATCTTCGCCTCGAAGGACTCGTTCTGCCGGCCGAACGCGTTGCGGCGCACGATCATGTCGATGCCGCCGAGCGTCTCCTGGTCGTCACGACCGTCCAGCAGCTTGTCGGCCAGCATGATCATGCCGGCGCAGGTGCCGTACACCGGCATGCCGGCCCGCACGCGCTCGCGCAGCGGCTCCAGCATGCCGAACAGCACGGCGAGCTTCGACATGGTCGTGGACTCGCCGCCGGGGATCACCAGGGCGTCGACCTCGGCGAGCTCCTCGGGACGCCGGACCGGCCTGGCCACGGCGTCCGCCGCGGCCAGGGCGATCAGGTGCTCCCGTACGTCGCCCTGGAGTGCCAGGACACCAATCACGGGGTTGGTCATCGCAGTGACTACCAGCCGCGGTTGGCGTAGCGCTCGGCCTCGGGGAGGGTGTCGCAGTTGATGCCGACCATGGCCTCGCCCAGGTTGCGGGAGGCGTCCGCGATGATCTTCGGGTCGTCGTAGAAGGTGGTGGCCTTCACGATGGCGGCGGCGCGCTTGGCCGGGTCGCCCGACTTGAAGATGCCGGAGCCCACGAAGACGCCCTCGGCACCGAGCTGGCGCATCAGCGCGGCGTCGGCGGGGGTGGCGACGCCACCGGCGGAGAACAGCACGACCGGGAGCTTGCCGAGCTCGGCGACCTCCTTGACGAGCTCGTACGGGGCGCGCAGGTCCTTGGCGGCGGCGAACAGCTCGTTGTTGTCGTAGCCGCGCAGGCGGGCGATCTCGTTCTTGATCTGGCGCAGGTGACGAACGGCCTCGACGACGTTGCCGGTGCCGGCCTCACCCTTGGAACGGATCATGGCCGCGCCCTCGGCGATGCGGCGCAGGGCCTCGCCCAGGTTGGTGGCGCCACAGACGAAGGGGGTGGTGAACGCCCACTTGTCGGAGTGGTTGACCTCGTCGGCCGGGGTCAGGACCTCGGACTCGTCGATGTAGTCGACGCCGAGGGACTGCAGGACCTGCGCCTCGACGAAGTGGCCGATGCGGGACTTGGCCATGACGGGGATCGAGACGGCCTCGATGATCTCTTCGATCATGTTCGGGTCGGACATGCGGGCCACGCCGCCGTCCTTGCGGATGTCCGCGGGGACCCGCTCCAGGGCCATGACGGCCACGGCGCCGGCGTCCTCGGCGATCTTCGCCTGCTCGGCGTTGACCACGTCCATGATCACGCCGCCCTTGAGCTGCTCGGCCATGCCGCGCTTGACGCGGGAGGTGCCGATGGCCGACTCAGCGGACTGGGGGGAGGTGGGAAGCGTGCTCACGGGTTGACCTCACTCGAAAGGAAGACGGGTGCTACTCCACTGAGAAAACCCCACCGACCAGGCCACGACAAGGGCCAATGTGGAGCCGGTGGCCTCTCCATTTGTCCCTCGCGGCTCTAGGAGGTCTCCGGGGGCGGCACTCCCGGGCCCCGCCGGACGGCCCGGATCCGGCCGCAAGGATCCAAGGGAGGTCCTAGGCCGGCCGGTCCGCCAGGTCCGCCGGAGGCTCATCGTCCATTTCGAAGGCGAGCGGGAACGGAGCGTGTCCCGCCAGTCTGAACCAGCGCACCTTGCGGTGTCGTCGCAGCGCGCGGGCCGCGCGTACGGCGTCGTTCAGGAACCGCCGCGCCATCGGAACCCGGCGCACCGCCGCCGCCAACTCCTCGGCGGCGGCCTCGCCGCCCGGGGCGGCCTTCAGCACCTCGACCTGGTCGGCGTCCGCGAACACCGCGCGCAGCGCCTGGCTGAGCTCGCTCTCGGCGACCTCGCGGTGCTCCTCCTCGGCCTGCCGGGCGGCGTGCGCGGCCTCGTACAGGACGAGGGAGGACGCGGGGTCCAGCGCCCCGGAGGTCGCCACCTCCACCACCACCGAGGCCCGTCGCACGAGCTGTGCGTCGAGTGCGGCCCGAGCGGCGTCCATCCGGGTGTGCAGCCGGTCGAGACGGCCGGCGGTCCAGCTGAGGTAGACGCCGACGACGCCCAGCGCCACGGCGATCCAGACAAGGTTTTCGATCACGGGCCGCGACACTACCCGCCCGGGCGCCGCCCCCGCTCACCCCTGCCCGCACGGAACCTCCGAGGGCCCCCTAGGCTGCGCCGACGACGTCCGGGGGGAAGGAAACGACATGCGGATCGACCCACGTGCGCGCGGGCCGCTGGCCGGCCTGCTGCTGCTGCTCTGCGCCGCCTGCGTCGCCGTCATCTCGACGAGCGGGATCGACGGCGGCCCGGCCCTGACGGTGCAGGCGGGCCAGGACCACGCGTTCCTGCTCTTCTGGCTGATCCTGGGCTCGCTCATCGGAGCCGTCCTGCTCGGCCTGCGCCGCGGCCAACTCCGCGCGGGTCTGCTGCTCGTCCTCGGCCTCGCGTCGGCGCTGCTCCTGTGCGCCTCCCCACTCGTCCTCCTGCTCGGCGGCGGCACGGAGGAGGAGCGGCGGAGCCCCGCGCCCGGCCGGGACGACCGGGTCCTGGTCGTCGAGGACGGCTCGATCATGATGGACCCGATCCGGTACGTCCGGGTCCACCAGGGCACATGGCCGCTGGAGCGGCGGTGGGCCGTCGCCGAGTTCAACGGTGGCACCGGTGAGCACGAACTCCGCGACGTGCGCTGGAGCGGCCCCGACGTGATCCGGATGACGACCGCCGACGGCGAGGTCCACGAGGTGGCCCTCTCCCCCGACGGCCGCCCGGAGCGCAGGATCAACCGCGGCTGACGGCCCGCCCGTAGGGCGTGTGGCGAACGTGGCGTCGCGGGCCGGGCGCGACTTCCGCAAGACCTCCTACGAAGGCGTGGAGTCCCGCGAGAAGCCCAGTCGGGTGCGCAGGGACACCCGCTCGTCGGCGGCGACCGCGGCCGCTCCGTCCGTGACGGTCTCGTAGACGGCCAGGATGTCCGCGCCGACCGTCGACCAGTCGAAGCGGCGTACGTGCGCGGAGCCGCGGGCGCTCAGTTCGGCCCGGCGGGCCGGGTCGCGGAGCAGGGCGACGGCCGCGTCGGCGAGGGAGGCGGAGTCCTCGTTCGCGAAGAGTTCGCCGGCCGCGCCCTGGTCCAGGACCTGGGCGAAGGCGTCCAGGTCGGAGGCCAGGACCGCCGCTCCCGCGGACAGGGCCTCGACCAGGATGATCCCGAAGCTCTCGCCGCCGGTGTTGGGGGCGACGTAGACGTCCACGCTGCGCAGCAGGCGGGCCTTGTCCTCGTCGGAGACCATGCCGAGGAACTCGACGCGGGAGCGCAGCTCCGCGGGCAGGGAGGCGACGGCCTCCTCCTCGTCGCCGCGGCCCGCGACCAGCAGTCGTACGTCGGGGCAGGCCTCGACGATCCGCGGGAAGGCGGCCATGAGCACGGGCAGGCCCTTGCGGGGTTCGTCGATGCGGCCGATGAAGCCGAGCGTCTGCCCGCCCCACTCCGCCTTGGGGTCGGCGTCGGCGAAGAAGTCGACGTCCACGCCGTTCGGGATGACGACGGCGTCACCGCCCAGGTGCTCCACGAGGGTGCGCCGGGCGTACTCGCTGACCGCGATCCGCGCGCTGATCTTCTCCAGGGCCGGCTGGAGGATCGGGTACGCGGCGATCATGGCGCGGGAGCGCGGGTTGGAGGTGTGGAAGGTGGCCACGATCGGCCCCTGAGCGGCCCAGCAGGACAGCAGCCCGAGCGAGGGGGAGGCCGGCTCGTGGATGTGGATGACGTCGAAGACCCCGTCGTGCAGCCAGCGCCGTACCCGGGCGGCCGACAGGAAACCGAAGTTCAGCCGGGCGACCGACCCGTTGTAGGGCACCGGCACCGCCCGTCCCGCCGAGACCACGTAGGGCGGCAGCGGGGTCTCGTCGTCGGCCGGGGCCAGCACCGACACCTCGTGGCCCAGCCGGATCAGGTGTTCCGCCAGGTCACGGATGTGGAACTGGACGCCGCCCGGAACGTCCCACGAGTACGGGCACACGATGCCGATCTTCACTGCGGGCGCTCCTCGGAGTCGGCCGGGGCGGCCAGGTCGTCCAGCCACAGTCGTTGCAGCATGTGCCAGTCCTGCGGGTGCTCGGCGATGCCCTCGGCGAAGGCGTCCGCGACGGCCTGGGTCATGGTGGCGGTCTTCTCGATCCGCGTACCGGTCCCCGGAACCGGCACCTCGGGGTGGATCCGGCCGAACATCACCGGCGATTCCCCGTAGTGCAGGGTCGCCGGGAGCAGCACGGCCCCCGTCTGCTGGGCCAGCAGGGCGGGCCCGGCGGGCATGCGGGCGGTGGCGCCGAAGAAGTCCACCTCGATGCCGGAGGACGACAGGTCCCGGTCGGCGACGAGGCAGACGAGGCCGCCGGCGCGCAGCCGGCGGGCCAGGGTGCCGAAGGCGGCGCCGCCGCTGTGCGGCAGGACCTCCATGCCGAGGCTCTCCCGGTAGGCCACGAAGCGGTCGTAGAGCGACTCGGGCTTGAGCCGCTCGGCGACGGTGGTGAACGGGACGCCGATGTGGCCGATGGCCCAGGCGCCGGCGAGGTCCCAGTTGGCCAGGTGGGGCAGCGCCACGACGACCCCGCGCCCGCTCGCGAGGGCTTCGCGCAGCAGGTGCTCGTCCTGGAACCGGACTTCCTTGCCGAACCGTTCGGGGTTCATCGTGGGCAGTCGGAAGGACTCCATCCAGTAGCGCATGTAGGAGCGCATGCCGGCCTTCGAGAGTTCCCGCAGCCGCTCGGGCGAGGCGTCGGGGACCACCCTGGCCAGGTTGGACTCCAGGCGGAGCACGCTCTTGCCGCGGCGCTTCCAGACCACGTCGGCGATCCTGCGGCCGAGGGCGACCGCGGCCGGTTCGGGGAGCTTCTTCACCCCCGCCCAACCGAGCCCGTAGAGGCCGTCGACCAGCTTGTCCTGCGCCGTGCCCATCAGGTGGTACCGCTCTCGGTGGAGGACTGGGGTCCGGCGGCGGCCTCGGCCGCGTCGGCCTCGGCGGCTTCCCGGCGTACGGTGACCACCCGCTGGATCAGGGTGACGAGCGAGCCGACGGCGACGACCCACAGCGCGATCGGCAGCAGGACACCGATCCACGAGGGCACCCCGAAGATCTGCAGGCCGGACAGACCGGCCGCGACCAGGGAGATCACCAGCCGCTCGGCCCGTTCGATGAGCCCGTTGACGGCGACCGGAAGCCCGATCGACTCGCCGCGGGCCTTGGTGTACGAGACCACCTGGCCGCTGGCCAGGCAGAAGATCGCCACCGCGCAGAGGATGTTGTCGTTCCCGGAGCCCGCGTACCAGAGCGCGAGCCCGCCGAAGATCGCCGCGTCCGCCACCCGGTCGAGGGTCGAGTCGAGGAACGCGCCCCACCGGCTGGAGACGCCGGCCTGGCGGGCCATGTTCCCGTCCACCAGGTCGGAGAACACGAAGAGGGTGATGGTGATCGTGCCCCAGAAGAACTCGCCCCTGGGGAAGAAGACCAGCGCTCCGGCCACCACGCCGGCGGTGCCGATCAGGGTGACCGCGTCGGGGCTCACCCCCCGACGGAGGAGAAACGCGGCGAACGGCGTGAGAACACGCGTGAAGAATGCACGCGCGTACTTGTTCAGCATGGCCTTCCCGGAGGGTCGCTGGGCCGCACGGCCACCACGGCCACCGGCTGGCCCATCGTAGCCGGCGCCCGGGGCCCGCACGGTCGCGCACCCACCGGTTCGTTCCCGGCGATCCGCCAGGAGGGTCCGGTTCACGCCAGGGGCCGGCGAGGGTACGACGTATGGACGCAGTGTGACGGCGGTGCAAAGCTCGAAGAACCCCGATCACCCCTCCTCACCGCGACACCGGGAGGCACGAGCACCATGGGAGCCACATCACACCAAGCCGGGGCCGCCGGCAGGGCACTGACGGCCGACCGCCCCGCTTCCGTACGGAACGTCGTGCTGGTCGGCCACAGCGGCGCCGGGAAGACCACTCTGGTCGAGGCGCTGGCCCTGACCTCCGGGGCCGTGAACAGGGCCGGACGGGTCGAGGACGGCACTTCCGTCTCCGACTACGACGAGATCGAGCAACGCCGGCACCGGTCCGTCCAGCTCTCGCTGGTGCCCGTCGAATGGGCCGGAATCAAGATCAACGTCCTGGACACCCCCGGATACGCCGACTTCGTCGGAGAGCTCAGGGCCGGTCTGCGCGCCGCGGACGCGGCCCTCTTCGTCGTCTCCGCCTCGGACGGCATCGACGGGGCCACCCGCATGGTCTGGGACGAGTGCGAGGCCGTCGGCATGCCGCGCGCCATCGTCGTCACCCATTTGGAGGCAGCCCGGGCCGACTACGCGCAGATGGCCGACGTCTGCGGGGAGATCTTCGGCGCGGACGACCCGGACGCCGTCGTCCCCCTGTACCTGCCGCTGCACGGACCGGCCGGCGTCGACGGCCACACCCCGGTGACGGGCCTGCTGGGCCTGCTCTCCCGGCGCGTGTACGACTACACCTCGGGCGAGCGCGTCGAACGCGATCCGGACCCCGCCGAACTCGCCCTCATCGACGCCGCCCGCTCCCGCCTCATCGAGGGGATCATCGCCGAGAGCGAGGACGAGGGCCTGATGGACCGCTACCTCGGCGGCGAGGACATCGACCTGAAGACCCTGGTCGACGACCTGGAGCGGGCCGTCGCCCGCGGTACCTTCCACCCCGTCCTGATGGCCGCCCCCGCCGCCGACGGCGCCCGCCAGGGCCTCGGCACCGTGGAGCTCCTCGAACTGATCACGGGCGGCTTCCCCACCCCCCTGGAACGCGCCCCGCTCACCGTCACCTCCCCCGACGGCTCCCCGCACCCCGATGCCACGTGCGATCCCGCCGGGCCGCTGCTCGCCGAGGTCGTCAAGACGTCCTCCGACCCGTACGTCGGCCGCGTCTCGCTCGTCCGCGTCTTCTCCGGCACCCTGCGCCCCGAGCAGGCCGTCCACGTCAGCGGCCACGGCCTCGCCGACCGCGGCCACGAGGACCACGACCTCGACGAGCGCACCGGCGCCCTCACCTCCCCCTTCGGCAAGCAGCAGCGCATCCTCGGCCAGTGCATCGCGGGCGACCTCGCCTGCGTGGCCAAACTCACCCACGCGGAGACCGGCGACACCCTCTCCGCCAAGGAGGCCCCGCTGCTGATGGAGCCCTGGCGGATGCCGGAACCGCTGCTCCCCCTCGCCATCGAGGCACACAGCAAGGCCGACGAGGACAAGCTCTCCCAGGGGCTGGCCCGCCTGGTCGCCGAGGACCCCACCATGCGGCTGGAGCAGAACCCGCACACCCACCAGCTCGTCCTGTGGTGCCTCGGCGAGGCCCACCAGGACGTCGCGCTGGAGCGGCTGCGGAGCCGCTACGGAGTCCAGGTCGACCCCGTCGCCCACAAGGTGAGCCTGCGCGAGACCTTCGGCGCCAAGGCCGCCGGTCGCGGCCGGCACGTCAAGCAGTCCGGCGGCCACGGCCAGTTCGCCATCTGCGAGATCGAGGTCGAGCCGCTGCCGGCGGGCAGCGGCATCGAGTTCGTCGACAAGGTCGTCGGCGGCTCGGTCCCCCGCCAGTTCATCCCGTCCGTGGAGAAGGGCGTCCGCGCCCAGGCGGCCCGGGGGCTGGCGGCGGGCCATCCGCTGGTCGACGTACGGATCATCCTGCGCGACGGCAAGGCGCACTCCGTGGACTCCTCCGACGCCGCGTTCCAGACCGCGGGCGCCCTCGCCCTGCGCGAGGCGGCCACCGGCGCCGCGATCCACCTCCTGGAGCCCGTAGCCGAGCTCGACGTCCTCGTACCGGACGAGTACGTCGGCCCGGTCATGAGCGACCTCGCCGGCCGGCGGGGCCGCGTCGTCGGCACCGAGCAGGCGGGCGCCGGCCGGACCCGGGTGCGCGCCGAGGTCCCGGAGATCGAGATCGACCGGTACGCCGTGGACCTGCGCTCGGTCTCGCACGGCACGGGACGGTTCACGCGGGCGTACGCCCGGCACGAACCGATGCCGGCGCCGATCGCGGACAAGCTGCGCGAACAGGCCGAGAAGGGAAGCCATCTGACATAGCGCCAGAGGAGCCGCCCACCCAACCGGCTTGCGGTGGGCGGTATTTCCCTGTCCCATGACCATGGGGTGACGTCCGCCGATAAACTCTTCCGCGCGGCGGGGAGCACGAGCGGCGAGCACGGCACGGCACGGAGCCGGGCGCGGTACGACAAAGAGCACAGTGGCACGGCGATGGGGGCAGCGGTGGCGGACGACGGATTCGACTTCAGGCCCGGGGCACAGATTCCTCTCCAGGGGGGCGGCGGCCAGACCGCGGCGACCAACGCGTTGGCCTCCGCCGCGTACCGCGACGGCGGCAAGGACACCAAGCTGTCCTCCATACTCGGGGCCAACAGCGAGCTGCACCCGGCCTCGATCAAGGAGCCCAAGCTCTCCCTCTTCGAGCCGAACCTCGGCGAGGCCTTCTGCCGCGCCGTGGAGGCCCGCACCCTGGGCGCCGGCCGCAAGCCCCTCATCCAGTCCTTCGGCGCCGACCCGCAGACCGTCGTGGAGCACTGCCTGGCCGCCTCCCGCATCCGCAAGGACCGCGACCGCCGGCTGCGCATGATCACGCTGGTCTGCGGGGTGCTGTTCCTCCCCGGGACGCTGCTGTGGCTGGGCCTCTTCCAACTGCGCAAGTCCCTGTCGAAGGGGGGCGGGAAGACGAGCTGGATCGGGACCGCGCTGCTCGTCGCCATCGCCCTGTTCGCCGCGATCCTCCTGTACCGGGTGATCAAGCGCGAGCCCGGCAGCGGCTTCCTGGAGCTGTACCTGCTCGGCTCGCTCGCCGCCCCGGTCATCGGCTGGTACCTGGCCCGCCGGATCTGCGAGAACACCGCCGCCGACCTGCGTTCGCGCTGGGACGGCCTGCTCGGCGGCGGCGGCGTCGCCGCGAAGATCCCCGACGCGGTGCCCGGCAACCCCGACGAGAAGGCCCGCGAGGACCTGCGCCACCAACTGGCGAAGCTCACCGCCGAGGACCGCAGCAACTCCGTGTTCTACGCCGGCCCCAAGGGCATCCTCGGCATGGGCACCCGCTGGGGCAGCTGGCAGATGGCCGAGGAACTGACCCCCGCGACCGAGGGCCACGAGATCCACCCGTTCCGCAGCTGGGACGTCATACGCGCGATCGACACCCAGCTGCGCAAGCTGGAGCGCGGCCCGCTGCACACCGGCGGTTTCCCGGCGGCCTCGATCCAGCACTGGATCGTGACACCCGTCGGCGAGGGCGCGGGCGAGGTGGCCCGGCCCACCGGCGAGAACGTCGACACCTTCCTGATCAAGTCGCACGAGATCACCCGGATCTGCAACGAGCAGCAGTTCAGCGCGGGCAACCGGCACTACCTCGGCATCCAGTACCCGCTCTGGGACGGCCAGCTCGTGATCACGATGCTGGTCACCGTGACCGTGCTCTACAAGACCCTGCGCGTGGACGTCACCGCCCACGCGCTGGGCCCCGTCCACGGCCTGTTCACCACCAAGTCCAAGGCTCCCGTGGTGGAGGTCCCGAAGTCGGTGCGCTTCTGGGAGACGGTGGAGCGTCCGCTGCGGCTCGTGGACGCCTCCGAGGTCGTACGGCTGGCTGTCCGCGCACCCCTGACCTGGTACCCCCCGCTGCTGGAGCACTTCGGCGGCAAGCTGGTCCTGCCCGAGCCCTTCGGCCTGCGGCACGTCTGGGCCGGCTCCATGTGGCGCCACCGCTTCATGGCGGACGACGCACTGCGCACGGTCGCCCCCGTACTGCGGTCCGTGCACGCGGCGACGTTCAAGGTGTTGGAGGAGAACGGCGTCGACACCGACCGCTTCACCAACCGTTCCTCGATCATGAGCGGCCTGATCCAGGAGCCCTCCCCCCGCAAGGCGGACGTGTACGAGTAAGTACGCTGGAGGCGACCCGCTCGCGGGCGGGGTGAACCCGAGGAGGAGCCGTGACCGAGCGCAAACCGCCCGGCGTCAGTTTCGAGTCCTTCGTGGACCGGCAGATCCGCGAGGCCGAAGCCCGGGGCGACTTCGAGGACCTGCCGGGCTGGGGCAAGCCGATGGCCTCGCTCGACGCCCCGTACGACGAACTGTGGTGGATCAAGGGGAAGATGCACCGCGAGGGCTTCTCCTCCCTGCCGCCGGCGCTCGCGCTGCGCAAGGAGGCCGAGGACGCCCTGGAGGCGGCCCGCGCGGCCCGTTCGGAGCGTCAGGTACGGGCGGTCCTGACGGCGGTCAACGAAAAGATCGCGGCGGCCCTGCGGATGCCCCCGCCGGGCCCGCCCCTGAACCTGACCGAGTTCGACGTCGAGGCCGTCCTGACCGAATGGCGGGCCGCCCGCCCGTCCTGAGAACGGGGGCTGGGCGGGCCCACGGGCCCGCCCCCTCGTACCGGCCGGCAGCGGCTAGTCGACCGGCCAGGCGTCCGAGAGCATCTGGCGGGTCTCCGCGAGGAGTTGCGGCAAGACCCTGGTGTGCCCGACGACCGGCATGAAGTTCGCGTCCCCGCCCCAGCGCGGAACGATGTGCTGGTGCAGGTGCGCCGCGATGCCGGCGCCGGCGGCGGCGCCCTGGTTCAGGCCGATGTTGAACCCGTGCGCCCCGGAGGCCTTGCGCAGCGCCGTCATGGCCCGCTTCGTCAGGTCGGCGAGCTCGGCCGTCTCGGGGCCGTCGAGCTCGGTGTAGTCGGCGACGTGCCGGTACGGGACGACCAGCAGGTGGCCACCGTTGTAGGGGTAGAGGTTGAGCACCGCGTACACGTGCTCGCCCCGCGCCACGATCAGCCCGTCCTGGTCGGACATCTCCCGAAGCCCGCAGAAGGGACAGCCGTCCCCGGCCTCCGGGCCGGTCGGCTTGTTCTCCCCTTGGATGTAGGCCATCCGGTGAGGCGTCCACAGACGCTGGAACGCGTCCTGCGTGCCCACTCCGCCCTGCTGCTCCGGCTCAATCGTCATGGGATGCAGCATATGACCTCGCCCGCACGTACGAGGAAGGCCCCCGGAAAGTGATCACTTTCCGGGGGCCCGCCGTGCCGTCGTGCCCTGGATCAGACCTGGACGCGGTCGGCGACGACCTTGGCCAGCTTGGCCAGCGCCTCGTCCTTGGCGATGCCGTTCTCCTGCGAACCGTCGCGGTAGCGGAAGGAGACGGTGCCCGCGGCCATGTCCTCGTCACCGACGATGATCATGAACGGCACCTTGAGCTTCTGGTGGTTGCGGATCTTCTTCTGCATGCGGTCGGAGGAGGCGTCCACCTCGACCCGCAGGCCCTGCTTCTTCGCCTCGGCGGCGAACTCCTGCAGGTACTCCACGTGCCCGTCACCGATCGGGATGCCGACGGCCTGGACGGGGGCCAGCCACGGCGGCATGGCGCCCGCGTAGTGCTCCAGCAGCACGGCGAAGAAGCGCTCGATGGAACCGAAGAGCGCACGGTGGATCATGACCGGGCGCTGACGGGAGCCGTCGGGGCCGGTGTACTCCAGGTTGAAGCGCTCCGGCAGGTTGAAGTCGAGCTGCACCGTCGACATCTGCCAGGTGCGGCCGATCGCGTCACGGCACTGGACGGAGATCTTCGGACCGTAGAACGCGGCGCCGCCCGGGTCCGGGACCAGGGGCAGGCCCTGCTTCTCGGCGACCGACTGGAGAACGGCGGTGGCCTCCTCCCAGACCTCGTCCGAGCCGACGAACTTCTCCGGGTCCTTGGTCGACAGCTCCAGGTAGAAGTCGGTCAGACCGTAGTCGCGGAGCAGGTTCAGCACGAAGGTGAGGGTGCGGTCGAGCTCCTCCGCCATCTGCTCCTTGGTGCAGTAGATGTGCGCGTCGTCCTGGGTGAAGCCGCGCGAACGGGTCAGGCCGTGCACCACGCCGGACTTCTCGTACCGGTACACGGTGCCGAACTCGAAGAGGCGCAGCGGCAGTTCGCGGTAGGAGCGGCCGCGCGCGTCGAAGATCAGGTTGTGCATCGGGCAGTTCATGGGCTTGAGGTAGTAGTCGGTACCACCGTCGAGCTGCATGGGGGGGTACATGCCCTCCGCGTACCAGTCCAGGTGACCGCTCTTCTCGAAGAGGGCGCCCTTGGTGGCGTGCGGGGTGTAGACGAACTCGTAGCCCTCTTCCTCGTGGCGCTTGCGCGAGTAGTCCTCCATGGTGCGGCGGATGACGCCGCCCCGCGGGTGGAAGACGGCCAGGCCGGAGCCGATCTCGTCCTGTACGGAGAACAGGTCGAGCTCGGTGCCGAGGCGGCGGTGGTCGCGCTTCTCGGCCTCGGCGAGGAAGTCGAGGTGGGCCTTCAGCTCGTCCTTCGACGGCCAGGCGGTGCCGTAGATGCGCTGGAGCATCGGGTTCTTCTCGCTGCCGCGCCAGTAGGCGGCGGCGTTGCGCATCAGCTTGAACGCCGGGATGTTGCGGGTGGTGGGCAGGTGGGGACCTCGACAGAGGTCCTTCCAGCACAGGTCGCCGGTCTTGGCGTCGAGGTTGTCGTAGATGGTCAGCTCGCCGCCGCCCACCTCGACGTTCGCGCCGTCGTCGGTCGAGGCCGAGCCCTTGATGCCGATGAGCTCCAGCTTGTACGGCTCGTCGGCGAGCTCCTCGCGGGCCGCCTCGTCGGAGACCACGCGACGGGAGAACCTCTGCCCGCGCTTCTGGATCTCCTGCATCTTCTTCTCGATGACCTTGAGGTCCTCGGGGGTGAAGGGCTTCGCGACGTCGAAGTCGTAGTAGAAGCCGTCCCGGACCGGGGGGCCGATGCCCAGCTTGGCCTCGGGGAAGAGCTCCTGCACGGCCTGCGCCATGACGTGCGCGGTCGAGTGGCGCAGGATGTCCAGGCCGTCCTCGGAGGAGATCTCCACCGGCTCGACGGTCTCGCCGTCCTTCACCTCGTACGCGAGGTCCTTCAGTTCACCCGCGATGCGCGCGGCGACGATGGTGCGCTCGCCGGCGAAGAGCTCGGCCGCCGTAGTGCCCGTGGCCACCACGCGCTCGTCCCGCTCGGAATCGCGTTGGATGATCACACGGACGTCTGACACCGGTCTCTCCTGACTGAGGGGGTGCGCGAGCGAACACTGCGCGCCTGAATCGTACCGAGCCGAGTGCCCGCGCAGCGAAACGGTTAACGGGGCGTACCCGGCCGGCGGCCCCCGCCGGGGTCGCCGGGGCCCCCGCGCGGCGGCCGTGGGTAGCGTGGGGGCCGCCCGCGCCCCGTCCCGCTCGCCCCCGAAGGGAACCCGAACCGCATGCCGAACCCGCTCCTGCGTCCGCTGGACCTGGCCGACGAGGCCACCGCCGCCTCGGTGTACCGGATCGGTCGCGCCTCCTACGCCGTGGAGGCCGACCTGATCGGCTTCGACGGCATCCCGGCGCTCCGCGAGAGCCTCCAGGAGATGCGGGAGCGTCCGCTGCACTGGCTGGGGGCCGTCTGCGCCGACGGCTCGGTCGCGGGCTTCCTCGCCTGGGCGCGGGAGCCCGACGCGGTCATCGGGGTCGACCGGCTGTGCGTGGACCCGGCGTGGTTCCGCCGGGGAATCGCCTCCCGGCTGATGCGCCACCTCCTGACGGACGCGTTCCCGGACCGCACGGTCGAGGTGTGCACGGGCGCGGCGAACGCCCCGGCCGTGGCGCTGTACGAGGGCCTCGGCATGGTTCGGCACGAAGACTTCTCCCCGGTCCCGGACCTGCTGATGGCGCACTTCAGCCGACCCGCGCCCTGACGGTCCCCCGCGGGGCGGGCTACTCGTCCGAGGGGAGCACGTCCTGCGGGTCGAAGGCCGCGTCCAGTGACTTCATCAGGCGGTCCCGCTCGACCTCGTCCAGCGGCACGGGCGTCACGTCGGTGGCCCCGGTGAGCCGGCGGAAGCCGCCGCGGCGTTGCAGTCGGCCGCTGACCCGCACGGGCAGTCCGACCAGGTGGGCGTGGCCCGCGATGCGGTACGCCTCCTCGTCGAGGGCGGCCCGTACGTACGGCACCTCCGCGCCCGCCAGCACCCGCAGCCGTACGGTGCCCCCTCCGCCGGCGGCCGAGCGCCGCATCCGCACCACCGACCCGGCGACGCGGACGGCGACGGCCGGCTCGTCCCGGGTGTAGCGGTCGGCGGCCTCGCGCAACACGGGCAGGTCGCCCGGCGAGAACTCGACCGGCTCGGGCCGGGCGGCGCACCCCGCGGGCACTCCGGCGGCGGGCGCCCAGGCCAGCGCGACGCGGACCCCCTCGGAGCCCCGCACCAGGGCGATGAGCGCGTCGGCGAGTTCCCGGCTGACCCCGGCGGCGACGGCCGCGTCGAAGGCTTCCATTCCTCCGGTGGCCCGTCGGTAGTCCACCGCTTCGCGGGCCGCGTGCAGGGCGTGGTGCAGCCGGATCACCGGCCCCCGTCCACCGCCGACCGGAACGTACGCGGTCAGCCGACGGCCGCCCGGGGAGGGGCCCACCAGTACGCCGTCCAGGGTCCGTTCGGCCTGCGCGCGGTGGCGGGCGCCGTAGTAGCCGGCCCGGGCCCGGTCGGCGAGGGCCCCGGCCAGCAGCATCCGGCGCGCCGCCGAGCGCAGCTGTTCCTGCACGGTCCAGACGGCCTCGCCCTGGCGGCCGTAGGGGCCCTCGGGGAGGATCTCCCGCTCCCAGCGGATCTCGTCGCTCGGTACGCTCAGCCCGAACAGGACCTCCCGGGCCGACGGGAGGCCGCTGCGGGAGAGCGCCGTCAACGCCTCCTCCAGCAGGTCGGAGCAGTCCGGGAAGGCGCGGTTCTCGGGGACGAGCAGGCTGGCGGCCCCGCCCGTCGGCCGGCCGGGCGGCGGGGTCCAGCGGCCGTAGCGGCCCGCCGCGCCGCCCCGCCGGAGCCAGCCGTGGCGGTGCAGCAGCGCACCGAGCACCTGGGGGTCGACCTGGGCGGGATCGGGCGCACCCGGTTCCGGCTCCGGGGAAGACAGCGGTTCGAGGTGCGGGGGCTGCCGGTTCATCAAGGTGTCCCTCCCGACCCGACCCGGGTCATGATCTCGCACAGCGCCCGGTCGTCGAAGATCCGCGTGGTGGGGATCCGTACGGTGGTCCGGCGCCGGCCGGTCACGGGGTGTCCGGCGAGGTTGGTCCAGTAGCAGCAGTGCCGCAGGTCGAGCCGGTCGTGCCCGGCGCCGATCCACTGGTCACGCTCCCGCGGTACGAGCATGACGACGAGGATCTTGTGGACCGCGACCGGCGTGCGGGCCAGCTTCACCAGGTGTTCGTTGTCGAGGGTGAAGCCGAAGGTCTCGCCCGTCGGCCGCGGTGGCACCTGGTAGGTGGCCTTCAGCTGCACCTTGACGGTCACTTCGTCGTCGACGACGTGTTCGGGCGCGCCGTGGCTGACGTGCCAGTCGATGCCGTTGTCCGGAAAGGGCTGGGACAACGAGCAGCCGGCCGCGGCGGCGACGGCGTGGAGGTAGCCCACCTGGAGCGTCTCCATGCAGGCGGTGGTGGCGAGCGTGCCGCGCAGCGGTCCGGTCGCGGGACCGGTCCGTGTCTGCAGCACCCCGCCCGGTTCGGGCTGTGCGAGCGCCATGGCCGGCTCCCCATGCCTTCCGGGCCCTGCCGTGAGTGGTGTCGGGGTGATGACCGGTCATGTGCGCGGTCCCCCAGTTCAGTTGTCTCCGCACCCGGGGGGCCGCAAACGGCGTACGGGGCAAACAGCCCGGGTATCACCGATGCGGGCGGGGGTGGCACGCTCCGAGACGACGGCGTCCGGGTGCTCCCCATCTGCCGACCGGGGACGAGGAGTTCGCCATGACGCGCTGGTACGAAGGCCCGCTGGCCTCATTCGACACGGAGACGACCGGAGTTGACGTCGAGCAGGACCGGATCGTGTCCGCCGCGCTCGTCGTGCAGGAGTGTGCGGGCGGCCGGGTCCGCACCACCCGCTGGCTGGTCAATCCCGGCATCCCGGTACCGCCGGGAGCCACGGAAGTGCACGGCCTGACCGATGAGCACCTCCAGCGCCACGGCCGTTGGCCCGCGCCGGTGGTGGAGGAGATAGCCCGCGCCCTGGGCGAGCAGCAGGTCGCGGGGCGCCCGGTGGTGGTCATGAACGCGCCGTTCGATCTGACGCTGCTGGACCGGGAGTTGCGTCGGCACCGGGCGTCCTCGTTGTCCCGGTACCTGGACAACAGGCCGCTGACGGTGCTGGATCCGCGGGTCCTGGACAAGCACCTGGACCGCTACCGCAAGGGCCGTCGCACGCTGACGGACCTGTGCGCGCACTACGGGATAGAGCTGGAGGGCGCGCACGACGCGTCGGCGGACGCGTTGGCGTCGCTGGAGGTCGTACGGGCGGTGGGGCGCAGGTTCGCGGGGAGGCTGGAGCGGTTGACGCCGGCCGAGCTGCACACGTTGCAGGCCGTGTGGCACGCGGCGCAGGCGCGCGGCCTGCAGGCGTGGTTCGCGCGGCAGGGGACGCCGGAGTCGGTGGATCCGCACTGGCCGCTGCGTCCGGAGCTGAACCAGGCCGCGTGACATGGCGGGGTGGACGCGGCGCGACGGGGCCGTACATGCGGAAGGCCGGTCCGTCATCAGACGGACCGGCCTGTCCCGGTGGGCGATACTGGGATCGAACCAGTGACCCCTTCGGTGTGAACGAAGTGCTCTCCCGCTGAGCTAATCGCCCGGGAACGGACTGAACAATACAAGAGGCGTGGGGTCTGTTCAAACCGCTTCCGGGCCGGCCGTCAGCCGGGCCGCGAGACCGCGCCGACCGGCCCGCATCATCAGGGCGTGGTTGAGCCGGAACAGCGGTCGGGCGGGCACCGCGAGCCGGCGCAGCAGGGGCGCCCGGACGTCGACCTCCTGCTCGTAGAGGGCCCGGGTGCGGCCTGATCCGGGGCCGCCTCGTGGGCGTACGGTCCACCGCGCCCAGCCCTCGATGTCGCCGCGCAGGGCGACCTCCAGCACGCCCCGCGCGGGGTCGCGGAGCAGTCCGGTCAGGCCGACGTGGATGCCGTACGGGAGGACCGAGCGGATCAGGGCGTTGCCGGTGTCCTGTCCGACGGGCTCGATCCGGCGGACCTGGGGCCACCAGGCGGGGTACTGCCCGGGGTCCTCCAGCAGGGAGAAGACGAGGGCGGGCGGGGCCTGCAGGTCCCACACGCTGCGGAAGCGGTAGTGCGTCCAGCGGTGCATGGCTCCAGTCTGACGCGCCGGGGGGCTTCGCGTGGTCGGTTCGGCGGACCTCGCTCCCGGGTGTACTCAGGGCCGATCTGAGTACGCCCGCCCATGTCCTGATGCCGTGACGGGCGCCACACTCCGCGTATGAACACCCCCTTCCCGCCGGCGTCGTTCCCGGCACTGCCGCCGGCCGAGGAGCTGACGCTCATCGACCGCGAGCTGGTCCAACTCGATGCCCGGCGGCACTATTTGCTGTCCCGGCGGAACTGGTTGATCGGCATCCTGACGCGTCCCGCGCCGGCCGTGGCCGCGCCCGCGGGGCCGGCGGTGACGGCGGCGGCGCCCGCGCGCAGCGCGCAGAACGTGCTGCTGACGCTGGGCGCGGTGCTGCTGGCGGTGGCCGCGTTGGCCTTCACCCTGGTGAGCTGGGGCTCGTTGGGGATCGCCGGGCGTTCGCTGGTGCTGGCCGCGGTGACGGGCGCCGCGCTGGCTGCCCCCGTGGGGCTGCTGCGGCGGGGGCTGCGCTCCACCGCGGAGTCGGTGGCGGCCGTGGGGCTGCTGCTGACGGTGCTGGACGCGTACGCGCTGCACGCGGTCGGGCTGCCCGGCGTCGACGGGACCACCTACGCGGCGGGGGCCGCGGCGGCGCTGGCGGCGCTCTGGGCGGCCTACGGGTCGGCGCTGCCCCGGCTGCGGTTGCCGCTGCTCGCCGCGGTGCTCCTCGCGCAGGTGCCGTTGCCGCTGGCCGCGGTCGCGTCGGGGGCCGGCCCGTTGCGGGCCGGTTGGGCGGTGCTGGTGACGGCCGCGCTGGACGCCGCGCTCGCGGTGGCGCCGGCGCGGCGTTCGGTGCGGGTGACCGCCCGGGTGACGGCGTCGGTGGCGGGCGCGCTCGCGCTGTCGGCGGCCCTGGTGCTCTCGCTGGACGACCCCGGGTCGGTGGGTCCGGCGCTGCTGCTGGCGGCCGGGGCCGTACTGGGCGTGGCGGTGGCCTGGCGCGAGCCGCGGGCGTCGGCGGCGGCCCTGGTGGGCGCGCTGGCCGCGGTGGCGGCGGTCGGGTCGCTGGTCCCGGCCGGGCACGCGGCCCGGGGGGACATGTGGCCGGTGGTGGTGCACCTGGTGGCGGCGCTGCCGCTGCTGGCGGTCGTACGGGCGTCCGCCCTGCCGGCGCAGGTCCGGCGCGGCCTGCTGCGGGCGGGCGCCGGGGTGGCCGCTCTGGCGGTGTCGGCCACGACGCCGACGGTCGCCCTGGTGCTGGTCTCGCGGGTAGGGGTGCTGGGCGAGGTGTGGGCGTCGACGTCCCCCTCGGTGGCCGGCTCCGGCGCGGGGGCGGCGGCTGCGGTGGCGCTGCTGCTGGTGGCGGGGGCCGGCTGGTGGGCGGCCCGGGAGCTGCCGCGCCGGGAGCCGGCGGTGGTGGCCGCGGTGGTCGGCTGGGCGGGGGCGTTCACGGCTCCGGTGCTGCTCGGGCTGCCCGTGGCGGCGGTCCTGGGGGCGCAGACCGCGGTGACCCTGGCGGCCGGGCTGCTCGCGCTGCGGGCGTCGGAGCGGGCCGTTCGCATCGCGGCCTCGGTGTGCACGGTGGTCGGCGCCCTGAACGTGTCCCTGGGGGCGCTGGACGGCCGCGTGGCGACGTTCGCGGTGTTCGGGCTGCTGGGGGCCGGTGCCGCCCTCGGAGCGGCGTACGGGCCCGCCCGGGTCCCCGTACGGGCCGGTGGGGCGGCGGCGGCCGTCGGGTACGCGACGGCGCTCACGGTGGCGCTCGCGGCGTCGGCCGGACTCGCGCCGGCCTGGTCGGGGGTGGCGGCGCTGCTGGCTCCGGCGGCGGTGGTGGCCCTGGCTCCGCGGCTCGCGCCGGTGCGGGTCCCGGCGGAGTGCGCGGCGGCCGTGGCGGCCGTGGTGGCGGTGGCCCTCGCGGCCGGTGATCCGCCGGTGCTGGCACTGGCGCTCGCCCTGGCCGGGGTGCTGTGCTCGGCGGCGGCGCTGCGGGTGGAGCGGCGGCGCCTCGGCTGGGCGGCCGGCGCGCTGTTCGTGTCGGCGACGTGGGTCCGCCTCGGCGCCTCGGGGGTGACGGTGCCGGAGGCCTACGCGCTGCCGGTGTCGGTACTGGCCCTGGCGGTCGGTTTCCTGTCCCGCCGCAAGGACCCGGCGGTCTCCTCCTGGCCCGCGTACGGGCCGGGGCTCGGCGCGACGCTGCTGCCGAGCCTGGTGGCCGCCTGGGGCGACGCGCACTGGCTGCGGCCGCTGCTGCTGGGCCTGGCGGCGCTGGCCCTGACCCTGGCGGGCGCGCACCGGCGGCTCGCGGCCCCGCTGCTGCTGGGCGGCGTCACGCTGGCGGCGGTGGGCCTGCACGAGCTGGCCCCGTACGTGGTGCAGGTGGCGGGGGCGCTCCCCCGGTGGCTGCCGCCGGCCCTGGCGGGCCTGCTGCTGCTGATGGTGGGGGCGACGTACGAGAAGCGGCTGCGTGACGCCCGGCGGCTGCGGGTGGCCCTGGGGCGGCTCCGCTGAGGCGGACCGGCGGCGGGAACGCCGAAGGCCCGCAGACTCTCTCGGAGTCTGCGGGCCTTCGGTCCGGGTGGGCGATACTGGGTTCGAACCAGTGACCCCTTCGGTGTGAACGAAGTGCTCTCCCACTGAGCTAATCGCCCGGACGCACCGCAAACATTACCGCATGTCAGCGGTGCTCCATGACCACCCGCGACGGCCTACTGGTCCTTGATGTCCCAGGGCAGGACGAGCCCGTACTTCCACAGGTAGAAGCCGATCAGCGCGCCCGCGATGACGAGGCCCACGCTGGTCAGGATGATGTTGCGGCGCCGGACCTTGGGGTCGAGCGCCTTCTGCGCGGCCTCGCTGACCTTGCGCTTGGTCCAGCGCAGGACGAGGTGGGCCCAGGCGAACTCGGTGGCCCAGATCGCCAGGCCGGCGAAGATGGCCACCCAGCCGGGGCCGGGCAGGACGAGCATGGCGATACCGGCCCCGATGACGGCCAGGCCGACGATGAAGACGCCGACCTGCCAGCTCAGGTGGAGGCTCCGGTTGGCCTTGATGAAGGCGGGCGCCTTCGACACGTGCGGCGTTTCCTCGGCGGGCGCCCCGCCGCCGGCGGACTCGTTGGTCTCGCGGTCACTCCCCGTATTCATGCCGCCGAATCTACCGGAGCCCGAAGCACACGTGAACGCCGGTTTGGATCCGCCGTCCGAGGGACCCAGAGGTCCGCAAAACGGTCAGAGGGGTTTACAACGCCACCGTAGGTGGCATGTCGATTTCGCCGACGTGCGAATCCCCGAGCGCACACTGAGCGAAAGGCCCTGGCGCTTATGAACACCACGGTCAGCTGCGAGCTGCACCTGCGCCTCGTTGTGTCGAGCGAGTCCTCACTGCCTGTTCCCGCGGGCCTGCGGTATGACACGGCCGACCCCTACGCCGTGCACGCCACCTTCCACACCGGCGCCGAGGAGACGGTCGAATGGGTATTCGCCCGTGACCTCCTCGCGGAGGGCCTGCACCGGCCCACCGGTACCGGCGACGTCCGCGTCTGGCCGTCCCGCAGCCACGGTCAGGGCGTCGTCTGCATCGCCCTGAGCTCTCCGGAGGGAGAAGCACTGCTCGAAGCACCCGCCCGAGCACTCGAATCGTTCCTCAAGCGGACGGACGCCGCGGTTCCACCCGGGACCGAGCACCGGCACTTCGACCTCGACAAGGAGCTCTCCCACATCCTGGCCGAAAGCTGAGCCAGGCCTACCGCCGCTCGACACCGTCCGACTCGGGGCGACGGTGCGGGTCGGACAACCACATACGCACGTGCCGGCGCTGTTCTCGCGGAAGCCAACCGCGAGGGCGGCGCCGGTGCGCTCAGGGCCCCGGCGCCGCCCGCTCCCACGGGTAACCCCTTGCGGCGAGGCGCTAGAGTCGGCCACCAGCGGCGGCAGCCGATCGTCGCCGCAGGCCCGGCCTTCCAGGGAGCGACCCCGTGCAGATCCCCCACGACACCCGTCGCGCGCTCGACGTCGTCGTCGCGCTGGTGAACACCGCGGCCGAACCGGACCAGCCCGACGGGCTCTCCGACATCGGCGCGCTGCGCGGCTTCGTCCAGGAATACGCGATCAGCGACGTCGGCGAGCTCAGCGCCCGCGACCTCGCCGGGGTCCGCACCGTGCGCGCGAAGTTCGCCCAGGTCTTCGCGGCCCCGAACCCCCGTGCGGCGTCGGTACTGATCAACGAGCTGGTCGCCACGGCCGGCACCACGCCCCAGCTGACGGACCACGACGGCTACGACTGGCACGTCCACTACTTCGCGCCGGGCGCCTCGGTGGGCGACCACCTCGCGGCCGACGGCGGCATGGCGCTGGCCTTCATCGTGGTCTCCGGCGAGGAGGAGCGGCTGCGCCGCTGCGAGGCTCCCGACTGCCGGCGGGCCTTCGTGGACCTGTCGCGCAACCGGTCGCGACGCTACTGCGACAGCCGGACCTGCGGAAACCGGCTGCACGTGGCCGCGTACCGGGCACGCCGCAAGGAGGCGGACGCCCACCCCGAGGCCTCAGAGCAGGAACAGGTCGTGCACGGCGGCGAGCAGCAGCAGGGTCCCGATCACCCCTAGGAAGATCATCAAGGGGGGCTGGGAGAGGGCGAAGAGACAGCCTCGACCTTCCTCGGCGAGGGGGGTCTCGGCGACGGGCGCGGGGGCCGGCGGATCGCCCGGCGATGTTTCGAGCATGTCGGGGCGATGATCGCGCAGCCGTCGTCGGATCGGCCCCCAACACGCCAGTATCGGCGCGGTGGTTGGCCCGCACTCGTCAGTTCAGGTGGTTCCCGGCGGCTTGTGCCCCGCCCGGGCCCCGCGTGCGGTACGGCGACGGGACGCCGGGCGGAGCGGTCAGATGCCGTGCTTCTTGAGGATGGCCTCGATGTCGGAGAAGTCGTCCGCCGGGGCCGTCGGAGCCTGCCGGGTCGTGGGCGCCGGACGGGCTGCCCCGCCGAGGGAGGGAGCCGACGCCGTGGGCGCGACGGCCTCACGGGGCGGGCCGCCCCCGGTCGCCCCGGCGCCGGGGCCCTTCGCTGCGCGGCGGCGTTCGACCGTCCGCGTGATCATGAAGAGCAGCCAGGCCAGACCCAGCAACCCGAAGCCGGCCCAGACCGACGGCTTGAAGACCATCCCCGACACCCACGCCACGACACCCGTCAGCACCAGGCCGACCGGGACCAGCGCGTACGCGGCGATGCGCGTGGCCGCCAGGAACCGCCTGCGGTACGCCGTCACCGCGGCGAGGCCCAGGCCGGCCGCGGACACCGCGGAACATATGGTCTCGGCAATCATGCGGTCCTCCGGCGGTGGTCGGGCGGGCGATCCGTCCCTTCCATCCTGCACCGGTCGGCGCCGTCCGGGCCATGCCCCGGGCCCGGGCCCGCCCGATCTCCGGGACATCTCCGGGTCCCGCCTCCTCCCCAGGTCCCGGTCGGTGCGCGGGTACGGGGCTGGGAGACTGTCCCCATGACCGATTCCGTGATCCTCGACGTCTGGTGCGAACTCCAGTGCCCGGACTGCCACAGCGCTCTGGACGACGTACGCGCCCTGCGGGCCCGTTACGGCGACCGGCTGGACATCCGGCTGCGCCACTTCCCCCTGGAGAAGCACAAGCACGCCTTCGCCGCGGCGCAGGCCGCCGAGGAGGCCGTGGAGCAGGGACAGGGCTGGCCGTACACGGAGGCCCTGCTGGCGCGGACCGCCGAGCTGAGCTCGCGCGGCGAGGCCGTGCTCCTCGACGTGGCGCGTGAACTCGGCCTCGACGTGGAGGAGTTCGACACCGCCCTGATCGACGGCCGACACATCCTGATCGTCGACGCCGACCAGGCCGAGGGCAAGGCCATCGGCGTGACCGGCACCCCGACCTACGTGATCGACGGCGAGCGCCTCGACGGCGGCAAGAGCCAGGACGGCCTGCGGGCCCGCATCGAGGAGATCGCCGACCGGCTCCTCGCCGGCTGACCGGCGACCGGCCGGAGCGACCTAGAGGAGATCCTTGGCGAGGTTGAGGGACGTGGTCCGGTAGCCGAGGGACTCGTACAGCCGCACGGCCGGGGTGTTCTCGCTGAAGACGTGCAGCGCCAGGACCCGGTGTCCCTCGGCGAGGGCGGTCCGCTCGGCCAGGAGCATCAGGTCCCGGCCGTACCCGCGGCCCCGGTGGACCTCGGCGACCTCGACGTCGAAGACGTACGCGTTCCCGTGGAGCGGCGCCACCCACACCTGCCCGACGGGCGCGCCGGCCGCCTCCAGGACGCGCAGGGCGACCCCGGGGGTGTCCAGGCCGCGGGGCAGTTGCGTGTCGTGGTCGGCGGCCGATTTCGCGGCGGCGGCCTCGGGCGACAGGCCCCGCCCGACCCAGTTCGCGGCGTACGACTCCCGGGCCCGGGCGTTCCAGACCTCGTACTCGGCCTCCGTCATCGGGCGGCCGAGGACCCCGGCGGAGAGCGCGGGCGGTTCGGCGGGGAGTTCCTTGGCCATGTTGCGGCTGTACTCGACGTATCCGAGGGCGGAGGCGAGGCGCAGGCCGCCCGCGGAGCCGGCCGGCACGGCGATCCGCACGCGGCGACAGCCCCAGCCGCGCATGACCTCCTCGGCGGCGAGCGCGGCGACGGTCGCCCGCCCGCGCCGCCGGTCCGGCTCGTCGATGGCCAGGTCGCGGATCTCGCCGACCGTCGGCCCGAAGGGCGTGTCGGCGGCGATCAGGAGCGTCCCGACGCGCCTGCTGTTGACCCGGACCTCGTACGGGCGCGAACGGGCGCCGCCCTCGCTCTGCTGAAGCGGCGCGCTCGGCCGCAGGGTGGTGGTCATCGTCGATTTCTACCCGCCCCGCGGCCCCGTGACTACGGGTCGAGGTCCGAGGCCGCGCGCTCGTCGAAGACCCGCATGGCCTTCGCGGTGACCGGACCGGGGGCGCCCAGGGTGCGACCGTCGACGCGGTGGACGGCCTGGACGTCGCGCAGGCTGGAGGTGAGGAACACCTCGTCGGCGTGTTCCAGGGCCTCGAAGGGGAGGTCGGTCTCCTTGGCACCGGTCCACTCGACGGCGAGGGCCCGGGTGATCCCGGCGAGGCAGCCCGAGGCCACGGGCGGGGTGTGCAGTTCGCCGTCCAGGACGACGAACACGTTGGAGCCGGTGCCCTCGCAGAGCTGCCCGACGGTGTTGGCGAAGAGGGCCTCGGAGGCGTCCTCCCGGTGCGCCCGGGCCAGCGCGACCACGTTCTCCGCGTACGAGGTGGTCTTCAGGCCGGTCAGCGGGGAGCGCTCGTTGCGGACCCAGGGGACGGTGATCACCGCGGTGCTGTCGGGCCGCCGGGTGGTGTCGCCCAGGGCGACGATCAGGGTCGGTCCGGTCTCGCCGCGGTCGGAGCCCAGTGGGGACAGCCCGCCGGTGTAGGTGATCCGCAGCCTGCCGAGCGGGACGGGGTCGGCCTCCAGGACGGCGGCGCAGGCCCGGCGCACCTCGTCGAGGTCGGGGTCGGGCAGGCCGAGGCCACGGGCCGAGCGGGTCAGCCGGTCGAGGTGGCGGGTGAGGGCGAAGGCGCGGCCGTCGTGCGCCTTGAGCGTCTCGAAGACGCCGTCGCCCACGGTCAGGCCGTGGTCCAGGACGGACACCTTCGCGTCCTCGGCGTCCCGCAGTGCTCCGTCGAGCCAGATCCTCACCGTACGGTCCCTCCACTCAGGTCGTGCGTCTCGTGTGTGCCCGACGCTACAGCGAGCAGCCGGGCGGCCTTGAGTTCCGTCTCCGCCCACTCGCGGTCGGGGTCGGAACCCCAGGTGATCCCGGCGCCGGTGCCGAAGCACAGGCGCGGTCCGCCGGGTGCCTCCCGGTCGATCCAGAACGTACGGATGCCCACGGCGAGCCCGGCGGTGCGCCGGTCGGCGTCGACCCAGCCGATGCCGCCGCAGTAGGGGCCGCGCGGGGCGGTCTCCAGGGCCTCGATGATCCGCAGTGCGGAGGACTTGGGGGCGCCCGTGACCGAGCCGGGCGGGAAGGTCGCGGCCAGCAGCTCGGGCCAGCCGGCGCCGTCGGCGAGTTCACCGCCGACCGTGGAGACGAGGTGGACCAGGCCCGGGTGCTCCTCCACCGCGCACAGCGCGGGCACCGTGACGGACCCGGTCGCGCAGACCCGGCCGAGGTCGTTCCTGACGAGGTCCACGATCATCACGTTCTCGGCGTGGTCCTTGGGGAGCAGGTCGGCTGCGGTGCGGCCGGTGCCCTTGATCGGACCGGACTCGACGTGGCGCCCGGAGCGGCTCAGGAAGAGCTCCGGGGAGGCGGTGGCGATCTCCACGCCGTGCGCGGGGAGCCGAATCGTTCCTGCATAGGGGGCGGGGTTGCCGCGCGCGAGGAGGCTCGTCAGGGCGTCCACGTCGGCGGTGTGCGGGTCGGGCAGCGGGGCGGACATCACGCGGCAGAGGTTGGCCTGGTAGACCTCCCCGGCCGCGATGTGCTCGCGGATCCGGCGGACACCGCTGACGTACGCGGCCCGGTCCAGGGAGGAGGACCACTGGTCCCGCCCGGGCCCGGACCAGGCGCCCGGCACGGGCGGGGGCACGGGATCGGGTCGTACGTCCCCGAAGCGCGCGCAGACCAGCCGGCCCTCGAAGTCGGCGGCCACCGCCCAGAACCCGGTGGAGTCGAGGGCGGCGGCGTCACTGGTGACGTCGCGGAGGTCGGTCGCGAGGAGGCCGCCGAAGCGGGCGAGGGGAGGCAGGTCGTGAGGCAGGTCGTGCACGGCTGCGAGTCTATGACCGGTGACGCGATGGCGCCGGGGAGGTGACGGTCGGGTGACCGGCGGTGATCGTGCGGCAGCACGCTGCGGAAACGCGTTTTTGAGCTGGCCCGGGAATCCGCTAGAGTTCAACACGTCGCCAGGGAGCGAAGGGGGAACACCCCGGAGCACACACGGTGACCTGCGGACGTAGCTCAGTTGGTAGAGCACCACCTTGCCAAGGTGGATGTCGCGAGTTCGAGTCTCGTCGTCCGCTCGAAGTGGGGGATTTCTTCCCGATAACCCCCGCGGCTCCATGGTGGAGTGGCCGAGAGGCGAGGCAACGGCCTGCAAAGCCGTCTACACGGGTTCAAATCCCGTCTCCACCTCCAAGGACGATTAGCTCAGCGGGAGAGCGCTTCCCTGACACGGAAGAGGTCACTGGTTCAATCCCAGTATCGTCCACTGATCCGCAAGGATCCCCGCGCGATTAGCTCAGCGGGAGAGCGCTTCCCTGACACGGAAGAGGTCACTGGTTCAATCCCAGTATCGCGCACGCAGTTCACCGCAGCTCGTGTAGTACCGTTTCACTGCGGCTTTCGAGCCGTGGAGCCCGCGCGATTAGCTCAGCGGGAGAGCGCTTCCCTGACACGGAAGAGGTCACTGGTTCAATCCCAGTATCGCGCACCATCCGGAAGCCCCGGCCGTCGAAAGACGGCCGGGGCTTCCGCGTTGCCCGTGAGGGTCCAGGCGGGGTTCGGCTCGTCAGGAGGAGAACAACATCCGGCCGAAGCCGCCCTTGTGGTGGCCGTGGTGGCCGTGGTGCCCGTGACCGCCGTGCTGCGGGGCTCCCCAGGCGGGGGCGGGGGCGGCGTGCTGGGCCGGATAGGGCGCCGGCGGCGCGGCGGGCGGCGGGACCTGGGGGTACTGCTGGGCCGTGTACTGGGATTCCAGCCGGGTCAGCGCCTCCAACTCCCCGTAGTCGAGGAAGATGCCGCGGCAGCCGCTGCACTGCTCTATCTGGACACCGTTGCGGTTGTACGTGTGCATCATCGCGTGACACTTCGGACACTGCATGGACCGATCAACTCCTCGCCGTCTGCGTCGACACCGGATGCATGCCCGGTGACGTGGCCCTCACCCTACGACGCGGCCCCGGGCTCCAACTCCGGCGGGATCGCGGCGATTCGGGCACAGGAATCCACCATCAGGCGTTCCGCCCCGTCGAGCGGGCGCCGTTCGGCCGCCGCCTTGGCCAGGGCCAGCGCGCCGCCCTGAACGGTCAGCGCCCGGGCGGCCAGGTCGAGTTCCGGCCACGGGTCGGTACCGGGCGGGCCGGCCGCCGGGCCGCCGGCGGCGCGGTAGGCGTCCAGGAAGCGCAGCCACACCTCCGGGGCGAGCAGCCCGGCCGCGTACCAGGCCGCCGGGCGGGCCAGGTCCCAGGCGGGGGTGCCGATACCGAGGTCGTCCACGTCGATGAGCCGCCAGGGGCCGCCGGGCGCGGGGTGCCGCACCAACTGCCCGAGGTGGAGGTCGCCGTGGCACAGCGTTCCGCCGGGCGGGGCCGCCCGCTCGCCCCGGACCCAGTCGGGCAGGGTCGCGGCGGCCGCCCGCACGGCACGGGCCCCGGGGGCCGGGCCCGGGAGGTGCGGCGGGAGGCGCCGGGATGCGGGGGCGGGTGGGTCCGGGGGGTGCGGGCCGGGGGCGGGCGGGGCGTCCTGCGGGTGGGCGGGCTCCGGGAGGCGGGCGCCGTCGACGGGCGGGACGGCCCGGGCGAGGCGGCGCAGGGCGCGGGCCAGCTTGGCGGGGCCGCGCATCGGGGGGACCGGGCCGGGCAGGGCGTCCGGCGGGGTGCGGTGCAGGGCCGCGAGCAGCCGGGCGGCGGCCTCCCAGGGGGCGTCCTCGGGGCGCTCCGGGTCCACGGGGGTCCCGTACGGCCAGAGGGAGACGGGGCGGCCGTGGACGGTACCGGTCCGCAGCGGGGGCAACAGGACCCCGGCCAGGGGACCGGCTCCGGCGATCCGGAGCCGCAGTGCGAGGGCCTCCGGGTCGGTGTCGGGGGCGTGCGCCTTGGCGACGGCGTCCCCGCAGCGCACCACGGTGCCGTCGTGCCGGTCGGCGAGGAGGGCGTACGGGTGCCCGCTGCCGCCCGACCCCCAGGCGGCGAGCGCGGCGGGCAGGGCGGCGCTCACGGGGCGGCCCGCCCGTGGCCGGGGGTCCCGGCCGGCGCGGTCCCGGGGCCGGCGTACGGGCGTACGGCGGTGGCTGCGGTGCGCGTGGTCGTGCCCGGCGCGGTGTCCCGGATCATCCGGCCCCCTTCTCCCACCAGGAGGGTACGACCGATCCCGTCCCGGATCCGGAGGCGAGGGGGAAACCCCGGGATGTCGCCGTGGTGGGGCGGGACCGCTCGGTACTCCGGCGTACGCCCGGGTGGTCGTGCGAGGGGGTGCGCCGGCACGCGGGCGGTACGGGTGACGGGGCGGGGAGTACCGGGCCGTGTCGTCGGCGCGCCCGCGGTGGGGGCTGCCGTCGCGCCGGCGGGCCGGGTCCGCGGGCGCCCGGCGTCGGCGGTTCGCGCACGGGGTCGGGCGGTGTGGGTGGGGGTGTTGAAAAGGGTGCTGCCCGTCCGGCTCCCCAGCCGTACGGGCAGCACCCTTCACCTGCCGTCCGTCGCGCCCCCGTCCCCACGGGGTTCGACAGGCCGATGTCCCGGCCCGGGCCGCTCTCCCGGGCCTGGGGCGCCGCTCAGCGCCCCAGCATCACGCCCACGGACGACGCCTGCGCCACCACCTGCTCGAAGCCTCCGAAGAGGAAGAGCAGGACGGCGGCCAGGGGGAGCACCATCGCCGCGGCCACCAGCGGGTGACGCGTACCGGACTCATGGCCGTTGAACGCGAATGCCTTGCGTCCCTGCCGTGCGATGTCCGCCATGGTCCTCTCCCTGTCGTTTGGCAGCGGCGGGCTTGACCTCGGGGGACGAGTGCGACACCCGCCGCTTGTCTTCAACACTAGGCGGGCGGGGGGCTGCTGGCCTCATGCCCTCGTACCCATTGCCGGGCCTCCGGGAGGATGACGTACCCGCCCCCGACTACTCCCCTGGGTGGAGACGACTCCCCCGTTGTGAGGGTCTTCCCGGAGGGGATGACCGGAGGGTAGTGACTTCGCTCACTTCCGTCACTCCCCGCGCACGCGTGTCCTCGTGCGGGACGTTGACGCGTCCCTGCGGCCGTTCGGCCCGGCGCGGGCCGCGTCCGCCGGTCCGGATGGGTCGGTGGGCTGCCAATCACCTTGACCCGAGGGGCTCTTGGGGAATGTCACGGGTTCGGGGCAAAGAGGGCCCGATCGGGCGGCACAACCCCCAAGTGGCCTGCTCCGTACTGACGATCGAATCCTGCGGCGAGGGCGCGGCCTCTGAGCGCGCATGGCGGATGGTCCGTAAGCTGTGCCAGGTCAACAGGACGACCGGTCAGCGGGGTGGACATGGCGATGATGCGGCTCCGGCGCGAGGACCCGCGTGTCGTCGGCTCGTTCAGACTGCACCGGCGGCTCGGTGCGGGTGGCATGGGCGTGGTCTACCTGGGGTCCGACCGGCGCGGACAGCGCGTCGCCCTCAAGGTGATCCGACCCGACCTCGCCGAGGACCAGGAGTTCCGTTCCCGCTTCGCGCGGGAGGTGTCCGCCGCCCGACGGATCCGCGGCGGGTGCACCGCGCGGCTGGTGGCCGCCGACCTGGACGCCGAGCGTCCCTGGTTCGCGACGCAGTACGTACCCGGCCCCTCGTTGCACGACAAGGTCGCCGAGGAGGGTCCGCTGACGGCCGCGCAGATCGCAGCGATCGGCGCCGCGCTGTCCGAGGGTCTGGTCGCCGTGCACGAGGCGGGGGTGGTCCACCGGGACCTGAAGCCCTCGAACATCCTGCTCTCCCCCAAGGGCCCCCGGATCATCGATTTCGGCATCGCCTGGGCCACCGGCGCGAGCACGCTCACCCACGTGGGCACCGCCGTGGGCTCCCCCGGTTTCCTCGCGCCCGAACAGGTGCGCGGAGCCGCCGTCACCCCGGCCACCGACGTGTTCGCGCTCGGCGCCACCCTCGCCTACGCGGCGACCGCCGACTCGCCCTTCGGGCACGGCAGTTCCGAGGTGATGCTGTACCGGGTCGTGCACGAGGAGGCGCACCTCCAGGGGGTGCCGGACGCCCTCGCCCCCCTGGTCTCGGCCTGCCTGGCCAAGGATCCGGAGGACCGGCCGACCACCCTCCAGCTGTCGATGCGGCTGAAGGAGATCGCCGCCCGCGAGGCGCAGGGGCTCGGCGACGGCAGGCCGCCGGCGCAGCGCGCCCGGGTGGAACGACCGACGGGCCGGCTCGCCGACGAGTACGCCGAGCAGCGCACGGAGCGTCGTACGGGGAGCCCCGCGCCCACGCCGCGGGCGCAGGGCCCGCACAGCGGACCGCACTCGCGGCCCTCGTCGCCGCGCAACCAGCCCGGTTCCACGGCGGGGCGCACGGGTGGGCGTACGGCGGGTGGGCGGCAGGCGCCGCGGACGACCGGGGCGGGGCGGCGGCCGTCGCGGCCGGACCCGAAGCTGCTGCGGCAGCGACTGATCGTGTTCGTCGTGGTGACCCTCGTCGTCGCCCTGGGCATCGCCCTCGCGCAGCGGCTCTGAGAGCGCGTCGGCGGACCGGCCGGAGCCGGTCCGCCGACCTCTGGCGTGCGCGGGGGCGACGGTTACGCCCCGGAGGCGCCGGCCACCGCGTAGAAGGCGACGGCCGCGGCCGCGCCCACGTTGAGCGAGTCGACGCCGTGCGCCATGGGGATGCGAACCCATTCGTCGGCGGCGACCAGGGCCTGGGTGGACAGGCCGTCGCCCTCCGCGCCGAGCATGAGCGCGACCCGGTCCAGGGTGCGGGGGGCTGCCTCGTCGATCGGCGAGGCCTTCTCGTGCGGGGTGAGGGCGAGCAGCTTGAAGCCGGCTTCCCGTACCGAGTCGAGGCTCTTGGGCCAGGCTTCGAGGCGGGCGTACGGGACGGAGAACACCGCGCCCATGGAGACCTTCACCGAGCGGCGGTAGAGCGGGTCCGCGCAGTCGGGGGACAGCAGGACGGCGTCCATGCCGAGGGCGGCGGCGCTGCGGAAGATGGCGCCGATGTTGGTGTGGTCGTTGACGGCTTCCATGACGGCCACGCGGCGGGCCGCGGACAGCAGTTCCTCGGCCGTGGGCAGCGGCTTGCGCTGCATGGAGGCGAGGGCGCCGCGGTGCACGTGGTAGCCGGTGACGCGTTCGGCGAGCTCCGGGCTGACGGCGTACACCGGGGCGGGGAGCTCGTCGATGACGTCGCGCATGACGTCGACCCACTTGGCGGAGAGCAGCATCGAGCGCATCTCGTACCCGGCGTCCTTGGCCCGTCTGATGACCTTCTCGCCCTCGGCGATGAACAGGCCTTCCGCGGGCTCGCGCCGGCGCCGGAGTTCGACGTCGGTCAGGCCGGTGTAGTCGCGCAGGCGCGGGTCGTCGGGGTCTTCGACGGTGATGAGATCAGCCACAGGGTGATACTGCCTTGTCCTGGGTGTGGTGCCAACGGCCTGTCAGGCGCTGGTGGTGGGAGTACGGGGTCGGGCCCGAACCCGGCGTACGGGATCGGGCCCGAACCGGGGGTCACGGAGTCGCGGGGTTCGCGGGGTTCGCGGGAGTCGCGTTCGCGGGGGTGCCGACGCGGACGACCTCGCCGATGACGATGACCGCCGGCGGGCGGACCTGCTCGGCGCGGACGGTCTCGCCGACGGTGGCCAGGGTGGCGTCCACCCGACGCTGCGTCGCGGTGGTGCCCTCCTGGATCACGGCGACGGGGGTGTCGGCGGAGCGGCCGTGCCGGACCAGGGCCGCGGCGATCAGGCCGATCTTGTCGACGCCCATCAGGATCACCAGTGTGCCGGTGAGCTTGGCGAGGGAGGCCCAGTCCACGAGGGAACGCTCGTCGTCGGGGCCGACGTGGCCGCTGACCACGGTGAACTCGTGCGCGACGCCGCGGTGGGTGACCGGGATGCCGGCCGCGCCGGGCACCGAGATGGAGCTGGAGATGCCGGGGACGACGGTGCAGGCGATGCCCGCCTCGGCGAGGGCCTGGAGTTCCTCCATGCCGCGGCCGAAGACGTACGGGTCCCCGCCCTTGAGACGGACCACGGCCTTGCCGGCCTTGGCGTGCTCGATGAGGGCGTTGTTGATGGCCTCCTGGGCCATGAAGCGACCGTACGGGATCTTCGCGGCGTCGATGACCTCGACGTGCGGCGGGAGTTCGTCGAGGAGGTCGCGGGGGCCGAGCCGGTCGGCGATGACCACGTCGGCCTCGGCCAGCAGGCGGCGGCCGCGGACGGTGATCAGGTCCGGGTCGCCCGGGCCGCCGCCGACGAGGGCGACGCCCGGGGTGTTCTTGTGGCGGTGGCCGGGGGCGACGAGCGAGCCGTCGCGCAGGCCCTCGACGACGGCATCACGGACGGCGGCGGAGCGGCGCGGGTCGTTGCCGGTCAGCACGGCGACGGTGACGCCCTCGACGCGGCCGGTGGCCGGGGTCCAAGCGGTGGCGGCGGAGGCGTCGTCGGCGCGGACGCACCAGACGCGCTCGCGTTCGGCCTCGGCGGAAGCCCGCTCGTTGTCGTCCCGGTTCTGGGTCGCGATCAGGGCGTACCAGGCTCCGGCGAGGTCGCCGTCCTGGTAGCGGCGGCGCTCCCAGCGGATCTCGCCGGTCTCGGCCATCGCGTCCACGGAGGGGGTCGCGGACGGGGAGATGAGCAGGACGTCGGCACCGGCGGCGATCAGCGCGGGCAGTCGGCGCTGGGCGACCTGACCGCCGCCGATGACGACGACGCGGCGCCCGGCAAGGCGGAGGCCGACGGGATAGGCGGGGTATGCCGGGTTTGCCATGGCGGTTGCGGCTCCTGATGCGGCGGAGGGGGTTGCGTGCCGCTGCGGCGCTGGAGCGGCGGGGGGACTGACGTGCGGTTTGTGGTCCGGGTCCACCTTACGGCGCGGGTGCCCTGGCCGGGCGTGGCGGGTACCCGGCCTGGGCGGGGGCGGGTGCGGGTGCGCGTGCCCGGGCCGGACGGGGGTCGGCGCCCAGGCCGGACGGGGGTGGGCGCCCAGGCCGGACTGAGCAGGCGCAAGGTCGCGCGGGGCGGGTGCCCGGACTGGCCAGGAAGCAGGCGCAAGGCCGGGCGGGAGCAGGCGCCAGGTCGCGCGGGGCAAACGCCCGGGCCGGACGAGGGTGGGCGCCCAGGCCGGACGGGGGCGGGCGCATCGTCGCGCGGGGCGGGTGCCTGGGCCGGGCAGGAAGCAGGCGCAAGGCCGGGCGGGAGCAGGCGCCAGGTCGCGCGGGGCAAACGCCCGGGCCGGACGAGGGTGGGCGCCCAAGCCGGACGGGAGCAGGCGCCAGGCCGGGAGGGGGCCGGCGCCCAGGCCGGACGAGGGCGGGCGCAAGGCCGGGAGGGGGCGGGCGCCAGGTCGCGCGGGGCGGGTGTCTGGGCCGGGCAGGAAGCAGGCGCCCGGACCGGACGCGGGCGGGCACCCCGGCCGGACGGGGAGAAGGTGCCAGGTCGGGAGGGGGCCGGTGCAGGTGCCTGGCTCGGCGGGGGCGGGGTCGCGGGGGGGGGCGTGTGCTGAGGGTGCTGCCGGGGTCGGCAGCCTTGCGCGGGGGCGCCCGAGTGCGCCGAATCCACCTCGTCGGAAGCGGGAGCGCCAGGGGCGGCTCGGGCGGGCGCGTGCGGACCGGGAGGGCGTGGGGGCGGAGAGGGGCCGAGCCCGGTTCCTTTGGGTGGGAACCGGGCTCAGGGGGGGCGGGCAGGGTTACTTCTCCGTGACGCCCGCCGAGTCGAAGGTGGCCACCTCGTGCATCGCGCGGGCCGCGCTCTGGACGAGCGGGAGGGCCAGCAGGGCGCCCGTGCCCTCGCCGAGGCGGAGGTCCAGGTCGACCAGCGGGCGCAGGCCGAGCTTGTTCAGGGCCGCCACGTGGCCCGGCTCCGCGCTGCGGTGCCCCGCGATGCACGCCGACAGGGATTCGGGGGCGATGGCGCGGGCCACCAGGGCCGCCGCGCCGGCGCTGACGCCGTCCAGGATCACCGGGGTGCGCAGGGAGGCGCCGCCGAGGAGCAGGCCGACGATCGCCGCGTGCTCCAGGCCGCCGACGGCCGCGAGGACGCCGATCGGGTCCGCCGGGTCGGGCTGGTGGAGTTCCAGGGCGCGGCGTACGACCTCGATCTTGCGGGTGTGGGTCTCGTCGTTGATGCCGGTGCCGCGGCCGGTGACCTCCGCCGGGTCGACCCCGGTGAACACCGAGATCAGGGCCGCGGACACGGTGGTGTTCGCGATGCCCATCTCGCCGGTGAGGAGCGCCTTGTTGCCGGCGGCCACGAGGTCGCGGGCGGTCTCGATGCCGACCTCGATGGCCGCGATCGCTTCCTCGCGGGTCATCGCGGGGCCGACGGAGAGGTCGGCCGTACCCGCACGGACCTTGCGCGGGAGCAGGCCGGGCGTGGCGGGGAGGTCCCCGGCCACGCCGACGTCGATGACGCAGACCTCGGCGCCGACCTGGTTGGCGAAGGCGTTGCAGACGGCCCCGCCGCCCAGGAAGTTCGCGACCATCTGGGTCGTGACCTCCTGCGGCCACGGGGTGACGCCCTGGGCGTGGACACCGTGGTCACCGGCGAAGATCGCGACGGCGGCGGGCTCGGGGATCGGCGGCGGGCAGACCCGGGAGAGCCCGGACAGCTGGGCGGAGATGATCTCCAGCATGCCCAGCGCCCCGGCGGGCTTGGTCATGCGCTTCTGCCGCTCCCAGGCCTCGCCGAGCGCCTTGGCGTCGAGCGGGCGGATGCCGGCGACGGTCTCGGAGAGGAGGTCGTGCGGTGCCTCGCCGGGCAGCGCGCGGCGCCCGTAGGTCTCCTCGTGGACCACCCAGGACAGCGGGCGGCGCTGGGACCAGCCGGCCTGCGCCAGCTCCGGCTCCTCGGGGAACTCGTCCACGTACCCGACGCACAGGTAGGCGACGACCTCCAGGTGCTCCGGCAGGCCGAGCGCGCGGACCATCTCGCGCTCGTCGAAGAAGCTGACCCAGCCGACGCCGAGGCCTTCGGCGCGGGCGGCGAGCCACAGGTTCTCGACGGCGAGGGCGGAGGAGTACGGGGCCATCTGCGGCTGGGTGTGCCGGCCGAGGGTGTGGCGGCCGCCGCGGGTGGGGTCGGCGGTGACGACGATGTTCACCGGGGTGTCGAGGATGGCCTCGATCTTGAGTTCCTTGAACTGCTTCGCCCGGCCCTTGGGCAGCGACTTGGCGTACGCCTCGCGCTGGCGCTGGGCGAGCTCGTGCATGGTGCGGCGGGTCTCGGCCGACCGGATGACGACGAAGTCCCAGGGCTGCGAGTGGCCGACGCTGGGGGCGGTGTGGGCCGCCTCCAGGACGCGCAGGAGCACCTCGTGCGGGATCGGGTCGGTGCGGAAGCCCTTGCGGATGTCGCGGCGCTCGCGCATGACGCGCAGGACGGCCTCGCGCTCGGCGTCGGCGTACCCGGGGGCGGCCTCGCCGGCGGACACGGCGACGGCTTCGGGGAGGCCGGGCGCCTCGAGCTGCTCCGCGGCCTCGCCGGCCTCGGGCATCCCGGGGGCTCCGGCGGCCTCGACCGGTGCGGCGACGGCAGCGGGCACGGACAGGGCCTCGACGGGCGATTCCACGACCTCGGCGGGCGCGGGCAGGCCCTCGGCGGGCTCCGCGACGGCGTCGGGGGCGGGCCCGGCCGGTACGTCGGCCTGCGCGGCGAGCGGTACCGGTACGTCGACCGGCGCATCGGCCGGTACGTCGGCCGGCGCCTCGGGGGCTGCGGCCGGGGCGGGCTCGGGCTCCGGCTCGACGGGGGCCTGAACCACCGTTTCTGCGGGGGCGGGCTCGATCGGCGCCTCGGCCAGGGGCTCTGCGGGAGCCTCCTGAGCCACAGGGGCCTCGGGGGTCACCGGGTCCACCGGGGCCTCGACGGCGGCCGGCGCCTCGGGGGCCGGGGGCGCCTCGGGCTGGTCGGCGGGTTCCGGGAGCCGCGCCGCGGCCGGCTCGGCCTCGGGGGCAGCGAAGGCCTCGGCGGCAGCGACGGGCACGGGGGCCACGGCGGCCTCCGGAACCACGGCCTCGGGGGCCGGGGCCGCCGCGATCGGCTCCGGCACGGATTCCGCCTCGGGCTCCGCCGGCGCGAGGGGCTCGGGCTGCGGCTCGGCGGGCTGCTCGGCCTGCTGTTCCGGGACGGCATGCGGTTCCGGCGCGGCCTGCTGCCCCGGCGCGGCCTCGACGGCCGGCTCGGGCGACAGGACGGCCGCGGCCTCGGCCTCGGCCTCGGGCTGCGGTGCGACGACGGCCTCGGGCTGCGGTGCGACGACGGCTTCGGGCTCCGGCGCGACGGCGGCCTCGGGCACGACCGCCTCGGGCACGACGGTCGGCTCCGGCGCGGGCTCCCGCGACGGCTCCCCCGCGTCGGCGGCGGCGAGGGGATCGCCGGTCGATCGGGCGTCGGACGCGGGCTCCGCGGCGGGAACCTGCTCGGCGGGCACCTGCTCCGCGGCGGCGGGCTCGGCGGCCGGGGCCGGGGCGGCGGCGGGCTCGGTGGCCCACGGGGCGCCGGCCTGCGCCGGGATCTCCGCGGACTGCTGCGGGGCCGCCTGGGCGGCGGCCTCGGCGTGCGAGAAGTCCAGGTACTCCGGGCCGGTGGTCGGCGGTCCCGCGTGACGTACGGGCATGGGCTGCGCCATGGCCGCCGGGCCGGGCGCGGGGACGGTCGGCGCGGGGGCCGCCACGGGCGCCGCGGCCGGGCCGCGGTCCGCCAGCGAGCGGACGACTCCGCCGGTGGCCTCGGGTACGGGCGGGCCCATGTGCAGCGGGCGACGGGCCGGGGCGACCGGGGCCGCCGGCGCGGCGGCGGGCGCGAGGAGGCCGCCGAGGTCGAGGGCGCCGGAGTCACGGCCGCCGGTCTCGTGGGCGCCTGCGCTGTAGGCGGCGGGCTCGGCGTACGCGTCGGGGAAACCGGTCGCGGGGAAGGAAGCGTCGGGCAGCGACCCTTCGGGGTACGAGGCCTCGGCGTAGGCGCCCCCGGGGAAGCCGGTGCCCGGCTGCGCGGGCGGCGGGTAGCCGGCGTCGGAGTAGCCCGTGTCGGGGAAAGCGGGGTGCGGGTAGCCCGCCGCGGGGTTCTGCGGGTACTCGGTGTAGACGGGCTCGGCGGGGAAGTCGGCCGGGAAGGCCGGCACCGGCGGGACCACCTGCGGGTCGCTCCAGGCGCCCTGGCCGCTCGGCATCAGGAGGAGTTCCTCGTCCTCCGCCTCGGCCGGGTCGTCCACGAGGTCCTGGAAGGCGTAGCCCGCCGGAACCTGGGGCGGAACGGGGGGCAGCGGCGGGAGGGGCGGGACCGGAGCGGGGATGCCCTGCTGATCCACCATGCCCGCGTCGTCCGGGTGGCCCTCGCCCGGAACCTGGCCGGTGTCAGTCATGCGTACCCCTCGCCCATCGATGTCGCCTCTTCGATCGCCCGGTGGCCCAGGAGGCCGCCGAGCGGAGTTGCCGTTCGGGGTGGCCGTGCGACCCGTTCGCCGCACCCGCGCCCCGCACAACAACTCCTGAGCATTGTCGCGCTCGTCGGCCACCGTGTCGGCCATAAACCGGCGCGGTCGGCTGTGGACTGCGCCACGTCAGCGTGCCGCAGGGCGGTACGACGATCGGCCAGCCTACCCCGGGCTCCGCTCTAGCGGCTCACGGGGCGTTCGGCTGCCAGGAGGAACACGACGGAACGGTCCTGTTCGGCCCAGGTCCGGGTGTCGAGGCCGACGGACTGGAGGAGCGCGCACTCGACGACGTACCCGTGTTCGGTGAGGGCGCGGCCGATGGCCTCGGCCTCGTCGCGCGTGGAGGCGTGGCTGACGATCCGTTCGGGGCGTCGGTCGGCCACGGCGGCGACGACTTCCGCTCCCCCGCCGCCGACGCGCACGACGTCGGGTTCGGGCAGGTACTCCAGTACGACGGGTGCGCGGCCGACGAGGACCTGGAGCTGGACACCGCGCTTGCGGGCGGCGGCGGTTGCGCGATCGCAGGCACGCGGGTCGACGTCGACGGCGATGACGGCGGCCCCGAGGGCCGCGGCGTCCACGGCGAGGCCGCCGGAGCCGGTCCCGATGTCCCAGACGAGGTCGCCGGTGCGGGGGCCGAGACGGGCGAGTTGGGCGGCGCGCAGCTGCGCCGACTCGCCCTCGCCGGTGGTGCCGGGTTCCGCCGGGAGGGTCTGGGGGCGTGCCCAGCCGCGGGCCCCGGCGAGGCCGGGGTGGCTGCCGAGCAGCCAGGCGGCTTCGGCGGGGGCGGCGGAGTGGCCGGCCCCGCCGATGACGATGACGACGTTGGGGTCGCGCCAGGTGTGGTCGGCGACCTTGTCGGAGGTGAGGACGGTGACGCGCTCCCGGTCGGTGCCCAGTTCCTCGCAGATGACGAAGGTGCGGTGGACGCCGTCGAGCAGCAGGGCGAGTTCGACCGGTCCGGCGCCGGGCGAGGTGAGGACGGCGACCTTCCCGTGGGCCCGGCAGACGTTGACGGCCCGGCGCAGGGTGCGGGGGTGGGCGACGACGACCTGGGCGTCGTCCCACGGCATGCCGGCGCGGGCGAAGGCTGCCGCGACGGCGGACACCGCGGGAACGACCTCGACCTCCAGGCCGTGCTCCGGGGCCCGCAGGGTGCGTACGACGCCGAAGAAGCCGGGGTCGCCGTCGGCGAAGACGACGGCGGTGCCGCGGTGGCCGGCGATGCGGCGGGCGGCGAGGCCGAGGCTGCCGAGGCGGATGCGTTCCGCGGTGGGCGGGACCTCGGGCAGCGCGAGGTGGTGGGCGGCGCCGGCCACCAGGGTGGCGGCGGAGAGGGCGGACCTGGCGGCCGCGGTCAGTGGCGAACCGTCCCAGCCGATCACCGTGACCCGGTCGGCCATCGTCGTCAGTCTCCTGGGGTGGGGGGCGGGCGAAACTGCGTCGCGGGGTCGGGCACGGTGAGACTACCCGGTCACGGGTCAGTGCCAGTCGGCGCCGACGGCGTACCCGCCGGCGTCGGCCCGCCGACCGTAGGCGTACTGGTCCTCGTCGCCGGAGCGGGCGGAGTAGCCGGAGCGGGCGGAGCCGTTCCCGTGGACGTCGTAGCCGTCGTAGCCGCCGGTGTCGTCGAGGTCGTCGAGGTCCTCGGGGACGAGGCTCCAGACGATGAGGTCGGTACGGGTCTCGGCCCAGCCGCCGTCGGCCGCCTGGGTGCGCACTATCCAGGCGTTGCGCAGGACTCCCTCGCTGATGCAGCCGATCTTCTGGGCGACCTGCTGGGAGGCGGTGTTGTCGGCGGCGGTGCGCAGTTCGAGGCGTTCGAAGTGCTGGTCGCGGAAGAGCCATTGGGCGACGGCGAGCACGGACTCGCTGGCGTAGCCCTCACCGCGGGCCCAGGGTGCGGTGACGTGGCCGACCTCGGTGGTGCGGGTGTGCCAGTTGGTGTTCTGGAGGTGGACGATGCCGACGAGTCGTTGGGTGAGGAACTCGGTGACGGCGAAGACGATGCCCCGGCCCTCGGTGCGTTCCGCGTGCGCGTGCCGGGTGGCCCATGCGTGGGCTTCGGCGTGGGTGTAGGGGTGCGGCACCGAGGTCCAGGCGGTGATGTGTTCGTCGTTCATCATCTCGGCGAGCGCGGTGACGTCCTCTTCCTCGAAGGCGCGCAGCACCAGCCGGTCCGTGCTGATGGTGACGTCCGGGAAGGTGGTAGTCATGCGCAGCTCCATGCCTGAGACCGTGGGGCGACCGTGGTGCGGGACCGTTCGAGCGGGTCGTAGGCCACAGCATGCAGCATCGACCGGGGGATGTGCAGGGCCGGGTTGCCCGGAAGCGGGCAGCCCGGGGCCCTGTGCGCCCACGAGTTCGGCCCCGCGCGCCCCGGAGGGTGCGCGGGGCCGGAAACCCGCGGTCGGCCGGGCGGTATCCGCTCGGCGGGGGTGGTGCGTCAGGAGGCGGCGGGTGCGCCGAAGGCCGGGGTGACCGAGCCCTGGTACTTCTCCTCGATGAACTTCTTGACCTCGTCGGAGTTCAGGAGCTTGGCGAGCTTCTGGACGCGCGGGTCGTTCTGGTTGCCGTCCTTGACCGCCAGGAAGTTGGCGTACGGGTTGCCCTCGGCCTTCTCCAGGACCAGGGCGTCCTTGGCCGGCGACAGGTTGGCCTCGAGGGCGTAGTTGCCGTTGATGATCGCGGCGTCGACGTCGTTCAGGGCGCGCGGGACCGTGGCGGCCTCCAGCTCCTTGAACTCCAGGCCCTTCTTGTCGGTGATGTCGGACAGCTTGGCGCTGGTGCCGACGCCTTCCTTGAGGGTGATCAGGTTGTTCGCGGCGAGCAGCTGGAGCGCGCGGCCCTCGTTGGTGGTGTCGTTCGGGACCGCGATGGTCTGGCCGGCCTTGATGTCGGCGACGGACTTGACCTTCTTGGAGTAGAGGCCGAGCGGCTCCAGGTGCACGTTCACGACGGGCACGATGTGCGTGCCGTTCTTCTTGTTGAAGTCGTCGAGGTACGGCTTGTGCTGGAAGTAGTTGCCGTCGACCTGGCCCTGCTCGGTGGCGGTGTTGGGCAGGACGTAGTCCGTGAACTCCTTCACCTCCAGCTTGAGGCCGTCCTTCGCCGCGAGCTTGTCCTTGACGAAGTTCAGGATGTCGGCGTGCGGGCTCGGGGAGGCCGCGATGACCAGGGCCTTGCTCTCGTCGACCTTGGCGCCGGCCTTGGTCGAGGAGGCCGGGTCCGAGGAGCTGCCGCAGGCGGTGAGGCCCAGGGCGAGCGCGGCGGAGGTGGCGGCGAATGCGGTGAGCTTGATGTTCTTGCGCACGAAGAGTGCCTTTCTTGCTGCGGGGACCGGGGTGCCCGCTGGGTGGTGGCCCAAGCACGACAAGTGCGGGCTCTCTTTTTCTGGGGGAAAACTCGTGGGGTGAGGCCTTCGCGGCCTGACCTCGGCGCTTCGGGAACGGTCGTTCCCCTCGCGCGGGCGCGTCAGGCCGTTCGGCCCCTGCGGGACAGGACGCGGACCACGCCGTCGCCGATCAGCTGGATCACCGTGACGAGGGCGATCAGGATGACGACGGTGGCGACCATGAAGCCGGTCTCGAAGCGCTGGAAGCCGTAGGTGATGGCCTTGGATCCGAGTCCTTCGCCGCCGACGGCGCCGGCCATGGCCGAGTAGCCGATCAGGGTGATCAGGGTGGTGGTGACGGCGGCGATCAGCGAGGGCAGGGCCTGCGGCAGCAGCACCTTGCCGACGAGGGTCGGGATGCCGCCGCCCATGGACTCGACGGCTTCGATCAGGCCGTGGTCCACCTCGCGGACGGCGGTCTCGACGAGCCGGGCGAAGAAGGGAATGGCTCCGATGGACAGCGGGACGATCATGGCGGTGGGGCCGATGAAGGTACCGACGACCGCGGTGGTGAAGGGGATCACGGCGATGAGCAGGATGATGAACGGCAGCGAGCGGCCTATGTTCACGATCACGCCGAGGACCTTGTTGAGCGGCTGGTTCTGCAGCAGGCCGCCCTTGTCCGTGAGGACGAGCAGCACGCCGATGGGCAGTCCGCCGAGGACCGTCACCAGGGTGGACCACAGCACCATGTAGAGGGTGTCGTAGGTGCCCTGGGTGAGCAGGGGCTGCATCTCGGACCAGGTCACTTGGCACCATCCTTGACCAGCGCGGCCAGCTCGGAGTCGACGTCCTGCGTCGTGGGTTCGTCGTCGACGACGTCGACCTGGAGGCCCTGCTCGCGCAGGAAGCCGACGGGGACCACGTTGTCCTCGTAGCGGCCCGGGAGCTCGATGCGCATCCGGCCGACCTGCCGGCCGCCGACGGTGTCCATCGCCGCGCCGAGGATGGAGATGTCGATGTTGTAGGTCCGCGACAGCTGGGAGATGACCGGCTGGGTCGCGGCGTCGCCGTGGAAGGTGACGTCGACGACGGTGCGGTCCGGGCCGGTGGCGGTGCCGCTGACCGGGAAGAGCTCCCCGGCGAGTTCGGAGCCGGGGGTGGCGAGCAGTTCGGCGACGGTGCCCGACTCGATGATCCGGCCCCGCTTCATCAGCGCGGCGGAGTCGCAGACGGACTTGACGACGTCCATCTCGTGGGTGATGAGCAGGACGGTCAGGCCCAACTGCTGGTTGAGGTCGCGCAGCAGTTGCAGGATCGAGCGGGTGGTCTCGGGGTCCAGGGCGCTGGTGGCCTCGTCGGAGAGCAGCACCTTGGGGTCGCCGGCCAGGGCGCGGGCGATGCCGACGCGCTGCTTCTGGCCGCCGGAGAGCTGGGCGGGGTAGGCCTTGGCCTTGTCGGAGAGGCCGACGAGGTCGAGGAGTTCGGCGGCCTTGCGGGAACGCTCGCGTCCGGAGACGCCGAGGATCTCCAGGGGCAGCTCGATGTTGGCCTGCACGGTCCGCGAGGACAGCAGGTTGAAGTGCTGGAACACCATGCCGATGCGGCTGCGGGCCTCGCGGAGCTCCTTGCCGGCGCGCCGGCCACGGCCGGCCAGCGCGGTGAGGTCGACGCCGTCGACGCTCACCGTGCCGGTGGTGGGGCGCTCCAGCAGGTTCACGCAGCGGATGAGGGAGGACTTTCCGGCTCCGCTCTGGCCGATGACTCCGTACACCTCGCCCTCGCGGACGTGGAGGTCGACGCCGTCCAGGGCGGTGACCTCGCGGCCACGGGACTGGTAGACCTTCGTGAGGCCCGATGTGGTGATCACAGGAATTCCGTCGCTGTCGAGTGCACGGCGCAGCGGGGTGCCGGGCACGGGGCAAACATCTGGGGACGCGATACGGGTCCAACCGTCACAAAAGGATGGTTTCGACGCGTGCGCGGGCGGAGCGGATCCGTACGGCCGGTCAGGGACCGGCGTGGTGGCGGAGTGGCTCGGCCTGTCTCGCTTCGGGGCGCGGGACTGCAGGAAAAGGGGCCCTCAGAAGGCGCACATTCGACACATACAACGAGCACCGGGCGTCATCGTCGCCTCGGTCGCAAGGGTGCGGCTGCTCGTCGTGGTCATGGATCCAAGTAAAGCAGACATGGCGACTCACCGATCAACACTGTCCGTATAGCGGACGCTTTTCGGCCGCATTCCGGACAACACCGGTCACCGTCAGCCGATCGTCCCAAGTGTCACTCCGGCGTCGGTGACCAGTGCCGACACGGCCGAGAGGTCCCGTACGACCACGTCCGCGTCGAGCTCCTCGGCGGGGTGCGTTGTGGTCAAGGCCACGGTCCTCATGCCGGCGGCGCGGCCGGCGGCCAGCCCCGCGGGGGCGTCCTCGAAGACCACGCAGCGGGCCGGATCGACGCCCAGGCGGCGGGCGGCGAGCAGGAAGGGCTCCGGGTCGGGCTTGCCGCGCGTGATGTCGTCGGCGGCCACCAGTTCGGGGAAGTCGATGCCCACCTCGCGCAGCCGGGCCTCGGCCAGCGGGCGGGTCGCCGAGGTGACCACGGCCCAGCGCCCGGCGGGCAGCGCCGACAGCAGCTCCTTGGTGCCGGGGAGCAGGACGACGCCCCCGGGGACGTCCGCCACCTCCAGGGCCTCGATGCGGGCGAGGGCCTCGGCCCGCACCTCCTCGGGCAGCAGCTCGGCGATGATCTCCGTCGCGGGACGACCGTGCAGCACGACCCGGGCGAAGGCCTCCTCGGCGATCCCGTACTCCCGTGCCCAGCGGGCCCAGCAGCGGTGCACGGATTCCATGGACGACACGAGGGTGCCGTCGTTGTCGAACAGCAGGGCTTCGGCATGCATCTTCATGCCTTCCAGCAAAGCCCGGGTCCAGGGGTGAGCGCATCGGGTCTTTCGGCCCGTAATACCCTCGCTGCATGCTCGACGCCCTGACGGTCGCCATCGGCGCGGCCGCCCTCGCCCTCGCCGCCTGGTGCGGCCTCGCCGCCTGGCGGGACCAGCCGACCAAGGACTGGCACTTCATCGGCATGGCCGTGGTGACCGTACTGGTCCTGGCCCAGCTGGTGATCGGCCTGGTCCAGCTGGCCCGCGGCGAGAAGCCCGGACAGGGCACGGTGATCTTCGTGGCCTACCTGCTGGGCGCCTTCGCGGCGGTCCCGGCCGCCGGGATGCTCTCGCTGACCGAGCGGACGAAGTGGGGTTCGGTGACGGTGGCCGCGGGCGCGGTCGTCCTCGCCGTGCTCGAAGTACGGCTCTACGACATCTGGGGAAGCACCGGTGCCTGACACCCGCACGACCGCGACCGAGCCCGCCGGACGCAGGCGCCTGGTCTCCGGACCGGGACTGCTCCTGGTCTGGCTGTACGGGGTGATGGTGGTCGGCGCCGTCTCGCGCTCGGCGTACCAGATGTCCACGGAGTTCGACCGGGCCCCGCTGGCGTACTCGTTGTCCGGCGCGGCCGCGCTGGCCTACGCCTTCATCACGTACTCGCTGGTGCGGGGCGGCGAGAAGGCGCGCAAGGCGGCCCTGGTGTGCTGCGGCGTCGAGCTGGCCGGCGTGCTGGCCGTGGGCACCTGGACCCTGGTCGACCCGGAGGCCTTCCCCGACGCGACCGTCTGGTCGGACTTCGGCATGGGCTACCTGTTCATCCCGGTGATCCTGCCGATCACCGGGATGCTCTGGCTGCGCGCCAAGCGCGACGAGGCGTAGGACGCGAGGCACGGGGACGGGACGCCCCGCCCTGCCGGGTGGTGGCTCCGGGGGTCCTAGGCGCTGACCGCGAAGTCGGTGGCGTCCTTGGCTTCCTTCTCCAGGATCACCAGGACCACGCCGTCGGAAGCGGTGCGGTTGCCCACGGCCAGGTAGCCGGCCTTGCGGTAGAGCCGCAGGTTCGACTCGCTCTTGTGGCCCGTGTGCAGACGGAACCGGATCGGGGACGTCAGGTCCGCGAGGGCCTCCTCGACGCCGCGCAGCAGGCGGGCGCCGAGGCCGTGGCCCTGGAGCCGCGGGTGCACGCACAGCTTGGCGATGCTCGCCGTGCCGTCCTCGCCGACGCGACCGCGCACCGTGCCGACCACCTCGTCGCCGAGCCGGGCCACCAGGACGGTGTCCGTGGCCAGCTCCGCCTTCAAGGAGTCCAGGGACTGGGTGAGCGGCTGGATGAGGTAGTTGCCGTAGAGCTCGGCCTCCCGCTGGAACGCCAGATACTGCAGCTTGAAGATCTGCTCGGCATCCTCGGCGGTCGCCGCCGAAATCGTCACGCTCATGCCCATGTGCGCATGCCTCCCGCTCACCTGGTGGCCCTTTGGTCTACCGCTCCTTTCCCCGCAGGCCAGGAGCCGCAACCTCTGCAGCGAGCATTCTGCGCAGACATCCCAGGCAACGGGAACGGACGGGCCCCAAACTTCCTTGTGAGATACCCAACTCTCCTGCGATTTCACGGTAAGTGAGGTCCCTCGGCGAGAGAAGTGCTCCCATCAGTTCCGGACAACGTCCGGGCAGCCGGGCGACCGCCGAGCGCAGGGCCCGGTTGTCCTCGCCGTGCAGCAGGGCGCCTTCCGGCTCCCCTCCGGCGTCGGCCGGTGATCCGCCGTACGGGACCTCTCGCCGGGCCCGGCGCCGCGCGAGGCGGGCCTCGGCCCGCACCGCCCGGCGCAGCCAGCGGGCTCGGCCGGTGGGGCCGGCGGGGTCGGGGTCGCGGGGGCCCTGCTCCAGCAGCCTTACCCAGACGGCCTGTTCCAGGTCGGCGGCGTCGACCCCGGCAGCCGGGGCTTCCGCGGCGGCCTCGGCGGAGAGCAGCGGGCCCAGTTCGGTCAGGAGGTCGGAGTCCTTCAGGAGGTCCATGCCGGGCGGGACGCGGGGGCCGGGCCGGACGGTTTCCCCGCCGGGCCCGGCCCACCCGTTCGGGGACGGGGGCCTGCCGGTTGACGCGCCGGGGGTCGGCGCCGTGGCCGGTTGCCGCTCCGTCCCCTTGACGCGTCGCCCGTATACGCGTCGGCCGTTGACGCGTCGCCCTTACACGCGTCGCCCGTTGACGCGTCGGCCCTCCGCGCCGATGGTCGCCCTAGCGGCCGGCGCCGCGGCCGGGGCGGAAGGCTTCCGCGGCGAGCAGCCCGGTGTCCGGGTTGTCGGTGAAGATGCCGTCGATGCCCTGTTCGAAGTACTTCGCGTACGCGCCGAAGGCGTCCCCGTACGCGGCGGGATCGGTGCCCCTGCGGTATTCGGCCGGCAGGAAGCTGTTCTCGTTGCGGGCGGTGTAGGGATGCAGGAGCAGCCCGCGGGCGTGGGCGTCCCTGACGAGGGTGGTGGGCGTGCCGAGCTTGCCGGCCGCGTCGCGCGGGATGACCAGGTCCAGGGTGGGGCCGATGCCCTGGGCGAAGCCGGAGATCCACTTCAGGCCCTCGGGCTTGACGAGGTCCGCGACGGTACGCGGGTCCTTGGCCACCTCGAAGTCCCAGGGCCGGGTGTTCGCGGCGGAGAGCAACACCACGCGGGGCGCGGAGACCAGTCGGGAGAGCCGCTGGATGCTGGAGGGTTCGAAGGACTGCAGGAAGACGGCGGCGTCGCGCCCGTCGCGTCCGTAGCGGCGCAGGAGCCGGGCCAGGGGTTCCTCCAGGCCGAGCCCCAGGCCGCGGAAGTAGGTGGGGTGCTTGGTCTCCACGTGCAGCCAGACCTGCTTGTCGCGCCGCCGGCCCTCCCGGTTCGCCCAGCGCAGCACCTCTTCGAAGGTGGGGACGGCCCACCGGCCGTCGTAGAGCGTGTTGCGCTGGCGGACGGCGGGGATCCGTTCCTTGGCGCGCAGGGTCTTCAGCTCGGCGAGGGTGAAGTCCTCGGTGAACCAGCCGGTGACGGAGACCCCGTCGATGGACTTGGTGGTGCGCCGGGCGGCGAAGGCGGGATGGTCGGCGACGTCGGTGGTGCCGCCGATCTCGTTCTCGTGGCGGCAGACCAGGTGGCCGTCCTTGGTCGGGACGAGGTCCTGTTCGATCACGTCGGCGCCGAGGTCGAGGGCCAGCTGGTACGAGCCCATGGTGTGCTCGGGCCGGTAGCCGCTGGCGCCGCGGTGACCGATCACGGTCGGAACGGGCAGGTTGCGGTATCCGCCGCCGCCCTGTCCGCCGAGGTCCTGTCCGCCGACGGCCTGCTCGCCGCCGGCCGCGGAGGCCGTGCCCGCCCCGAGGACGGTCATCGAGGTTCCGGCCGCCAGGACCGCCGCCCCCAGGACCGTGCGCCGCGCTGCCCCACCCTGTGTCATCCGTGCACTCCTCGGTCTGAAAGGGGCTCGCTCTCCCGGGGTTCCGGGTGTCCCGCGGCCCGAATCGGCGTGCCGATGGTAGGCAAGGGAGGGTGTCGGGAACGCGGTCCGCCGCGGAACATGGCGCAAACGCGCGTCAACATCGCGTATCCGCCTCGTGAACCCGATGTGCGATCAGGGCTGACCCGCGAGTATCGTCCTCACCTGCACTACCGCCGTGTGGTGCGAAACCGCTTTTCGATGCCGGAGGGCTCACGTTGTTCCGTACCGCGCTCATCAAAGCCACTGTCGGACCGGTCATGCGCCTGATGTTCCGCACCCGCGTGGAGGGCATCGAGAACATTCCGGGCACCGGTGCGGTGATCCTGGCGGGCAACCACCTCACGTTCATCGACTCGATGATCCTCCCGCTGGTCTGTGACCGTACGGTCCACTTCATCGGCAAGGACGAGTACGTGACCGGCAAGGGCCTCAAGGGCCGGCTGATGGCGTGGTTCTTCACCGGCGCCGGCATGATCCCCGTCGACCGTGACGGTGCGAACGGCGGGGTCGCGGCCCTGATGACCGGTCGGCGCATCCTCGACGAGGGCAAGATCTTCGGCATCTACCCCGAGGGCACCCGCTCTCCCGACGGCCGTCTGTACCGGGGCCGCACCGGCATCGCGCGCCTGACCCTGATGACCGGCGCGCCCGTGGTGCCCTTCGCGATGATCGGCACCGACAAGCTCCAGCCCGGCGGCGCGGGCATGCCCCGCCCCGGGCGGGTCACCGTCCGCTTCGGCGAGCCGATGGAGTTCTCCCGCTACGAGGGCATGGACCGCGACCGCTACGTGCTGCGCGCCGTCACCGACTCGGTGATGGCCGAGGTCATGCGGTTGTCGGGCCAGGAGTACGTGGACATGTACGCCACCAAGGCGAAGGCCGCCTGACCCTGCCCGAGCCGGCCCGGCACCGGTTCACTGCCGCTGGAGTGACCGGCTGACGCCCGCCGCCGTCGTGGTGGCGAGGATCCAACCGGTCACGATGAGCAGGTACGACAGCCACTGGTACCAGCCGCCCGGCGCGTACGCCGACTCCTGCCCGAAGCCGACGATCGGCACCATCAGGTCGATCGTGTAGAAGACCGCGTTGAAGTCGGGGGCCTCCCCCGGTTTCAGGGCCCTCGGCGGGTGGAGTCCGTAGGCGATCGCCCCGGTCATCAGCAGCGCCGCCAGCCAGCCCGCCGCGCGCAGCGGCCGGAAGCCGTAGCCGACGGTGACGTCCTGGAGCAGCCCCCACAGCCTCGCCGGCCGGGGCAGGGTGCGGCGGTGCCGGCGGAGTTTGGCGAGTTGCACGGTCCGGGCGGCGGTCTCGTCGCCGGCCGTGCGGTAGGCGGCCGCGAGTTGTTCGTAGGCGTACGGGAGGTAGCCCGACTCCTCCCGTTCCAGGGCGGGCAGCCGGTCGGTGGCGGGCAGGTGCGGCGCGAGGGTGCGGTAGGTGAGGCCGTCGATGCGCAGGCGCCGCGGCCAGGTCCCGGGCGGTACGTGCAGCAGGTCGAACTGGGAGCGGCGCAGGTTGACGGCGCCCTCGACGGTCGGGCAGCCGCGCAGCCAGACCTCGCCGATGACGCAGCTGGAGGCGCGCAGCGCCACCGCGCCGGGGTTGCTCAGGCGGGCGTGGGCGAGGTTGAGCTGGCCAGGGACGCGGGAGCCGGTGAGGTTGATCCGGCCCCGGAACTCCGCGCGCATCGCGCGCAGGTCGCTGCCGACGGTGAGGTTCTCCGCGTGCAGGGCGGTGTCGCCGGGGGCCAGCAGCCGGGCGTCGTCGAGGTTGATCTGGCCTCCGACGGTTGATCCGTTGGCGCGCAGTTGGCCGTGCACGGTGGCCCCGACGGCGATGACGTCGGTGCCGATCTCGGCGTGGTTGAACTGGAGCGGCGGCTCGCTCGCCTCCTCCGGGTCGCCCTCGCCCGGCAGGACGCCGATGACCGAACGCGACAGGAACAGGCCGCCGGCTATGCGGGCCCCGGAGAGTCGGACCGGTCCGGTGAGGCGGCAGCAGGACAGTTTGAGCGCGACGTCGAAGCGGGCCATGCCGGCGGTCAGGCCGGGGAGGGTGGAGTCGTTGACGACGAGGGCCCTGAGCTGCGCCCCGTAGAGCACGGGCCGGAGTTCGAACCAGCAGGCCCGCAGCCGGACGGGGTGGTCGACGACGGCGTACTTGAGGTTCAGCGGGCCGGTGATCCGGGCGCCCCTGAGGTTGAGTCCGGGGACCCGGCCCTCGACGCGGGGGCCGTTCAGCAGGAGGGCGGTGAGCACCTCGGCGCGTACGGTCCGCTCGGGTCCCCAGGTCGCCCCGCCGGTTCCGGTCTCGTCCGGATCGGTCCGGAAGTCGACGCGCGCGCCGCGCGGGAAGGCTTCCCACACGCGGCGCTCGGCCGGGGTCAGGTCGTTGATCTCCATCGCCGGGATGGTGTCCCGCTGCTCAGCGCGCTGTCAACCACGTGCGGGACAACCCCCCTTGGCGCCGTGACGGAGGGTCAGTGCTCAAGACCCCCCTGGAGCTTCTGGCCCCTGAGGAGGAACCAGGCGGCCACGGCGGTGGCGAGGAGGACGGCCGCGCCGACGCCGGAGGCGAGCCGCAGACCGTCGACGAAGGCCTCCTGGGCGGAGCCGACCATCTGCGAGGCGGTCAGCGGGTCCAGGGCCTTGGCGGCCTCCACCGCGCCGCCCAGTGATTCGTGCGCGGCGTCGGCGACGGGGGCCGGCACCCCGGCCGGTGCGGTGAAGCTCTGGTAGACGCCGGTCACGATGGAGCCGAGCAGGGCGATGCCGAGCGCGGCGCCGAGTTCGTACGCGGTCTCGGAGACGGCCGAGGCGGATCCTGCCTGCTCCTTGGGGACGCTGGAGAGGATCACGTCGGCGGTGACGGTGAAGGAGAAGCCCGCGCCGAGGCCGACGACGAGCAGGGCCGCGCCGAGCAGCGGGTAGCCGGTCTCCTTGTGGATCACGGTGAGCACGGCGAGCGCCAGGCCGATGGCGGCGAGGCCGCCCGCCACGATGCCCCGTACCGAGTACTTGCGGGCGTAGCGGCCGGCGACGAGGCCGGTGACCACCGCGCCGATCGCGGCGGGCAGCTCGGCCAGGCCCGCCTCCAGGGGGTCGCGGCCCTGGACCAGCTGGAGGAACTGGGAGAGGAAGAAGACCAGGCCGGAGAGGCCGAAGACGGTGAGGAGGTCGGCGAGGACCGCGCCGGAGAAGCCGCGGTGCTTGAAGAGCCGCATGTCGAGGAGCGGGGACGGCAGGGTGAACTGGCGCCGGACGAAGGCGTGGAGGCAGCCCGCGCCGATGACGGCGGCGGCGCCCACGCCCCAGGTGAGGCCGTGGGTGGCGACTTCCTTGACGGCGTAGACCACGCCGATGATGCCGATGAGCGACAGGGCGACGCTGACGAGGTCCCAGGGGCCGGCCACCGGGTTCTTGGATTCGGGCAGGAGCTTGATGCCGACGAGCACCAGTGCGATCATCACCGGCAGGTTGATCAGGAAGACCGAGCCCCACCAGAAGTGCTGGAGCAGGGCTCCGCCGACGACCGGTCCGACGGCCGCGCCCGCCGAGGCGGTGGCGCCCCAGATGCCGATGGCGAGGCTGCGCTCCTTCGGGTCGTGGAAGATGTTGCGGATCAGCGCGAGGGTGGACGGCATCAGGGTGGCGCCGGCCACGCCGAGCAGGGCCCGGGCGACGATCATCATCTCGGGGCTGGTCGCGTAGGCGTTGAGCACCGAGACGGCGCCGAACGCGGTGGCTCCGACGAGCAGGAGTTTCTTGCGTCCGATGCGGTCGCCGAGGGAGCCCATGGAAACGAGCAGTCCGGCGATCACGAACGAGTAGATGTCGCCGATCCACAGCAACTGCGTGCCGGACGGCTTGAGGTCCTCGCTCAGGGCGGGCGTGGCGAGGCCGAGTACGGTGGCGTCCACCGCGACCAGCAGCACGGCCAGGACGAGTACGGAGAGTGCGAGCCAGCGTCCGCGGCCCGTGCCCTGCGATCCGGTCCGCCGGTTCAGCTGTTCGGTACGGCTCATCACTCCACACTCCGTCGTGCGCCACCGAGCAGCAACTCGATGATCATGTACTGGAAGTCCTTGGCGGCGACCCGGCCGTCCGTGACGGCCCAGGCGCAGGCGCCGATGAGGCCGTAGAGGGCCTCCGTCAGCCAGGCGGTGCTCAGGTCGATCCTGATGTCGCCCTCCTGCTGTCCGCGCCGGAAGAGCGCGCTGACGCGGGCGTCGAGGCGGGCCCACCCCTCGTTGACCTGGTCGCCCTCGAAGAGCTGGTTCTCGGTGACGAGGAAGGCCAGCAGCTGGGCGTTCGGCTCGGCCTCGGCGACCAGTCGCCGCAGCGCGTCCACCGCCGTGCCCTCGTCGAGGCGGGCGTTGTCGAAGGCGACCTCGAACGCGTGGATGCCGAGTTCCTCCAGGGCCCGTACGAGGGCGTCCCGGCCGGCGAAGTGCCGGTGGAGGGTCGCGCGGCCGATTCCGGCGGCGCGGGCGACCTCGTCCATCGTCGCGGTCGATTTGCGGGAAAGCAGGGCCGCCGCAGAGCGGAGCACCTGGTCACGATCCATGGCCATGAGACGAGCATAACCCGAATGAGACGTTCCTGTCTCATTCTCCTGGGATCGGTGATCGAAAATGCGATGCCGGACCGGCGGCCGAGAGGAATCCTTCCGTGATGAAGCCACTGCTGCTGATCGACGTCGACGGCCCGCTGAATCCGTACGCGGCCAAGCCCCAACGCCGTCCCGAGGGCTACACCACGCACCGGATGCGACCGACGGGCTGGCGGGAATCCGAGAGCGCGAAGCCGCTGCGGGTCTGGCTCAACCACGACCACGGCGCGGAGCTGCTCGCGCTGGCGGAGTCGTACGAACTCGTCTGGGCGACGACCTGGAAGGACGAGGCCAACGACTGGATAGGCCCGCACCTGGGGCTGCCCCGGCTGCCGTTCGTCGACTGGCCGCAGATGCACGGGCGGGCGCCGCGCGGCACGTTCTGGAAGACGCAGTACGTCCTGGAGTACGCGGGCGGGCGGGAGTTCGCCTGGATCGACGACGACATCGGCGACGCGGACCGGGAGTACGTCGAGGCGCGCCACCCGGCGCACGCGCTGCTGATGCGGATCGACGAGCGGGTCGGCCTGCTGCGGACGGACTTCGACGCCTTGGCCGCCTGGGCCGAGGACGGGACCCGGGGCGTCCGGGGCGTGGACGCGGAAGGGGGCGGGTGAGAGCCGGATCGACTCCCACCCGCCCCTTCCGGCGCGGGTCCCCGGGGGGCCTACTGCTTGTGGATCGCCCAGGCGTGCTGGATGACCAGGTCGGCCTTCAGCTCGGTGAGCTGGACGGCGACGGCCGACGGGGCGGTGCCGCCCCGGCCGTTGCGGGAGGCCAGCGCGCCCTTGACGTTGAGGACGGTCCGGACCTCGGGGGTGAGGTGCTCCGAGATCTTGGCGAACTGGTCGTCGGTGAGCTGGTCGAGCTCGATGCCCTCGCCCTCGCAGACCTTGACGCACTCGCCGGCCACCTCGTGCGCCACCCGGAACGGGACGCCCTGCTTGACCAGCCACTCCGCGATGTCGGTCGCGAGGGAGAAGCCCGCCGGAGCCAGCTCCTCCATCCGCTCCCGGTTGATCGTGAGGGTCGCCATCATGCCGGTGAAGGCGGGCAGGAGGACTTCGAGGGTGTCGCAGGAGTCGAAGACCGGCTCCTTGTCCTCCTGGAGGTCACGGTTGTAGGCCAGGGGCAGCGCCTTGAGCGTGGCCAGCAGACCGGTCAGGTTGCCGATGAGGCGACCCGACTTGCCGCGTGCCAGCTCCGCGATGTCCGGGTTCTTCTTCTGCGGCATGATCGACGAGCCGGTGGAGAAGGCGTCGTGGAGGGTGACGAAGGAGAACTCCTTCGTGTTCCAGAGGATGATCTCCTCGGCGATCCGGGAGAGGTTGATCCCGATCATCGCGGTCACGAAGGCGAACTCGGCGACGAAGTCCCGGGAAGCCGTGCCGTCGATCGAGTTGCCGACCGATCCCCGCTCGAAGCCCAGGTCGGCGGCCACCTGCTCCGGGTCCAGACCCAGCGAGGAGCCGGCCAGCGCGCCCGAACCGTACGGCGAGACGGCGGTGCGGGTGTCCCACTGGCGCAGCCGCTCGGCGTCCCGGGACAGGGGCTGCACGTGCGCCAGTACGTGGTGGGCGAAGAGGACCGGCTGTGCGTGCTGGAGGTGCGTGCGGCCCGGCATCGCCACGTCCGGGTGCGCCTCGGCGAGGCCGATCAGCGCGTCCTGGAGGTCGGCGATCAGGCCGCCGATGATCCGCGCGTGGTCGCGCAGGTACATCCGGAAGAGGGTGGCGACCTGGTCGTTGCGGGACCGCCCGGCCCGCAGCTTGCCGCCGAGGTCGGCGCCGAGCCGCTCCAGCAGACCCCGCTCCAGGGCCGTGTGGACGTCCTCGTCGGCGACGGTGCCCACGAAGGAGCCGTCGGCGACGGCGGCTTCGAGCTGGTCGAGCCCGGCCGTCATGCGGTCGAGTTCCTCGGAGGTGAGCAGGCCCGCCTTGTGCAGGACGCGGGCGTGGGCGCGCGAGCCGGCGATGTCGTACGGGGCGAGGCGCCAGTCGAAGTGGACCGACGCGGAAAGCTTCGCGAGGGCCTCGGAAGGGCCGTCGGCGAACCGGCCGCCCCAGAGCCGGACGTCACCGTTGTTGCTGCTCACAGCTACTGCTCCTCATGAGGGTGGTGGTACGACGACCTCCCCGTCGCGGAGGTAACGGGGAGGCCGTCCCGTACTGCGTGGTGGAGAACGACCGGGATCAGGCGAGGTCGCGGCGTGCGGCGATCTTCGAGGAGAGACCGAAGATCTCGATGAACCCCTGGGCCTTGGACTGGTCGAAGGTGTCGCCCGAGTCGTAGGTCGCCAGGTTGAAGTCGTACAGCGACTCGTCCGACCTGCGGCCGGTGACGACGGCCCGGCCGCCGTGCAGGGTCATCCGTACGTCGCCGGTGACGTGCCGGTTGGCCTCGTCGACGAAGCCGTCCAGGGCCCGCTTGAGCGGGGAGAACCACAGGCCGTCGTAGACCAGTTCGCCCCAGCGCTGCTCGACCTGCCGCTTGTAGCGGGCCAGCTCGCGCTCGACGGTGACGTTCTCCAGCTCCTGGTGGGCGGTGATCAGCGCGATCGCGCCCGGAGCCTCGTACACCTCGCGGGACTTGATGCCGACGAGACGGTCCTCGACGATGTCGATCCGGCCGACGCCCTGGGCACCCGCCCGCTCGTTCAGCCGCTGGATGGCCTGGAGGACGGTGACGGGCTCGCCGTCGAGGGCGACCGGGACGCCCTCCTTGAAGCTGATGACGACCTCGTCGGCCTCGCGGGGCAGCGCCGGGTTCGCGGTGTACTCGTAGACGTCCTCGATCGGGGCGTTCCAGATGTCCTCCAGGAAGCCCGTCTCGACGGCCCGTCCGAAGACGTTCTGGTCGATCGAGTACGGGGACTTCTTGGAGGTCGCGATCGGCAGTCCGGCCCGCTCGGCGAAGGCGATGGCCTTGTCCCGGGTCATGGCGTAGTCGCGGACCGGGGCGACGCAGGTGAGGTCGGGGCCGAGGGCGGCGATGCCGGCCTCGAAGCGGACCTGGTCGTTGCCCTTGCCGGTGCAGCCGTGGGCGACGGTCGTCGCGCCGTGCTTGCGGGCGGCGGCGACCAGGTGCTTGACGATGGCGGGCCGCGAGAGGGCGGAGACCAGCGGGTACCGGTCCATGTAGAGGGCGTTCGCCTTGATCGCCGGGAGGCAGTACTCATCGGCGAACTCGTCCTTGGCGTCCGCGACCTCGGCCTCGACCGCGCCGCAGGCCAGGGCCCGCTTGCGAATGACGTCCAGGTCCTCGCCGCCCTGGCCGACGTCCACCGCGACGGCGATGACTTCGGCGCCCGTCTCCTCGGCGATCCAGCCGATGGCGACGGAGGTGTCCAGTCCGCCCGAGTAGGCGAGTACGACGCGCTCGGTCACGGCTGCCTCCATGCGGTGTGTGCGCGTCGGATCGATGGGTCCGGCACGGGTCGTTCGGGGTGGTTCGCGGTCGTCCGCGGTTCGCCGGATGAAAGGTCATTCAACGACAGGCATAACTATGCACTACTCCGTATGTTTCGTCAATCGAGTCGATAAGGGGAGGTCAGCCGGTGTGGCGGGGACCTAGGCTGCGCCCATGCAGCCACTCCCGCCCCTCGGCCCCACCCGGTTCCGCTCCCCCACGGAGCGTCTGCGCCACGGTACGGACCCCGCGCGCTGCCTCGACGGCGACGGCCCGCGGGCGTGGGAGTCGCTGGAGCGGGAGGTCCGCCGGGCCACGAGCCGGGGGTGCGAGTGCGGCGGCACGGTCGAGGTGGGCGGCTGCTCGTCCGGGTGCCCGTTCGCCGACGGCGAGGAGGCCGGCCGGAGCGCCGCTCCGCACCGGCGGCGGGGACGAAGGACGACCTGGCGCGCCGAGCCCCCGGCCGACGCCGAACTCGCCCTCGGGCTGTGCCACGCCGATCCCCGGGTGCGGGAGGCCGCCGTCGGGCGCTCGGCGGGGCGGCCCGGGCTGCTGCCGCTGGTGGTGCTCCGGTGCGCCGACGCCGACGAACCCGTACGCACGGCGGCGCGGACGGAGCTGGCCGCCGCCCTGCGACCGGCCGGCGACGCGGCCGTACGCTCGCTGGTCCCGCTCGCCGTGCTGATGCGTGCGCGCCGCCACGGCGTCGGGGCCTGGGACCTGCTCCTGGCCCGGCTGGGCTCCGTCCCGGTCGCGGACCTGGCGCGGCTGACGGCCGACCCGGATCCCGAGGTGCGCCACCCCGCCGTCAAGGCCGCGCTGCACCACGGGGTGCTCCCGGCGGACCGGGTCGCGGCCATCGTCGCCGAGGATCCCGCCCCGGGCATCGCGCTCACGGCGCTGCGCCGCGGCGGACTGCCCGGCGGGCGGGTGGCCGGGTTCGTGCTGACCGGCCGCACCCCCGAGATCCGGCGCGAGTCCCTCGAACTGGTGCTGCGGACCGGGGCTTCGACGCCCGCCCGGCTCGCGGAGATCGCCGCGGAGAGCCGGGACCCGGTGGTGCGGCGGCGCTGCGAGGAGGCCCTGGCCGACTTCCTCGGGGACCCCCGCGGTGAGCCACCGGCCGCCGACCTGCTCGACGCGCTGCTCGGCAACTCCCGTTCCGCCGTCCGCGCGCACGCGGTCGGCGCGCTGCGCGGGGCCGGTCGGGCCCACGAGACGTCGGCCCACCTGAGCGACCCCGCGGCCCGGGTACGGGAGGCCGCCCGCCGCGCGCTGCGGGCGGCCGGCGAGGACCCGGCGGCCCACTACCGCGCGGCCTGCTCACGGCCCGCGCCGGCGCCGGCGGCCGTCCTCGGCCTGGCCGAGACCGCGCAGGCCCGCGACCTGCCCCGGCTCTGGGAGCTGGCCCGCCACCCGGAGGGCCGGATACGGACCGCCGCCCTCAGCGGCTTGCGCCGCCAACGCGCCGCGACGCCGGAGCAGTTGCTGTCGTTCCTGGGCGACCCGCACGCCCCGGTCGGCCGCGCGGTCCGTTCGGCGGTGCTCCCGTACGCCCGCAGCCGGCCGCAGTCCTGGCTCCTGGGGCTGTTCGCACGAGACAGGCCGGCCGGCACGGGGGCGGCGGGTCTGACGCTGGTGGGGCAACGCCCGCTCCTGGTCCGGCGCCGGCTGGCCGGCTCCCTGACCTCCCACCCCGACCGGGCGGTCCGCCGCTGGGCCCGGCACCTGCTGCAACAGCGCCTGACGTGGGACCTGGCCGCCGGCCTCGACGCGGCCCGCGAGCTCGTCCACGGCGAGGACACCCCGCTGGACGAGGTGATCGACACCTCGGATCCGCACGCCTGGACCGCTCTGGACCTCGCGGTCCGCCGGCTGGTCCCCCACCCCGATCGGCACGGCCGGATCGAGATCGCGCTCTGCCACCCGGACGGCCGGGTCCGGGAGGCAGCCATCCGCTCGGCCGCCGGACGCCCCGACCTGCTGCCCCTGGTCGTCCTGCGCGGCGCCGACTGGACCCCACAGGTGCGCGGGGCCGCGCAGTCGGTCCTGCTCGACGCGCTGCGGAACTCCGGCCCGCCGACCCTGCGTACCGCGACGCCGATGGTGACGCACCTGCGCGGGCGGCGCGAAGCCCGCTGGGCCGTCGGGGCGTTCGAGGCGGCGCTGCGCGATCCGGCCCATGCGGAGGTCCTGACCGGCCTCTACCGCCACCCCCACCTGCCGACCCGGCGCGCGGCCGTACGGATCGGCCTCGAAGCCGCCCCGTCCGCGGCGGCGGAGCCGGCCCGGCGGGCCGCCCGGGAACCCGACGCCGTGCTGCGGCACCTGTGGACGGACGCCGCGCTGGCCGCCCTGGCCGCGCACGGCCCGGACGCCGCGGCGCTCGACGCCCTGCTGGGGTCCCGCTCGGGTTCCGTACGGGCCGCCGGCGTCACCGCCCTGCGGGCCGCCGGCCGGGCCGGGGAGGCGGAGCGTCACCTCGCCGACCCGTCCGCGCTGGTGCGCTCCTGCGCCCGCTGGCTGATCGGACAACGGGGCGGACAGGGCGGCGACGCCCGCGCCCACTATCTGCGCCGGTGCGCCGACGCCCCCTCCCCCGGCGCCGTGCTGGGCCTCGCGGAATGTGCCCGGCGCGAGGACTCCGGCGTCCTGCTCGGCCTGCTCGGACACCCCGAGGGGCCGGTACGGGCGGCGGCCGTCGCGGCGCTCCGGCTGCTCGGCGGTCCGGGCTCCCGCCCGGAGGTGCTGCGTCCGTTGCTGGACGACCCGGCTCCGGCCGTCGCCCGGGAGGTGACCCTGTCGCTGCTGCCGGTGGCGGGGCTGCTGCCGGCCGACTGGCTGGCGTCCCGCACCGGCCGGGGCCGGCCCGCGCACACCCGCCGGGCCGCCGTACGGCTGCTGGCCGTCCAGGGGTCGGACGAGGCGCTGCGCGCGGCCGTGGCGCTGCTGGACGACCCCGACCCGCTGCTGAGGCGCGCCGCGCTGGCACTGTTGCGGCGGTGGGACTGGCCGGCGACGGCGGAGCGGGGCGGACTCGATCCCCGGGAACTGCGGGGGCTCTTCCACCGGTACGCCTCGGAAAACGGCTGGTCGGAAAGCCTGCGCAGGCTCCACGGGTCCTGAGTCCCGGCTCGGCCCGCCACCCGGCGCCCGCGCCGCGCGGGCCGGGGCGCGGCCGGTCCCGGCGGGGCGTACGGGTGCACCGGATCGGTGCTCGACGGCCTGCCTGCGTCGCCCCCGGCGCTCGCGCCCGTACCGTCTGACGGGTGCTGCGTACCGCCCTCGTCACCGGCTCGCTGATCGCCGCCGCCCTGCTCCCGCAGAGCCCTCACGGCCCCCACGGCCCGACGCCGTTGCCCGCCCGCCTCGCCGACACCGGCGGCGGGAGCCAGCTGATCACCGCCGTCGCACCCGACGCCGGATCCACCACGGGCGTGCTGACCTGGTGGGACCGGCGCGCGGGGCGCTGGTACGAGGCCGGCAGCGCGCCCGCCCGGTTCGGCGCGAAGGGCCTGACCGAGGGCGCGACCCGGACCCAGGGCACGAGCACCACCCCGACGGGCCTGTACGGGCTCCCGTACGCCTTCGGCATCGCGCCCGCGCCGGCCGGGACCTCGTACGCGTACCGGAGGGTGACGGACCGTTCGTGGTGGTGCCAGGACAACGCCTCGGGCAGCTACAACCGTTGGGTCGAGCCGCTGCCCGCCGACTGCGCGGCGGGCGAGGCCGAGCACCTGGTGACGTACGCGCGGCAGTACGCGCACGCGCTGGTGGTGGCCTTCAACTACGACCGACCGGTACGGGGCCGGGGCGCGGGCATCTTCCTGCACGCGAACGGCAAGGGCGCCACGGCCGGCTGCGTGTCCGTGCCGGAGGGCGCCATGCGCGAGATCCTCCGCTGGGCCGACCCCCGCCGCGCCCCGCACCTGGCGATCGGCACGGGGTCGGGCCCGCTGGACGTGACGCGGTACTGAGGCGCCCGGGGTCGGGCCTCAGCTTTCCTTCTGGGCCAGTTTCAGGAGGTGGTCGGCGAGGGCCTGGCCGCCGGCCGGGTCGCGGCTGATCAGCATCAACGTGTCGTCGCCCGCGATGGTGCCGAGGATCGCCCGGAGTTCGGCCTGGTCGATCGCCGAGGCGAGGAACTGGGCCGCTCCGGGCGGAGTGCGCAGGACCACGAGGTTCGCGGAGGCCTCCGCCGAGATCAGCAGCTCCCCGGAGAGGCGCCGCATCCGTTCCTCCTTCGCCGACTCCCCGAGGGGGGCCTGCGGGGTGCGGAAGCCGCCCTCGCTGGGCACCGCGTAGATCAGCTCGCCGCCGGTGTTGCGGATCTTCACCGCGCCGAGCTCGTCGAGGTCCCGGGAGAGCGTCGCCTGGGTGACGCTCAGCCCGTCGTCGGCGAGCAGCTTCGCCAGCTGGCTCTGGGAGCGGACCGGCTGCCGGTTGAGGATGTCCACGATCCGGCGGTGGCGGGCGGTGCGGGTCTGCGGTACGGACTGGCCGTTCTGCTCGTGTTCCTGCGCGTGACTCATCGTCGTCTCATTCTCCGGATCGTCCCGCTGCGTCGAGGATGCCGGGCAGGGCCCCGAGGAACGCGTCGACCTCGGCCTCGGTGATGACGAACGGCGGCATCAGTCGTACGACGTCGGGGGCGGGCGCGTTGACCAGGAACCCGGCTTCCTGAGCCGCCTGCTGCACCTTCGGTGCGAGCGGCTCGGTCAGCACGATACCCAGCAGGAGGCCGGCGCCCCGGACGTGGGAGACCAGGTGGTGGCCCTCGCCGTCGAGCAGGCCTTCGATTCCGGAGCGCAGCCGTTCGCCGCGCGCCTTCACCCGGTCGAGCAGTCCGTCGGCGGCGATGGTGTCGATCACGGCGAGGCCCGCGGCGCAGGCGACGGGGTTGCCGCCGAAGGTGGTGCCGTGCTGGCCGGGCTGGAGGAGAGCGGCGCTCGCGCCGAAGGCGACGACGGCTCCGATCGGCAGGCCGCCGCCCAGACCCTTCGCGAGCGTGACGAGGTCGGGCTCGACGCCCTCGTGGGCCTGGTGCTCGAACCACTGGCCGCAGCGGCCGACGCCGGTCTGGACCTCGTCGAGCGCGAGGAGCGTCCCGGTGGCCCGGGTGATCTCGCGGGCGGCCGTCAGGTACCCGGCCGGCGGGACGACCACGCCGTTCTCGCCCTGGATCGGCTCGATCACGACGAGCGCCGTCTCCTCGGTGACGGCGGCCCGCAGGGCCTCCACGTCGCCGTACGGGACGTGTGTGACGTCACCGGGCAGCGGCAGGAAGGGGGTCTGCTTGGTCGGCTGACCGGTGAGCGCGAGCGCGCCCATGGTCCGGCCGTGGAAGCCGCCGGTGGTGGCGACCATGTGGGTCCGACCGGTCAGCCGGCCGATCTTGAAGACGGCCTCGACGGCCTCGGCTCCGGAGTTGCAGAAGAAAACCCGTCCTTCGCGGCCGAAGAGCTGGAGCAGCCGCTCGCCGAGCGCGAGGACCGGCTCGGAGGCGTACAGGTTGGAGACGTGGCCGAGGGTGGAGACCTGCGCGGTGACGGCCGCGACGATCGCCGGGTGGGCGTGCCCGAGGGCGTTCACCGCGATGCCGCCGACGTAGTCGGTGTACTGCTTGCCGTCCGCGTCCCAGACCTGGGCGCCGTCGCCGCGTACGAGCGCGATCGCGGGGGTGCCGTAGTTGTTGGTCAGCGCGTGCTGCCAGCGCGCGCCGTAGCCCTCGTTGCCCGTTGCCGTCGTCATGCCGTTCCCCCCTGCTGTCCGTGGTGCCGCGCGGGCTGTGCGCCCTGGTGTCCGTCGGGCACGACCATCGTGCCGATTCCCTCGTCGGTGAAGATCTCCAGCAGGATCGAGTGCTGGACGCGTCCGTCGATCACGCGGGCGGTGCCGACGCCGCCGCGGACGGCGTGCAGGCAGCCCTCCATCTTGGGGACCATGCCGCTCGACAGCTCGGGCAGCAGTTTCTCCAGCTCGCTGACGGTGAGCCGGCTGATGACCTCGTCGCTGTTCGGCCAGTCCGCGTAGAGGCCCTCGACGTCGGTGAGGACCATCAGGGTCTCCGCGCCGAGCGCCGCGGCCAGGGCCGCCGCCGCGGTGTCGGCGTTCACGTTGTACACGTGATGGTCGTCGGCGCTGCGCGCGATGGAGGAGATGACCGGGATCCGGCCGTCGGCGAGCAGCGCCTCGATCGCGCCGGTGTCGATCGCCGTGATCTCGCCGACCCGGCCGATGTCGACGAGCTCGCCGTCGATCTCCGGGCTGTGCCGGGTCGCGGTGATGGTGTGGGCGTCCTCGCCGGTCATGCCGACGGCGAGCGGCCCGTGCTGGTTGAGCAGCCCGACCAGCTCGCGCTGGACCTGACCGGCCAGCACCATCCGTACGACGTCCATGGCTTCGGGCGTCGTGACGCGCAGGCCGGCCTTGAACTCGCTGACCAGGCCCTGCTTGTCGAGCTGGGCGTTGATCTGGGGGCCGCCGCCGTGCACGACGACGGGCCGCAGGCCGGCCTGTCGCAGGAAGACGACGTCCGTGGCGAAGGCGGCCTTCAGCTCCTCGTCGATCATGGCGTTGCCGCCGAACTTGATCACGACGATCTTGCCGTTGTGCCGGGTGAGCCAGGGCAGGGCCTCGATGAGGATCTCCGCCTTGGGCAGGGCCGTGTGCTTGCGGGCACTTCCGGTGGCGCCGCTCATGAGGAGTACGCGCTGTTCTCGTGGACGTACTCGGCCGTCAGGTCGTTGGCCCAGATGACGGCGGATGCGGTGCCGGTGGACAGGTCGGCGGTGATGCGCACCTCGCGGTCCTTCATCGAGACCAGGTCGCGGTCCTCTCCGACGGAGCCGTTGCGACAGACCCAGACGTCGTTGATGGCCACGTTCAGCCGGTCGGGGTCGAAGGCCGCCCCGGTGGTGCCGATGGCGGAGAGCACCCGGCCCCAGTTGGGGTCCTCGCCGTGGATGGCGCACTTGAGCAGGTTGTTGCGGGCGATGGACCGGCCGACCTCGACCGCGTCGTCCTCGGTGGCCGCGCCGATCACCTCGATGCGGATGTCCTTGCTCGACCCCTCCGCGTCGCCGATCAGCTGGCGGGCGAGGTCGTCGCAGACGGTCCGTACGGCGCGGGCGAAGTCCGCGTACGCGGGGACCCGGCCGGAGGCGCCGGAGGCCAGCAGCAGCACGGTGTCGTTGGTCGACATGCAGCCGTCGGAGTCGATCCGGTCGAAGGTGGTGCGGGTCGCGTCGCGCAGGGCCTTGTCCAGGGTGGCGCTGTCGAGGTCCGCGTCGGTGGTGAGCACCACGAGCATGGTGGCCAGGCCCGGGGCGAGCATGCCGGCGCCCTTGGCCATGCCGCCGACGGTCCAGCCGTCCTGGCCGGCGGTGGCCGTCTTGTGCACGGTGTCGGTGGTCTTGATGGCGACGGCGGCGGCCTCGCCGCCGTCGGCTGCGAGGGCGGCCGCGGCCGCGTCGATGCCGGGCAGCAGCTTGTCCATGGGGAGCAGTACGCCGATCAGGCCGGTCGAGGCGACCGCGATCTCACCGGCGTTGAACTCGACGCCGAGGCCTCGGGCGTTCAGGACCTCGGCGGTCTTCTCGGCGGTGGCGTGGGTGTCCTGGAACCCCTTGGGGCCGGTGCAGGCGTTGGCGCCGCCGGAGTTGAGGATGACGGCGCCGACGGCGCCGCCGCGCAGGACCTGCTCGGACCAGTGCACGGGAGCGGCCTTGACGCGGTTGGAGGTGAAGACGCCCGCGGCGGCCAGTCGCGGCCCGTGGTTGACCACGAGGGCCAGGTCGGGATTGCCGTTCGCCTTGATCCCGGCGGCGATGCCCGCCGCCGTGAATCCCTGTGCTGCCGTGACGCTCACTGCATCTCCTTGTTCGCTCCGCCGCCGCTGCGGCTGGTGTCGCTGTCGACCGTCGGGCAGGCCGTACGGGCGCGGCTCACGGTGCGACTCCGACGGCGGAAAGTCCCAGCGCCTCGGGCAGGCCGAGGGCGATGTTCATGCTCTGCACCGCGCCGCCGGCGGTGCCCTTCGTCAGGTTGTCGATCGCGCTGATGGCGATGATCCGTCCGGCGGACGCGTCGAGGGCGACCTGGATCTGGACGGCGTTGGAGCCGGTGACGGCCTTGGTGGTCGGCCAACCGCCCTCGGGGAGCAGCCGGACGAACGGCTCGTCGGCGAACGCCTTCTCGTAGGCCGCGCGCAGCGATTCGGCGGTGGTGCCCGGGAGGGCCTTGGCCGAGCAGGTGGCGAGGATGCCGCGCGCCATGGGCACGAGGTTCGGGGTGAAGGACACGCTGACGCGCTGTCCGGCCAGCGGCGAGAGGTTCTGCACCATCTCGGGCGTGTGCCGGTGCACGCCGCCGACCCCGTACGGGGTCGCGGTGCCCATCACCTCGGAGCCGAGCAGGTTCGCCTTGAGCGCCTTGCCCGCGCCGGAGGTGCCGGTGGCGGCGACGATCACGGCCTCCGGTTCGGCGAGCCCGGCCTGGTACGCGGGGTACAGGGCGAGGGAGACGGCCGTGGGGAAGCAGCCGGGCACCGCGATGCGCTTGACGCCCGCCAGGGCGGACCGGCAGCCGGGGAGTTCGGGCAGGCCGTAGGGCCAGGTTCCGGCGTGCGGGGCTCCGTAGAAGGCGTCCCAGTCGGCGGAGTCCTTCAACCGGTGGTCGGCCCCCATGTCGATGACGAGGACCTCCTCGCCGAGCCGGGCGGCGACGGCGGCGGACTGGCCGTGCGGCAGGGCGAGGAACACCACGTCGTGGCCGGCGAGGACCTCGGGCGTCGTCGCCTCCAGGATCCGGTCGGCGAGCGGCGCGAGGTGCGGCTGGAGCAGGCCGAGGGGCTGTCCGGCGTTGGAGTTGCCGGTCAGCGCGCCGATCTGCACCTCGGGGTGCGACAGGAGCAGGCGCAGGACCTCACCGCCCGCGTATCCGCTCGCACCGGCCACCGCTACACGTACCACCATCGGATCCTCCTCATCGATGGCATGACTATACGTAGCCCCGCACTTTTATGCAAAGCCCGAGGGGGGTCGGGTGGCGACGCGGGCTCGGCCCGGCTCGGCGGCGCCGGCGGGCCGCGTCACGCGTCCGTCCGGGGCGTGACCTCCGGGGTGTGACCGTCGGGGTGCGACCGTCGGGGCGCGGACCTCCATTCTCCCTCTCCTGCGGTCGCCGAGCAGCCCCGCTCCCGTGCGTCGGGGGGGTGCGGGCGCGGTGGGGCCCGATCGGGGGCGGTGACGGGTGGGGGCGGAGACGGGTGGGGGCGGAGCAGCGCGTCAGGGGACGCCCGCCGCGCCGGTCGCGGGGCGACGCCGGGCCGGCGGTCGCCCGCGACCACGCCCTACGAGGCCCCCGGCGCGGCTTCACCGAGGCCGCGAGCGGGCTCCACGACCGCGGCCCCCGACCCGCCCCCCGCACCCACCGGGAACATCGGCAGCAGTGCGGGGCGCTTCGCCGTGCGGCCGTCGCCGGAGGAGCGGCCGCGCAGTCGGCGTCCGAGCCAGGGGCCGAGGAACCCGGCCGCCCAGGCCACCTCGGTGGAGACGGTCCGCAGTGCGGACGGGGCCGGGCGCGCCGGCAGCGGGTGGGACCAGCTGCCGTCGCTGCCCGGCACGCCGAGCGCCTCGGCGAGGGCCGCGGCGATCCGCGCGTGTCCCAGGGGGCCGGCGTGGAGCCGGTCGACCGCCCACAGCCGCGGGTCGGCGGCCACGGCGGACAGGCCGGTTTCCGCGACCACGACCCCGTGCCGGGCGGCCGCCTCCCGGATGTGGGCGTTGAGCGCGAGCACGCGGGGCCGCAGCGGCCGGGCCGCGGGGGCGATCCGCCCGATGTCGGGGACGGTCGCGGTGGCGACCTGCGCCCCGGCGGCGGAGAGGGCGGCGAAGGCCTCCTCCAGCCGGCCCGCCACCCGCGCCGCGTCGAACCCGGGCCGGAGCAGGTCGTTGACCCCCGCTATGACGGTGACCAGATCCGGGCGCAGCGCCAACGCCTGGTCGAGCTGTTCGGCGACGACCTGTCCGGCGAGCCGGCCCCGGACGGCGAGGTTGGCGTACAGCAGGTCGGGGTTGGCGGCCGCGAGGTGCTCCGCGAGCCGGTCGGCGAAGCCGCGCAGTCCCACGACGTCGTCGCCGTCGCCGACCCCCTCGGTCTGGCTGTCGCCGATGGCGACGTAACGCGCGTACCCGGTCTCAGTCTTCGGCACGGGTGGTTCCCCCTTCACGCAGCCGCAGGACGGAAGCCGCCCGCAGGCACCAGTCGCGGTGGCCCTGTTCGAAGGCCAGTCCGCGCAGGCAGGTCAGATAGGCGCCGGCCCGGGGGCCCGTACGCAGGTACTCCTCCTCGGCCGCCTCCCCGCGCAGGTTGCGCAGCAGCCGGCCGAGGAACTCGATCTTGCGGTCGGCGGCCACCGCCCGTTCCTCGAGCTGGGCGATCACCGCGGCCGCGCCGATGCTGTCGGACGCCTGGACCTTGACGAGGAGGTCGTCACGGATGACGGAACTCTTCACGTCGGCCACGGCGAACGCCTCCAGCTCGGCGCGACCCGCTTCGGTGACCCGGAACAGGCGCTTGTTGGGTCGGGATTCCTGGATCACCTCCCGGCCCGTGACGAGGCCGGCCTTCTCCAGCTTGGCGAGTTCGGCGTACACCTGCTGGGGCAGGGCGTGCCAGAAGTTGGCCACGCCGACGCCGAACTCCTTCGCCAGTTCGTAGCCGCTGTACTCGTCGTCCAGCAGCGCCGCGAGTACGGCATGCCGCAAGGCCATCGGGACTCAGCCCCTTCCCTTTTCCGGTCCGTCAGCCGCATGATACTCAAGAAAGTGATTAGTCATATTCATGAGTAGGAGGAGGGGTCATGGAGACTGCCGAACGCTTCCGCGCCGCCGTGGAGAAGGGCGACCTGGACGCCTTGGACGATCTGTTCACGGACGACATCCGGCTCTACAGCCCGGTGAAGTTCAAGCCCTTCGAGGGCAAGCCCATGGTCCTGGGGCTCTTCGGGGTCCTGCTGCGCACCTTCGAGGAGCTCCGCTACCTCGGACGTCTCGACGGCGCCGTCGAGACGAGCGCCGACGGGCAGGAGGCGCCGTCGGTGGTCCTGCCCTTCCGGGCCCTGGTCGGCGGCAAGCAGATCCACGGCATCGACCTCCTCCAGTTCGACGAGGACGGCCGGATCAAGGAGTTCACCGTCATGGTCCGCCCGCAGTCCGCCGTGCAGACGCTCGGGCAGGCGGTCCTCGCCGGCCTGGTGGCGGACGGCCTGGCACCGGCTCCCGGCGCGGACGGCTGAGCCCGCGGGGGCGGCGGGGCTCCCGGCGGGACCGGTTCGGCCCGGCGGGACCGGCCGGGAGCTCCCGGCCGGGTCGCGTCAGCCCCGTTCGGGTCGGGCCACCAGCGCGGCGAGGAGGCCGGGGAACGCCTCGTCGACCTCCTCGCGGCGCAGTGAGTTCATGCGCGAGGTGCCGACGTAGTACTGGCGGATGAGCCCCGCCTCGCGCAGTACGTGGAAGTGGTGGGTGGCGGTCGATTTGCCGACCGGCAGGTCGATCGCACCGCAGGCGAGGTCCCCGTCGGCGGCGTGCAACTCACCGACGATGCGCCGGCGTACGGGGTCGACGAGCGCCTCCAGCAACTGCTGGAGGGCGATCTCCCCGATGTCCGGGTGGGGCGGTACGCGTTCTTGCCCGGTCCTTCGCACTGCTGCCACCGCTCTCCTCGTACTCCGCCCCCCGGCCATCATCCTACGACGGCGGTCGAAGTATGATGACTGTCGAAGTTTGACAGCGGCCGTACTTTGGGCTTGGGTGGGGAGTGACGGCGGCGCACCCTCCGCACCGCCGCGGGCGAAGGGGGAGCGTGATGACGAGAACGGTGCGGTTCCACGAACACGGCGGTCCGGACGTACTGCGGCTGGAGGACCTCGAGGTGGGCCCGCCCGGCCCCGACGAGGTCCTGATCCGGGTGGAGGCGATCGGGCTCAACCGGGCCGAGGTCCTCTTCCGCAGCGGCGACTACATCGAACCGGTCAAGGAGTTCCCCGCCCGGCTCGGCACGGAGGCGGCGGGCACCGTCGAAGCCGTCGGCTCGCGGGTGACGGGCTTCGCCCCCGGCGATCCGATCAGCGTCATCCCCGCGTTCTCGATGAACGACCACGGCGTCTACGCCGAACGCGCCCTCGTTCCCGCCCACGCCGTCCTGCACCGCCCCGATGGCCTCGACGCCATCACCGGCGCGGCCGTGTGGATGCCGTACCTGACGGCCTACGGGGCGCTCGTGGAGGTCGGCGGGATGCGCGCCGGGGACACCGTCGTACTGACCGCCGCCTCCAGCAGCGTGGGGCTGGCCGCGATCCGAACGGCTCGCCGCGTGGGCGCCGTGCCCGTGGCCGCGACCCGCGGCCGGGCCAAGCGGGAGGCACTCCTCAGGGCGGGGGCGGCCGAGGTGATCGTGACCGACGAGGAGGACATCGTCGAGCGGGTGCGCGCGATCACGGCGGGGAGGGGCGCGGAACTCGTCTTCGACGCCGTCGCCGGCCCCGGCGTGGTGGACCTGGCCCGGGTGACGGCCCCCGGCGGAACGCTCCTCCTGTACGGGGCAGTGAGCGGTCGGGCCACCCCGTATCCGGGGTTCGAGCTCGGCATGCCCGCGCTGAACATGCGGACGTACACCGTCCACGAGACGACCGGCGACCCGGAACGACTGCGCCGGGCCGAGGAGTTCGTCCGGTCGGGACTGCTCACGGGGGCCTTCGGGCCGGTGGTGGACCGGTGCTTCGAGCTGGACGCGATCGCCGAGGCGCACCGGTACATGGAGGCGGGCGGCCAGGTCGGCAAGATCGTCGTCACCGTCGGCGGCTGACCCGCGACGGGCGCACACCCCGCTGGGGCCGACCCGCTCAGCCCCGCCGCCACCAGAAGCCGGGAACGGTCACCATCGCGACGACCAGCAGGGCCCCGACCCCGGCCGCGACGAGCCCGCCCAAGGGCCGCCGACGGGGGTCGGCGACGGCGGCCAGCCACAACAGCGGGGCCGACAGGAGGAAGACCATCATCCCGCCGAGGGACCCGAGCACCGACCAGGGCACCACGACCGCCCCGACGACGCCGGCCGCCCGCACGAAGGAGGCCCGGCGCCGGCCGAGGAGGAGCGGCAGCGCGATGAGCCCGGCCGTCACGGCGCAGACCACCGGGTAGCCGGGTCCGTCCATGAAGGGGTTCCAGCCGAGCGCCGGCGGCACGGGGGACAGCACCGCGCACACGGCGAGGGCGTACTGCCACGGGTGGGCCCACTCGCGGGCGCCGTCACCGATCACGGCGTGCGCTCCCCCGCCCGTCACCGCTCCGGCCCCCACGGCCGCCCCCTCGCCCCGGACACCCGTCCGCATCGGTGAACCCGTTCGACTGAACGCGTTCAAACTACCGGACGCTCGCACGGGCGAACTACCCCGGATCCCGTTGTGCCCACCGGACGGCCATGCATATAGTCGCAACGCATCCAGCTCGTTACTCACGGTTACAGGGGGAATGGTGTCACGCATCCACCGGGGAATCACCGCGGCCGCCGCCGGAGCACTGCTCGCACTGGGACTCGCCGTCGCACCGGCCGGCGCCGCACCCGCGGCCGGTGCCGCCGCGGCCGGCGTCGGGGAGTGCGGGGCCGACGGACGGCTGCCGAGGCCCCAGGACCACCGCTTCTACGTGCAGTGCGCGGCCGGGGTCGCCACCGTGCACGCCTGCCCCACCGGTCAGGTCTTCGCCGCGGGACCGCAGCTCTGCGACACCCCCGACCGGGTCCGGCCCGCCGTCGCCACGTTGGCGGGCGCCGGACCGGCGAAGCTCAACGGCCTGCTGTTCGGCGTGAAGAACCTGAACGCCACCGTCCGGATCACCGACGCCCCCGCCGGGCTCGACGGCGTACCCGTCACCTTCACCACCCTCGGCGGCCGACAGCTGTGCACCGCCGTCACCGACCAGTTCGGGGCGGCGCGCTGCGACAGCCCGCCGCGGTTGACCATCCCGCTGGACGAGATCCTGCGCGGCTACCGGGCGACCTACGCCGGCATCGGCGGGATCTACCTCGCCTCCTCGGCGACCGCCCCGGTCATGCTGTTCTGAATCGCGGCGGTCGTCCCGGTGGCGCCGAGCCCGTGCCGGACCCACACGTTCGGTTCCACGTAGACCGCGTGGCCCCGCTCCGGGTCGCAGTGGACGGGCGCCAACGCCCCGGGCACGTGGACGGGGCCCGGCTCGTCGAAGGGCAGCCCCGTCCACTCGCGCCACTCGTCGAGGGCGCCGTTGATCGTCATCGACAGCGGGGCCACCGAGTCGATCACCCCTCCCGCCCGCACGTGCACCCGCAGCCACGGGTCGTACGGCAGACCGTCCTCGCGGGTCCGGTACGCGTACTCCGCCATCGGCGCGTCCGGCTCCGCGGGTTTGCCGTTCGGCCGGACCGGCGCCACCAGTTCCGCGAACCCGGCGGCGCCGGCGGCCTCGCGCATGACGGCCAACATCCGGGCGGAGAGGCCCTCGCCCTGCCGACCGACGGCGACACTGACCTCGATGGCACTGAGCGTGTCGGGGCGGACGCCGCGCCGGTGGTCGGAGAAGGCCCACATCAGGACGCGGTCCCAACCCTGGCCGGGCAACACCCCGTCCCGTCCGGTCGCGTGCAGGGCGAAGGGCACGGCGTAGGCCCGGGCCACCACCTCGTCGCCCTCGGTCGCGACCCAGACGAACTCCGGGAACTCGGTGACGATGCTCGGGTAGAGCAGCCAGGCGAGCGGGTCGTGCGTGGCGAACTCCGGCCAGGAGTCCTCCATCTCGTCGAGGCGGGAGGCCAGTTCCGGGAAACGGGCCAGCGAGTTGATCTGCGTACCGGTCATGCCCGCAGGTTAGGAGGGCGCCCCGGGGCTCTCAACCGGTTTGATCACCGCGACCCGCCTCCCGGTCGAGGGCGGCCCGCAACCGCTCCACGGCCTGCACGAGTTCATCGGATCCCGGGACGCCGGCGAAGCTGAGGCGGACGTACGGGGCCGGCGGCTCCGCACAGAAGTAGGGGCGGCCCGGGGCGACGGCGACCCCGGCGCGCAGGGCCGTCGCCGCGAAGTCGAAGTCGTCGCCCGGACCCCCGGGCCGCACCCACAACTGGTAGCCACCGGACGGCAGATGGGGCAGCTCGACGGAGGGAAGTTCCCGGCGCAGGGCGCCGGCGAGCACGTCCCGGCGGTGGCGCAGTTCGGCGGCGACGGCCCGCAGGTGACGGGGCCAGGCGGGCGCCCCGACCAGTTCGAGGGCGGCTTCCTGGAGGGGCCGGGACACGAAGAAGTTGTCCACGACCTGGATGGCCCGCAGCCGGTCCAGCACGGGGCCGCGGGCGGCGATGGCCCCGACCCGCAGGCTGGGCGAGGTGGGCTTCGTGAGGGAGCGGACGTGCACCACCACGGCGTCCGGATCCTCCGAGGCGAGGGTGGCGGGCAGCGGGCCGCTGTCGTCGTGGGCCAGGTGGCGGGCGTAGTCGTCCTCCACCACGAAGGCGCCGGCGGCCCGCGCGATCCGCAGCACCTCGGGCCGCCGCGCGGCGGACAGCACCGCCCCGGTCGGGTTCTGGAACACCGGCTGGCACACGAAGACCCGCGCGCCCGTCGCTTCGAAGGCGGCGGCCAGGAGTTCCGGCCGGACCCCGTCGGCGTCGACCGGGACCGGCACGGGCCGGCAGCCCGAGGAGCGGGCGATGGCCAGCAGCCCGGGGTAGGTGGGCGACTCGACCAGGACCGGGCTGCCGGGCGGGGCCAGTGCCCGCAGGGCGGTGGTGAGGGCGCTCTGCCCGCCCGCCGAGATCAGTACGTCGGCGGCGCGCACGGACCCGGCGGCGCCGCCGATCTCCCGGGCGAACCAGTCGCGCAGCTCGGGCAGCCCCTCCACGGGCGGGCGCCCCCACGCCCCGGGCCGGCGTCCGGCCCGGGCCAGGGCCGCCGCCATGGCCCGCTCGGGTTGCATCGAGGGGTGCAGGTAGCCGCTGTTGAGCTCGATGACCCCGGGCGGCGGCGCGGTGAGCGAGATCATCACCCCGGAGGCGTCCACCGAACGCGGCACGACGTCCCCGGCCCCCTCGGCGCTCAGGGCGACCTCCTGCCAGGAGGTGTCGGCCGGCGCGGGCGCCGTCGTACGCGGCCGGGAACGGAACGCCCCGGCGCCGGGACGGGTGACGACCAGTCCCTCGGCGGCGAGCTGGGCCAGCGCCCGGGTCACGGTGACGGGGCTGACCCGGAACCGCTCCACCAGGGCCCGGCTCGACGGCAGCTTTCCACCCACCGGGTAGCGGTCGAGCTCCGACTTCAGGCATTCCGCGAGTTCCGCCACACTGCTACGCTCATACATGACAGCACAGAATAGCGCTACTCGCCCCACCTCGATAGCGGTCCGGCCCACCGCCGGCCCGGGACCCGCGGCCGGAACCGGCGCGGGCACGGCCTCGGGCACGGAAAACGGCTCGGGTCCGGGACACGGCGCGGGCACGGAAAACGGCACCGACGCCGGCACGGGAAGCGGTACCGGCACCGCCGCCGGCCGCTCGGGCACGCTGCTCGCCCTGCTCGGAGTCGTGGCGTTCTCGCTGACCTTCCCCGCCACCGCCTGGGGCCTGGAGAGCTTCGGCCCCTGGTCGCTCGTCGCGCTGCGCAGTCTCCTCGCCGCGGCCATCGCCGGCGTCTTCCTGCTCGCCGGCCGGGTCCGGCCGCCCGCCCGCGAGCACTGGGCGGGGCTCGCCGTCGTGGCGGGCGGGGTGGTGGTCGGCTTCCCGCTGCTGACCACCCTGGCCCTGCGGACCTCCACCACCTCGCACGCGGCCGTCGTCGTCGGGCTGCTGCCGTTGACCACCGCCGCGCTGTCCGCGCTGCGCACCGGCGCCCGCCCCTCGCGGCGGTTCTGGGCGGCGGCCGTCGCCGGGGCCGCGATCGTGCTCGGCTTCACCCTCGCCCAGAGCGGCGGCAGCGTGTCGACCGGGGACGCCTACCTGTTCGGGGCGCTGCTGGTGTGCGCCGCCGGGTACACCGAGGGCGCCCGGCTCGCGCGGACGCTGCCGGGCTGGCAGGTGATCGGCTGGGCCCTGGTGCTGTGCCTGCCGCTCAGCGCGGCCGGATCCGCGCTCGGTCTCGCGTACGAGCCGGTCCACCTCACCGGCCACGGTCTGATCGGGCTGGTCTGGGCGGCGGCCGGATCCACCTTCCTCGGTCTGTACGTCTGGTACCGCGGGATGGCCGCGATCGGGGCCCCGCGCGCCAGCCAGCTCCAGCTCGCCCAGCCGCTGCTGACCCTGCTGTGGTCGGTGGTCCTGCTGGGCGAGGAAATGTCCCCCGCCACCCCGCTGGCCGCCTGCGCCGTGCTCGTCTGCATCACCGCGACCCAGCGGGTCAAATAGCAGCGAACCGCCCTAAACTGCTATCACCGGATCGGATCGGACCACCGTCGAGGAGGTCACTATGCATGCCACCGAGGGCGACCAGATCGTGCAGCACGGCAGGGTGGTCGGACAGAACGACAAGGTCGGCGAGATCACCCAGATCCTGGGGGAGAACGGAACCCCGCCCTACCGGGTCCGCTTCCAGGACGGGCACGAAGCGCTCATGGCTCCCGGACCCGACTGCGTGGTCCGGCACCCCGCCGACCCCGCCGGCTGACCGGCGGCACCGGGTTCAGCGCGGCGGCACGACTGTCGGGTAATGGTCGGCGATGACCCTGGCCATCGCTCCGTTGGGGTCCGCGACCACCTGCTTCGCCGAGAAGTAGACGTGGCCGCGGACCTCCGCTCGGTCCCGGGCCAGCCTCACGTGGCGGGACAGTTCCGCCGGGTCCCGCCAGGCGGGCGTGGTGCTGCGGGCGTCGCAGCGGTACAGGGCCTCCCCCACGTACAGGTCGACCCCCGTGCCCCGCACGGCGTCCGCCCACCAGGGCACGATGGCGGCGTAGTCGGCGGTCGGATGGCCGATGTGCCAGTACGCCTGCGGCGCGATGTAGTGGAGCCAACCCTGGGTGACCCACTTGCGGGTGTCCGCGTAGAGGTCGTCGTACGTCGCCACGCCCGCCCGGGTCGGCGAGCCCAGGGGGTCCCGGTCCGAGTTGCGCCACACCGCGAACGGGCTGACCCCGAAGCGGGCGGCCGGCCGCACCGCGCGCAGCTTCTGCGCCATCTCGCGCACGAGGGTGTCGGTGTTGTCGCGGCGCCAGTCGGCGCGCGAGGCGAAGCCGGAGCCGTACTGCTCGAAGGCCTCGTCGTCGTCGAAGTACTGCCCGGCGACCGGGTACGGGTAGAAGTAGTCGTCCCAGTGCACCCCGTCGACCGGGTAGCGCTCGACGGCTTCGAGCATCGCCCGCTGCACGAAGTCGCGGACCTGCGGCAGCCCGGGGTTGTAGTAGAGCTTGCCGCCGTACGGGACGGTCCAGCCGGGGTTGCGGCGCGCGGGGTGCGTGGCGACCAGCCGGCCGGGATCGGTGTGGTTGGCGACGCGGTACGGATTGAACCAGGCGTGCAGCTCCAGGCCGCGCGCGTGGGCCTCGGTGACCGCGGTGCCCAGCGGGTCCCAACCCGGGTCGCGGCCCTGCTGCCCGGTCAGCCACTGCGACCAGGGCTCCCGCGTCGAGGGCCACATCGCGTCGGCCGTGGGCCGGACCTGGAGGATCACCGCGTTCAGTCGGCGCTCGACGGCGGTGTCCAGCAACGAGAGCAGCTCCGCGCGCTGCGCCGCTGCCGACAGCCCGCTCCTGGAGGGCCAGTCCACGTTCTCCACGGAGGCGATCCACATGCCGCGGAACTCACGGTCCGGCCCCCGGTCCGCCGCCCGCTCCGCCACCGCCCGCTCCCCGGGCACAGCCACCCGCTCCCCCGGCGCCGCGCTCCCGCGCACCGCGGCCGCCGGGCCGGCCACCGCCGTGGAGGCCAGCGCCCCCGCCGCTCCGGCCAGTAGCTTCCGCCGTCCGATGTACGTCATGTGACGACTCCGTTCCGTTCCGTGACAATGCGTTGCGTGCGCCCAGCATGCCCGCCCCGGCCCGCCACTTCGCTCAACGTCGGGGGTAACGTCGGGGGGCGTGGCGGGCGTCGGAACGCAGTTACCACTGTCGAGTACGGGGGACCCGCGATGGATGAGCAGCGAAAGGCACGACGTGACGGACCTCTCTACCCTCCCGACCGACATCACCCGGGTCGGCGTGGTGGGCTGTGGCCAGATGGGCGCGGGCATCGCCGAGGTGTGCGCCCGCAGCGGTCTTGAGGTGATGGTCGCCGAGACCACCGGCGAGGCGCTGGAGATCGGGCGGACCCGGCTGCACAACTCCCTGACCAAGGCCGCCGAACGCGGCAAGATCAGCGACGAGGAGCGGGACGCCACCCTGGCCCGCCTCAGCTTCACCACGGACCTCGGCGAGTTCGCCGACCGCGACCTCGTCATCGAGGCGGTCGTCGAGAACGAGCAGGTCAAGACGGAGATCTTCCAGGTCCTCGACCAGGTGATCACCCGCCCGGACGCGATCCTCGCCTCCAACACCTCCTCCATCCCGCTGGTGAAGCTGGCCGTCGCGACCTCGCGTCCGGACCAGGTCATCGGCATCCACTTCTTCAACCCGGCACCGGTGCAGAAGCTCGTCGAGCTGATCCCCGCGCTGACCACCGGCGAGGAGACCGTCAAGCGGGCCGAGGCCCTGGTGCGGGACGTGCTCGGCAAGCACGCGGTCCGCGCCCAGGACCGTTCCGGCTTCGTCGTCAACGCGCTGCTCGTGCCGTACCTGCTGTCCGCGATCCGGATGTTCGAGTCCGGCATCGCGAGCCGCGAGGACATCGACAACGGCATGGAACTGGGCTGCGCCCACCCGATGGGCCCGCTCAAGCTGTCCGACCTGATCGGCCTGGACACCATCGCCTCCATCGCCGACTCGATGTACGCCGAGTACAAGGAGCCGCTGTACGCCGCTCCCCCGCTGCTCCAGCGCATGGTCGACGCCGGCCGCCTCGGCCGCAAGACCGGCTCGGGCTTCTACCCGTACGGCTAGGACGTGACGGGGGCCTCCCTACGGGCGGCCCAGTCGCAGGTGGTGCAGCAGGAGCAGCCCGGCCGCCATGTTGGCGGCCGGGATCTCCCCGCGCGCGATCATCTCCGGCACCTGTTCGAGCGGGACCCACTCGCGGCGCGAGGACTCGAACGCGTCCTGCGGGTGCCCTGTCCAGGTCGCGCCGTCCGCCCAGTAGAGGTGGTGGCGGGCGTCCGTCAGGCCGTTGGACGGCTCGACGGTCATCAGGTGCCGCAGCGGGCCCGGCCGCCAGCCCGACTCCTCCTCCATCTCCCGGGCCGCCGCGCACGCGATGTCCTCGCCGTCCTCGACGACCCCGGCCGGGAGCTCCCAGCCCCAGCTGTCGGTGATGAACCGGTGCCGCCACAGCAGCAGCACCTCGTCGGCCTCGTTGACGGCGGTGGCGACGGCGACCGGCCGCAGCCTGATGACGAAGTGGTCCAGGTGCCGGCCGTCGGGGAGTTCCACGTCGGCGAGGTTCACGTCGAACCAGCGGTTCTTGTACACGGTTTGCTCACTCAGGTTCGTCCACTGCACGGTATTGCCACCTTTCGGTTCGGTTGGTGGCAACATCGCAGCAGCTCACGTCCTCACAGGGGAACGCGCAGCGCCTCGTCGATCAGGTGGGCCGTCTCCTCCGCACCCGCCGAACCGCTGGTCAACAGCTTTTCGCGGACCGTTCGCAGCCGGTCGCGCAGCCGCAGCGACTCCATGCCCTTGGCCCGCTCGGCCATTTCGGCCGCCGCCGCCACCGCCCCGTCCGCCTCGCCCTGCCTCAGCTGGATCTCGCACAGCATCGCCAGCCGGTGCACCCGACCCCGGTCGTGCGCCGGGGTGGCCACGGCCTCGACGGCCTGCGCGTGCGCCGCCCGCAGGTCGCCCAGGCTCAGCAACGCCTCGGCGACCTGTACGTTCACCAGCCCGGGCTGCACGTACCCGGTCTCATCGGGCTCGGTACCCGGCCGGATCCGGCCCGCCGCGGCCTCGGCGCGCCGGATGCAGGACAACGCCGCCGCCGTCTCCCCGAGTCGGGCGTACGCCTTGGCCTGCATCGCGTACAGGTCGGCGGCCAGCGCCGGGGTGGTGTGCCGGCCGGCGGCCCGCAGCGCGGCCTCGGCGAAGGCGACGGCCTGCCGGTGGTCGCGCAGGTGCAGGGACTGGTTGACCAGCAGGGCGATCACGTACGCGCCGAGCCCCCGGTCCCCGCTGGCCTTCGCCAGGCGCAGCGCCTGGTGGAAGTAGCGCTGGGCCAGCCCGTGGGCGTCGGAGTCGTACGCGCAGATCCCCGCCACCGCCACCAGCGAGCCGGTGGCCCGGTACAGCAGGCGCCCGACCGGGTCGGGGTAACCGCCGCGCAGCATCGGGGCCGTCTCGTTGCCGAGGAAGCGCACGATCCGGTCCCGGGTGGCGACACCGCCGGCCCGCCGGTACATCAGCTCGTAGTGCGCGCGGGCGGCCCGCAGGATCTCGATGTGCTCGGGCCCGATCCGGTGCGGCCCCTCCCGGGACACGTCCGCGTCCTCCGGCGGGTTCTCCCACTCCCACACCGGGATGACGGCCGGGGTGCCGGTGACCGCCTCGGCGGTGAGCTGCCCGGGCCGCCCCAGTTCGTCGGAGCGCCACAGGGCGGTGGCGCGGTCCACGAAACCGCTGAGTCCGGCCGTGTGCGGGGCGGGCCGGTCGGGCAGACCGAGCCCGATGTCGTCGAGGGCCAGGGGGCGGTGCAGGCGTCCCCCGAGCACCTCGCAGATCAGGTCGGGCACCTGGCCGCGCGGCCGCTGCCCCTTCAACCACCGGGAGACCGCGGTGTGTTCGTAGCGCAGCGCGAGTCCTCGGGTCCGGCCCGCCTGGTTCACGTGCGCGGCGAGTCCGGCGTGGGACATGGCCGCCTCGGCGAGGAGGGCGTCGAGCAGGGCGTTGGGCTGCATGGGCCCTCCAAGGGCTCGTCGGAATTCAGGCTAGCGGGTGGGTACTTCACGCGGGGCGCAGTGCGTCCGATTCACACGGGGTGCGAATCGAGTACGCGCATAAATGCGATCCGCACCCTGCCGCGGAGGGGGCCCGGCGCGCTTCACTGAAGAGCCTCGCCAATGAGGCCGCTCGGGTCGTCGGCTCCCCCTCGTACAGTGCGACGACCCGACACCGCGCCGCCCGCCTTGCTGTCTGCCCGACACTCCATGGCAGGCGGGCGGCGCGCCACGGCTGCCGCGGGCCCCGGTTGGTCGCCGGGCCCCGGCAGCCGGGCCGTATCCGCACCGGGCCCGTCCACCGGCCCGGTGCGGAGCGGCGCCACCGGTGCCGGTGGTGAACGGTCCGGTCCGAAGTCGGGGTCCGGTCACGCCGGTACGGGTGGGCAGGGCCGGGTCGGTCGGACACGGTCGTCGCGCGGCGCCGGCGGGGCGACGCCGTCGGCGAACCGCCCGCCGGTGCGGCGCGCCGGCGCGGCGTGCACGCCCGCGACCAGCCGCGCGGGCGTGAGCGCCGGCGCCTGTTCGAGGACGCGGCGCAGCGGGAAGGACCGGCCCTGTCCGTCCCGGGCGGCCTCGGCCGCTCCGGCGTGCGGGACGAGCGTTCCGCCGGACCGCGGCACCCCGCAGCCCCGCGCTCCCCGGTCGTGCGGCAGTGACGCCATCGCGGCGCCGGCCCGGGCCGTGACGTCCGCCCGGCGTGCCGGGGGCGTCTCCCCGCGCGTGATCATCCGTCGGTCGCTCCCCTCCGGCCCTGCGGCCGCAACGATTGTGTCGACCTGCGGACGTACCGGACGCGGGCCTCCGGGCTTCTCACCCGAACGAGTGAGCTGGGGTGCCGGCCCCGGAAAAGCGGCAGGGGCACCTCCGGTGTCCCGGAGGTGCCCCTGCCTGCCTGCTTCCACCTACATCGGCGCGCTCACGCGCCGCGCAGCACCGCTCCGGTCCGCTCCGCGGCCAGCGCCACCGCCGCATCGCGGGCGGCCGTGGACTCCTCGGCCGTCAGCGTGCGGTCGGACGCGCGGAAACGCAGCGCGTAGGCCAGCGACTTCTTGCCCGCGCCGACCTGCTCGCCGGTGAACACGTCGAACAGCCGCAGGGACTCCAGCAGTTCACCCGCTCCCTTGCGCAGCGCGGCCTCCACGGAGGCGGCCGGCACGGACGCGTCGACGATCAGCGCGACGTCCTGGGTCGCCACCGGGAAGGTGGAGATCCGGGGTGCCTGAAGGGCCTCGCCACCGGCCGCCGCGAGGCGGTCGAGGTCGAGCTCCATCGCGCTGGTGCGGGCCGGCAGGCCCATCGCCTTGACGACCCGGGGGTGCAGCTCGCCCGCGTGGCCGATGACCGTCTCCACCCCGTCCAGGGTGACGACGAGCTCGGCGCACCGGCCGGGGTGCCACGGACCGTACTGGCCCTGACGGACGACCAGTTCGGTGCCCGCCTCGACGGCCAGCGCCCGGGCGGCCTGGACCGCGTCCGCCCAGTCGGCCGGGCGGCCCTTGCCCCACCAGCCGGCCTGCTCGCGGCCACCGGCCAGCACGACCGCGGCGTACCGCGGCTGCGCGGGCAGGGCCGCGTTCAGGGTCTCGATCTCCTCGTCGGTGGGACGCCGGTCGACGGGCAGTCGTACGGCGACGCCCGGCCGCGCGGCGGCCCGGAAGACCGAACCGGTCTCGAAGAGCGCGAGGTCGTGGCTGCCCCGGCTGTCGTTGCGGCGCAGCGCGCCGAGCAGACCCGGCAGCAGCGTGGTGCGCAGCGCCGGCTCCTCGTCGGAGATCGGGTTGACCAGCTTGACGACCTGGCGGGTGACGTCGTGGGCCGGGAGCTGGAGCTGGTCGAAGACCTGCTCGCCGATGAACGGGTAGCTCAGGGCCTCGACGTAGCCGGAGCCGGCCAGCGCGCGGCCGACCCGGCGGTGCAACTGCTGCCGGGCGGTCAGACCGCGACCGGAGGGCACCTGCGGGAGGGTGGACGGGAGGTTCCCGTAGCCCTCCAGCCGGATGACCTCCTCGGCGAGGTCGTTGGGCTCGGCGAGGTCGGGCCGCCACGAGGGGACGGTGACGACGAGCTCGTCCTGGCCGTAGACGTCGCAGCCGATCTCCTGGAGGCGACGGACGACGGTCTCGCGGCCGTAGTCCATGCCCGCGACGCGGTCGGGGTGGTCGGCGCTCATCGCGACGGTGCGCGGGGCGCCCGGTGCGGTGAGCTCGGTGACCCCGGCCTCGGCGGTGCCGCCCGCGAGCAGCACGAGCAGGTCGACGGTCCGCTGGGCGGCCGCGGCGGCGGCCTGCGGGTCGACGCCCCGCTCGAAGCGCTTGGAGGCCTCGGAGGAGAGCTTCATGCGGCGGGCGGTGCGCGAGATCGCGATGGCGTCGAAGTGGGCGGCCTCGATGACGACGTCCGTGGTGCCCGTGACCTGCCCGGTCTCGGGGTCGGTGACGGAGTCGGCGATCTCGGTGTTGGCGCCGCCCATGACACCGGCGAGCCCGATCGGGCCGCTGTTGTCGGTGATCACCAGGTCCTCGGCATCGAGGGTGCGCTTGACGCCGTCGAGGGTGGTGAACTTCTCGCCCTGCTCCGCGCGGCGGACGCCGATGGCGCCGTCGAGACGGGAGCGGTCGTAGGCGTGCAGCGGCTGGCCCAGCTCCAACATGACGTAGTTGGTGACGTCGACCGCGAGCGAGATCGGGCGCATGCCCGCCTTCTGGAGGCGGCGCGTGAGCCAGATCGGCGACCGGGCCTCGGGGTCGAGGCCGGTCACCGTGCGGGCGGTGAAGCGGTCGCAGCCGGCCGGGTCGTCGATCTTGACCAGGTAGCCGTAGGAGTTGGGCGCCGGGACGTCGAGCAGCGCCGGGTCGCGCAGCGGCAGGCCGTAGGCGGTGGCGGCCTCGCGGGCCACACCGCGCATCGACATGCAGTAGCCGCGGTCCGGGGTGATGTCGATGTCGAGGACCTCGTCGACGAGCTGGAGCAGCTCGATCGCGTCGGTGCCGACCTCGTACTCGGGCGGCAGCACGATGATGCCGTGCGTGCCGTCGTCGCCCATGCCGAGCTCGTCGCCCGAGCAGATCATGCCGTGCGAGGTCTTGCCGTAGGTCTTGCGCGAGGCGATCGCGAAGTCCCCGGGCAGGACGGCGCCGGGCAGGACCACGACGACCTTGTCGCCGACGGCGAAGTTCCGGGCGCCGCAGACGATCTCCTGCGGTTCGCCGGTGCCGTTGGCCGCGCCGACGTCGACCGTGCAGAAGCGGATCGGCTTGCGGAAGCCGTCGAGCTCCTCGATCGTCAGGACCTTGCCGACGACGAGGGGGCCCTTGAGGCCACCGCCGAGCTGCTCGACGGTCTCGACCTCGAGGCCGGCGTCGACGAGCTTGGCGGCCACGTCGCGGCCGGTTTCACCTGCGGGGAGGTCGACGTACTCCCGCAGCCAGGAAAGCGGGACGCGCATCAGATCTCACTCCCGAACGGCCGGGTGAAGCGAACGTCACCCTCCACCATGTCTCGCATGTCTTCCACGTTGTGACGGAACATCAGCATCCGCTCGATGCCGAAGCCGAAGGCGAACCCGCTGTACTTCTCCGGGTCCACGCCGCAGGCGGTCAGCACCTTGGGGTTGACCATGCCGCAGCCGCCGAGCTCGATCCAGCCCTCGCTGGAGCAGGTGCGGCAGGGACGGTCGGGGTTGCCCACCGACGCGCCGCGACACACGTAGCACTGCATGTCCATCTCGGCGGACGGCTCGGTGAAGGGGAAGAAGTGCGGGCGCAGGCGCGTGGTGGTGCCCTCGCCGAACAGCTCCTGGACCATGTGGTCCATGGTGCCCTTGAGGTCCGCCATGGTCAGGCCCTCGTCGACGGCGAGCAGCTCGACCTGGTGGAACACCGGGGTGTGCGTCGCGTCGAGCTCGTCGGTCCGGTACACGCGACCGGGGCAGACGATGTAGACGGGGGGCTTGCGCTCCAGCAGCGAGCGCGCCTGCACCGGGGAGGTGTGGGTGCGCAGCACGACGCCCGACTCGTCGCCCTCGGTGCCTTCCGGCCCCCGGACGAAGAAGGTGTCCTGCATCTGGCGCGCGGGGTGGTCGGGCGTGAAGTTGAGGGCGTCGAAGTTGAACCACTCCGCCTCGACCTCGGGGCCCTCGGCGACCTCGTACCCCATGGCCACGAAGATGTCCGCGATGCGGTCCATCAGCGTGGTCAGGGGGTGGCGGGCGCCGGCGGGGATCCGGTCGTGGGGCAGCGTGACGTCCACCGCCTCCTCGACCAGCACCCGCTCGTCGCGCTCGGCCTCCAGCTCGACCGTGCGGGCCCCGAAGGCCTTGTTCACGGCGCCACGGGCCTGACCGACGCGCTTGCCCGCCTCGGCCTTGGCCTGGGGCGGCAGGGCGCCGATCTCACGGTTGGCGAGCGCCAGGGGCGAGCGGTCGCCCATGTGCGCGGTCTTCGCCTCGCGGAGCTCGTCGAGGTCGCCGGCGGACGCGAAGGCGGCGAGCGCCTCGTCCCGCATGCGCTCGATCTCTTCCGGTTTCAGTGCCTCGACCTCGACAGGGTCGTACGACTTGTTCGGTGCCGACATCTCTTCCCGTACTTCCGATGGCTGGCTGGTGGTCCCCGCACGACTCGATCGAAACGTCTCGCCGCGATCGGCACGTGGACACAAAGGTGCCAAAGGACGAGTCTAAAGGTCGTCGGGGGTGTGAGGCGCCCGTGGGCCGCCTGGCGAGATCCCGCGCGGTCTTACTGCGTGAGGTAGGCCGGGGCGGCGACGGGCAGGATAAATCGGAACCGGGCGCCGCCGCCGGGCCCGCGGCCGACGGTGATGGTGCCGCCGTGGGCCTCCACGATGCCCTTGACGATGTACAGGCCCAGGCCGGTGCCACCGCGCTTGCTCCCCCGCCAGAAACGGGTGAACACGCGGCCCATCGACTCCTCGGGGATCCCGGGCCCTTCGTCGGTCACGGTGACGGCGGTTCCCTTCTCGTGCGGCGACACGTCGATGGTGACCGTTCCGTCTCCGTGGCGCACCGCATTTTCGAGCAGGTTGCCGAGGATCTGGTCGATCTTGTCGGGATCGGCCCACAGGTCGGGCAGGGGTCGGCAGACCCGGACGAGGAACCGTTCGGGGGTCTGGCCGTTCGCGATGAGGGCCTGGACGTGTCGCCCCACGGCGGCGGCGAGGTCGACGGGCTGGCGGCGCACTTCGAGGCGACCGGAGTCGATGCGGGAGATGTCGAGGAGCTCGGCGATCAGCCGGGTGACACGGTTGGCGTCGGCGTCGACGGTCTCCAGCATGAGCCGCTTCTGGTCGTCGGTGAACCGCTCCCACTTGGCGAGCAGGGTCGCGGTGAACCCCTTCACGGAGGTCAGCGGGGAGCGCAGTTCGTGGGCGACGGTGGCGATCAGCTCGGCGTGGCTGCGCTCGGTGCGGCGGCGGGCCTCGGTGCCGCGCAGGGTCACGACGAGGCGGCTCACCGGGCCGGTGGGATGGGTGCGCACGTAACGGGCGGACACCAGTACCTCGCGCCCGCCCGGCAGCAGGAGGTTGCGCTCGGGCTGTCCGCGCCGGGTGGCGAGGCCGCCGTAGGGGTCGGTCAGGGCCCACCAGCGGCGGCCTTCGAGGTCCTCCAGGGGCAGCGCGCGGTCGATGCGGCTGCCGAGGGCCTGGCGGGGGTCGGTGGCGGTCATCCGGCCGGCGGCCCGGTTGAAGCAGATGACCCGGCCCGCGTGGTCGGCGACGACGAGACCGTCGGGCAGGTCGTCGGGGTCGAGACCGTATCCGGCACCGCCGTCGGCTCCGGGGGCGCCCGCCTGGTGCGGTACGCCGGGCAGGCCGTCGGGGACGGCGACGGCCGGGCCGTGCGGTCCGGGGGCGTCCCCGGGTCGCTGCCCGGCCCCGGCCGCGGCTCCCGGCAGGCTGTTCGTACCGACGGTCATGTCCCCGTACCCCACATCTCCGAGTACCGCAGTGGGCCCCCGGGCCGTCACATTACTAGCTGGGGGTCACGGAGCGGCACCCTCCGGGCGCCCGCTGTGCTCGCGCGGACGCGTAGAGACACACGGCGGCGGCCGTCGCCAGGTTCAGGCTCTCCGCCTTGCCGTGGATCGGTACCCGCACGACGGCGTCCGCAAGCGCGCGGGTCTCCTCGGGCAGGCCCCAGGCCTCGTTGCCGAAGACCCAGGCCGAGGGGCCGCCCATGGTGCCCGCGTCCAGTTCGGCGTCGAGGTCGTCCTCGCCGGCCCCGTCGGCCGCGAGGATCCGCACGCCGGCCGCCCGCAGCCCGTCCACGGCCTGCTCGACGGGGACGCCGACCGCCACCGGGAGGTGGAAGAGGGAGCCGACGGAGGCGCGTACGGACTTGGGGTTGTACAGGTCCACGGAGGCGTCGGTGAGGACCACCGCGTCGGCGCCCGCGGCGTCGGCGCAGCGCAGGACGGTACCGGCGTTGCCGGGGTCGCGGACGTGCGCGAGGACGGCCACCAGTTTGGGTCCGGCCTTGAGGATCTCCTCGAAGGGCGAGTCGAGGAAGTGGCAGACGCCGACGAGACCCTGCGGGGTGACGGTCTGGGACACCTCGGCGAGGACCTCGTCGCAGGCGTGGTGCACGCGGGCCCCGGAGAGCAGGGCGGCCTCGACGATGTCGGCGTAGCGCTCGGCGGCCTCGACGGTGACGAACAGCTCGATCAGGGTCGGCCCCTGGGGGCCGCGGTGCTCGACGGCCTCGCGGACGGCCTGCGGGCCCTCCGCGATGAACCGGCGCTCCTTGGTGCGGAAGTTGCGCCGCGCCAGGCGCCTGGCTGCGGCCACCCGCGGGGATCGGGGGGAGATCAGCTCGTCGGGGTAGCCCATGGGTCTCAGCGGTTCTCTCTACGGGGTCCGGGCGGGGAAAGCACGCGGACCCGCAGGCGAGAAGCCTGCGGGTCCGCGGTTGCCGGCCGCGTGACGCGGCCGGCGAGGCTTTAGGCAGCGGCCTTCGGCGCGTTGACGTCGGCCGGGAGGGCCTTCTGCGCGACCTCGACGAGGGCGGCGAACGCGTTGGCGTCGTTGACGGCCAGCTCCGCGAGGATCTTGCGGTCCACCTCGATGTTGGCGGCCTTCAGACCCTGGATGAGGCGGTTGTACGTCATGCCGTTCTGGCGGGCAGCGGCGTTGATGCGCTGGATCCACAGCTGACGGAAGTCGCCCTTGCGCTTCTTGCGGTCGTTGAAGTTGTAGACCAGCGAGTGGGTGACCTGCTCCTTGGCCTTGCGGTACAGGCGCGAACGCTGACCGCGGTAGCCGGAGGCCGCCTCGAGGATCGCCCGGCGCTTCTTGTGGGCGTTTACTGCCCGCTTGACGCGTGCCACTTTTTAACTCCTTGTAGCGGGGCCGTGGTTGTCTTCACACGGCCCGAATTCGATGGGGTCCCGGTCTTGACGTTCCGCTCCCGGAAGGGGAGCGGCGAACGTCACTTGCCGAGAAGCTTCTTGATCTTCGCGGCGTCGCCGGGGGCCATCTCCGCGGTGCCGGTCAGGCGGCGGGTGACACGGGACGACTTGTGCTCGAGCAGGTGGCGCTTGCCGGCGCGCTCACGGAGCACCTTGCCGGAGCCGGTGATCTTGAAGCGCTTCTTGGAACCGCTGTGCGTCTTGTTCTTCGGCATAGCGCCGTTATCTCCTCGTCGGTAACGCTCCCACCGGTCCACTGCGGACCGGCTTCGGGAGCGTCATGTTGTGTCGGTGGTCCGAGACGGGCTGCCCCGGAATCAGGCCTGGGCGTTCGTCTCGTCGGCAGGCGCCTCTTCGGCGACTGCCTTGTCGGCGACGGCCTCGGTCTCCTGCACCTCGGACGGGGCGTCCTCGGAAGGAGCCTCGTCGTCGGTGAAGGCGACGCCCTCGTCGGTGTAGGCGACACCCTGGCGCTCGGCCTTGCGGGCGGCCTGCGCCTCGCGGGCCTCGGCCATGGCCTCGGTCTTCTTCTTGTGCGGACCGAGGACCATGATCATGTTTCGGCCGTCCTGCTTCGGGTTCGACTCGATGAACCCGAGGTCCTCGACGTCCGAAGCCAGACGCTGCAGCAGTCGGTAGCCGAGTTCCGGCCGGGACTGCTCGCGACCACGGAACATGATCGTGATCTTGACCTTGTCGCCCTGCTTGAGGAACCGAACGACGTGACCCTTCTTGGTGTCATAGTCGTGCGGGTCGATCTTCGGCCGGAGCTTCATTTCCTTGATGACCGTGTGCGCCTGGTTCTTGCGCGCCTCACGGGCCTTCATGGCCGACTCGTACTTGAACTTGCCGTAGTCCATGAGCTTGCAGACCGGCGGGCGTGCGGACGCCGCGACCTCGACCAGGTCGAGGTCGTACTCCTGCGCCAGTTCAAGCGCCTTGGCAAGCGGCACGATGCCGACCTGCTCGCCGCTGGGACCGACGAGTCGAACCTCGGGAACGCGAATCCGGTCGTTGATGCGGGGCTCGGTGCTGATGGATCCTCCTCGGTAGCACCACACGACTGCCTGGCAGGCAGCCGCTGACGTCATTTGTCGTCCGACCTACCGCGGCGGAGAATGAAAAAAGCCCCGCCGGGCACAGGCAGGGGCTCCAAAACAACCGGAGCACCGCCGCGTGCGAACCGCGGGGCGCAAACTCGGGCAGCTTTCCATCGTCCGTACGGAACGATGGATACCGCCTGACCGGAAGACCTGCCTCCCCGGAGGGCGGTCAGGTGGGAGGGAGCCTCCACTTGTGGGCCGGGCACACAGGTGTCCGGCCGGTCGAAGTACATACTAGCACCCGCGTTGCAAGCCTGCCGCACGGCATATCGTGGGGCGTATGACTGACGCGACGCCCTCCGATTCCACTTTCGCCTCCCCCGGCCCCTCCGACGCCCCCGACTACGACGAGATGACCCGCGACATCGCGGACGTCCCCGCCGTCGAGGTCATCACGACGGTGGCCGTCCACCTGCTGAGCGCCGCGGCGGTCAACCTGGGCCTGGACAAGCCGGACTCGGAGCACAAGGACCTCGACGAGGCCCGCAAGCTGATCACCGCCCTCGCGGGCCTGGTCACGGCGAGCGCCACCGAGATCAGCTCCTTCCACGCGGCTCCGCTGCGCGACGGACTGAAGTCGCTCCAGCTGGCCTTCCGCGAGGCCTCGATCGTGCCGGACGAGCCGGGACAGGGTCCGGGCGAGAAGTTCACCGGTCCCGTCTACGCCTGATCCGGGGCGGTTGATCCGGAGCGCCCGATCCACCGCGCCGCACCCGCCGTTCCGTACGGCGCGAGGGCCCGGCCCCCCGGAAGGTTCCGGGGGGCCGGGCCCTCGTTCGTGTGCGTGTCGGGCGCCGGTCAGCGGCTGAAGAGCGGCTCCCCCGGCGGGACGGGGCCCTGCGGCCCGAGCAGCGCCAGGTCCAGGCCCCGTACGAGCCTGCCGCGCAGGGTCTCGTCCGCGGCCAGCGCCTCGGCCACCCGGCGGGCGGCGGCCTCGGGCCGGTGGCCGGCCTCGTCGGAGAGCACCACGGCGAGGGTGCCGTCGGAGCCGGCGCCGGAGCGGACCAGCTGGGCGCGGACCACGGCGGGATCCGCCGCCACGACGGCCCGTACGGCCTCCCGAACGGCGGGGTCGGCCAGCGGGCCGGCGTCGGTGCGGCCCTCGGCCAGCGCCAGCAGGGCGGAGCCGGTGAGCTGGTAGGGAACGGGACCGGCCAGGTCGACGACGATGGTGTCGGCCTTCTCGTGCGCGGCGGCGGCGAGGGCCTGGTGCAGGGGGACGGCCACCGGCCGGGCGGCCGGGTCCCACAGGGCGAGCGAGGCGATCGAGGTGAAGGCCGGCAGGGCCCGTCGGTCGCCGGCCGTCAGGGTGGGGACGGCCATGTCGCTGGTCTTCTCACGCTTGAGGCCGGTCGCGGGGTCGATCTCGACCTCGCCGAGCATCGCCACGACGGGCACCAGCAGGCGGGCGTCCTTCAGGGCCGCGAGCACCTGCGGCTCGGCCGCGCGGTCCTCGGCCCAGGCGGCCAGGGCCGCGCTCAGTCGGGGATCGGCGGTGCCGTCGTCGTCGGAGAAACCGGGATCGGGAATGTTCTTGGTCGCCACAATTACCCGAGCCTATCCCGGCGCGCCGCGCGCGGACGCCGGGCCAGCACGCCCGCCACCGCGAGCAGCGCGAGCCCCGCGACGGCCGCGGCCGTCGCGCCGAGCCGGGCGGGGCGCTCGGCGGGGCGGACCGGTTCGGGTCCGGGCCCGAAGTACCGGCCGGCGGCCGGGACGGGGGACGGCACGGGCGCCTCGGGGCGCAGCGCGCCGGCCGCCTGCAGGGCGGCGACGGAGTCGACGGTGCCGTGGCCGCGGGCGTCGTCGCGGCCACCGGCCGGGCCGTCGGCGGCGGTGTCCTCCAGCAGTTTCTTGACCTGCGCCGGGGACAGGTCCGGGTGGGCGGCCTTGACGAGGGCGACGGCGCCGGACACGAAGGCGGCGGCGGCGCTGGTGCCCCAGCCCTCGTAGTAGGAGCGGTCGGGGTCGGCGATGACGACGTCGACGCCCGGGGCGCTGACGGTGGCGTACCAGTGCTGGGTGGAGAAGGGGGCCTTGCGGCCCTGCCGGTCGACGGCCGCGACGGCGATCACCCCGGGGTAGGCGGCGGGGTAGGAGGTGCGGTCGCCGCGTTCGCCGCCGTTGCCCGCGGAGGCGACGACGACAACGCCCTTGCCGAGGGCGTACTGGACGGCCTCGTCCTCGGCGGCCTCGTGGTGGGCGGAGTCGCTGTCGTCGCCGAGCGACAGGTTGATGACGTCGGCGCCGTGGTCGGCCGCCCAGCGGATGCCTTCGGCGAGGGCGCCGGACTTGGCGTCGCGGGCCTCGTCGCGGCCGGGGTCGCCCTCCTCCAGGATCACCCGGACCGGGAGGATCTTCGCCCGGGGGGCGACGCCGAGGACGCCCTGGCCGCGGTGGGGGCCGTGGCCGCGGCCCGCGATGATGCTCGCCATCGCGGTGCCGTGGCGGGCCCAGGAGCGGTCGCCGCGGCCGGCGCCCATGCCGACGAGGTCGCTGCCGTCCAGGACCTGTCCGGTGAGGTCGGGGTGGGTGGCGTCGACGCCGGTGTCGAGGACGGCGACGGTGACCCCGTCGCCCTGCGTGGTGCCCCAGGCCTCCTCGGCCCGCAGGGCCAGCAGCCCCCACTGCCGGTCGCGGATGGTGTCGGCGTTGACGGGGTGCGCGGCGGTGAACGAGAGCAGGGCGGCCAGGGCCAGGGCCCCGACGGCCCGCACGGGCATTTTGCGGGGGGCTCCGGCGGCGGGGCGGGGGGCGGTCATCGGGTGGGCTCCGTCGACGGGGGCGCCGAGGGGGTGGGCGGGGCGGCGAGGGTGGACAGGGTGCGTTCGAAGCGGGCGGCGAGGGACTTGGCGTCGTGGCCGAGGCCCGATTCGGTGACGACTCCGGTGGCGCTCGGGTGGGCCGCCTCCTCGGCGGGGACGGGTGCGTCCATGGCGCGGCCGTCGGCGAAGGCCGAGACGGTGTAGACGAGGACCGGGGCCCCTGAGACGACGACGGTGCTCCAGGCGGCCCGGCGGGTGTCGGCGTACCCGTGGGCGGGCGGGGCGGGCAGTCGGCCGCGGAGCCCGTCCATGGTGACGGAGTCGGCGGGGGTGAAGACCAGGCCGACGGTGACCAGGGAGCTGCGGGTGGAGTCGGTGTAGGTGGCGCGGAGCACGCGGGTGCAGCCGGTGGTGGTGAGCGCGGCCTGCCAGTCGGCGGGGAGGGCGGCGGCGCAGTCCGCGTCGGGCGCGAGCGCGGTCCGGGTCCAGGCGCGGTCGGCCCCGCCGGGGCCGGTCCCGGCCCCGTCCACCCGCGGCGGCAGCAGGCTGTCCACGGGTACGGAGCGCCAGAGCGAGGCGGCCTGCCGGTAGGCGGCGTCCGGCGGCAACGGGCGCCGCGCGTCGCGGTGTTCGCTCCAGGCGGTGGCGGCGGCCCCGGCCAGCAGGCCCGCGCCGAGGAGGGCGCTCAGGACGGCGGCGACGGTGCGGCCGGCGCGGCGGGGCGGGCGGCCCTCGGGTGCGGGCCACTCGGTGGGCGCGGGGGGATCGGGCTCGCCGAGGTAAGCCGTCCGTGGTGTCGACGTGGTCATCCGGCGGCTCCGCCCCCCGTTCCGTACGGCTGCCTGCCCGTACTCTATGGGGCCCGCGCCCCGGCGGGGGCGGGGGCCGTGGGCCCCTCGTGGCCCGTGACCGGCGCCGGGCCTCCCCCTTCCGCTTCCCTGCCGGACGGGCGCGCGTCGTCCGATGCCGTGTGTCCGAAGGCGCGGGGCCGCCCGTGCGTCGGGGTGGTCGGGGCGGCCCGCTCCGGGGCCTACCCACTGGTAGGGGCATCTGGCAAGCTGCCGGGCATGACTTCCGACCGGGCCCGGTACGACCGGGCGACCGCGCACCTCGAAGCGCCGCTGGCCATCGTGGACCTCGACGCGTTCGACGCCAACGCCGACGATCTCGTGCGCCGGGCCGGCGGCAAGCCGGTCCGGGTCGCCAGCAAGTCCGTACGGTGTCGGGCCCTGCTCGAACGGGTACTGGCACGGCCCGGGTTCGCCGGGATCATGTCGTACACGCTCGCCGAGTCGCTGTGGTTGGCCCGGTCGGGCTTCGAGGACGTGCTGCTCGCCTACCCCTCCGCGGACCGGGCGGCCTTCGCGGAGCTCGCCGGGGACCCGAAGCTGGCCGAGGCCGTGACGGTGATGGTCGACGATCCGGCGCAGCTGGAGCTGATCGACCGGGCGCGGGACGGCGGGACGCAGGAGGTCCGCGTCTGCCTGGAGCTGGACACCGCGCTGCACCTGCTCGGCGGCCGGGTACGGGTCGGGGCGCGGCGTTCGCCACTGCGGGAGCCGGAGCAACTGGCCGCCCTGGCGCGGACGGTGGCGGCGCGTCCGGGGTTCCGGGTGGTGGGGTTGATGGGCTACGAGGGGCACGTCGCCGGCGTGGGGGACGCGCTGGTCGGGCGGCCGGTGCGCTCCCGGATGATCCGGCTGATGCAGGGCGCGGCCCGCAAGGAGCTGGCGGCCCGGCGGGCCGAGGCGGTGCGGGCGGTCCGCGCGGTGGTGCCGGACCTGGAGTTCGTCAACGGCGGGGGCACCGGCAGCGTGCAGCAGACGGCCGCCGAGGACGCGGTGACGGAGATCGCCGCCGGTTCGGGGCTCTACGTACCGCGACTCTTCGACAACTACACCTCGTTCCGCGGCCGGCCCGCGGCCCTGTTCGCGCAGCCGGTGGTGCGCAGGCCCGGGGTGGGCGTGGTGACGGTGCTCGGCGGGGGCTACCCGGCCTCGGGTGCGCCCGGTGCGGACCGGCTGCCCGTGCCGTACCTGCCGGAAGGGTTGCGCTACGACCCGCAGGAGGGGGCCGGCGAGGTGCAGACGCCGCTGTTGGGGAGTCCGGCGGACGATCTGTTGATCGGGGACCGGGTGTGGTTCCGACACGCGAAGGCCGGTGAACTGTGCGAGCGGTTCGACGCCCTGCACCTGGTCGAGGGCGACCGGGTGACGACCACCGCCCCGACGTACCGGGGCGAGGGCCGCACCTTCCTGTAGCGCGCGGGGCGACGGCCGGTCAGGGCCGGAAGACCGTGTCCGCCTGGTCGGGGATGACGCTCGCGTCGCTCCGCCGGACGGGGCCGGGGGTCCCGTCGTGGCCGGTCCAGCCGGTCGTGGAGCAGGGGTAGGGGCTGCTCCTGCGGGGCTTGGGTTCGATGAACATCGGGTTCACGATCCACTTGCCGTCGCTGTTGTCGTAGGCCCGGCACATGATCTCGTTCTTGTTGCGGTTGACCACCAGGCGCAGGGCGGTCGCGTCGCGCAGGAAGGAGATGTCGGTGTCGGAGTCGCCGGCGGCGAAGACCTGGCGGCGGGAGGCCGGTTGGACCTGTTCGGCGGCCGGACCGCGGATCCCCAGGACCTCCTGGTTGAGCCAGCAGCGCTTGCCGTCGATGTAGGTGATCATCGTGTCGGCTCCGTCGCGTACGGATCCGCAGCCCTGGAGGTGCCCGGTGAGCCGGCCGTCGCGGGTGGTGGTGTTGCGGATGCCGATGACGTGGTCGGCCGGTATGCCGACGCCCCGCGCCCAGACCTCGACGACGGGTTGCGGGGAGGCCGAGCTGATCCAGACGTCGAAGCCGGCCCGGCGGAGCGTGCCGATGAGGTCCTTCTGCTGCTCGTAGTAGCGGACCCAGCCGGTGGCCGTGCCGGTGCCGACCCGCTGTTCGGCGCCGATGGGGGCGGCGAGGTTCTCGGTGCGGGCGGCGGCCGCGAAGCCGCGTACCTGTCGGGCGGTCCAGCCCTGCATGAGCTGGGGCAGCCAGGCGTAGGCGGGTTCGGTGGTGCGCCGGTCCCAGCCGGCGAAGGCGGCGTCGCCGGCGCGGGTCGCGGCGGTGCCGTAGACGGCCCTGACCTCGTCGGCGCAGGCCGCGCCGCGGGCGGTGCCGGTGGGCAGGGGGCTGCCGGGTCGGGCGAGGCTGCCGCAGGCGTCGGCGAGGGCGCGGGCGGCGGCGGGGGTGAGGTGGCGGCTGGTGGTGGACCAGTCGCCGCGGGCGGGCTGGCGGATCTTCCCGTTGCGCAGCAGCCAGAACATGGTGGCGTCGCCGACGTCGTTCTTGACGACGGTGTTGTCCCAGTCGAAGACGGCGACGGGCTTGGTGCGGCCGGGGCGGTACGGGTCGCAGTCGCCGTGGCGGTCGATGAGTTCCTGGAGGCGGGCGCGGTTGTCCCCGTACCAGTCTCCCGCGAGCTTCGGGGTGACGCAGTGCGCGGCGGGGCGGGCCGCGTGGGCGGCGGGTCCGGCGGCGAGCAGGCCGCTGACGGCGATGACGGCGGCGAGGCAGGCCCGCAGGCGCCGGGTGGTACCGGTTCGGGTCACTGGGTGGACGCTCCTGATTCCGGTGAAGGTCTTCCGAAGGTCGGCCGAGGGTCGTCGGGAACGGGGGGACGGGGCCGGGGGCCCGGGAACGCGTCAGCCGGGCGTCGTGCGACGCCCGGCTGACGGGAGGGGTGCGGTACGGGTGGACGTGCGCGGCGTCCGGGCCGGCTACAGGGGGGTGACGTACGCGCCGGCGATGCCGCCGTCGACGAGGAAGTCGGTGGCGTTGACGAAGGAGGAGTCGTCGCTGGCGAGGAAGGCCACGGCGGCGGCGATCTCGGTGGGTTCGGCGAACCGGCCGAGCGGGATGTGCACGAGGCGGCGGGCGGCGCGCTCGGGGTCCTTGGCGAACAGTTCTTGGAGCAACGGGGTGTTGACCGGTCCGGGGCACAGGGCGTTGACGCGGATGCCCTCGCGGGCGAACTGGACGCCGAGTTCACGGGTCATGGCGAGGACGCCGCCCTTGGAGGCGGTGTAGGAGATCTGGGAGGTGGCGGCGCCCATGATGGCCACGAAGGAGGCGGTGTTGATGATGGAGCCGCGGCCCTGGGCCTGCATGTAGGGCAGGGCGGCCTTGCAGCAGAGGTAGACGGAGGTGAGGTTGACGTCCTGGACGCGGCGCCAGGCGTCGAGCTCGGTGGTGAGGATGGAGTCGTCGTCCGGGGGCGAGATGCCCGCGTTGTTGAAGGCGATGTCGACGGAGCCGTAGGTGTCGTGGGCCGTCTTGAAGAGGGCGTCGACCTGTTCCTTGTCGGTGACGTCGACCTGGACGAAGGTGCCGCCGACCTCTTCGGCGGCGGCCTTGCCGGCGACCGGGTCGATGTCGGCGCAGACGACGTTGGCGCCTTCGGAGGCGAGGCGGCGGGCGGTGGCCAGGCCGATGCCGCTGCCGGCCCCGGTGATGACGGCGGTGCGGCCGACCAGGCGGCGGCAGACGATCTCTTCGTTGGTCTGGCTGGTCATGGTGTCAGGCCTCCGTGCTGATGAAGACGTTCTTGGTTTCGGTGAAGGCGGTGAGGGCGTCCGGGCCGAGTTCGCGACCGAGTCCGGATTGTTTGTAGCCGCCGAAGGGCGTCCAGTAGCGGACGCTGCTGTGCGAGTTGACGGAGAGGTTGCCCGCGGCGACGGCGCGCGAGACGCGCAGGGCGCGCCCGATGTCGCGGGTCCACAGGGAGCCGGAGAGGCCGTACTCGGTCGCGTTGGCCAGGCGTACGGCCTCCTCCTCGTCCTCGAAGGGCAGGACGACGGCCACCGGCCCGAAGACCTCCTCGACGGCGACGGGCGCGGTGGGGGCGGCGTCGGTGACGAGGGTGGGCGGGTACCAGAAGCCGGGGCCCTCGGGGGCGGCGCCGCGGACGGTGGTGAGGTCGTCGGTGACGTACGAGCGGACGCGGTCGAGTTGGGCACGGGAGATGAGCGGGCCCATCTGCGTCTTCTCGTCGAGCGGGTCGCCGACGACGACCGATTCGATGCCGGGGGTGACGAGCGCGAGGAACCGGTCGTACACGGAGCGCTGGACGAGGATCCGGGTGCGGGCGCAGCAGTCCTGGCCGGTGTTGTCGAGGAAGGCCATGGGGGCGGCGGCAGCGGCGGCTTCGAGGTCGGCGTCGGCGAAGACGATGTTGGGGCTCTTGCCGCCGAGTTCGAGGGTGACCCGTTTCACCCGGTCGGCGCACTTGGACATGATCCGCTTGCCGACCCCGGTGGAGCCGGTGAAGACGATCTTCGCGACGCCGGGGTGTTCGACGAGCGCGTCGCCGGTGACGGCCCCGTGGCCGGGGAGCACCTGGAAGAGGTGCTCGGGGATCCCGGCTTCGAGGGCGAGTTCGGCCAGGCGCAGGGCGGTGAGCGGGGTGGTCTCGGCGGGCTTGAGGATGACGGCGTTGCCCGCGGCCAGCGCGGGGGCCAGGCCCCAGGCGGCGATCGGCATGGGGAAGTTCCAGGGGGCGATCACGCCGATGACGCCGAGGGGTTCGAGGAAGGTGACGTCGATGCCGCCGGCGACCGGGATCTGTCGGCCGGAGAGGCGCTCGACGCCACCGGCGGCGAAGTCGAGCAGGTCGCGTACGTTGCCCGCTTCCCAGCGGGCGTTGCCGATGGTGTGGCCCGCCTCGCGGACCTCCAGGAGGGCGAGTTCCTCGACGTGCGCGTCGACGACCGCGGCGAAGCGGCGCAGGAGTCGGGCCCGGTCCGCGGGCGCGGCGGCGGCCCAGCCGCGCTGGGCGGCGGCGGCTCGTACGACGGCGGCGTCGACGTCGTCCCGTGTGGCGGTCGGGACGGTGGCGACGACTTCCTCGGTGGCCGGGTTCAGCACTGTCAACTGGACAGGGGCCAGCACTTCGGACACGTGGTGCCTCTCAGGTTCTTCGGGGCGGGCGGTGCGGTGTGCGGTGCCTGGGTGTGCGCTGTGTGCGCTGTGTGCGGTGCGCGCCGCGGCCGGTTACAGGCGTTCGAAGGAGCGGCGCAGTTCCCAGTCGGTGACGGCGGAGTCGTAGGCGTCGAGTTCGACGCGGGCCATGTTCCGGTAGTGGGCGACGACTTCCGGTCCGAAGGCGGCCTTGGCGATCTCGCTGTTCTCCCAGAGTTCCGCCGCCTCCCGCAGGGTCGCGGGGACGTGCGCGTAGTCGGCGGTGTAGGCGTTGCCCGGACAGGACTCGGGGAGCTCCAGGCGGTTCTCGATGCCGTAGAGCCCGGCCGCGACCAGGCCCGCGACGGCGAGGTAGGGGTTGACGTCGCCGCCGGGGAGGCGGTTCTCGAAGCGCATGGAGCGGCCGTGACCGACCACCCGCAGGGCGCAGGTCCGGTTGTCCACGCCCCAGGCGACGGCGGTCGGCGCGAAGGATCCCGGGCGGAAACGCTTGTACGAGTTGATGTTCGGGGCGTAGAGAAGGGAGAAGTCGCGCAGCGCGGCCAGCTGGCCGGCCAGGAAGTGCCGCATCACGGGTGACATCCCGCGTTCGGCGCCTTCCCCGTCACCGGCCATCGCGTTGTGTCCGTCGGCGTCGGCCAGGGAGAGGTGGATATGGCAGGAGTTGCCCTCGCGCTCGTCGTACTTGGCCATGAAGGTGAGCGAGACGCCCTCCTGGGCGGCGATCTCCTTCGCGCCGGTCTTGTAGACGGCGTGCTGGTCGCAGGTGGTGAGCGCCTCGTCGTAGCGGAAGGCGATCTCGTGCTGGCCGAGGTTGCACTCGCCCTTGGCGGACTCGACGACGAGTCCGGCGGCCTGCATCTCGTTGCGGATGCGGCGCAGCAGGGGCTCGACGCGGCCGGTTCCGAGGACGGAGTAGTCGATGTTGTACTGGTTGGCGGGGGTCAGGCCGCGGTAGTTGGCGTTCCAGGCCTGTTCGTAGGTGTCCTGGAAGACCATGAACTCCAGCTCGGTGCCGACCATCGCGGTGTAGCCCAGTTCGCCGAGCCGCTCCAACTGGTGGCGCAGGATCTGCCGGGGCGCGGCGACGACGGGCGTGCCGTCGCTCCAGGCGAGGTCGGCGAGGACGAAGGCGCTGCCGGGGTTCCAGGGGATCCGGCGCAGCGTGTCGAGGTCGGGGTGCATGGCGAAGTCGCCGTAGCCCCGGTCCCAGGAGGACATCTCGTAGCCGTCGACGGTGTTCATGTCGGTGTCGACGGCGAGGAGGTAGTTGCAGCCCTCGGTGCCGTGGGCGAGGACCTCGTCGAGGAAGAACTGTGCGGCGAACCGCTTGCCCTGGAGGCGACCCTGCATGTCGGGGAAGGCCAGGACGACGGTGTCGATCTCACCGCTGGCGACGAGGGCGCGGAGCTCCTCGGGCGCGAGCGGCGGCTTGCGGTCTACCACTGGAATCTCTCCTTCGGTGAGCCGAGGAGGCCTAAGGTATTGAATAGAACCATTGCTTGGGAAGGGGAGGAGCCGAGATGACCGACACGGCGAGCGAGGGTGGCTCGATCGCACGGCTGAATCCGGTGCTGCGGCAGGTCCGGGCGGGCAACGGTTTCGAGGAGGCGCTGGAGCAGATCCTCCAGGTGGTCCGGCTGGGGCTGGTACCGGGCGGCGAACGGCTCCCGCCGGAGCGGGAACTGGCGGAGCGGATGGGCATCAGCCGGGTCACCCTGCGCGAGGTCCTGAAGGTGCTCCAGGACCAGGGCCTGGTCGAGGCGCGGCGCGGCCGGTACGGCGGAACCTTCGTCCTGGCCCGGCCCGACACCCCGGCGGGCGGCGCCGAGGAGGAGTTGCGGCGACGGGTCGCCGGGGTGGACATCGAGGACGCGCTGCGCTTCCGCGAGGTGCTGGAGGTCGGCGCGGCCGGGCTGTGCGCCTCGCAGGGCCTGACCGAGGAGGGCTCCGAGCGGCTGCTGCGCGCCTTGGCCGCCACCCACGACGCCCCGCTCACCGACTACCGCCGCCAGGACACCCTCTTCCACCTGACCCTGTGCGAGCTGGCCGGCTCCGCCACACTGACGGCCCAGTACGCGGCCGTCCGCGCGAGCGTGAACGACCTGCTGGACTGCATACCGCTGCTGGTGCGCAACCTGGAGCACTCGCAGCAGCAGCACTCGGCCCTGGTCGAGGCGGTTCTGGAGGGCGACGCCGACGGGGCGCGCGAGACGATGCGCGAGCACTGCTGCGGCACGGCGGCCCTGCTGCGCGGGTTCCTCGCGTGAGGCGCCGTGACCCGGAGTGAGCAGGGGTGACCAAGAGCGACCGGGAGGTTTTCGTAACCCCTGTTTAACGCACGGGTCTTGCGCGCTCCACCCACCTGACGCAAAGGTACGCCTCACAACCATTGCCCTAGGCAGGAGCGCACATGGCCGACGACATCGCACCCGTGCCCGTCAAGACACCAGCCGGGTCGGGCTCCCCCGGCGGCGGCTCCCCCGGCGGCGCGGACGCCGAGTACCTGCAACGGCGTACCCTGCGGCGCGGCAGCGCCGGTTGGCTGCTGCTGACCGGACTGGGCGTCGCCTACGTGGTCTCCGGGGACTTCTCCGGCTGGAACGTGGGCCTCGACAAGGGCGGCTTCGGCGGCCTGGCCATCGCCACCGTGCTGATGGGCGTCATGTACGCCTGCCTGGTGTTCTCCCTCGCCGAGCTGTCCACGATCCTGCCGACGGCGGGCGGCGGCTACGGCTTCGCCCGGCGGGCGCTGGGTCCCTGGGGCGGTTTCCTGACCGGCACGGCCATCCTGATCGAGTACATCCTGGCCCCGGCGGCCATCGTCATCTTCATCGGCGACTACGTCGAATCACTGGGCCTCTTCGGGCTGACCTCCAGTTGGCCGGTCTACCTGGGTTGCTTCGTCGTCTTCATCGGCGTCCACCTGTGGGGCGTGGGCGAGGCGCTGCGCTTCAGCCTCGTCGTCACCGCCATTGCCGTGGCCGCGCTGCTGATCTTCGCCGTCGGCGCGCTCACCGAGTTCGACGCGTCCTCGCTCGACGACATCGCGGTGGACACGAGCGCGTTCGGCTCGAGTTCGTGGCTGCCGTTCGGTGTCCTCGGCATCTGGGCCGCCTTCCCGTTCGGCATGTGGTTCTTCCTCGGTGTCGAGGGCGTGCCGCTGGCCGCCGAGGAGGCCAAGGATCCGGTCCGCTCGATGCCGAAGGCGCTCGCCATCTCCATGGGCATCCTCGCCCTGCTCGCCGTGATCACCTTCTTCGCGGCCACCGGCGCGCAGGGCGCCGACGCCGTGCGGACCGCCGGCAACCCGCTCGTCGTGGCGCTGGAAGGGGACGGGGGGCCGACCGCGCTGAGCCGGTTCGTCAACTACGCGGGGCTGGCGGGCCTGGTCGCCTCGTTCTTCTCCCTCATCTACGCCGGTTCGCGCCAGTTGTTCGCGCTCTCCCGGGCCGGGTACCTGCCGCGCTTCCTGTCGCTCACCTCGAAGCGCAAGGCCCCGTACCTCGGTCTGGTGATTCCGGGCGCGATCGGGTTCGCCCTCGCGGCGGCCACCGGCAACGGCGCCCGGATGCTGAACATCGCGGTGTTCGGCGCGACGATCTCGTACGCCCTGATGGCCCTCTCGCACATCGTGCTGCGACGCCGGGAACCGGGCCTGGAGCGCCCGTACCGGACCCCGGGCGGCGTGCTGACCTCGTCCGTCGCGTTCGTGCTGGCCCTGTCGGCGCTGGTCGCCACCTTCCTGGTGGACAAGGACGCGGCGTTCATCGCGCTCGGCGTCTACGCCGTCGCCCTCGCCTACTTCGCCTTCTACAGCCGGCGCCGGCTGGTCGCTTCGGCGCCCGAGGAGGAGTTCGCCGCGCTGGCGGAAGCCGAGGCGGAGTTGACCCGGGACTGAAATCCTGGGCCCCGACGGCTCCCGCTCCACCCCGTCCGTCCCCCTACTGAGCCCCACCGTTCGGCACCACCACCGGAGGTAAGCCCGTGCCCAGGCCGCTCATCGGCATCACCACGTACGTGGAGGAGTCCACCCGCTACGGCGTGTGGGACCTCCCCACGTCCCTCGTCCCCGCCGACTACCACGCGCTCGTCCAGGCGGCGGGCGGCGCGGCCGTGCTGCTGCCGCCGGACGAACCGGGGCGGGCGGCGGAGGTGCTGGAGCGGGTGGACGGCCTGGTCGTCGCGGGCGGACCCGATGTGGACCCCCTCCACTACGGGGCCGAGCGCGACCCGCGCACCGGCGCCCCGGCGACGGTCCGCGACGCGTGGGAGCTGGCGCTGTTGGCGGCGGCACTGGACTCCGGCACGCCGGTGCTGGGCATCTGCCGGGGCATGCAGGCGCTGAACGTGGTCCTGGGCGGGACCCTGGTCCAACACATCGACGGCCACGCCCACACCCCGGGGATCGCCGGTTGGCATCCCGTACGCCCGGTCGCCGGCACCCGGTACGCGGCGCTCGTCCCGGAGGAGGCCGAGGTGCCCACCTACCACCACCAGGCGGTGGACCGGCTGGGCCGGGACCTGGTCGTCTCGGCCTACGCCCTGGACGGCACGGTGGAGGCGATCGAACTCCCCGACCCGGCGCCGTGGGTGGTCGGCGTCCAGTGGCACCCGGAACGCGACAAGGACACCCGCGTGATGGCGGCCCTGATCGAAGCGGCCGGCACCCGCTCCCCGTACGGACCCCCACGCACCCTCACCGGCGCCACGACCCGGTAACCCCGGAGCGCCGGCCGAACGGCCGCAAGGCCGGAGCCGGACGGCCGGAAGGCCGCCGACCGGATCCCGGACCCCGCCCACGCGATCCACCCGGTCGGCCCGCCCGGCCACGGCCCCGCCCTACGGGCGTCCCCGGGTCAGGGACAGCAGGTCGCGGGCCGGGCCCGCCGGGCGGTTGCCGGTGGGCCACACCGCGCGCAGGGCCCGGGCCAGGTCGGCGCCGGCGACGGGGACGGCCACCAGCCGGCGCCCGGCCAGCTCGTCCCCCAGCGCGAGCTCCGACAGCACGCACGGCCCGGCGCCGCTCACGGCCGCCGCCTTCACGGCCGTGGTGGACGCCAGCTCCAACAGGGGCTCCGCCAGCCCCCCGCACCCCGCCAGCGCCGCGTCGAGCACCTGCCGGGTGCCCGAGCCCCGCTCGCGCAGGATCAGCGGGGTCTGCGCCAGCTCGGCCGCCGCCACCGCCCGGGTGCGCCGCGCCCAGGGGTGCGAGGGCGCCACCGCGACGACGAGCCGGTCCTGCGCGATGACCGCCGAGTCCAGCCCCTCCGGCACGGACAGCCCCTCCACGAAGCCGAGGTCCGCGTCGTGCGCCAGGACCCGCGTGGCGACGTCCGCCGAGTTCCCCGCGTGCAGGGACACCGCCGTGCCGGGCCGATCCCCGCGCAGGGCGATCAGCCACCCGGGCAGCAGGTACTCCGCGATGGTCATGCTGGCCGCCACCCGCAGCCGCGAGTCGCGACGGCCCCGTAGCGCCTGCGCGCCCGCGTCGAGCGCCTCGGCCGCCTCCACGACGCGCCGGGCCCAGTCCGTGACCAGCGCGCCCTCGGCCGTGAGGGTCGACCCGCGCGGGGAGCGGTCGACGAGCGCCACGCCCAGCCGGGTCTCCATCGCCCGGATCCGGCTGCTCGCGGCGGGCTGGGTGATGCCCATCCGCCGCGCCGCGCCGCTCAGGCTGCCGACGCGGGCGACCTCGAGCAGCAGTTCCAGCGCGCCGAGATCCGGCACGCGGTGCGCCAGCGGAACCCACTCGTCGTTACCCATAACATCAGTTTATGGCCTCATAGGGATGCGACCTCTGCCCACCCCCGGCCCACGGGACCAGGCTGGAGCCATGGCCACCACCCTCGCGCCGACCCGCGCCACCAGCACCACCGCCGACGCCACCCGCGCCACGACCGCGGCCCGGACCCGGACCCGGGCCCACAAGGCCCCGGCGCTGCGGCACCTCGGCCCCAACTGGTACGCCTGCGTCATGGGTACGGCCATCATCGCCAACGCCGGCGCGTCCCTCCCGTACCAGCTGCCCGGCCAGCGCACGGCCTGCCAGGCGATGTGGGCGCTGTCCGCCGTCGCCCTGCTCGTCCTGCTCGTCGCCCGCGCCGGGCACTGGCTCCACCACCGCGATCAGGCCCGGGCCCATCTGCTCGACCCGGCCGTCGCGCCCTTCTACGGCTGCCTCTCGATGGCCCTGCTGGCCGTCGGCGCGGGCACCGTGATCGTCGGCAAGGACCTGATCGGGGAGCGCGCCGCCCTCGCCGTCGACGTCGTGCTGTTCTCCACCGGGACCGTGATCGCCCTGGTCATGGCCGTGGTCGTGCCCTACCTGATGGTGGTCCGCCACGAGGTCCGGGCGTCGCGGGCCACCCCCGTCTGGCTGCTGCCCGTGGTCGCGCCCATGGTCTCCGCCGCCGTGGGCCCGCTGCTCATACCCCACCTGCCCGCGGGCCAGCCCCGCGAGGCGATGCTGCTCGCCTGCTACGCCATGTTCGGCGTCAGCCTGCTGGCGACCCTGACGCTGCTCCCCCTGATCCTCGGCCGGCTGATCGTCAGTGGCCCGCTGCCTCTGGCGCTGACCCCCACCCTGTTCCTGGTCCTGGGGCCCCTCGGCCAGTCCGTCACCGCCGTCAACCAGCTCGCCGACGTGGCTCCGGGCGCCGTCCAGGGCCCGTACGCCGGGGCGTTCGGTGCCTTCGCGGTCGTCTACGGCGTCCCCGTCATGGGGTTCGCCCTGCTGTGGCTGGCCCTCGCGGCGGCGATGCTGGTGCGCGCCGCCCGCGCCGGGATGCCCTTCTCGATGACCTGGTGGGCGCTGACCTTCCCCGTCGGGACCTGCGTCACCGGCGCCGCCGGACTGGCCCGCCACACCGGCCTGACCGCGTTCTCCTGGCTCGCCGCGGCCCTCTTCGTCGGCCTGCTCGTCGCCTGGCTGCTCGCCGCAGCGAACACCCTGCGCGGCCTGTTCGGCGGCCGACTGCTCGCCGCCCCGCGCTGAGCTCGGCCCCCGTACGACCGGGGCCGTCGCTCAGCTCAGAGCCGCCCGCAGGGCCGCCGCCAGGACCGCCGGAGCCTCTGCCAGCGAAGGCCCGTACCAGGTCAGGTGGCGCCCGCCGACCAGCGCGGCGGGCAGTCCGGGGAAGGCCTCGGGTCCGTCGTCGGCGGTGAACCGGTAGGGCTCGTCGGGCAGCACCACCAGGTCGCAGCCGAGCCCGGCCGCCTCCGCCGGAGCCACCTTCGGATACCGCTCGGGGTGGCCGGCGTACACGTTGCGCACCCCGAGGCGGGCCAACAGGTCCCCGGCGAAGGTGTCCCGGCCCAGTACCATCCAGGGCCGCCGCCAGATCGGCACGAACGCGGTGAGCTCGCCCACCGGCTCCGCCCGCGCCCAGGCCTCCCCGGCGTCCGCCAGCCACCCGGGACGCTCCAGGCCCAACGCCCCCACCAGGACCCGGTCCAGTTCGGACAGCGCCTGCGGGAGGTCCCGTACCTCGGTGACCAGCACCTGCGCCCCGGCCTCGCGCAGCGCCGCCAGGTCGGGGGCCCGGTTCTCCTCCTCGTTGGCGATGACCAGGTCCGGGCGCAGCTCCAGCACGGCCCGTACGTCCGGGTTCTTCGTCCCGCCGATCCGTACGGCGCCCCCGAGGTCCGCCGGGTGCGTGCACCAGTCGGTGACGCCGACCAGCAGGCCGGGAGCGCTCACCGCGACCGCCTCGGTCAGCGACGGCACGAGCGAGACGACGCGCACGGGGTCAGTGCCCCGGCGACGGGGGCTCGGACGTGGCGTGGATGTGGTCGCCGACCGCGACGACCAGGATCCGGGTGTCCTCGCCCGTGGCCCGCCAGCGGTGGCGCACGCCGCCCGACAGGAACAGGGCGTCGCCGCTCTCCAGCCGGTACGCCCGCCCCTCGGCCTCCACCTGGCAGGCACCGGAGACCACGTACATCAGCTCGTCGTTGCGGTGCTGGTACTCGCGTCCGGCGTCCTGCTCCCCGGTGAACTCCAGCGCGTGCAGCTGGTGGTGCCCGCGCACGAGCGGCCGGACGCCGGCCACCGGGGTGAGGGCCGATTCGTCGCCGGCCCGTACGAGGTCCACGGTGCGCGCGGTGTCGGAGGCGGCCAGCAGCTCGACCGCGGTGGTCTCCAGGGCATCGGCGACCCGTTCCAGGGACCGCATGCTGGGGCGGGCCCGCTCGTTCTCTATCTGACTCAGGAAGGGCACCGACAGACCGCTGCGCGCCGACACGGCGGCGAGGGTCAGGTGCAGGGCACGGCGCCGCTTGCGGACGGCCACTCCCACCCGCAGCGGTTCCTTGGAGTCCTTCTCCTTGTCGCTTCCGGCGGCGGGACCGTTCTCGCAGTCCCTGCCGCCCGTGCCGTCCGCGATGTTTCCGTCTTCCTTGTCGTTCATTTCGGGGCTGCCCTCCCCTGTCCTCGTCGCACATCGGTGTGCTGTAAGCACCTTACGCAGCAACCGACCCCGGATTCGCGTGCAAGGGCGTACCGGACCCCGCCCCGGGCGGCATCCCGTATCCTCCCGGTCACTCCGGGTGGCCGCCGGGGGCCCGCCACAGCACGCGGTCGCCGTCGACGATCACGACGTCTCCCTCCGGCCGGACCAGCAGCCGGGCTCCGGGGTGGCCGGCGGTGCCGCTGCTCCACACCGTGCGGGCGGCGTCGTCGCGCACGCTCAGCTCGCCGTCGCGGGAGAAGAACGCGTCCCGGCCGGCGCCGGCGGTGTCCGCGCGCCAGGGTCGGCCGCCGTCGCGGTCCAGCAGGACGAGGTCGCCGTCGGAGCCGAACGCGAGGCGGGCGTCGCCCGCGTCGAGGACGTCCCCGGAGCGCAGGACGGTGCCGGGGTGGACCTCGATGGAGGCGTCGAGGCGGCCGTCGGCGAGCCGGCGCAGGGTGGTGAGGGAGGGGGTGAAGGCGTAGAGGGCGCCCTCCGTGCGGACGAAGCGGGCGAACGTGAGGGTGGTGGCCCGGCCGCCGCTGTCGGAGGGCGTCTCGAAGGCGACCGGCGAATCGGGGCCGAGCACGGGGTCGGCGCCGACGCGGGGGTTGCGGCCGGGCGGGAAGTCGACGTCGTTGATCCACCGCTTGGCGACGAACTCGAACTGCTGGACGAGGTCGGCCTGGTAGCCGATGAACAGCAGGCCCCGCGGGGTGTCCGCGCCACCCGCGGCACCCTGCGGCGCCGCGGGGTCGTAGGCGGGCCCGTACGGGATGCCGCGGCGGATGATGCGGCGCCCGTCGAGTTCGGCGGCGCCCAGCGGGGGTCGGCCGGGGACGGTGACGAGGCCGTCGCGCGGGTTGCCCTTGCGGATGTGCGCGAAGAGCGGGGTGCGCCAGCCCTGCGGGTCGTCCCCGTAGGTGAGGTCCGCGTCGGGGTCGCGTCCGGGCGGGCCGGGCTTCTCGGCGGCGGGGCAGCCCGCGATGGGGGTGCCGCCGGGCCAGCGGCCCACCAGCCGGGCGGCGAGCCAGGTCGGGGTCGCCTCGGGCGGCGCGACACCGCCCTTCTTCAGTTCCGCGAGCCGTTCTCCGGCCTGCTCCCACCAGCCGGGCACGTCCTGGGCCAGCCTGCGGACCACCTGGAAGGAACCCCCGGTGGCCCAGGCGGGCAGACCGGCGGGCCGCTGACCCACCTTCTCCTGCCCCACGAGGAACTCCCCGGCGGGCACGATCCGGGTGCCGGGCTTGCCGAGCACGGTGGTCGCGCCGGCCGGGTCGGGCTCGTCGAAGCCCCGTACGCCGGGCTGGCTGATCCCGTCGGCGAACCCGAAGTGCTCGTGACCGCGCAGGGCCCCGGTCAGGGTCGCCCCGTCCTGCCGGAACACGACCGTTCCGCCGACCGCCCGCACGGCGTCCCGGTGCCGGGCGACGGCCTCGGCGAGCCGGCCGGGTTCGTCGGCGGCCAGGCCGAGGACGGCGTGGACGGCCCGGCCGGGTTCCTCGGCGCCGAACAGCCAGGAGTCGGGGGCGCCGGCGCCGGTGTCCCCGAGGGCCTCGGCGCGGCGGGCGGCGCCCTGGGTGAACGCCTCGGCGGTGCCCCCGGCGGGCAGGGCCGGGAAGGGGTCGCGCCCGGCGAGCAGGCGCAGGCCGGAGTGGGTGAGGGAGAAGCTCGTCCACAGCGCCGACAGGGAGGCCGGGTCGGTACCGCCCGACTTCACCCGGGCGGCGCTGAAGGCGGCGTTGAAACGGGCCATCTCCTCGGTGGTGGAGATCTCGGGCAACAGCCGGCCGAGCCAGCGGCGGGCCAGGGCCGCGCCGCGGAAGTGCAGGAGCAGCAGGCAGGCGTGGTCCTTGCGGGAACCGGCCAGGATGTCGCCCTGGGTGTCGCGGTCGCCGCGCAGCGGCAGTGCGCCGGCCGCCGCGCCCGCGCCCGCGGCCCGGCCGGCGGGCACGGCGGCGGGCACCTCACCGGCGGGGACGGCCGCCGCGGCGGCCCAGGGGCACGCGGTCAGCGCGGCGGTGGCGGTTCCGGCCACCAGGACGGATCTGCGGGCGGGGCCGAGGGGCGGGGCGGCGTCCATGAGGGCTCCTGGGTGAGTGACGACGGAGAGGGACGGCGAAGAGACGCGACGGCGGTGGCGCCTCGGAGGAACGACACCCGCGCCCCGACGGACCGACGCGACGGGCGCAGGGCGGACGTGCGGACGCCTGAACCGACGGAAGAGCAGGCGGACCGACAGGCGGACGAACAGGCGGACGGGCGGACGGACGGGCGGGCCCGCACGGCGCCGAGGGCAGGCGTTCCCGTCAGCGGGCGAACCGCCCCGGCACCCAACTCCCGCTCCACGACATCGGGGTGACGCGGCGGCAGCACGCGGTGGAGCCGGGGACGGCGAAGGCGGCGGCGACGGCCGCGCGCACGGCCGGGAGAGCGGTGGCGACAGGCATGGGCGTCCGAAACTCCTCGTACGGGGGGCCGGGCGGGCAGAACGTCCTGCCAGTGGTCACACCCTCCGGGAAAGATCGCGGACGCGCGCGGCGGGACAACTGTTGGAGTGATGAAACGATCACCCCGGGTGACCCGCGGGCCGCCGGGCCGGGTGCGGCATCATCGTCTGCGTGACGACACGACGCCTGATGCTCCTCGACACCGCTTCCCTCTACTACCGCGCCTACTTCGGCGTTCCGGACTCCGTGAAGGCCCCCGACGGCACCCCGGTCAACGCCGTCCGCGGGCTGCTGGACTTCATCGGCCGACTGGTCCAGGACCACCACCCCGACGACCTGGTGGCCTGCATGGACGCCGACTGGCGGCCCCACTGGCGGGTGGAACTGATCCCCTCCTACAAGGCGCACCGCGTCGCGCGGGAAACGGAATCCGGCCCCGACGTGGAGGAGACCCCGGACACCCTCGCCCCCCAGGTGCCGATCATCGAGGCGGCACTCGACGCGTTCGGCATCGCCCGCGTGGGCGTCGCCGGGTACGAGGCGGACGACGTGATCGGCACGCTCACCGCCCGCGCGACCGGCCCGGTGGACATCGTCACCGGCGACCGGGACCTCTACCAACTGGTCGACGACGCACGGCGGCGCCGCGTCCTGTACCCGCTCAAGGGCGTCGGGATGCTCCAACTGACCGACGAGGCCTGGCTGCGCGAGAAGTACGGTGTGGACGGCGCCGGCTACGCGGATCTGGCCCTGCTGCGCGGCGACCCGAGCGACGGACTGCCGGGCGTTCCCGGTGTCGGCGAGAAGACCGCCGCCAAGCTGCTGGACGCCTACGGGGACCTGGCCGGAATCATCGCCGCGATCGACGACCCGAAGTCGAAATTGACCCCCACACAGCGTAAGCGGCTCGATGAATCCCGGCCGTATCTGGCGGTGGCGCCGAAGGTCGTCCAGGTGGCCTCGGACGTCCCGCTTCCCCCCTTCGACCCGGCGCTACCAAGGGTTCCCGCGCAGCCCGAGGTCGTCGACGCGCTCGCCCATCGGTGGGGTCTCGGCGGAGCGATCTCGCGCCTGAGCAGCGCACTGCTCGCATGAGGTGCTAACTTAGGTAATCCTAAGTTTCAGGGGAGTTCAGGGAGACGCCGTGGCAGAAGGACGCGCCCGCACTGTCGGCACCGCAGTGGTCGTACGCACCGAGCGGCTCACGCCGCACATGGTCCGGATCGTGCTGGGCGGTGACGGGCTGTCGGGCTTCGATGCGGGTGTGTACACCGACCATTACGTGAAACTGCTGTTCGCACCCGAGGGCGTGCGCTATGCGGAGCCCTGGGACCTGGAACGGATCCGCTCCGCGCACCACCGCGAGTTCTGGCCGCGCCAGCGCGCGTACACGGTCCGGCACTGGGACCCGGCGCACCTGGAACTGACCCTGGACTTCGTCGTCCACGGCGACGAGGGCCTGGCCGGCCCGTGGGCGGCCCGCGTCCAGCCCGGCGAACTGGTCCACTTCCTCGGCCCCGGCGGGGCGTACGCACCCGACCCGACGGCCGGCTGGCACCTCCTGGCCGGTGACGAGAGCGCCCTGCCGGCCATCGCGGCCGCGATGGAGCGGATGCCGGCGGGCGCGCGGGTCCACGCCTTCGTGGAGATCGACGGCCCGGCCGACGAGCAGAAGTTCGCCACCCCGGACGGGGTCGTTCCGGTGTGGCTGCACCGCGGCGACCGCCCGGTGGGCGCTGCCCTCGTGGAGGCGATCACCTCCTTCGCGTTCCCCCCGGGCGACGTGCACGCCTTCGTCCACGGCGAGGCGGGCTTCGTGAAGGAGCTCCGCCGACACCTGCGCCTGGACCGGGGCGTCCCCCGGGAGCGCCTGTCGATCTCGGGCTACTGGCGTCTGGGCGAGACGGACGAGGGCTGGCGCGCGATCAAGCGGGACTGGAACGCCGGCGTGGAGGCCGAACAGGATCTGCGCCCCCGAGCCGCCGCCTGAGGGAACCTTTCCCCACCCCGAGTCACCCCACCCCGCCCCCCGCAGCCGTCGGAGGGCGGGGTCGCCCGTTCGGCGGGACAATGTCCCCATGCGTACGCTCCGCGCGGCCGGGCTGGCCGGAGCCGCGTTGCTCCTCGTCGCGACGGGTTCCGCGGCGGCGGCGCAGGCGGCCCCGACGCCGCCCCCACCCCCCAAGCCGCTCCTCACCGACGCCGACGTCTCGACCGCGCTGGCCCGCCTCGACAAGACGGTCCGCGACGGCATGCGCAGCACCGGCGTGCCCGGCGTCTCGGTGGTCGTGGTCCACCGCGACAAGGTGGTCCACCTCCAGGGCTACGGCGTCCGCAGGACCGGCGAGGGCGCCGCCGTCGACCCCGACACCGTCTTCCAGCTCGCCTCCCTCTCGAAGCCGATCTCCTCCACCGTCGTCGCCGGCGCCCTCACCTCCCCCGACGCCTGGGACCGGCCCCTGGGCCCGACCCTGCCCGGCTTCGCCCTCAAGGACCCCTGGGTCAGCGCCCACGTCTCCCCCGCCGACCTGTTCTCGCACCGCAGCGGCCTCCCCGACCACGCCGGGGACCTCCTGGAGGACCTCGGCTACGAGCAGCCGTACATCCTGGACCACCTCCGCTTCGAGCCCCTGACCCCCTTCCGCGCGAGCTACGCCTACACCAACTTCGGCCTGACCGCCGCTGCCGAGGCCATCGCCCGCGACCGCGGCACCAGCTGGCAGAAGCTCAGCGAGGACACCCTGTTCCGGCCCGCCGGGATGACCCGTACCAGCACCGAGTTCGCCGCGTACGCGAACGCACCCGACCGCGCGTACGGCCACGTCAAGAACCCGGACGGCACCTGGAGTCCCCGCTTCGTCCGGGACGCCGATGCCCAGGCCCCGGCCGGCGGGGTCAGCTCCACGGCCCGCGACATGGCCCGCTGGCTGCGCCTCCAACTCTCCGGCGGCACCCTCGACGGCAAGCGCGTCATCCCCGCCGACACCCTCGCCCGCACCCACCTGCCCGAGATCGTCGCCCAGGCCGAGACCCCCCAGGGCACCCCGCAGTTCTACGGCCTCGGCTGGAACGTCGGCTACGACCAGGCCGGCCGGCTGCGCCTGAGCCACTCCGGGGCCTTCGACCTCGGCGCCAACTCCAACGTCACCCTGCTCCCCCTGGAGCAGCTCGGCATCGTCGTCCTGACCAACGGCGCCCCCGTCGGACTCGCCGACGCCGTCGCCCTGGACTTCTTCGACACCGCCGAACACGGCGGGCCGACCACCGACTGGTTGGCGCTGACCGCCTCCCTGTACGCGCAGGCGGAGAACGCGAACCGCTCCCGCACCGACTACGCGCAGCCGCCGGCCGGCGCCCGCCCCGCCCGCGACGCCGACGCGTACACCGGCACGTACACCAACCCGTTCTACGGCCCGCTCACCATCACCGCCGACGGCGAGCAGCAGGGCGACGGCAAGGGCCTGACCCTCTCCCTCGGCCCCGGCCCGAAGCGCTTCCCGCTGACCCACTACGACGGGGACACCTTCAGCTTCGTGACCTCCGGCGAGAACGCCGTCGGCCGCACCGGGGTCACCTTCACCGACGGCACCGTCCGCGTCGAGTACCTGGACGAGAACCACCTGGGCACCTTCACCCAGCGGTAGCCGCCTACCCTGGTCCGTGATGACCCGCAGATCCCACGTACCGCCCTCACCCCTGCCCCAGCTCTCCGGCATCGACCCGGTCCGGCTGCGGCTTCCTCCCGACCCGGAGGGCAGGTGGACGAGCCTCGGCGCGTACCTGACCGAACGCTACGCGGGCACCCGCGGCGCCGAGTCGATGGCGCGGCTGCTCTCGGCGGGCCGGGTCGTGGGCCCGGGCGGGCGGGTGCTGCGTCCGGCGGACCCGTACGAGCCGGGCGGCTGGATCTTCTACCACCGGGACATGCCCGCCGAGCCGCTCGTGCCCTTCCCGATCCGCGTCGTCCACCGGGACGAACACCTGTTGGTGGTGGACAAGCCGCACTTCCTGGCGACCACCCCGCGCGGCAGCCACGTCTTCCAGACCGCCCTGGCCCGCCTGCGCGTGGAACTGGACCTGCCGACCCTGAGCCCGGCGCACCGGCTGGACCGGATGACGGCGGGCCTGGTGATGTTCAGCATCCGTCCGCAGGACCGCGGCGCCTACCAGTCGCTGTTCCAGGACCGGCTGGTCCGCAAGGAGTACGAGGCCCTCGCGGTCCACGACCCGGCGGTGGAGCTGCCCCGCACGGTCCGCAGCCACATCGAGAAGGTCCGCGGCGTCATGGCGGCCGGCGAGGTCCCGGGGGCGGAGCCCAATGCCGAGAGCCTGATCGAACTGACCGACGTCCGCGACGGCCTGGGCCGCTACCGGCTCACCCCGCACACCGGCCGCACCCACCAGCTGCGGGTGCACATGAACTCCCTCGGCCTGCCCATCCTCGGCGACCCGGTCTATCCGGTGGTCGCCGAGCCCGTCGACCCGACCGACTTCCGCCGCCCGCTCCAGTTGCTGGCCCGGACCCTCGCCTTCACCGACCCGGTGACGGGCCTGGTCCACCGCTTGGAGACCGGCCTCACCCTCCGCGCCTGGGACGACCGACCCGGCTGGGAAGCGGGCCCGACGCCCCTGTGACCAGGTCCTGGCCCGACTCGGCCACGCCGGCGATGCGCAGCGCGGCGTCGGCCGCGGCCTCGGCGAACGCGGCGGGCTGACGGGCCGGGTCGGAGCGGTGGATCAGCATGACGCCCTCGATCAGTCCGAAGACGAGGTCGTTGCGCAGCGTCAGTCCGGCCTTGTCCCCGGCCAGTTCGGTGCCGACGGACGTTCCCTTGAGCAAGGTCCGGTAGGTGTCGCGCAGTTCGGCCCGCATCCGCCGGAACTGCCCGAAGCGCGAACCCCGCAGTTCGGGGAGCAGGTAGAGGGCGCCCAGGTTGTACGGACCCCCGCACAGCAGCAGGACGTCGGAGCGGCACAGCTCCCACAGCCGCCGCGCGGCCGGCCGGCCGGTCTCGCCCAGCAGCCGCCGGGACAGCGCCAGCGAGGGTGCGACCGTGGACTCCAGGAGTTCGGCCAGGAGTTCCTCCTTGCCGCTGAAGTAGTGGTACATCGTCGCCTGGCGCATTCCGGCCCGTTCGGCCACCGCCCGCGTGGTGGTGGCCCCGTACCCGCGCGCCGTGAACAGCTCGGCCGCCGCGCACAGGAGCTCCTCGCGCGGCGGCCGGCCGGTATCCGGTCTCAGCTGATCGGCACGTGGCCGACCGACCCGTCTCGGTCCTTCGTCCGTTCCCGCACTCATGCGCCGATCGTCGCACAGGACACGGCGAATCGATCATGGCAAGAGATGAGATCCGGCCAGGACGGGTTTAGGAGGAAGCCCCAAAAGCGGCTAGCCGACCGAGCTGTAGGCCACTACACCCCGAAGTAGCCCGTCCACGGCCTTACGGGCATTTCGCGCCACCGTGCTCCCGCCGGCCGAGGACGGCGGAGCGGAGGACGACGGCGCCGCCGCCGCGATCTGCCCCAGGACGTCGATGACCTGCTTGCACCAGCGGACGAAGTCACCGGCCGGCATCTCCGCCTCGCGCAGCACCTCGTCCAGGCTCTTGTCGGAGGCCCACTGGTACGCCGCCCACGCGAAGCCGAGGTCCGGCTCGCGCTGGCCCACGCCCTCCGTCTGGTTGATGCGGTGCTCCTCCTCCAGCGCGTCGAGCCGGCCCCAGATGCGGACCATCTCGCCCAGCGCCGCCTTCGCCGCGCCGCCCGGCACCTTCGGGGCCACCGCGTCGTCGGACTGGCGCGACTCGAAGACCAACGCCGATACGCAGGCGGCCAGCTCGGCCGGGCTCAGGCCTTCCCACACTCCTTCGCGCAGGCACTCCGAGGCCAGCAGGTCGAGCTCGCCGTAGAGCCGGGCCAGCCGCTTGCCGTGCACGGTGACCTCGTCCTCGCGCAGGTAGTCCAGCTCGGTGAGCAGCGCGTGGATCCGGTCGAAGGTGCGGGCGATGGTGTTCGTCCGACCCTCGATGCGCCGCTCCAACTGCTGGGTGTCGCGCTTGAGCCGGTGGTAGCGCTCCGCCCAACGGGCGTGGTCCTCGCGCTCGTCGCAGCCGTGGCAGGGGTGGGCCCGCAGCGCGGCGCGCAGCCGGGTGATCTCCCGGTCGTCGGCCGCCGCGGCCCGGCCCGGCCGGTGGCGTTCGGGGGCGTGGTGGCCGGCCTTGGCGCGCAGCGCGGACGCCAGGTCCCTGCGGGACTGCGGCGAACGCGGGTTGAACGTCTTCGGGATCCGCATCCGGTCGATGGCCTCGACCGGGACCGGGAAGTCGATCGCGGCGAGCCGCTTGACCTGCCGCTCGACGGTGAGGACGAGCGGGCGCGGCCCCTCGGTGTACTCGTGCCCGCGGTGCCCGTTGACCCGCCCGGCCGGCACGCCCGGGTCCAGGACGAGCGCCAGCCCGGCGAACTTGCCGGTCGGCACGTGGATGACGTCGCCCGGCTTGAGCCGCTCCAGGGAACCGGCCGCCTGCACCCGGCGCTGCGCCGCGCCCTGCTTGGCCAGGTCGTTCTCCCGGTCCTTGAGGTCACGGCGCAGCCCCGCGTACTCCTCGAAGTCGCCGAGGTGACAGGTCATGCCCTCCTGGTAGCCCTCCAGGCCCTCCTCGTTGCGCTGCACCTGCTTGGAGATGCCGACGACGGAACGGTCGGCCTGGAACTGCGCGAAGGAGGTTTCCAGCAGCTCGCGCGAGCGGTGCCGCCCGAACTGGCTGACCAGGTTGACCGCCATGTTGTAGGAGGGCTTGAAGCTGGAGCGCAGCGGATAGGTACGGGTACCGGCGAGGCCGGCCAGCGCCACCGGGTCCATGCCGCGCTGCCACAGCACCACCGCGTGGCCCTCGACGTCGATGCCGCGCCGCCCGGCCCGGCCGGTCAGCTGCGTGTACTCGCCGGGGGTGATGTCGGCGTGCTGCTCGCCGTTCCACTTGACGAGCTTCTCCAGGATGACCGTGCGCGCGGGCATGTTGATGCCGAGCGCGAGGGTCTCGGTGGCGAAGACGGCCTTGACGAGCCCGCGTACGAACAGTTCCTCGACGACCTCCTTGAAGGTGGGCAGCATGCCCGCGTGGTGCGCGGCGATGCCCCGCTCCAAGCCTTCGAGCCACTCGTAGTAGCCGAGGACGTGCAGGTCCTCGGTGGGAATGGAAGCGGTCCGCTCCTCGACGATCTGACGGACCTTCAGTCGCGCGGAGTCCTCGTTGAGTCGCAGCCCCGCGTACAGACACTGCTGGACGGCGGCCTCGCAACCGGCCCTGCTGAAGATGAAGTTGATGGCGGGCAGCAGGTTGTCGTTCTCCAGCCGGCCGATCACCTCGGGGCGGGCGGGCGTCCAGATCCGGCTGCGGGAGCGGCGTTCGCGCTCGCGGTCGGCCTCGCGGACCATCTTGCCGCGCCGCCGGTCCTTGGGGCTGTAGGTGCGGCTGTTCTCCTCGCGGGCCATCCGCAGCAGGTCGGGGTTGACCTCGCGGCGGGCGGAGCCGCGGCCTCCGTGGTCGGACTCCTCCTCGAAGAGGTCGTAGACGCGGCGACCGGCCATGACGTGCTGCCACAGCGGTACGGGCCGCTCCTCGGAGACGATGACCTCGGTGTCGCCGCGCACGGTGTCGAGCCAGTCGCCGAACTCCTCGGCGTTGGAGACGGTCGCGGACAGCGAGACGAGGGTCACCGACTCGGGGAGGTGGATGATCACTTCCTCCCAGACCGCGCCGCGGAACCGGTCGGAGAGGTAGTGCACCTCGTCCATCACGACGTAGCCCAGACCCAGCAGCGACTTCGAGCCCGCGTACAACATGTTGCGGAGCACCTCGGTGGTCATCACCACCACGGGCGCGTCGGAGTTGACGCTGTTGTCGCCCGTCAGCAGGCCCACCTTGGTGGCGCCGTAGCGCTTGACGAGGTCGGCGTACTTCTGGTTCGACAGGGCCTTGATGGGCGTCGTGTAGAAGCACTTGCGGCCCTGTTGGAGCGCCAGGTGCACGGCGAACTCGCCGACGATGGTCTTGCCCGAGCCGGTCGGGGCGGCCACCAGGACGCCCTTGCCCGCCTCCAGTGCCTTGCAGGCCTCGACCTGGTAAGGATCCAGGTCGAATTCGTACATCTCGCGGAAGGGTGCCAGTGAGGTGGCCTCTTCGGCGGCGCGGATCCGGGCAGCGGCGTACCGCTCGGCGGGAGAGAGTTCTTCGGTCATCTTGCTATCGAGCCTACCCGTCGCCTCCGACAACAGTCGCGATCATTTACGCGAGCAGTCGCAGGGCTCCGGGAACGCACTCGGCGCTCACCGGAAGGGGTCCGAGCGGCTCGCCGTCCGCGTACGCGCCGAGTCCGGCCGCCTCCAGGGTGACCTTCGCGGCCCGGTGGACGCTCACCTTCGGATGGTCGAGGTGCGTGCCCTTGTAGACCTGCGGGAACACCCGCAGCAGGGTCCGGCGGTCGCAGTCCCCGACGACGATGACGTCGAAGAGCCCGTCGTCGGGAAGGGCGTCCGCGCAGATGCGCATCCCGCCGCCGTACGAGGATCCGTTGCCGACGGCGACCAGCGCGGCCTCGGTCTCGATGGGCGGACCGTCGTCGAGGGTGATCCGGTACGGCACGGGCCGGAAGGCGGCCAGTTCCAGGGCGATGGCCAGGTCGTAGCGGAACCGGCCGAGCGGCAGCCGGATCCGGTTGCCGCGGTCGTTGACCCGCGAGTCGAAGCCGGAGCACAGCACGGTCCCGAACCAGCCGCCGCGGGCGCGCCCGAGGTCGACGTCGCGGATCCGGCCCTCCTTGAGGGCTTCGGCGGCCTGCCGCGCCGCCCGCGCGGGCTCCCGTACGGGCAGGTCGAGCGCGCGGGCGAAGTCGTTGCCGGTGCCGGCGGCGACCACCCCGAGGGGGACGTCCGTGCCGGCCAGGGCCTGGAGGGCGAGGGAGACCATCCCGTCGCCGCCGACCGCGATCACCGCGCCGGTGCCGCCGCGGACTGCGGCGCGCAGCCGGAACAGCGCGTCCGCGGCGTCGGTGCCGACGACGGTCCGCACGACGTGGCCGGCCGCCCGGAGCGCGGAAGCGGCCGGCTGCGCGGCCCGCGCGCCCCGGCCGCGTCCGGCGGTGGGATTGACGAAGAGGGTGATCTCGGCGGTCACCCGACGGAATCTACCCGTCAGGTCGCGTCGTCGTAACCGTTGATCCGCCGGCGTCCGCCGTCGGCCTGTTCGGGCAGCGTGGACGGGGCGGCGACCGGTTCCATCGCGCCGATGGGCGCCGGTGTGAGGTCCAGCTCCGCGGCCTCGTCGTCGTCGAGGCCCGCGTCGGGGTTGTTGCGGGCGCGCCGGCGGTCGTTGACGAGGCAGACGGCGAGCGCGACGAAGTAGAGGGTGACGATGGGGGCGGCCAGCGACAGCATGGTGAGCGGGTCACCCGTCGGGGTCGCGAAGGCCGCGAAGACGGTGATGCCGAGGACCATGGCCCGCCACCAGCTCGCCAGCCGCTTGCCGGTGAGGACCCCGGTGAAGTTCAGCAGGATCAGCAGCAGCGGCAGCTCGAAGGCCAGACCGAAGACGATGACCATGCGCGTGACCAGGTCGAGGTAGTCGTCGACCGGCAGCAGGTTGCGCGCGTGATCGGGGGTGAATTCGAGGAGGATCGTGGCGGTCTGCGGAAGGATCTTGTACGCGAGGACCGCACCGGCGCCGAACAGGGGCGCGCCGATCGCGACGAAGCTCGTCGCGTACTTCTTCTCGTGGCTGTGCAGGCCGGGGGCGGTGAACGCCCACAGCTGGTAGAGCCACACCGGGGCGGAGAGCACCACACCGGCCATCAGGGAGACCTTGAGGGCGATCGAGAACGGCGCGATGAGGCCGTTGACGGTCATGTCGGCGCAGGGGCGACCGTTGCGCTGCGAGACGACGCCGTCGGTACAGCCGACGGAGTCCAGCATCGGCTTCAGCATGAAGTCGATGAGGTCCTTGTAGAAGAAGGCCGCCACCACGGTGATCACGAGGATCGCCAGGACCGACTTCAGCAGACGGTTTCTCAGCTCACGCAGGTGCTCGACAAGAGGCATCCGCCCTTCGGCGTCCTTGTCCGCTTTCTCCTGCTTGCGGGCAGACTTGAGCAACCCACGTCCCTTGTCTCGTTGCAGATGACTGGCGTGGCGGTGGTGACCGCCGGTGTCAGCTCTTGGCGGTGTGGTTGGGCTCGCTGACGGGGCGGGCGCTGGTGACGTCACCGGGGGCGGCCTGGATGGTGCGCGGGGCCGTGGTCGGCTGCTGGGCCGGGTCGGCGACCGTGGCGGCGGTGGCCGCGTCCTCGGCCTCGCCGTCCTTCTTCATGGCCTTGGCCTCGCTCTTGAGGATGCGGGCCGACTTGCCCAGCGAGCGAGCCATCTCGGGGAGCTTCTTGGCGCCGAACAGCAGCACGATGACAGCGATGATCAGAAGGATCTCAAGGGGCTTCAGATTGCCGATCATGTGTGTCTTCCTTCTCACCGAAACGGCTGGTTGTGGTGGCCTCGGCGGATTACCGGATCAAGATCCGCTACCGCTCTGACATCGATCGTAACCCCCGAGGGTTAACGCCCGGCAATCCCCGGGGGTATCCGCGCTGGTGCGCGACTCAGACGGTACGGCTCCCACAGCGCCTTTTCCATGGGTGTGCGGGCCCCGGAATCGGGCCACCGGTCCAAGGTTTGCCCGCACCCGGGCGCCGCACGGACCTCGGACTACGGCCGGGCCGCTCCGCCCGCCCGCGCCAGATCGGCGGCGGCCCGCTCCAGATCGCCCGAGGCCTCGGTGATCCGCCTACTGGCCTCGTCCACCCGACCGGCGAGCCGCCGGACCTCGACGAAGACCCGTACGGCCAGTACGGACAGGACGGCCACCCCGAGGAAGCCCAGGGCAATTGCGAGCATCGGCCACAGCATGGGAGGAGCCTATCCCCTGCCCCGCACGCTGCGCAGCGTGCTCACCCCGCCGCCGGTCAGCAGCTCCACGATGCGCTCACCGGCGGGTTTGCGGACCTGCGCGGCGCACTCGGGACAGGTGAAGGAGTAGAAGGTGGTGCGCCTGCTGCCGCCGATGGCCAGCCGCAGCGCGCCGGCCGCGAGCTCGAAGCACGCTCGACACTCGGGGCAGGCGGCCTTGAAGGTGACCGGCCCGCCCCCGGCGCCGCCGGCAGGCTCCGGCGCACCGGAGGTCCGGCCCGTCGCGGGTCCGGTCGCGGGTCCAGATGTTGCCGCCATCGCTCCCCCGCTCCCTAGACCTGTTCCCCGTACCCGGCGAGGGCCTCCGCCGCGGCCTTGCGGGCGCTGTGCGCCAGGTCGGGCGGCGACACGATCCGCCCGTCGCGGCCCAGGCGCAGCGCGAGACGGCGCAGCGAGGCCGGGTCGGGGCTGCGCAGGGTGATCCGCAGGCCGCCGTCGGGCTGCTCCTCGGCGCTGTCGTGCGGGTAGTACTCGGCGACCCAGCGCCCGCCGGGGCCGACGTCGACCACCACCTCCGGGTCCTCGGCGGCGGGCTGGACCAGCCCCACCGACAGGTCCCGCGGCTCGATCGCGGGCGGCTCGGAACGTTCGTCGAGGAGCCGGATCTCCGCCACCCGGTCCAGCCGGAAGGTGCGGCGGGCCTCCGAGAGGTGGCACCACCCCTCCAGGTAGGTGTGCCCGACGGCGAACAGGCGGATCGGGTCGACGACGCGCTCGGTCAGTTCGTCCCGCGCGGGCGAGTAGTAGCGCAGCCACAGCCGGCGGCGCTCGGCGATGGCCCGGTCGACGTCCGCGAAGACCCCGCCCTCGGACTCGAAGGTCACCGACAGCCGGGAGCTGGCGCCCGCCGCCTCGCCGGCGGCGGCCTCCAGCTTGGCGGTGGCCCGCAGCAGGGCGTCGCGGTCGCTCTCGCGCAGCCCCGGCAGGGTGGCCACGGCGCGGGCCGCGACCAGCAGCGCCGTCGCCTCGTCGGCGGCGAGCCGCAGGGGCTCGGCGGTGGACTCCCCCGAGGCGTCGGGGTTGCGCCACCAGATGCGCTCCCCGTCGGTGTCGATGTCGAGCAGGTCGCCGCCGCGGAAACTGGTCCCGCACATGGGCAGCACGTCGAGGTCCGAGATCAGCTCGTCCTCGGTGATCCCGAAGGCGCGGGCGACGTCGGCGACGTGCGCCCCGGGGCGCTCGCGCAGGTAGGTCACCAGGGACAGCATCCGGCGGGTCTGGTCGATGGCGTTGGCAGCCATGCTGGTACGTCTCCCCCTCAGGGCGTTGCTAGCGATGTTCCGGGCTCGGGACCACTGCGGTCGCGCTCAGCCCCGGGCGACGGCCCGCAGTCGGTCCACCACGTCGGCGCGCAGGTCCGCGGGCTCCACCACGACCACGTCCGGTCCGAACTCCACGAGCCAGGCGTCGAGACCGTGACCGTAGGGGATCTCCAGTTCGTCCCAACCGTCCCCGCCCTCGCGGACCGCGGTGGCCTTGGCCCGCAGCGGGTATCCGGCGCCGACCCGCAGCCGGATCAGCGCGGACCGCTCGGCCCCCTCACCGGCCCAGCTCGCCACGGTCTCCCGCACGGTCACCACGTCGGGCACCTCGGCGGTGTACTTACCGGCCCGGGAGCGGACCTTGCCGGTGATCCGGGAGAGCCGGAACACCCGCTCCGCGCCGCGGTCGCGGTCGTAGCCGGCCAGGTACCAGTGGCCGCGCCAGCACTCCAGCGCCCACGGCTCGACCTGACGCGGCTCGGGGCGGGCGGCGTTGGACCTGCGGTACTCGAAGACCACGGGACGCCGGTCCCGGCAGGCCAGCATCAGCGGCTCGAAGGCCGCCTCGTGAACGGGGATGCGCGGCTCGATGGCGCTGTGCTGGCCCTCGTACGGATCGCCGGCCTCCGGCATCCCGCCCGCGCGCAGCTTCTGCAGGGCCCCACTGGCCGCGCCCGCGAGACGGGCCTGCTGCCAGACCTTGGCGGCGAGCCCGAGGGCCGCGGCCTCCTCGGCGTCCAGGGAGACGGGCGGCAGTCGGTTGCTGTCCCGGCGGGCGAGGTAACCGATCTCGCCCTCGATGTTCTCCACCGTCTCGATGACGAGGCCGAGTTCACGCAGATCGTCCTTGTCGCGTTCGAACATGCGGTTGAAGGACTCGTCGTTGCCCGCCTCCAGGTAGGCCTCGATGGAGCCGCGCAGCTCGCGCTTGCTGAGGGGACGACGGGTCCCCAGCAGACACAGCGCCAGATTCATCAGCCGCTCGGCCTTGGCGATCGCCATCGATGCCGTCCCCCCGTTTTCCGCACACACCCGTGACCGTTGACCGTACCGTCCCGGCGGGCCCGGACAAAAGCGAGGGCCCCCGCCTGACGGCGGGGGCCCCTGCTCGGATCACGGAAGCCCGGATCAGCCGACCTTGACCAGGTCGCAGACGAAGATCAGCGCCTCGCCCGGGGCGATCGCGTTGCCCGCGCCGCGGTCGCCGTAGGCGAGGTGCGCGGGGATCGTCAGCTTGCGACGGCCGCCGACCTTCATGCCCTGGACGCCCTGGTCCCAGCCCGGGATGACCTGGCCGACACCGAGCTTGAACTGCAGCGCGGAACCGCGGTTCCAGGAGGCGTCGAACTCCTCGCCGGTGGAGAAGGCCACACCCACGTAGTGGACGGAGACCAGGTCGCCGGCCTTGGCCTCGGCGCCGTCGCCCAGCCAGATGTCCTTGGACACGAGGTCCTTGGGGACCTCGCCCTCGGGGAAGTCGATCTCGGGCTTTTCGAGCTTGTCGCTCACGGAACTGCTCCTCATGCGTACGAACCGGTCAACCGGAACAGTCTTACATCACCGCGAGGATGTCGAGGCTGAAGACCAGCGTCGAATTGGCCGGGATGGTCCCCTGCTCCTTGTCGCCGAAGCCCTCGGCCGGCGGGATGACGAGCAGGATCCGGCTGCCGGTCTTCTTGCCCAGCAGGCCTTCCTTCAGACCCTTGACCGAGAGCTCGGACATCGGCCAGGTCACCGACGAGTCGGTGGTGTACGTGCTTTCGAAGGACTTGTCGTCCTTCCACGTCTTGCCGTTGAACTTGACGACGACGCTGTCGGTGTCCTTGACCACCGGACCGTCGCCCTCGATCACGTAGTTCGAGACCAGCTTCGCCGGCGGCTCGGTGTCCTTCGGGACGGTCACGGAGACTTCCTTGCCGTCCGTGTTGGTACCGACCTTCGGCAGGTCCTTGTTCTCCTGCGCGACTTCCTTGCCCTTGGCCGAGGCCGGGACGGTGGCGCCCTTGACGATGTCCACGACGAACACCAGCGTGGCGTTCGGCTTGATCTTCTCGCCCGAGCCCTGGGCCCCGTAGCCGAGCTCCGGGGGAATCACCAGCTCGATGCGGCTGCCGACCTTCTGGCCCTCCAGGCCCTGGTCCCAGCCCTTGATGACGGCGCCCGCGCCGATGTTCACGTCGAAGGTCTTGCCCTTGCCGAAGCTGGCGTCGAACGGCTCCTTGCCGTCCCACACCTGGCCGGAGTAGTTGACCTGGGCGATGTCACCCTTCTTCAGCACCGGGCCCTTGCCCTCGCTGATGACCTCCACCTTCAGTTCCTTGGGAGGCGTGCCCTTGCCCTGGGCCAGGGTCGGGGTCTCCCCGAACTTGGCGCCCTTCGTGATCGCGGGCACCCCGTTCGTGGTCTCGGCGGAGTCGGAGCCGCTGTCGTCCCCGCAGGCCGCCGTGGTGAGCAGCAGCATCGGTACGACAAGAAGGCCGGCAAGTCGGCGCACGTGTTCCTCAGATCTCAGACGGCTGGCGGTCGCCCGCCACTCTAAGCCGTGACGAGGGCCCCGTACGAGATCCGTACGGGGCCCTGGCCAAGATCAGTGAGATGTCACACTTTACTTCTGCTACATCCCTGCGATCAGCTTCTCCACCCGGTCATCGACCGAACGGAACGGGTCCTTGCACAGCACCGTGCGCTGCGCCTGGTCATTGAGCTTCAGGTGCACCCAGTCCACCGTGAAGTCCCGGCGCTGCTCCTGCGCCCGACGGATGAAGTCACCGCGCAACCTCGCCCGAGTCGTCTGCGGGGGCACCGACTTGCCCTCGAAGATCTTCAGGTCGTTGCAGATCCGCGCCGCCTGCCCCTTGCGCTCCAGCAGGTAGTACAGCCCCCGCCGCCGATGGATGTCGTGGTAGGCGAGGTCTATCTGCGCGACCCTCGGGTTGGACATGGTCATGTTGTGCTTGGCCCGGTACCGCTCGATCAACTGGTACTTCATCACCCAGTCGATCTCCGTGCCGATCCGATCCAGGTCCTCCGCGTCGATCGCGTCGAGCGTACGACCCCACAACTCCAGGACCTGCTCCACGACCCCGGTACGGATCCCCCGGCGCTCCGCGAAGTCCAGCGCCTTCTCGTAGTACTCCCGCTGGATCTCCAGCGCCGAGGCCTCCCGACCACTGGCCAGCCGCACCTTGCGCTGACCGGTGATGTCATGGCTGACCTCACGGATCGCCCGGATCGGGTTCTCCAGGGTCAGGTCCCGCATCACGGTGCCCGCCTCGATCATGCGCAGCACCAGGTCGGTGGCACCGACCTTGAGGAGCATCGTCGTCTCGGACATGTTCGAGTCCCCGACGATCACGTGCAGACGCCGATAACGCTCGGCATCCGCATGCGGCTCGTCACGGGTGTTGATGATCGGCCGGGAACGGGTGGTGGCGGAACTGACGCCCTCCCAGATGTGCTCGGCCCGCTGACTGACGCAGTACACCGCGCCCCGAGGAGTCTGCAGCACCTTGCCCGCACCACAGATCAGCTGGCGCGTGACGAGGAAGGGAATCAGGATGTCCGCCAGGCGGGAGAATTCTCCGTGCCGGGCCACCAGGTAGTTCTCGTGGCAACCGTACGAATTGCCCGCCGAGTCGGTGTTGTTCTTGAAGAGGTAGACGTCGCCCGCGATTCCCTCCTCGTGCAGGCGACGTTCTGCGTCGACGAGCAGGCCTTCGAGAATCCGCTCGCCTGCCTTGTCGTGCGTGACCAGTTCGATCAGGTTGTCGCATTCCGGTGTTGCATATTCCGGATGCGAACCCACGTCGAGGTACAGGCGGGCGCCGTTCCGCAGGAAGACATTGCTGCTGCGGCCCCATGACACAACACGGCGGAAGAGGTAGCGCGCCACTTCGTCAGGAGACAGTCGGCGCTGTCCCCTGAACGTGCACGTGACGCCGTACTCGTTCTCCAGCCCGAAAATGCGGCGGTCCATGACTGAACATTACGCCTTCTGCCCTCTTCTGAAACCGGGTTCGAGAGCGGCGTTCCGATCAGTTTTTCACGAACGGCTCCGACGGACCCCCGGCAGAAGCCCCTTCCGCCCCCTCCACGACGCCCCCGCCGACCCCCTCGGCCGACACCGCCACCGCCACCGCCCGACCCCGCACCGGCGAGGCCAGCACCCGCTGAGTGGCCGTCAACACCAACAGCGCCGCGACCCCGGCCGCACCCGCCACCGCGAAACCGGCCGTGATCCCACCCGCTTCCACCGCCGGACCGGCCGCCGCCGTACCCATCGCCGCCCCCACCCCGAAGAACGTCACCAACCACGAGAACGCCTCCGTCACCGTGCCCACCGGAGCATGCCGGTCCACCACGATGAACGCACACGCGATCGCCGGCGCCAGGAACACACCCGCCAACGCCGCCAACGCCGTCATGGCCACCGGCCCCACCGTCAACATCAGGGGCAGGTAACACACCGCCAACAACGCCACCAACAGCTGCAACCGCCGCTCCGGAGCCCCCGGCCACTGCCGCGCACCGTAGGTCACGCCACCCACCAGCGCGCCCAGACCCAGCGCCGCCATCATCCAGCCGTACACCGCCGCGCCACCGTGCTCGTCCGCATAGGCGACCGCCGACACCGTGATCGACCCCAACGCCGTCCCCACGAAGAAGAACGCGCCCAGCAACGCCAACAGCCCCCGCGAGCGCAACGCACCCAACCAGTGCGCCTCCCGCGGCGCCGAACGCCACGCGCGCGACGGCTCGGACACCACCACCGACAGCGCACCCAGCACACCCAGTACGTTCAGCGCCACCAACGCCACCGCCGGCGACCACAACGAGACGAACACCGTCACCAGCAACGGCCCGACCGTGAACATCACCTCCTGCGCCACCGCGTCCATCGCGTACGCCGCGTGCACCCGCTCCTCCTTGCCACCGAGCACGCTCGGCCAAAGAGCCCGCAGACCACCCTCCAGCGGCGGCGTGAACAACCCCGCCACCACCACCGCCGCATACGCGACGGCCGCCGTCCCGATCCCCGCGAAGGCCAGCCACACCATGCCCAGCGCCGACACCACCGCGGCCGGCAACTGCACCCGCGGCTGCCCGTACAGGTCCACCGCACGACCCAGCAACGGCTGACCGATGGCGTTCGCCACCCCGTACGCCGCCGCCAACGCCCCCGCCAGGCTGTAGCTGCCCCCCTCCGCCCGCACGAACATCACCAGCGCGATCGAGGCGATGCCGTTCGGCAACCGCCCCACCAACGTGCCCACCAACAACCTCGCGGCGTGCCGGGTCCTGAGCAGCTCCACGTAACCCGCGGCCATGTCCGCCCCCTTCTGCCCGGACCCAGCCGGAGTAATACGTATAACTTGACGAGGTCATACGTACCATGGCCGCAGTCACCCGGTCCACCCCACGGACCCCCCGCACCCCTTCCCACCTCGCACTTCAGGAGCCACCTGTGACGAGACCCACCAGCCGCGACGTCGCCGGCGCCGCCGGGGTCTCCCAGGCCACCGTCTCCCTCGTCCTCGGCGACAAATGGCGCGGCCGCGTCTCCGAACGCACCGCCGCACTCGTCCGCGAAACCGCCACCGCCCTCGGCTACCGCCCCAACCTCGCCGCCCGCAACCTCCGCCTCGGCAGCACCCGCACCGCCCTCCTCGTCGTCCCCGCCCTCACCAACGAATTCTTCGCCCGCGTCTACACCGGCGCCGCCCGCATCGCCGCCGAACACGGCTTCGGCGTCGTCCTCTACCCCTCCCCCGACGGCACCGGCCCCGCCCGCGACCCCTTCGCCTCCGCCCGCGCCGCCCTCGACGGAGTCATCGCCTCCTCCATGGCCGCCGCCGCCCTCGACGCCATCGGCGGCGACGACCTCCCCCTCGTCATGCTCGACAGCGACCCCGCCTCCCCCGCCGCCGCCCACGTCAACCTCGCCATGGCCGACGGCATGCGCCAGATCACCGACCACCTCCTCCACCACGGCCACCACCGCTTCCTCCACCTCGCCTCCGCCGTCGACTCCTGGACCTTCCACATCCGCGCCCGGGCCCTCACCACCCTCCTCACCCCCACCGCCGAACTGCGCACCGTCAGAGCCCCCCTCACCGTCGACGGCGGCCGCCGGGCCGTCGAAACCGCCCTCGCCGGCCCCGGCCCCCGCCCCACCGCCATCGTCTGCGACGACGACATCCTCGCCGCCGGCGCCTGCAAGGCCGCCCGCCGCCTCGGCCTGCGCATCCCCGAGGACCTCTCCGTCACCGGCTTCGACGACCTCGCCCTCGCCACCGCCGTCGAACCCGAACTCACCACCGTCGCCCTCCCCGCCGAACGCGTCGGAGAACACGGCATGACCGCCCTCCTCGCCGTCCTCGACGGCACCCCCTGGACCGCCCCCGACCTCCCCGTCCACCTCGTCGTCCGCGACTCCACCGGCCCCGCCCCCACCCCCTGAACCGCCCGGAACACGACGAAGCCCCGGCACACCCTCACGGGCACACCGGGGCTCACGCACCACCGGACCAGCTCGAACGCCCTACTCGGCGTCCTCCTCCGGCCCCTCGTCGTTCGACACCGCATCCGCCTGCGCCGCCGCCGGAACATCAGCCTCCAGCAACCGCGCCAGCTGCCGACCCCGGATCCGCTTGAACTTCCGCTGCTGCGCGCGCGTCCGGTCCAGCACCGCGACCTCCAGCCGCTCCGCCGGAATCGTCTTGTCGGCACCGTTCGCCTGACTCGACAACGCCTGCACCGCGAGCTTCAGCGCCTCCGACAGCGTCATCGCGTCCCGGTGCCGCTGATCGAGGAACGTACTGATCTGCTCGGCATTGCCACCGACCGCGACCGAACCGTGCTCGTCCACGATCGAACCGTCATGCGGCAACCGGTAGATCTGGTCCCCCGCCGCCGTCGCACCCACCTCCGCGACGACCAACTCCACCTCGTACGGCTTCTCACCCGCACTCGAAAAGATCGTGCCGAGCGTCTGCGCGTACACGTTCGCCAGCCCACGGGCCGTCACGTCGTCACGGTCGTAGGTGTACCCGCGCAGATCCGCGTACCGCACACCACCGATCCGCAGGTTCTCGTACTCGTTGTACTTACCGGCGGCCGCGAAGCCGATCCGGTCGTAGATCTCGCTGAACTTGTGCAGCGCGCGGGACGGGTTCTCGCCGACGAACACGATGCCGTCGGCGTACTGCAGCACGACAAGGCTGCGACCGCGGGCGATGCCCTTCCGGGCGTATTCCGCCCGGTCGGCCATGGCCTGCTGGGGTGACACATAGAACGGAGTCGACACCGGCTGTCCGTCCCTTTCTTCTGGGCTCCTACGGGGCGACGGATGGTCAGAGCAGGGCGGCGCGCGGGCCGTCGGGCTGCTCCAGCCGACGGTTGGTGACCGTACGGGCGAGCTCCTGCGACTCGTCGTCGGTCAACCTGCGGAACCCCTCGTCCGTGATGACGGTGACGATCGGGTAGATGTGGCGGTACAGGTCCGGCCCACCGGTCGCCGAGTCGTCGTCGGCGGCGTCGTACAGCGCCTGCACGACCAGCGTGGTGGCCTGCTCCTCCGTCAGGTCCGGACGGTAGAGCTTCTTCATGGAACCGCGGGCGAAGATCGAGCCCGAACCGGTGGCGGCGTAACCGTGCTCCTCCGAGCGACCGCCGGTCACGTCGTAGGAGAAGATGCGGCCCTTCTCCTTGGCCTCGTCGTACCCGGCGAACAGCGGAACGACGGCCAGCCCCTGCATCGCCATGCCCAGATTGCTCCGGATCATGGTGGACAGCCGGTTGGCCTTGCCCTCCAGCGAGAGGGTCGTCCCCTCTACCTTCTCGAAGTGCTCCAGCTCCAGCTGGAACAGCTTGACCATCTCCACGGCCAGGCCGGCCGTGCCGGCGATGCCCACCGCGGAGTACTCGTCGGCCGGGAACACCTTCTCGATGTCCCGCTGCGCGATCATGTTCCCCATGGTCGCCCGCCGGTCACCGGCGAGGACGACCCCGCCGGGGAAGGTGGTGGCCACGATGGTCGTCCCGTGCGGCGCCTCGACGACACCCTCGGGGAGCTTGCGGTTCCCCGGCAGCATGTCGGGCGAGTGCGCGCCCAGGAAGTCCATGAAGGACGACGACCCCGGCGTCAGGAAGGCTGCCGGTAGACGCCCTGTGCCACGATTGTTGGCTTCCACTCGTGTCCCTCCAAGTATGAGACGACCCGACGAGCAGCGTCGGGATCGTCACCCAACTTGCCGATGGCCGTGTTGCAGTTGAAGCACAGTACGCCTCGGACCCTACCCGTCGAGTGGCAATGATCCACATGAACGGCCGGGGCCTTGAGGCAGATGAGGCAGAGGCCGCCCTGACCTGCGATCATTTCGTCACGTTGCGCCTCGGTCATGCCATAGGACCGCTTGAGGTGGCCTGCTCGACCCTGGATGGCCCTGCACGCCTTGCAACGCGTCGACAGGCCATCCGAGGCCGTTCCGTTCTTGTGCCATTCACTGTGCGGCTTGCTCTCGCCGCACTGACGGCAGAGCTTCCACCCCGGTGGCACTTCCACTCTGTCCTTCACGACCTTCCCCAAGGCCGCTTGCCGGCGACGGTAGTGCGCAGCGCTGTAAGCGGCCACGCACTCCCGGCACCTGGGCTGAAGCCCGTCGCCGCGGTTACGGTCTGCGGCAAAGCCGTTCAGGGGCACGTCGCGGTCAAAGCCGCGACACCATTTGGTTCCGTTCGACACGTACCGAGAGTCGCGGAACCACCTTGGATTCGAAGGCTACTCGCCGCCTTTTTGTACGAAACTCCGAACGAAGTCCTCGGCATTTTCCTCGAGCACATCATCGATTTCGTCGAGCACGGAGTCGACGTCGTCGGAGAGCTTTTCCTGGCGCTCCTTGAGGTCGGTCGATTCCTCGACCGCGGCCTCCTCGACCTCCTCGGTCGAGCGCGTCGCCTTCTGCTGTCCGCCGCCGGTGTCCTTGGTCGCCATGTCTACCTCACCCCGCTCGGTTCGCACGCTCACGTGGAGAGACCCCGGGATTCGGGATCTCTCAAGATCAGACCCTACGCCGGACCCTACAAGGAGGGTCCGGCATTCGTCCCCGCACTTTCCATCAACGTCCGGCTTTCTTCATGATTCCCGGACCGGAGGCCTTTCAGCCTTCCTCACTGCCCCGAAAGCACCCGCACCAGGTCCTCGGCCGTACGACACCGGTCCAGGAGCTCCTTGACGTGGTTGCGGGTCCCCCGGAGGGGTTCCATGGTCGGGACCCGCTGGAGGGAGTCGCGGCCCGGCAGGTCGAAGATCACCGAGTCCCAGGAGGCTGCGGCCACGTCGTCCGCGTACTGCTCCAGGCACCGGCCCCGGAAGTAGGCCCGGGTGTCCTCCGGAGGCTTGCTCTCCGCCCGCTCCACGGCCGGCTCCTCCAGGAGCCGCTTCATCTTGCCGCGGGCCACCAGGCGGTTGTACAGGCCCTTCTCGGGCCGTACGTCGGAGTACTGGAGGTCGACCAGGTGCAGCCGCGCCGCGTCCCACTCCAGCCCGTCGCGCCTGCGGTAGCCCTCCAGGATCTCCCGCTTCGCGATCCAGTCCAGCTCCCCCGACAGGCTCATCGGGTCGGTCTCGAGCCGGCCCAGCACGTCCTCCCACCGAGCGAGGACGTCCTTGGTCTGGTCGTCCGCGTCGGAGCCGAACCGCTCGTCCACGTACTTCCTGGCCAGCTCGAAGTACTCCATCTGGAGTTGTACTGCGGTCAGGGTCCGGCCGCTGCGCAGCGTGATGAGCTGCTGGAGGTCGGGGTCGTGGGAGACGTGGTGCAGGGTGCGGACGGGCTGGTCGACGGCGAGGTCGACGTTGATGAACCCGTCTTCGATCATGGACAGGACGAGCGCGGTCGTGCCGAGTTTGAGGTAGGTGGAGATCTCGGAGAGGTTGGCGTCCCCGATGATCACGTGGAGGCGGCGGTACTTCTCCGCGTCCGAGTGGGGTTCGTCGCGCGTGTTGATGATGGGGCGCTTGAGGGTGGTCTCCAGGCCCACCTCGACCTCGAAGTAGTCGGCCCGCTGGCTGATCTGGAAGCCGTGCTCGCGGCCGTCCTGGCCGATGCCGACGCGGCCGGCGCCGGTGACGACCTGGCGGGAGACGAAGAAGGGGGTCAGGTGGCGCACGATCTCCGAGAAGGGGGTTTCCCGCTTCATCAGGTAGTTCTCGTGCGTGCCGTAGGAGGCGCCCTTGTTGTCGGTGTTGTTCTTGTAGAGGTGGATCGGCTGGGCGCCGGGCAGCTGGGCGGCCCGTTCGGCGGCTTCGGCCATGATCCGTTCGCCGGCCTTGTCCCAGAGCACGGCGTCGAGCGGGTTGGTGATCTCCGGTGAGCTGTACTCGGGGTGCGCGTGGTCGACGTAGAGCCGTGCGCCGTTGGTGAGGATCACGTTGGCGAGGCCGATGTCCTCGTCGGTCAGCTGGCTGTTGTCGGCGGCCTCGCGGGCGAGGTCGAAGCCGCGGGCGTCCCGCAGCGGATTCTCCTCCTCGAAGTCCCAGCGGGCGCGTCGCGCCCGGTGCATCGCCGCCGCGTAGGCGTTGACGATCTGGGACGAGGTGAGCATGGCATTGGCGTTCGGGTGTCCCGGAACGGAGATCCCGTACTCCGTCTCGATCCCCATTACTCGCCGTACGGTCATGCGGCCCTCCTTGCCCGGCGGCGCTCCCGTTCGGGAGCGGCGCTCAAGTACCGCTGGTGCTCCGGTGCGTCGTGTGCGGTGCCCGTCCCCGCACTGCGCGACCGGCGGTACGGAAGAGCCTAGAACCACTGCGCGCTGGTGGGGAGATCATTTCAGTCATTGAATTTGCCCTGTCACCGGCCGAAAAGGGCAGGCGGTAAAACGGGCGGCTGCGGATGCCCGGTGAGGGCACCCGCAGCCGCCCCTTTTTGTCAGAGGTACTGACCGGTATTCGCCACCGTGTCGATGGAGCGTCCCGTGTCCGCGCCTTGCTTTCCGGTGACGAGCGTGCGGATGAATACGATCCGCTCGCCCTTCTTTCCGGAGATTCGGGCCCAGTCGTCGGGGTTGGTGGTGTTGGGCAGGTCCTCGTTCTCCTTGAACTCGTCCACGCATGCCTGGAGGAGGTGGGAGACGCGCAGGCCCCTCTGGTTCTGCTCGAGGAAGGCCTTGATGGCCATCTTCTTCGCACGGTCGACGATGTTCTGGATCATCGCGCCGGAGTTGAAGTCCTTGAAGTAGAGGACTTCCTTGTCGCCGTTGGCGTACGTGACCTCGAGGAAGCGGTTCTCCTCGGTTTCGGCGTACATCTGCTCGACGACGGTCTGGATCATGCTGTGGACGGTTTCGGCCGTGGAGCCCTGGTGCTCGGACAGGTCGTCCGTGTGCAGGGGCAGCGTGGCCTTGAGGTACTTGGCGAAGATGTCCTTCGCCGCCTCGGCGCCGGGCCGCTCGATCTTGATCTTCACGTCGAGCCGGCCGGGGCGCAGGATGGCCGGGTCGATCATGTCCTCGCGGTTGGAGGCGCCGATGACGATGACGTTCTCCAGGCCTTCCACGCCGTCGATCTCGGCGAGCAGCTGGGGGACGATGGTGTTCTCCACGTCCGAGCTGACGCCTGATCCGCGGGTGCGGAAGAGGGATTCCATCTCGTCGAAGAAGACGATGACGGGGGTGCCCTCGCTGGCCTTCTCCCTGGCGCGCTGGAAGACGAGGCGGATGTGCCGCTCGGTCTCGCCGACGTACTTGTTGAGGAGTTCGGGGCCCTTGATGTTCAGGAAGTAGGACTTCCCGGCGGGCTGGCCGGTCACCTCGGCGACCTTCTTGGCAAGGGAGTTGGCCACTGCCTTGGCGATGAGCGTCTTGCCGCAGCCGGGGGGGCCGTACAGCAGGATGCCCTTGGGCGGCCGGAGTTCGTGCTCCTTGAAGAGGTCGGGGTAGAGGTAGGGGAGCTCGACCGCGTCGCGGATCAGCTCGATCTGGTCGCCCAGGCCGCCGATCTTGTCGTAGTCGATGTCCGGGACCTCTTCGAGCGTGAGGTCCTCGACCTCGCTCTTGGGGACGATCTCGTAGACGTAGCCGGAGCGGGGTTCGAGCAGCAGGGAGTCGCCGGGGCGGATGGTGACGTCCAGGAGCGGCTCGGCGAGCCTCACCACCCTTTCCTCGTCGGTGTGCCCGACCACCAGGGCGCGCTCGCCGTCCTCGAGGATTTCCTTGAGGGTGACGATGTCCCCGGCCCGCTCGTATTCCATGGCTTCGACCACGTTGAGCGCTTCGTTGAGCATGACCTCCTGGCCGCGCCGGAGGTCTTCCGGTTCGACGCTGGGGCTCACGTTCACGCGGAGCTTGCGGCCGCCGGTGAAGATGTCGACGGTGCCGTCCTCGTTCGCCTGGAGGAAGACACCGAAGCCGGCCGGCGGCTGTGCGAGCCGGTCGACTTCCTCCTTGAGGGCCACGATCTGGTCGCGGGCCTCGCGGAGGGTATTCGCGAGTCGTTCGTTCTGCGCGGAGACGCCTGCCAGATTTGTCTGGAGCTCTACGATCCGCTCTTCGAGAATCCTCGTGTGCCGCGGAGAGTCGGCGAGCTTACGTCGCAGGACGGCGATTTCCTGCTCGAGATAGGCAACCTGGCCGGCGGGGTCCTCAGACCCTCGCCCGGGCCGGATGCCGCGGTTGATGTCGTCGTCGTGGGCTGCCACGGTCCTCACCTCCTCCAAGGGGAGCTGGACGCTTCCTGACCCTACCTGGGCTGGTGGTGATTGAAACCCCTAGATCACAAAGACGGTAGAGGTGTGTCCGATCTTCACCCTTGCGTACTCCCTCACGCCAAGGAAATACCCACCCATCAACATCGGAAAGCAGCCGGTTGTAAGGTCGAAGTGTTCAACACCCGTCAGGGCTCGTGCGACTTGCTTCGAGTTGTGGCCGGGGTGGATCACTCGGAGCAGGGAACGGCAGGAGATATGAGCGTGCAGCAGGAGGCCCCGGCGGAGGGTGTCGGCGGGTCCGGGCAGCCGCTGGAGGTCTGGATCGATCAGGACCTGTGTACCGGTGACGGGATCTGCGTGCAGTACGCACCTGAGGTGTTCGAGCTGGACATCGATGGTCTGGCGTACGTGAAGAGCCCCGAGGACGAGCTGCTGCAGGAGGCGGGGGCAACGACTCCGGTTCCGTTGACGTTGCTCCAGGACGTGGTCGATTCGGCGAAGGAATGTCCGGGTGACTGCATCCACGTAAGGCGCGTTTCGGACAGGGTCGAGGTGTTCGGTCCGGACGCGGAGTGACGGTTCAAACACTTCCGGCGGACGAGTCCGTCAGCTCCTGGCGGAATTTCCCGGCGGTCCAGCGCCACTTGGCGAGCTGGTTCAGGTCGGGGCTGGAGCGCGGTACGTCCGGCGAGGAGTAGCCGAGGAGACGGACCGTGACGGAGCCGTTGCGGACGGTGAGGTCGGTGGCGGTGCGTCGGCGGTCGGTGTCGAGCAGGGTGGCGACGACGCGGGGCGCGGAGCCGGGTGCGGGGTCCTGGATCAGGACGTAGAGGGCGTGGGGCGGGGTGCCGGAGCCGGCGTCGCAGCGGACGGCGGCCACGGTTTCGGGGCGGCCGTCGCCGTCGAGGTCGCCGTGGGCGGTGTCCGTGACGATCCGGGGTACGCCTTTGCAGTCGAGGGGGTAGGTGGCCGCCCGTGCGTCGGGGGCGGTGGCTCGGGCGGCGGCGGCCTGTGGGCCGTTGCGGGTTCCGCCCGGCGGGGTGGCTCCGCCGGCGGGTTCCGGTTGGAGGAGGCCCGCGCCGGCTATGACGGCGGCGACGGCCGTGGCGGTGGCGGCCCAGTGGGCGGGTCGGGCGCGGTGGTGCGCCTGGGTTCCCGGGGTGGGCGCCGGCGTGGTGGGGCGGTGCGGCACGCGGGGTGTCTCCTGTGCGAGGGGTGACGGGGAGCCAGCATCGTGCCACATGTCACACGGGGGTGAAACGGCTGGGTCCGTGCGGATTCGGGCCGGGGCGCCGGGCGGGTGTTCGTGGGTAACGAAAAGGCGCTGCGGCGCAGTTCCCGTTTGCTCGGGGGAACTGCGCCGCAGCGCCTTCGTGTTGGGCGGGCCCGATGGGCGAGCCGGTCCGGACGTGGCCGTTACGCGGAGCGGTCGCTGCCGGGGCCGTCGTAGTCGTCGCCGTAGGCGCCCTTGGAGGGGCGGCGGCGGCGCATCGGGGGTTCCACGCCGTCGGCGAGGCGGCGGGCGGTGACCAGGAAGCCGGTGTGGCCGATCATCCGGTGGTCGGGGCGGACCGCGAGGCCTTCGACGTGCCAGTTGCGGATCATCGATTCCCAGGGCTGCGGTTCGGCGTAGCAGCCGAACTCGCGGATGGATTCGACGGTGCGCGAGAGCTGGGTGGTGGTGGCCACGTAGCAGCACAGGATGCCGCCGGGGACGAGGGCCTTGGAGACGGCCTCCAGGCATTCCCAGGGGGCGAGCATGTCGAGGATGACGCGGTCGACGTCGGTGTCGGACAGGTTGTCCTGGAGGTCGCCGACGGTCAGCTGCCACGCGGGGTGGGGGCCGCCGAAGTAGCGCTCGACGTTGGCGGTGGCGATCTCGGCGAAGTCCGCGCGGCGCTCGTAGCTGTGGAGCATGCCCTGGTCGCCGATGGCGCGCAGCAGGAAGCTGCTCAGGGAGCCGGAGCCCACTCCTGCTTCCACGACGCGGGCGCCGGGGAAGATGTCGGCGAAGGCCAGGATCTGGCCCGCGTCCTTGGGGTAGACCACGGCGGCGCCGCGGGGCATGGACAGGACATAGTCGGGGAGCAGGGGACGCAGCGCGAGGTATGCGACGTTGCCCGTGGTACGGACAACGCTGCCCTCGGGGGCGCCGATCAGCTCGTCGTGCGGGAAGGAACCCTTGTGGGTGTGGAAATTCTTCCCGGCTTCGAGCGTGAACGTGTAGTGGCGGCCCTTGGGGTCGGTGAGCTGAACCTGGTCCCCGACCTCGAAGGGCCCGCGTCGGCGGGCGGCACCGGTCGGTTCGGACATGTGACCAGTGTATTGGCTTCAGGACTGGGGCCGCGCCATGGCCTTGACGAAGGCCTTCTCGACGTCGAGGGCGGACAGGACCCCGTAGATGGTGCCGCCGGTTTCGAGGACGAGGTATTCGGTGGCGGGGGTGGCGCGGAGGTGGTCGAGGAGTTCTTCGCCGGTGAGTTCCGCGGAAACCTTCATGCCGTCGGTGAGGTCCTGGGCGAGGGTGCTGACGGCGACCCAGGGGCGGCGGTGTTCGGGGACGGAGGCGATGGCGGTCTCGCGGACGATGGCGACGGGGTCTCCGAGGCCGTCGACGACGACGAGGGCACGGGCTCCGGCTTCGTTGGCGCGGCGGAGTGCTTCGGAGAGGGGGGTGGCGTTCTCGACGGGGATGGCGCGTCGGGTGAGGGCGCGGGCGCGGAGTTCGGGGAGGTGTTGGCGCAGGCGGGCCATGCGGAGGCTGTTGCCGGCGCCGGTCCAGATGATGGCGGCCAGGATCGCGGCGAGGAGCGCGTCCATGACGGTGTTCATGCCGCCGATCTCGTCGGTGCGGTTGCCGAGGATGCCGGTGTGGGTGAGGAGCGGGAGGCCGAGGAGGACGGCGACGGCGAGGCCGCGTCCGACCCAGGCGGCGGCGATGGTGCCGGCCATGGGTTTGCCGGTGATACCCCAGATGACGGCGCGGAGCATGCGGCCGCCGTCGAGGGGGAGGCCGGGCAGGAGGTTGAAGGCGGCGACGAGGAGGTTGGAGATCATGAGGCCGGCGAGGAGGACGCCGGGGACGGTGGCGGGGTCGACGGCTTTCATGCCGAGGTAGAAGATGCCGGCGAGGGCGAGGGAGAGGAGGGGGCCGACGAAGGCGAGGACGAATTCGCGGCCCGGTGTTTCGGATTCCTTCTCGATCTCGGAGACGCCGCCGAAGAACTGGAGCTGGATGCGGCGCACGGGGAGTTTGTAGCGGAGTGCGGCGATGGTGTGGGCGAGCTCGTGGACGAGGACGGAGGCGTAGAAGGCGACGGCGAAGAAGAGGGAGACGAGGTAGCGGACGGGTCCGAGGTCGGGGAGGATCTGGTCGAGCTGGTCGCCGAAGACCCAGGTGATGAGGGCGGCGACGAGGAACCAGCTGGGGGAGACGTAGACGGGCACTCCGAAGGGGCGGCCCATGAGGATGCCGCCGCCCGGGTCGGAGCGCTTGGCTGCGCGCTCGCCGGTTTCGTCGGTGTCTGCCACGGCTTTCCTTCGTTCGGTGCTTGGGGTTCCAGTGTGGTTCAGGTGCTGGTGTAGCGGGGTGTGATGCTCCGATCATGCAGTGCGAGGGTGCTCGGCGTCGATGGTATGCGCGTGCTGTCGGCCGTGGACCGTAGGGTTTGACGCATGACGACGAGTCCCGGTGCCGTGCCAGGTGCTTCCGAGGTCGGCGTGGCGCCGGTCGCCGCGCCGCCCAGTTCCCTGTCGCCCTCGCGGGCCGGCGATTTCATGCAGTGCCCTCTGCTGTACCGGTTCCGGGTGATCGACAAGTTGCCGGAGAAGCCGAGTGCGGCGGCGACGCGGGGGACGTTGGTGCACGCGGTGCTGGAGCGGTTGTTCGATCATCCGGCGCAGGAGCGGACGGCTCCGCGGGCGAAGGCGTTGATCCCGGGGCAGTGGGACCGGTTGCTGGAGTCGAAGCCGGAGCTGGCGGAGCTGTTCCCGGAGGGGGACGAGGGGGCGGGGCTGGCGCGCTGGCTGACGGAGGCCGAGGCGCTGGTGGAGCGCTGGTTCACGTTGGAGGATCCGACGCGGCTGGAGCCGGTGGAGCGGGAGTTCTTCGTGGAGACGGAGCTGGAGTCGGGGCTTCGGTTGCGCGGGATCATCGACCGGGTGGACGTGGCGCCGTCGGGTGAGGTGCGGATCGTCGATTACAAGACGGGGAAGGCGCCGCGGCCGGAGTACGCCGAGGGTGCGTTGTTCCAGATGAAGTTCTACGCGCTGGTGGTGTGGCGGCTGAAGCAGGTGGTGCCGCGCCGGCTGCAGCTGGTGTATCTGGGGAGCGGGGACGTGCTGACCTACGATCCGGTGGTCGCGGATCTGGAGCGGGTGGAGCGCAAGCTGCACGCGTTGTGGGAGGCGATCCGGGAGGCCACGGAGACGGGTGAGTGGCGGCCGCGGCCGACGAAGCTGTGCGGCTGGTGTGATCATCGGTCGGTGTGTCCGGAGTTCGGGGGGACTCCCCCGGTGTATCCGTTGGCGGTCGTGCCCAGGCCGGCGGGGCCGCCGGTCGAGGTCGTGGTGGATCGCCCGGCGGAATCCTGATCTTGTCGTCAGGGCAGAATGGGCGACGTCCGCCGTAGCCGCCCGACGAATACGAGGTACCTCCGTGACCATCCGCGTCCTGCTGGTCGACGACCAGCCACTGCTGCGCACCGGGTTCCGGATGATCCTGGAGGCCGAGCCGGAACTGGTGGTGGTGGGCGAGGCCGGGGACGGTCTGCAGGCGTTGGACCAGGTGCGGGCGTTGCAGCCCGACGTGGTGCTGATGGACATCCGGATGCCGCGGATGGACGGGGTGGAGGCGACGCGGCAGATCACGGGTCCGGAGCGCGACGGGCCGGCGAAGGTGTTGGTGCTGACCACGTTCGATCTGGACGAGTACGTGGTGGAGGCGTTGCGGGCGGGGGCGAGCGGGTTCCTGTTGAAGGACGCGCCGGCGACGGAGCTGGTGCAGGCGATCCGGGTGGTCGCGGCGGGTGAGGCGATGTTGGCGCCGAGCATCACGCGGCGGTTGTTGGACAAGTACGCGGGGCACCTGCCGTCGGGTGAGGACAGTGTGCCGGACACGTTGGGGTCGCTGACGGAGCGCGAGGTGGAGGTGCTGAAGCTGGTGGCCCGGGGGTTGTCGAACGCGGAGATCGCGGCGGACCTGTTCGTGAGCGAGACCACGGTGAAGACGCACGTGGGTCACGTGCTCACGAAGCTGGCGCTGCGCGACCGGGTGCAAGCGGCGGTGTACGCGTACGAGTCGGGTCTGGTGCGGCCGGGCGCCACTCCGTAGCCGGCCCTGTTCCTCGTCGGCGTCGCCGGACACGGCAACGGGCCGGCAGCCGCTCCACGCGGCTGCCGGCCCGTTGCCGTGTGCGGGGCTCAGCCCTTGCTGATCTCCCAGAAGCGGAAGACGGTGGAGGCGTCGAGGGACCACTGGAGGCCGGTGACGTTCTGGCGGGTGACGGCGTACTGCTTGCCCTGCCAGAGCGGGAGGATCGGGACCTCGTCGGCGACGATGTCCTGGAGCCGGTTGTAGTCCATGTTGGCCGCGGTGCGGTCGGACTTCGCGGAGGTCGACGGGATGATGGTCCCGCTGATCTCCTTGTTGTCGTAGTTGTTGTGCAGGACGTTGTCCGGGCCGAAGAACGGCTGGGTGAAGTTGTCGGCGTCCGGGTAGTCGGGCACCCAGCCCTTCACGTAGATGCCGTACTTGCCGTCCTGGATGTCCTTCTCGTACTGCTCGTACTCGACGGACTTCATCTCGGCGTCGAAGAGGCCGCTGTCGTTGAGCTGCTTGGCGATGACCTGGAACTGCTGGTCGGTGGAGGGGCCGTAGCGCGAGGGGGTCGAGTAGAGGGTGACCTTGACCTTGCCGGTGATGTTCGCGGCCTTCAGGACGGCCTTGGCCTTCTCGGGCTGGGGGCTGCCGCCGTAGCGGTCGAAGAACGGGGTGGTGTGTCCGGCGATGCCGGCGGGGACGATGGAGTACAGCGGCACGGCGGTGCCCGCGTACACGTCCTTGACGAGTGCTTCGCGGTCGATGAGGTACGCGATGGCCTTGCGCACGGGCAGCTTGCCGACGACGGGGTCGTTGACGTTGAAGACCATGTGCTCGACCTCGGCGCCGGTGCCCTGGACGACGTCGACCTTCTGGTCGCCGGTCTTGGTGGCGGCGAGGCCGGCGATGTCCTTGGCGGCGAGACCGCGGAAGGCGAAGTCGACGTCTCCGCTTTCCAGGACGGTCTTGAGGGCGGCCTGGTCACCGTTGAAGAACTTCAGCGTGACGCCGGTGTTCTTGGCCTTGGCCTTGCCGCTGTAGGACTCGTTGACGGAGAAGCTCGCGCTCTTGTCGCTGAACGAGTCGAGCTTGTAGACGCCGGAGCCGATGGCCTTGTCGTCGCTGCGGAGCTTGTCGGCCGGGTACTCGCGGCTGTCGACGATGGCACCGGCGCCGGAGGCGATCTTGCTGGGGAAGGTCGCGTCGGAGTTCTTGAGGCGGAAGACGATGGTCTTCTCGTCGGGGGCCTCGATGGAGCCGATCGACGCGAGCATCACGGCGGGGCCGTTGTCGTCGTTGATCTTCAGGGTCCGCTCGAAGGAGAACTTGACGTCCTTCGAGGTGAGGCTGTTGCCGTTGCTGAACTTCAGACCGCTGCGCAGGGTGCACTTGAACACCTTGCTGTCACCGCCCTCGAAGTTGCAGGCCTGGGCGGCGTCGGGCTCGGGCGTGGTGCCGCCCTTGGGGAAGCTCAGCAGCGACTGGAAGACGTTGTTGAAGAGCAGCCAGGAGCCCGGGTCGTAGCCGGCGGCGGGGTCGGTGGACTTCACCTTGTCGGATATGCCCATGACGACGCCCTTGCCGCTGCCGGCGTTCGAGCCGTCGGTCGAACCGCAACCGCTGAGCAGCGCGGCGGCGGTGGCTGCGCCGAGCGGGGCCGCCAACCACTGGTTACGTCGGTTCACGCGAAAGTCCTTCACAGTCTGGTCTGAACGTTGCGCCGGCCTGCGACTCCCGCTGCCGGTTGTTGCCGGTCTCAGCCGCTGACACCTCGGCCGAGCTCCCACAGCTGGAGGTCGGAGATGGCGTTGACGGACCACTCCACTCCGGTGATCCCATCGCGGGCGGCGACGTACTGCTTGCCCTGCCACAGGGGCAGGACGGGTACGTCCTCGGCCACGATGTCCTGCATCTCCGTGATCGCGGGCACGGCGACGTTGCGGTCGATCGCGCGCCGGGCGTCGGGGATGAGCCTGGTGCGCACCGCGGTGTTCGCGTACGGCGTGCCCAGGAAGTTGTCCTGCTCCAGGAACGGGGCGAGGAAGTTGTCGGCGTCCGGGTAGTCGGGGAACCAGCCGAGCCCGTAGGCGGGGTAGTCGCCCTTCTTCTGGGCGGGCCGGAAGTCGGTCCATTCGGCGCCCTGGACGGTGATGTCGAACAGCCCGGTGGAGTTGAGCTGGGTCTTGAGGGCCTCGAACTCGGCGGTGGTGCCGTCGCCGTAGTGGTCGGAGGTGTAGTTCAGGGTCAGCTTGACCGGGGTCTTGATCCCGGCGTCCTTGAGGAGGGCCGCGGCCTTGGGGGTGTTGGCCTCGCCGTACTTGTTGAAGAACGAGTTGACGTGCCCGGTGACGGTGGTGGGGACCAGCGAGTACAGGGGCTGGGCGGACTTGCCGTAGACCTTGGAGATGACGTTGTTGCGGTCGACGGCGGCGGCGAGCGCCTGGCGTACGGCCTTGTCCTTGACGACCGGGGCGTCGGTGTTGAAGCCGAGGTAGCGGATCTCCAGGCCGGGCATCGGGACCAGCTTGACGCCCTTGGGGGGCTTGGCCGAGAGCTCGGTGATCTGGGCGGGCGACAGGGTGCGGGAGACGACGTCGATGGATCCGCCGGTGAGGGACTTGCCCATGGCGGCGGAGTCGGCGAAGGTGCGCAGTTCGACCTTGTCGTTCTGGAGCTTGATGTCGCCCTTGTAGTTCGGGTTCTTGGTGAAGACGGCGCGGACGAGGTGGTTGTCCTTGACCTCGGCCTTCATCGTGTAGGGGCCGGAGCCGTCGACGGAGAAGCCGGGGCGGAGCTTCTTGGCCTCGTACTGCTTCTCGTTGACGATGCCCGCGGCGGGCGTGGAGAGCTTGTACGGGAAGGTCGCGTCCGGGGTCTTCAGGTGGAAGACGACGGTGTCGGTGCCCTTGGTCTCGATGCTGTCGAGGGTGGAGAGCAGCGAGGAGGGGCCGTTCTCGTCCTTGATCGCGAGGACGCGGTCGATGGAGTACTTGACGTCCTTGGCGGTGAGGGGGTCACCGCTCGCGAACTTCAGGCCGGGGCGCAGGGTGCAGCGGTAGCTCTCGTTGCCGGTGTCGGTGAAGCGGCAGTCGGAGGCTGCTTCGGGGACGGGCTCGCCGCCGCCGCGCGGGGTGTGCATCAGCGTTTGGACGGTCTGGCGCAGGATGTTCCAGGCGCCGGCGTCGTAGGCGTAGGCGGGGTCGAAGGGGGCGGGGGCGTAGTCGGCAGCCTCGAACCGGTCGGTGGTGCCGACGACGATCGCTCCGGATCCCGCTCCTCCGGTCGCTGTGCCGCAGGCGGCCAGCGTGGGGGTGAGCAGTCCGGCCGCGGCCGTCAGCACCATGGTCTTGCGGTTCATTCTGGAAGTACTCCCTCACCCGGCACTTGCTCAAAGCGGCGTAGAGGGCACTGCGCGGCGGTCGCCCGTTCAGGGCGGAACGATCGGGCCGGTGTTTGACGATCGGTCCACGCGCGTACCGGTCACAGGGGTGTGTGTTCGGTACGGCAGAGGTGCGGCGTAGTGCCCGCGTCGACATTAGTGGCCTGGGACGGGATGGCTGGAACTGGCAGGAGTTGGGGCGTAATCGCACGGTGATGGGTGCGGACTGACAGCTCATGCGGGTGAGTTCGCAGATGGGGCAGGAGCTGATCAATCCGGACACATGGGGAGGCCTCGGGGCCTGCCGGGGAGCCTGCCGGGCATCTCCCGGGTGACCAAGGTCACCCTGCGCAACGCTTCCCTGGAGGATGGAATTTCGGCCTCCGGGGCCAGGGGCGGAAGATCCTCCGCCAAGACCTTCGACCCGCCTCATTCCATTCGGTACGGAGCGTGCGTGCTCAGTTCATCGGAGTGATGAGGGAGCGCAGGAACGTCAGGTCGACGTCCTCCAGCGAGCGGACGATCGTCCGGCCGGGCGCCGGCTCGATCCGGCCGACGGAGGGGATGGCAACGACCCGGCAGCCGGCGGCTTCGGCGGCGGCGACGCCGGTGGCGGTGTCCTCGATGACGGCGCAGCGCGAGGGGTGCGCGCCGAGGGCGCTCGCGGCGAGCAGGTACGGGTCGGGGTGCGGCTTGGTACGGGGCACCTCGTCGCCGGCGACGGTCATGGTGAACCGGTCGCGGCCGAGGGTGAGCAGGACGTGGTCGATGACGCGGCGGTGCGAGGCGGAGACGAGGGCGGTGGGGATGTTGTTGCGGGCGAGTTCGCTCAGCAGCCGCTCGGCTCCGGGCATCAGCGGGACCTGGCCGGCGATCCGCGCCTCGAAGCGCTCGTTGAGGAGCACGCTGAGTTCGGCGAGGTCGATGGTGGCGCCGGTGGATTCGATGAGGAACGCGGCGCTGCGGCTCATGGGGCCGCCGACGACGACGTCCCGCCACGCGTCGTCGAGCCGGTGTCCGAGTTCACCGAAGATCTCGGCCTCGATCTCCCACCAGAACCCCTCGGTGTCGATGAGGGTGCCGTCCATGTCCAGCAGCACCGCCTGCAGGGCGTGCCCGTCGGCCGTGCGGGTGACGGGGGCGGGAACGGTGCTGGTCAATGCGCACACCTCTTTCAGGGGACGATGAGGCCGGTCACCTCGGCCCGTGGGGACGTGCCCCGGGATCAGGTGACCGGCCTGTATGGGACCGTCCAGTGTACGCCGGTGAGTCTCAGCGCGCGTTGAAATACTTCGCTTCGGGGTGGTGGATGACGATGGCGTCGGTGGACTGCTCGGGGTGGAGCTGGAACTCCTCCGAGAGGTGCACGCCGATCCGCTCCGGCTGGAGGAGGTCGGCGATCTTGGCGCGGTCCTCGAGGTCGGGGCAGGCTCCGTAGCCGAGGGAGAAGCGGGCGCCGCGGTACTTGAGGTCGAACATGTCCTGGACCTGGGACGGGTCCTCGCCGCCGAATCCGAGCTCGGCGCGGACGCGGGCGTGCCAGTACTCGGCCATGGCCTCGGCGAGCTGGACGGAGAGGCCGTGCAGCTCCATGTACTCGCGGTAGGCGTTGGCCTGGAACAGCTTGGCCGTGGCCTCGCCGATGCGGGAGCCGACGGTGACGACCTGGAGGCCGACGACGTCGGTCTCGCCCGACTCCTCGGGGCGGAAGAAGTCCGCGAGGCACAGGCGGCGGCCGCGGCGCTGGCGCGGGAAGGTGAAGCGGGTCCGCTCGTTGCCCTGCTCGTCGAGGATGATCAGGTCCTCACCCTTGGAGACGCAGGGGAAGTAGCCGTACACGACGGCGGCTTCGAGGAGGTTCTCGGTGTGCAGCTTCTCCAGGAGGCCGCGCAGGCGGGGCCGGCCCTCGCTCTCGACGAGCTCCTCGTACGTCGCGCCGCCGGCGCGGGCCTGCTTGAGACCCCACTGGCCCTTGAACAGGGCGCCCTCGTCGAGCCAGGAGGCGTAGTCCTTGAGCGGGATGCCCTTGACCACGCGGGTACCCCAGAACGGCGGGGTGGGGACGGGGTTGTCGACGGAGACGTCGGACCGACCGCCCGGCTCCTCCGGCTCGTCCACCTGGAGGACGGGCGCGTCCCGCTTGGCGACGCGGCGTTGCTTGAGCTCGGGCAGGGTGGCGCCGGGAACGCCGCGCTTGACGGCGATGAGGGCGTCCATGAGGCGCAGGCCCTCGAAGGCGTCGCGGGCGTAGCGGACCTCGCCCTCGTAGATCTCGTGGAGGTCCTGCTCGACGTAGGCGCGGGTGAGGGCGGCGCCGCCGAGGATGACGGGGTAGTCGGCGGCCAGCTTGCGCTGGTTGAGCTCCTGGAGGTTCTCCTTCATGATCACGGTGGACTTGACCAGGAGTCCGGACATCCCGATGACGTCGGCGCGGTGTTCCTCGGCGGCTTCGAGGATCGCCGAGACGGGCTGCTTGATGCCGATGTTCACGACGTTGTAGCCGTTGTTGGTCAAGATGATGTCGACCAGGTTCTTACCGATGTCATGGACGTCACCGCGGACCGTGGCCAGCACGATGGTGCCCTTGCCGTCCGCGTCGGTCTTCTCCATGTGCGGTTCGAGGAAGGCCACCGCCGTCTTCATGACCTCCGCGGACTGCAGGACGAACGGCAACTGCATCTGCCCGGAACCGAACAGCTCACCGACGACCTTCATGCCCTCCAGGAGCGTGTCGTTGACGATGTCCAGGGCGGGCCGGGTCTCCAGGGCCTCGTCGAGGTCCCGTTCCAGGCCGTTCTTCTCGCCGTCGATGATCCGCCGCTGGAGCCGCTCGTCCAGCGGCAGCGCGAGGAGTTCCTCCGCCCGACCGGCCTTCAACGACTTCGTGTTGACGCCCTCGAACAACGCCATCAGCTTCTGAAGGGGGTCGTAGCCCTCCGCACGCCGGTCGTAGATCAGGTCCAGGGCCGTACCGACCTGCTCGTCGTCGAACCGGGCGATCGGCAGGATCTTCGACGCGTGGACGATCGCCGAGTCCAGACCCGCCTTCACGCACTCGTCCAGGAACACCGAGTTCAACAGGACACGAGCGGCCGGGTTCAAACCGAACGAAATGTTCGACAGACCCAGGGTCGTCTGAACGTCCGGATGACGGCGCTTGAGCTCACGGATCGACTCGATCGTGGCGATGCCGTCCTTGCGGGACTCCTCCTGACCCGTGCAGATCGTGAACGTCAACGTGTCGAT
>NZ_JBIAVF010000011.1:270920-307270 GCF_042893755.1 Streptomyces sp. NPDC001568 | reverse complement strand
CGGGCCCGCACCGTTTGATGCCGATGCGGGTCATGACCGCCTCGAACTGAGTGCAGTCGTTGACGTTCCCGCCGGTGATCGTGAAGGCGAGGGGCCGGCCCTGTCCGTCGCAGGCGAGGTGGATTTTGGTGCTCAGTCCGCCGCGGGACCGGCCGAGCGCCTCACCGGTCCAGGGCCCCCTTTTCGGGCCCCGGCCGCATGCTGATGGGCCCGCACGATCGTCGAGTCGACGCACACGATCGACCAGTCGACCTCACCGATCGCATCGGAGTGCTGCTGGACGTGGGCCAGGAGCCGGTCCCATGTTCCGTCCGCTGACCAGCGGCGGAACCGTTCGTAGACGGTCTTCCACGGCCCATACCGTTCCGGCAGGTCCCGCCAGGCCGCCCCCGTGGACAGTTTCCACAGGATCCCGTTGAGGACCTGTCGCCGGTCCCGCACCGGACGACCCATCCGGGGCGGGGCCAGCAACGGCCCGATAACTTCCCAGGCCTGATCGGTCAGTTCATGACGTCGCACCACGAACGCAGTAACGACCGACCGACATTGCGGACACGGCCTAGCGCCGGCGTCCGCGTTCGCCCCTGCCTCTGCTGCGCCGTCCGGCTTTGGCTCCGCCTCCAGGCCCGCATGGAGCCTGCGCCGGGCGATCCTGCCCGTCCATGTTGTTGTCCCCGGACAGGCTTTCCGCATACGAGAGCGCATGCTGGATCAGCAGCGACAACAAGTGCTTGGACTCCGCCGATGGAAGCTCGCTCTGCCAGGGGCAGAGCGAGTACCAACCCTGGCCCGGATCCGTCAGGGGAGGGCAAGGCTCAGCGGGCACCAGGGGCCCGGTCGGCGATTCGGGCAGACGCACCAGCAGCACGCCCATGCCCCGGGCGACGACCGCGGCGATGCCGTTGGCCGCGAGCACCGGCATCCCGAACGTCGCCAGGACGGGCCACTGAGGAGCAAGGTCCTCAAGTCTCTCGACCAGATCGGGGTGGGTATGCGGCTCCCACCCCTCGTGGACGTGGGCGCCGTGTTCCTGCGGAACACCCTGCTGCCTCAACAGGTCGAGCAGCACCGTGTTCTGAGGCAGGTTCGGCAGCGGCGTCATGCCTGAACACGTTACGTGCCCTTCAGGAGTGGGGACAGTGGTGGTGTTCCGCTCCGGCAGGCACAGCGGATCGGCGCCACGCGGCGGTCGGTCCCTTGCACGGCCCGATGGTGTCGGAGGGCTCCAGGCGGAACTGTCGGCAGCCACGGCCCGGCCCTGGTGGAATGTGGATGGTGTTGTTGCACCTGCCGTAGCGGCATGTGGTGTGGTCGAGGCACCACAGCACGAAAGGCTCCGTCTCATGTACCCCTCCATCACGCCTCCCCGCCAGGTCAAGATCGGTGATGCGGCCGCGTTCGCCGGGACCACCCCACGTGCCATCCGCCACTACCACGAAATCGGCCTGCTGCCGGAGCCGGAGCGAGGCGGAGACGGCCGCCGCCGCTACGGCTACGACGACATGATCCGCCTGCTGTGGATCCGCAAGATGGCAGCGGTCGGCATCAGCCTGGACGATATGCGGGCCGCCTTCGACGAAGCCCGGGACATCGAGGAGATCCTGAGCAGGCTGGAGGAGACTTTGGCGGCGCGGGAGGCCGAAATCGCACGTCAACGCGCGGCTGTCCACCGTCTGCAGGCGGTGGGCAACCCGCTGGGGCTGCTCTCCGAACTGGTCACGGACCGGCTCAGCCACCTGCCCCCGGGCGCACTGCGCCCCGCCGACCTCGACGCCCTGCTGGTCACGGAACGGGTCTTCGGCCCGCTGGGCGCCGCCATCCAAGCCGGCGTGTTCATCGTGCTGGCCACCCACCCCGACCTGAGGGCTGAGGACGACCGTCTCGATGCCGCCGAGGCCGCCCTCGACGACGGCGTCGATCCCCACGACCCACGCGTCGAAGAACTCGCCGTACGGCGATGCGCCCAACAAAGGGCCCTGGAACAGGCCATCGAGGCAGCAGGGATGGATGCGGCAGAGGAGGAGCTCTTCGAGATCTACGACGCCCGACCTGAAAGGGGAGGAGGACACACGGATGAGCGCCTTCGAAGCGATCACCAAAATGCCCTACGACTTCTCTCCCGCCCGGATGCGCTGTATGGAACTCACGGCACAACTCCTCGCCGACGCCGACGCCGACGCCGACGCCGACGGCCACTCCGCAGACCACTGATCGCCTGTCCCCGGCACCAATGGGGCCCGACCGCCGGTCACGTCCATCCGCACACGGCTGATCGCATCGACGGTTGGCCCGGGCCTTAGCAACTCCGCACCAACTGCTTCGCGGTTCCCGCCCCGGCTGCTCGTCATCGCCCTGGCCTGAGGGGGCCGATTGACGGCCGGATTGCGGGTCCGGTCGGTGCTGGCGGCGACGTACGGCGGACCATGATCGCTCGCTTCCCCTGAAAGGCGCAGCACATGTCAGACAGCAGCACTCCGGTCGAGGTGGTTTCCGATCCGGTCGGCCAGGTGGTCGGCGGCCGGGCCGAGGTCCGCGATGACGAGTGGGGCGGGGTTTCCGCCGTGATCCGGCTCGACGGGGCGCGGTTCGGGCCGGACGCTCTCGCCGGCCTGGACTCCTTTTCCCACGTGGAGGTCGTGTACCACTTCGACCGGGTTCCGGTGGAGAAGGTGGAGACCGGAGCCCGGCACCCGCGAGGCAACACCGACTGGCCGCTGGTCGGCATATTCGCCCAGCGCGGCAAGAACCGGCCCAACAGGATCGGGGTCTCCCGCTGCAGGCTGCTGCGCGTCGACGGACTGGAGGTTCACGTGGAGGGACTGGACGCGGTCGACGGCACCCCCGTACTGGACATCAAGCCCTACATGGTGGAGTTCGGCCCCCGCGGGGCCACGACCCAGCCCGACTGGGCCACCGAGGTCATGCGCCAGTACTACTGACCCGGCTCCGCCGGGACCTGCCTCGACGTCCGACGCAGGTACCGCCCCCCCGGTGGGCCCCGACGGACCCTAGTTCTTCGCCGCGGCCTCGGCGTTGCGCCAGACCGTGAGGTCGACGGTGATGAACCTCGTCTCCTCCTTGGCGCCCGACTTGCCGCGGAAGGTCGCCAGCGTGATGTGGCCGGCCTTGCTCAGTACGCAGACCTGGGACCCGTCCGTGAGCTGGTCGAGACCGATCTTCTCGGTGAAGCGGGTCACCGCGCGGCAGGTCTCCAGGGAGCCCTTCTCGGAGTTGTTCAGCAGGACGAGCTTGCCGTTGTTGGTACCGAACTTCTCGTCCCCGAACAGGGTGTCGCGGTAGTAGAAGAGGTCTCCGTGCCCGTAGAGCACCCCGGCGCCGGTCGGGTCCTCGGCTGGGCGCGGCGGGTTGTCGGCGAACATCAGCTGGTGGTTCTGGGGCACGTCGATGCCCTGGTACGAGACCGGCTGCGGGTCGGGCCGCTTCTGCGCGGTCCCCGATGAGGCGTTGCCGTCGGTCGATTTCTTGTCGCCGCCCTTGTCGGCGTCCGGCAGCAGCGACCCGATGACCGCGAGCCCGATCACCGCGGCCGCGATGGACCCGAGGACGATCAGCACGGTGCGCTTGGGGCGCGGCGGAGCTGCGGGACCGGGCGCGAAGCCCTGGGTGTGGAAGGGCGGCGGCGTGCCGTGCCCCGGGCCGTACGCGGGCTGCGCGTACGGGGGGCGGCCGTACTGGGCCTGCGGGTACGAGGGTTGCGCGTGCGGCGGCGTCCCGTACCCCGCCGCCACCGGCCCGGGAGCCCCCGGCGCCTGCGCAAACCTCGGCGAGGGCTGCGACGGCGAGGCCTGCGTCGGTGCGGCGGCCACGCCCGTCGGCGTGTATCCGGGCGCGACCCCAGGCGCCGCGGGCGCACCCGGAGCCGGGGCGTGCGGGGAGACTTCGGTCGGGGTCGGGGTCGGGGTCGGCGGCGGAGTGGGCTTCGGCCCGGGCAGTTGCAGTCGCTCGGTGATGGAACCGGCGACGGCCCGCGGGAGCCAGTCCTCGCCCTGGCGCAGCGGGACCTCCGAGGCCGCGTTGCACATCTCGATGACCTCGCTCAGGGCCGGGCGGTCGGCCGGGTCGCGGCTGAGGCAGCGAGTCACCACCGGCCGCAGCTCCTCGGGCAGGGCGCTGAGGTCGGGGTCCTCGTGCACGATCCGGTAGAGCACCGCGTGGGAGGGCCCGTCGCCGAAGACGGAGGCCCCGATCGCGGTGAAGGCAGCGATCTGGCCGAGGGCGAAGACGTCGGTGGCCGCGGTGACCGTACCGGCCGAGGCCTGTTCGGGCGCCATGAAGGCCGGGGTGCCGACGCTGACGCCGGTGCCCGTCAGGGCCGTGGAGTCGGCCGCCCGGGCGATGCCGAAGTCGATGACCCGCGGGCCGTCGGAGGCGAGCAGCACGTTGGCGGGCTTCAGGTCCCGGTGGACGATGCCCGCTCCGTGGATGACGTGGAGCGCCTCGGCGACCCCGACCGTCAGCAGCAGCACACTGCGCACCGGCAGCGCGCCGTGGCGGGCGACGGCGTGAGCGAGCGAGGGGCCGGGTACGTAGGCCGTGGCCAGCCAGGGCTGGTCGCCCTGGGTGTCCGAGTCGATGACGGGCGCGGTGTAGAGGCCCTGGACCCGCTCCGCGGCCCGCACTTCTTGCTGGAAGCGCCGCCGGAACTCGGGGTCCTCGCTGAACTCGGGCCGGATCACCTTGATGGCGATGGGCCGGCCGCCCGGCGTGTAGGAGAGGTAGACCTTGCCCATGCCGCCCGCGCCCAGCACCGCCGCCAGGCGATAACCGCCCACGACGGCCGGGTCGTCCGCCCTGAGCGGCTGGAAGAACTCGGCTGAAGGTGCACTGCCCATGGGGGACCCGTCCCTGATTGCGGCGATTCGCGGTTCGGCACCTGCCGGCGCCCCGAAGTCAACCGAGAGCGTACCCAATGCCAGGACCGGGTTCCTCCCCGGTTCGCCCGGCCGGCTCCGGGAATTGGCGGATCAGGCCGTGCCGTCGAGGACCGCGAGGGCATCGATCTCGCTCAACGGCCCGCCCGGGAGCCCGACCAGCACACCTGTCGACGTCGGCCCCTTCCAGGGCGGGGTCGAGGCCCTGGAAAGCGAGGCCCTGCGCTCCTTCGTCGACACTGCCGTTGCGGCTTGAGGACCGCGGGCGCATGGAACGCGGAGCACCGGACATACGGACGATACGTCAACCAGCCCGCATGCAGGCATGGTTCGGCCACCCGTTCGTACGCGCACCGAGGAAGTGGGACGACATGCCGCTGACATTTCGCAAGAGTTTCAGGATCCTGCCCGGTGTCCGGCTCAACATCAACCGCAAGTCGTGGTCGATCACCACCGGCGGTGGCAAGCACGGTCCCCGTCGCACGCACAGCAGCACCGGACGCCGTACCACCTCGATGGACCTGCCCGGCCCCTTCGGCTGGCGCAAGACCCGCCGCGGCTGATCCGCGAGCGGCTCACCGACTCCACGCCCCCGGCCGGACAGGCCGGGGGCGTGGAGTCGGTGAGCATCGTGGAGGGTCCGCAGGACGGACTTTCCCACTTCCAGGAGATCGTGCGCCGCTTCGAGGAGTGCGGCCTCGCGGTGTTTCTCCTCAGCTCGTGACCACGTCGTCGCAGGCCGGTTCGACGTACTTCTTCGTCAGCTCGGCCTTCCAGTGTTCGGCCAGTACGGCAGCGGCCTTCCCCTCCGCCGGCCGCGCGAACACCACCGCGCCCTCGCCGGCCTCCGGGAAGACGACACCCTCCGCGTACTGGCCCGGGGGCAGCTGCTGGACCGCCACCTCGAACTGGCTGCCCGGCTCCAACAGCCGGTTGTCCTCCTCCGCGGGGGCAGTGCTCTGCGTGATCTGCGTCTGCGCGTGCAGCGTCCCCTTGAACACGCTGTCGGTGCGCACCTTGAACACCTGGACCCCGTCCGAGTCCTCCACCGTCTCGTTGTAGAGCTTCCCCTTGTCCAGCACGGTGACGAGGGCGACCACGTCGGAATTGCGCAGCACCGCGGCGTCCGAGGAGAGGTCCGTCGAGCACAGGCTCTCGGAGCTCGACGCTGCCCGGTCGTAGGAGAGGAACCCGCCGGCCGCGGTGAGCACCGCGACGGCGCCGCAGGCCCCGAACAGAAATACCCGCTTCATCTCAGCCCCAGAGCTTCTTGTTATTGGCCTTGTCCGCGTTCCTCGGCCGGTTCGCGCTGTCGCCGAGGATTTGATCTTCGCGCCGCCGTACTGCCAGGCCGAGATCGCGAACCCGCACGCAGCGCCGTAGGCGGTGCGAGCACTGCGCGGGCCGCTGCGATGGGGGAGCAGCGGTAAGCGTCGGCTCGTTCACGCAGGGCAGCGTAACGGCTGCACAGGGTGCCCGTTCGTCGGTTCGTGCCCGTGCGTCGCCCACGCCCGCGCCGCGGCTCGGCCTCGTCCCGCCGGCGCCACCACGAGTGCGCCGCCCGGTCGCGGGGGTCGGCTCCCGCCGGCTGCACCCGCCGCGCGGGCGGTCCGCCCTTCGGTGTGCGGCGGGGCTGAAGGGTGACGTATGGTGAACCGGTTCCTGTGCCGAGGTGTCGGTCGCAGGGATCGGATTTCCTGTTCCTTCTGTGTCGATCTTGAGGTGACGTCCTATCCATCAGGCCATGTAGTCGTCCGTGTTCCCCACGTGCTGAGTCGTCGCACGTGTCCGGGGGCGGACGTCGCGCTGGCCTGAGTTGCGTCACCCTCCCCTGTTTTCTGTCTTTCCCGGGTGCAGCTCTGCCGTCTGCCCCGGGTTTCGTGTTTTCCGGCCCCGGCGCGGCTGTCGGCAGGGCTCCCCGATTCCGTTGGATCAGGAGTTTCCCGTCGTGTCTTCCTCCGCGCTCGACAACGAGCCGCAGCACACCACCCCGACCCCGAAGCACCCAGCACCTCACCATCCGAAAATGGCCTTGGCGGCCCGGATCGCCCTCTTGGTGCTGCTGACCGCCGAACTCATGGACATCCTCGACCAGTCGATCGTCCTGACCGCCCTGCCCGCGATCCAGGAATCGACCGGCGCCGGCCCGGCCGCAGTGCAGTGGCTCACGACCGGCTATTCCCTGCCCATCGCCATCGGGCTGATCACCGGCGGGCGCCTCGGCGACCTCTACGGTCGGCGCAAGATCCTGCTCATCGGCACCGTCGTCTTCACCACCGCCTCCCTGCTGTGCGGCCTTGCCACCGGACCCGGCGTGCTGATCGTCGCCCGCATGCTCCAGGGCGCGGGAGTGGCCCTGATGATCCCGCAGGTCCTGGCCACCCTCCATGTCACCTTCGACGGACAGAACCGCAGCAAGGCGTTCGGTCTGTACGGGGCCGTCCTCTCCCTCGCCAACGTCCTGGGACCGGTGTTGGGCGGCCTGCTCACCGAGGCCGACCTGCTCGGGCTGTCCTGGCGGCCGATCTTCCTGATCAACGTGCCCGTCGGTCTCGCCGTGCTCGTCCTGGGACGCAGGTTCATCCCCGAGTCGATGGCCGGCAAGGCGGAGCGGCCCGATCTGACCGGCATGGCCTTGTCCGCACTGGCCATCGTCCTGATCGTCTTCCCCCTCACCGAGGGACACCTCCACCACTGGCCGCTGTGGTGCTTCGCCCTGCTCGGTACAGGACTTCTCGTGCTGGGCGTCTTCCTGCGCCACCAGCAGCGCGCGCAGGACAACGCCCCGCTCGTGACCCTGTCCCTCTTCCGGGGCAGGCAGTTCTCCGGCGGCACGGCCGCGCAGCTGATGCACGGCCTGCTGTGCGGGCTGTTCTTCATGACCTGGACCCTCTACCTCCAGCGCGGCCTGGGGATGAGCCCCCTCAGCGCGGCCCTGGCCTTCGTACTGCTCTCCCTCGGAGAGCTGGCCGGCGCGACCATCGCGGCGAAGAGCAGCGGGCGCTTCGCCCGCAGGCTGCCCCAGACCGGAGCCCTCATCACGATCGCTGCGATGGCCGCCTACGGACTCCAGGCCGCCACGGGTCAGGCAGCCCTGACCCTGCCGGCGATGACCGCTCCGGTGGTATTGATCGGCTTCGGCCTCGGCATGGTCAGCGGCCCGCTCGCCGACATGTCCCTCGCCGGGATCCCGCACGAGGACGCCGGGGCCGCCTCGGGCCTGTTCAACACCGCCATGCACCTGGGCATCGCGCTCGGTACCGCGCTGACCGCCCTCGTGTTCTTCGCCACCACCGGCGGTTCACCCGACGCCGCAATCAACCGCGACGCGTTCATCACCGTGCTGTGGTGGGTCGGCGGCCTCCTCGCCCTGATGTGGGCCCTCATGTTCTGCCTGCCCGAGCAAGCGGACAACCAGGCCGACTGAGCCATCCTCAGGACCAGGATCAGGCCCAGGACCAGGCCCACGCCACGAGCTCGGCCTGGGCTTGGGCCTGGGGCCCCCTCGCCCTCGCCTTCCTCCTGCGTCGTCCCGCGCACCCTCCTCCACAGGGCGCGGAAATCCGTGGACGGGCCCGCGGAAGATCACGTACCGTCGGGCTTCACGCCCCGAGACCGACGGAAGGAGGCGAGTGCCGTGCAGTTCACGACTTTCCAGCGCTCCCTTTTCCGCTCTCCCGGCGTGGTTCGCCAGTTCTGACCGGGAGCGCTCCAAGCAGCCTGTATCCCGGAGGAATCCATGACCGATCCGGTCATCCGCGCGCTTTCCGCGAGCGACGCACATCTCTTCGACGCACTTTCCGACCCCCTGGGCGCCCGTGAAGCCCACCGGCGCACCCAGTTCCGCCCCCACTGGAAGCGCGTCGCCCTGCGCGACGGCGAGGTCGTCGCACGCGGCGCGTGGTGGGGCGGCCCCGACGACTCGGAGCCCGTCAACATCAACTGGTTCGACGTGGCCGAGGGCGAGGAGCAGGCCGGGGCCGAACTCCTGCGCACCGCTCCCTGGCAGGTCGAACTCGAGATCAACCTACCCGGCGACTGGCGGGGAAGGACCGACCTGCGCGCCGGCGCCGAGGCGCGCTTCGCCGCCGCACGCGCCGCGGGGTACGAACTCCTGGTGGAACGCTTCCTGTACCGCTGGACCCCCGAGCGAGGTCTGCCCGAGCGGCCCGGACGCCTGCGCTTCAGCGCCGAACCCGACGACACCGTGTTCTTCGACGCGTTGCGCCGCATCCACTCCGCGACCCTGGACGCCCACGCCCTCAGGGCCATCGAGGAGGGCGGCCTCGACCGGGCCGCCCAGGAGGAACTGGACTTCTTCCACTGGTGCCCCTCCCCGCGGGAGTGGTGGCAGGTCGCGCGCACCCCGGAGGGCGACCTGGCCGGCATCCACATCCCGGCCCACAACCCCTCGGGCCCGACCATCGGCTTCATCGGAGTCGTTCCTGAACAGCGCGGCCACGGCTACGCCTACGACCTCCTCGCGGAGTGCACCCACTTCCTCGTCGAGCAGGGCGCGGAGTTCGTCAGCGGAGCCACGGACCGCGGCAACTTCCCCATGGCCGCGAACTTCGCCAAGGCAGGCTTCCCCGTCATCAGCGAACGCGTCAACTTCCACCCGGTGAGCCAAGTCGGCTAGCGGGTACAGCACACGGTGAGCGGTCCGGACCGAGGGCGGGTCCGGACCGGCTCGCCGCCCTGCGCCGGCCCCGCGGGCTTCGCCCGACTCAGGAACGATGAACGAGGAACGGCAACCGCCACCGTCGCGCGGCGCGGATCCTCACGGTCCCAGCGAAAAGATGTCTGCCGCAGCGGCAACCTTTCGGTGCCCAGCGGCAACTGCACGGGCAGGCGACCCCCTGGACGGGCGCCGACCTTCCCGACACGTGCAGAGGATCCCTCACGATGACTACCAGTGCAGCACGCCACCGCAGGACTCGTACGCTCCCGGTGGCGGCAGTGCTCGCCCTGACGGCCGGAGCCGGCGGGGTGTACCTGGCCGTCGCGCCCGGTGGGGGAGAGGCCGCCGCTGCCGGGAGTGCGCCGGTGGTCGTCTCCACGACCGCAGCCCTGGAGCGGGCCTTCGCCGAGGCGGGGCCCGGCACGACGATCCAGCTGCGCGGAGGCACGTACCTCCCCACGCGCACGCTCAAGAGCCAGGCCGACGGAACCCGGACGCGGCGGATCACCGTCACCGCCCACGGCACGGAGAAGGTGACGGTCGACGGCTCCGAACTCCCATCAGGAGAGTGGCTCGCCGCGATAGGCGGCGACTACTGGACGCTGTCGAACCTGACGTTCCGGAACTCACCCTCGCACGGCGTGGTGCTGACCTCCTCCGTCGGCGGGGTCTTCAGGAACCTGCGGACCCACGGCAACGGCGACTCCGGATTCACCCTGCGCGGTGACGGCACGAACGACAACCTCATCCAGAACCTGGACTCCTACGACAACTACGACCCCAGGACCCACGGTCAGAACGCGGACGGCCTGGCCATCAAGTTCGGGTCGGGCACGAACAACAAGGTCATCGGCGCCCGGCTTTGGAACAACGCCGACGACGGCGTCGACCTGTGGCAGTGGGCCAGTCCGGTACGCATCGAGAGCAGCTGGGCGTACGGCAACGGGGAGAACCGCTGGAACGACCCCGCCTTCGAGGGCAACGGCAACGGCTTCAAGCTGGGCGGGGGCGGCGCGAGCGCCGCGCACGTCGTCACCGGCAACGCCGCCTGGAACAACCGGCTCCACGGGTTCACCGAGAACAGCAACCCGGGGGCCCTGATCCTGCACCGCAACACGGCGTACGCCAACCACGCGGACGGATTCTTCTTCGCCTCCTCGCCCTCGCGCCTCTCCCGGAACCTCGCCGCACAGAATGCCGGGGGCGCGGCCAAGCTCGGGCTGCGCGCCGTGACCGCCGCGAACAACTGGGACGCCAAGGGCGAGGACGGCTCCTTCCCCGACGGGCGCTCCTTCCTGCGCAGCACGGACGCGACGACCGCCTACGGTCCGCGCAAGGCCGACGGATCCCTTCCGGAGACCACCTTCCTCACCACCGGGACCGAAGCCATCGGCGCGGCGATGAAGTGAGACCAGGCACAGGCCCCCGCATCGCGGCGTGCAGACGCGAGAATCGCGGGACGACGTGCCGGATCGCACGTACGGCACGTACGGCTTCGGCGCCGATGCGGGCACCCGGGTCTCCGGTGGCGGTGCACCCGGCCCACGCCCCGGTCACCCCCCACGGGCCCGGTGAGCAGAAAGGCGGTCATGCCCCAGTGGTCATGTCCGCTCCGGCACGGCCCGGCACCCGGCCACGGGTGGCCACAGCACAGCGAGAGGCAACCCCGCACATGCTCGTAGAGGACGCGTCCGAGGAGTTCCACGCCTTCTTCGAGCGGCACTACGCCGAACTCGCCCGGCTCGCCCACCTCCTGACCGGTGAAGCGGACGCCGCCGACGACCTCGCCGCTGACGCGCTGGTCGCGCTCTGGCACCGGTGGGACCGGCTGCGGTCGGCCGACCACCCGGTGGCCTACGCCCGTGGTGTCGTGGCCAACCTGGCACGCGCCCGCATCCGCAGCGCGGTCCGCGAGCGCCGTCGCGTCGCACTGTTCTGGTCCGTGCGCGCCGAGCGCGTGCACGACCCGGACGTGGCGGTGGTGGTGGACGTCCGCCAAGCCCTGGCGCGGCTGCCCTTCCGCAAGCGGGCGTGCGTCGTCCTGCGGCACGCCTTCGACCTGTCCGAGAAGGACACGGCCCTGGCCCTGGGCATATCGATCGGTACCGTCAAGAGCCAGACGTCCAAGGGCATGACGGAGCTGGAACGACTGCTGGCGGCACGAGACGCGGGCGCACTCCTGGAAAGGGTTCAGCGATGACCGACTTGGGCGAACACCTGCGGAAGGCCGCTGAGTCGCACCAGCCCGACCGTGCCCGGATCCTGGCCCGGGTGCAACGCGGTACGGCCGGCCCCGACCTCGCGCCTCCGTACCGGCGCCGCCGGACGGCGGCGGCGCCCTGGTCCCGGGTCACGCTCGCGACGATGGCCGCGGCCGGTGCCCTGCTGGTCGCCGGCTACGTCGCGGCCGCGACCGTCCAGGACACGGCGCCGCGGCACGACACGGGCGCGGTACCGCTACCGGCCGACCCCGACCCCGGTCCCGGTCCCGGTCCCGGTCCCGGGGCGTTCGGGCAGGCAACCCCCCACCCGCAGCCGGACCGGAGCGCTTCGGGCGAGCCGGGCCACACACCCGTACCCACGGCCACCCCACCCGCCCCCACACCGGATCCCGACCCGGGCCGCACCGGCCCACCCACCACGACCGGCGCGCCGACGCCGTCCCCGCCCTCCGGCGGAGTGCGGACGGAGGACGGCCCGCTGTGGGCCGACGGATCCATCGACCCGGGCAGCAGGACCCACTGGTCGCAGAGCAACGTCACCCTCAAGACCCGACAGCCGCTCACCGCGCTCACCGTCGAACTGCGGGTGGCGCAAACGGGCGGCGTCAAGAGCAGCGGAGTCCGGCAGACCCTGCCCGGGGCCGACTTCACCTTCTCCGTGCACGAACAGAACGGCACGCTGTTCTACCGCTGGGAGCTCAAGGCAGGCCGTACGGTGCCCGCGGGAACCCATGTGTTCGCCGGCCAGTACGACCACACGACCAACGGCCGCAACGCGGCGGCCGACCGGTACGAGGCCACCGCCGGAGCGGCCCGCGCCACCTTCAGGGTGGGTGGTGACTTCGCCCGCACCACGTGACGGAGGCCGGGGGCGGGGGCGTTTGGGGACGGACAGTAGCGAAAGGACCGAAACCACCCCTTGTCGAGGGCTACGGCGCGGTCAGCACCCACCACTGCCGCAACGTGCGCAGAGTACGAAGGAAGACGTGCGGACCCCGGCAGACGGGGCGGGCGTAGCGGCTGACGGGGTCGCCGTTCGGGAAGACCAGGTCCTCGCGGCCCACGACCACAGCGGCGTCGTCCGCCAGCCGGATGTGGTGCAGGCCATTCCAGCGGGGAGCAGTGGAGACGCCCCGCTCGGTGCCTCCGAGCAGGAGCAGCCGGTCCCCACGGATCGCGAGGCCGAACGGGTCCGAGACGGGAAGGGCACGGATGCGCAGTGTCCCGCTGCGCCCCGTCTCGGCGAGTGGTGCGCCGGGCCAGTACATGGCGTGGACCGCGGAGTCGCAGACGTTGATGGTGCTGACCTCCGCGACGTGGTGGTAGGGCTCCGGGGGACGCAGGGCCCATGCGGCGTTGCCCCTGTCGTCCCAGCGGACCAGCCCGCCCGCACTGACGCGATCACCGCTGTAGATCCCCTCGTCGCCGTACCCGGTCCAGAAGCCGGACCTGCGGTCCGCGACCAGGTGCTTGAGATGTGTTCCCAGTGGGAACCGGCGCCGGGAGCGACCGTCGGGACCGAAGATCTGGCCGGACCGTGCGTTGGGCCCTCCGTCGCCGGCAAGGACGAACCCGCCGCCCGGGAGGGCGTCGAGGGCGTCCGGGTCCACGGCCACTGCGTGCAGGGTCAGTTCCCGAACCTCGCCCCGGTCGCTGATGACCACGAGGGCGTCGAAGGGCAGGTGCGTGGGCGCCGGGACAGCCCGGCCGGCCCACCTGTAGGGAAAACGTACGTCAGGGCAGATCAGCCAGAGAGCCCGGCCCCACGGATCGATCGTGGAAGCCAGTACCTTCCGCTCGTCGTACTGCCGAGGCAACTGTGCGTAAGGGCGCAGAGCCACCTTTGTCAAAAGACCACCTCGCGGGCGAAGGAACGCAACACCTTGATGATCACACGGGCGTTGGACGGTCCAGCCGTCGAGGGCCACACCGGCCGCCTCGGGGGCAGACCAAGTAGGGGAGCCGTGCCGTGGGTTCGGTGCCCACGGAGAGAAGGGCACCGATGTAGGTTTCGCGGTGGGACATGGTTCCGCAATGGCCAACCGGCGGCGACTGTGAAAATCGCTGTCCGATCACCGGAGCACGGTGATAGACATCCGGCGTGGAAAAGAATCTTGAGTTCCCTGACCTGTTGCGACTGATCGATGAACGGTCGACCGCCTTCCGCGCCGTGGTCGCCGCCGCGCCCGATCTCGACGCGCAGGTGCCGACCTGCCCCGGGTGGACGCTGTTCGATCTGGTGAAGCACCTGGGTGGGGGAGACCGCTTCTGGGCCGCCATCGTCGGCGCGGGGTCTGCCGACGGTCCCCCGGCCGAGGCCGTCGCCGCGCGCGCCGCGCTGGAAGTGCCGCAGGAGCGTGAGGCCCTGCTGGCCTGGCTGGACGCGTCGACGCAGCTTCTGCTGGGCGCCCTGCGCGCGGCGGGACCGGAGAGCGGTTGCTGGACGTGGTGGCCCGCGTCGCAGTCACCGCAGACCGCCGGCGGCACCGCCCGGCACCGGGTCCAGGAGACCGCGGTGCACACCTACGACGCCCAACTCGCCGGGGGCGACCCGCAGCCGCTGCCGGTCGAGCCGGCACTCGACGGTGTGGAGGAGTTCCTGTTCACCGTCTGCGCAACGCCGAGTGCCTGGCCGCACAAGCCCACGGCCTTCGACTTCCACGCCACCGAGGGCCGCTCCTGGCGCCTCACCGTCGACGGCGACGGCGCACGCATCACCCGCATCCCCGCGCCCACCGCCGCGACCGGCGAAGACTCGGACGCAGCCGGCGCCTCCGTCCACGGCACGGCCAGTGAGCTGGTCCTCTACCTGTACGACCGGATCCAGGCCGCCTCCTTGCGCGTTGACGGAGACGCCGGGCTGCTCGACCTGCTCCGCGCCTGGGAGCCTGAGGAGAAGTAGGACGTAGCGGGGCGGTTGGCCGCGCCTCGAGCCGGTAGGACACGATCTTCGCCAGGTTCGTCAGTCGCGGCACCGGCCTCAAACCCGCGAGGCAGCCCCGGGGCGCCTCCAAGCCGACCGTCTACCTGGATGGCAGTGCGAATTCGTCCGTCCCAGCGATCACGAGAAGCGACGCGACTGCCGTCGTCCCGATCTCGTCGAGAAGTCAGTGGAACGGGTGACTGCGGCGGCTGCCGTGGATGAGAGCAGGGCCTCTTGGTAGCTCGAAGGGTGTCGAAGCCAACGTGCGCTCCAGGAGGCCCTGTTGTCGCATTCCTACGGCAACGAGGGTGTGGGGACGGCTTCAGCCACTCTCGCGTGTGACTGTCTGGCTCACAGGCTCGGGAACGCCAGAGACCACGGGGCGCGCGAGCGTCGGTGTCCCACCGACATGTCGGACGCCGAGTGGGCGATGGCCCGGCGACTGCTGCCGGTGCCGGGCCGGCACCACTGTTTTCGGCTTCGCAGCCTCCGCCGGTTCGGGCCGCGCCGGTTGCGCACCGGGAGCCGGCAGACCCTCGGAGGCGGCGGGGCCGCCGACGACGTCGTTGCCCGGGCCAGTACCTCGCCAACGCGTGAGTGGGCGATGGCCAACTCGTTCCACTCCCGCTCAGCCAGGGCCGGCTCCACCTGGAGGCGGCCGCCCCCCCCCGCATATCGTCGACACGACGGCGAGCGGTGAGCTCAGGCTGTTCCAGCAGTCCCACGACCGACGGCATCCTCGACCTCCACCAAAGCAACGCCAGGACCCGTCACCACTGCCACGAGACCGCCGACCCTATGCCTGAACAGTGAGAACGCAGTCCTCAAAGCCCGAAAGGACAACAACCTCCCAGTAGATGATCAAGGCTGGTTCGCGATCCGTCGGCTGAGGTGTTCGAGGAACTCCTGCAAGCTGGCCGCGGCAAGCTCGTATTCGTCAAACCAGGAAGCCGTGGTGGACTTCCAGACCTGTCCGCTGTCGCCAATCGCGAACAGGCAGCCCCCGCCCCCGCCGGCGAAGACGATTGCGATCCATTCGCCCTCAATCGGAGCGGGGCCGTACTTGCGGAACTGTTCCGCCGCCGTCGCGGGTGAGTGAATGAAGTACCCGCTGTCGATGTCGGGCAGGGAGGCGTCGCTGATCACCCAGTAGAGCGTGGTCAAGTCGGAGGGGATCGGCGTCAGGTCCACAAGTGCGTCCGTCGCCCGATCGCTGTCGTCGGTCGCGAGGGTCACGGCGTTGTGGCCGGGCGGGAAGCCGTGCGTCGGGAGAAACGCCTGCATCAGCTTCGTCAGTGCCGCATCGGCCTGTTCCCACCAGGACCGGACCCATTTCGCGTCAAGCCGCTCACCAGGCATGTTGCCCCCTCGAATGCTCATGGGACCCGCCGGCGCGAGCCTGGAAGAAGATATCCGAGGGCCCAGTTCTGGTGTGGCTGGGACCGCGCTCTTCCGATCCGCCGCTCTTGGCATCGGTGCGTCGTGGAGCGCCTGAGTGCGTGAGTTGGGCCTGTTTCGGAGGTCTGGATGCTCACGCGGGGGAGGAGGACGCGGATGCGCACGCACTGCGTCGTCAGGGTTGGACGATCTCGGCGATCGGAAGGCATCGGGGCCGTGACCGCACGATGATCCGGGGCCTACCTGCAACGACATGACCGCACCAACCACCCGATGATCGACCGGGACAGCCTCGGTGCGGGATGAGCCCCCCCGGAGCGACGCGCAACTGGCCCGGGCGCGGGCGGAGTGCTGACGCTGTCCAGGCGTGATCCGAAAGAGACGCTCTGGGTGGAGGTCAGGATCGGACGGGCCTCGATGCAGCGGCCGGCGCTCGTACGGCAGTACCGGCGGGAGCAGGCGGTCGGAGCGGGCCATGGCCGCGAGCAGGACCGCCCCGACCGCCGCCAAGGCCTTGTTCGCGGCGCACGCTGAACGCGGTGATCCCGGCAAGCCCATAGGCCACCCAGAGCAACACCCGTAACTCCGGCCGCCAGCCGGGTGAGTGACCACTAGGCCGTCTCTTTCGGATCTTGGTTCAGAGGAGTCCGCACGCGGCCTGCCCGCACCTATATTGGCGAGGTGGACGAAGCTGAAGCGAGCGGTCAGGTGTGGAGGGACGAGGTTCGCGTGCATCCGACGGCTGTGCAGGATCGGGACGCGTTGGCACGGCTGGTCGAGGTTGACGCAGACTCCTTCGAGGTCGAGTTGTACGAGCGCGCGGCTGATCCCCAGGTGCTTTCGATCGATCGCGCTCAGAGGTCGCGGGCTGGGCAGTACGCCAGGCATATGCGACGGCTTCGCGAGCGTCAACAGCGCCAAGAAAGTTAAGCAGTAGCCTTCGGATCATCTGATCGTTGGTCCGGGTGTGTCGTTGACTGACGCCCAGTGGGCACGCATCGAGCCGTTGCTGCCAGACAGGACACCTCGACGGGGTGGCCGGTGGCGGAATCACCGGCAGGTGATCGACGCGATCGCGTTCAAGTACCGGACCGGGATGCCATGGATGGACCTGCCCGAACACTTCGGGTCGTGGAAGGGTGCCCACAACCGGCTGCGGAAGTGGGCAGCTGACGGCACCTGGGAGAAGGTCTTCACCGTCGTCCTCGCCCAGGCCGACGCTGAAGGCGACCTCGACTGGGTCGTCTCGGTCGACTCCACGATTGTCCGAGCTCACCAGCACGCCGCCGGGGCCCGTCAAAAGGGGCCCCGGCCGGCGAGCCGCCCGACCATGCCCTCGGACGCTCCCGCGGCGGACTGACCACCAAGATCCACCTCGCCGCCGACGGACGCTGCCGACCGCTCGCCTTCGTCCTCACGCCAGCATCCGCACAGGTCATGGCCCGCTTGAGGGTGCCCCGGCGGATCGGCCGCCCCAGAATCACGCCGGATGCGGTCCTGGCCGACAAGGCCTACTCATCCCGGGCGATCCGCCGTCACCTGCGTCGGCGTGGGATCCGGGCAGTCATCCCACAGCCCGCGGACCAGACCGCCAACCGCAGGCGCCTGGGCAGTCACGGCGGCCGCCCGCCGGCCTTCGACCGCGCGGCCTACAAGCAGAGGAACACCGTCGAGCGCTGCATCAACAAGCTCAAGCAGTGGCGCGGCCTGGCCACTCGCTACGACAAGACCGCCACCATCTACCTTGCCGCACCCAATCTCGCTGCCATCTTCACCTGGTCAGCGAGGTGATCCGAAGGAAACGGCCTAGCGCCATCGGGACCGTCCAGATATGGGACCAGGCCACAGTTGTTCACTCTTCCTTGCCCGTCGGCCACACCAGCCCGGTGGGATCGGTGGCGACCTCTCCGGACGGCGCCTGGCTCGCCACCACTAGTTACGAGATGATGCGGGTCTGGGACCTGGGCACCGGAGCCTCCACCACCACCCTCACCGACCACACCGACGGGGGGAGTGCTGTGGCGTTTTCACCGGACAGCACCACGAAAAATAAGGCAAGATTAGCGAAATCGAGAGGTTGAAGCTCGTTCGCGCAACCGCGTGACCTGCGGAGGATGAGGCGGACGGCCGGTCCAATAGCAGTAGTACCGGCCGTCCTGTGCCTCCCTGGCCCCAGGCCCTTCAACAAGTCCATATCCAGGAAGGCACTACACACGATGGTAGACGACGCGGAGCTCGACAGGACTCCCGCCCTCGACGACCTCGTGACCTTCCGCGCCGGCCATTCGACCGGAACCGACCCGCTCTGACCAGCTGCGTTCAGGACGACCCGTTCCCCGACACCGGGCGGCAGCAGGTCCATCCCGCTCGCCGACGAGCGGGCGCACGACGCTCCGCGCCAGACATCGAAGATCGAGGACAACGACACCACGACGGCCACGAGGCCGATCGAGCCCGGCGTGACGCTCCTGCCGGAGCACGCCGGCCACAACAACCACCGCGAGGGGGGCGGAGCCGACGATGACAGACGAGGCCCTGCCGCGCGATGCACAGATCACGGAGGACACCCCCATGACCACCCTGGACGGACGCCGCGTACTGAACAGGAGGGAACTCGCCGACACCTACCGGATCAGCATTTCCCACCTGGAGAAGCTGTACCGCGAACGCGACCACAACGCCCACCCCGAACCCGCCGGCACCATCGACCGCGCACTCGCCTGGGACGCCGACGACTGGCACCAGTGGTACCAGCACCACACCGACGTCACCGGACTGGAAACCCGCGAGGACCTGCAGGCCCGTACCGGCCTTGGCCTGAGCACCCTCGCACGATTCTGGCGGGAGCGGAAAACCAACCAACACCCCGAGCCCGACAAGACCATCGGCAACACCATGTACTGGAACCCCACCACCTGGGACACCTGGTACCAGGACTACAAAGCCAACCAACGCTGGCGCACGAACGTCGACCGCAGCGGCAACGCCGAGGACCTCATCTCACTCTCCGACGCCGCCCGCGTCCTCGGCATGGACCCCACCAGCACCACGAGCTACCCCGCGGCCCCACCGAAACACTGGCCCGAACCAGTCGAAGAGCGAACCACCGACAAGGGCACCGTCAAACGAAAGTACCGACGCGGCGACATCTGGACCTACGCCGAACACCGCGAACGCGGAGGCGGCCGCCCCACAGGCACACCCAAAACGGACCGCCGCTACCCCTACGACGGCGACCCCCGACTCGACCAAGCACGTGCGGCGATCACGGCGAACCCCGAAACCCCCGCAATCCAACTTGCCGGCCAACTCGCCCAACAACACGGCGGCACCGCAGGCACCTGGTCCCACATCGTCCGCAGCGCACGCCAACACCCAGAGGACTGACCCGCCGCAAAGCAACAGAGGGGTGCTGGTTCGCCACCGCCGGCGCCGCTGGGAGGGTGCGGATCTGGGACCGGGCCACCGGAACCTGCACCGCCACCCTCGCCACCCACAACGGCCAGGTGCTGTCGGTGGCGATCTCACCGGACGGCACCTGGCTCGCCACCGCCAGCGAGGACAAGACGGTGCGGATCTGGACTGCCGCTGACCAACGCACCGTGGCCGTCGCACATACCGAAGGGGAGCTGTACTCGTGTGCATGGGGGGCTGAGGACGAACTCGCGGTCGGGGGAGTACGCGGCGTGTACCTCTTCAAACTCCTCACCTGAGACGCGACCCCGGCGCGAATCCAGACCGCCTCAAACCTCGTTCACCGGCCAGCGCGACGCTGGTGCCCGATTGCGCAGCCCAGAAGAGGGGCCTAGGCCGTTTCCTTCGGATCATCTTGCTGACCAGATGAAGATGGCGGCGAGGTGGAGTCCGGCGAGGTAGATGGTTGCGGTCTTGTCGTATCGAGTAGCGAGGCCGCGCCATTGCTTGAGCTTGTTGATGCACAGCTCGACGGTGTTGCGCTGTTTGTAGGTCTCGCGGTCGAAGGCGGGCGGGCGGCCACCTCGGCGGCCGAGCCGTTTGCGGTTGGCGGCCTGGTCCGTGGGCTGGGGGATCACCGCCCGGATCCCTCTCTGTCGCAGATGGCGGCGGATCGCGCGGGACGAGTAGGCCTTGTCGGCCAGGACCGCATCGGGTGTGGTCCTCGGTCGGCCGGTCGGCCTGGGCACTCGTAATCGGGCCATGACCTGGGCGAATGCGGGTGCGTCCCCGGCTTGACCGGGCGTGATGACGAATGCGAGTGGTCGGCAGCTGCCGTCTGCGGCGAGATGGATCTTTGTGGTCAGTCCGCCGCGGGACCGCCGGAGGCCATGGTCGGCCGGCTCGCCGGCCGGGGCCCCTTTTGACGGGCCCCGGCGGCGTGCTGATGCGCGCGGACGATCGTGGAGTCGACCGCGGCGACCCAGTCGAGGTCGCCTTCGGCATCGGCCTGGGTGAGCAGGGCGGTGAAGACCTTCTTCCAGGTCCCGTCGGCGGCCCATTTCCGCAGCCGGTTGTGGGCGCCCTTCCACGAACCGAAGTGCTCTGGGAGGTCCATCCACGGTGTCCCGGTGCGGTACTTGAACGCGATCGCGTCGATCACCTGTCGGTGATCCCGCCACCGGCAACCCCGCTTCGGGGTCCGGTCCGGCAGCAACGGCTCGATGCGGGCCCACTGGGCGTCAGTCAGCGACGCACATCAACAAACGATCCGATGATCTGAAGGAAACGAGGTATTAGTGACGGAGCGTGACTTATCATCTGGCCGTCCGTGGGGAATCTGGACTGGCCACTGTCACGCCAGGCCAGTGGGGTGATGTTCCGCAGATGATCCCGCCCTTTGAACGCATCCGTTCCCACGCGCCAGTGGTGGTCGTCCGCTCACGTGCCCTGATCACGTGGGCGGCGACAAAGCGTACTCATCCCGTCGGAACCGCCAATATCTGCGGTGGCGTCAGATCAAGCACACCATTCCCGAGCCTATGGACCAGCGGACCAATCGCCTGCGTCGTGGCAGCGCCGGCGTTCGGCCTACCGGCTGTGACAAGTCGATCTGCAAACGCCGCAATGAAGTAGAGCGGACGTTCAATGAGCTCAAGTGCTTCAGGGCCGTAGCCACCCGCTCCACGTAACGGTGACCGTGGCTTCGCTCCGCCTGTGGCTCTGCTCGTGAACCGTCAGCAGCCCTGTTCAAGGAACGTCCTGGCCGATCGCCCGGATCACGTCGGCAAGCCACACCAAGTGGTGACCCACGGCCCGATCCTGGTGAGCAAGCAGATCCTCAAGGTGCTGCCATGACTCCGAAAGCTGCCCAATCGTGAGGTCCTGGGGCTCGGCGCCGATGCTGTACAGCTCGTCGGCCGAGACAGACCAGAAGAGGTCTTCCTTGAGCGTCACGGTGGGTCCGGCTGACGCTTCAATGTGCCGAAGCGTCACGTCCAAAGCACGACGAAGCTGATCGATAGGTATCTGCACGGGTTCGGTGGCCATGGGCGCCATCTTTGCTCAGTCACGCCGGCCACGACCCATCGGACAGGCCTGGTGAGAGCGACGCCTGAGTACGACCTCGACCAGTCGATGGTCAACTGCCGGTCTGGGCGCGCAATCCGTCCTACCTTTTGGTGTTCCTGCAGCGACCTGACGAGCCGGCGCTGATGCGGCGAGGCTGCCGAGAACTCGTGGCTGCACGGGCCGATCTGGGGTCATCTCGCGGCAGGCCTGACCAGGCGGGCAGACGCCCTGGAGGCCGGTGGAGTGGGGACTCGCCGTTCATGGCGCGAGCCGGAGACTGATCGGCGCAGGCGGTCCGGCAGGAGTTGGCGGGCCGACAAGACCGGGTACTCACGGACGCCGAGATTGCTGCCCACTACTTTTGGGAACTCGCCCGGGATCGACCAAGTCGGGGTCCGCGAGGTGGATGGGTTCGGATGAGCCTGCATCCGTTGCTTGCCCATCCGAACGGACCCGGCCCAGCGCGGCAGGCTGGAGGGGATCGCGGCAACCGCATCGCCCGCATCGCCGACGCCGAACACGAGGGCGGGCTCGGCGAGATCGACGGCCTTCGTGCCAGCGTGGCCGGAGCCCGAAGCCGAGACCCCAACGTCATGATCGAATCAGGGGCGAGTGAACGGCGTAGATCAAAACGGAACCGAGAGCCCCGCCTCGCGTAGCTGGGACAGGGCTGTGGACATGCATTGCTGCACGGTCCTCCCGTCAGCACGCATGCCATGCTCCAACGGACCCCCACTGGCGGCGAACGTCCACGCCGGCACGTTGTCGGCCACCCTCTCGGCATCCACTCTGATCATGGCGTTCACGCCCTGCTCACCCAGCCATTCCAGGATGAGGAGTGTCACGTCCTCGATGCCACCGTCCTGGTCGATCTTTGGCCGGCGGCCCTGGTTTCCTGTCATCGCCCAGACTCTACCGAGGGATTCGAAGCAGTCGGTGTCCAGCGGTCGGGTCAGGTGAGGTCAGGTCGGGCGGCGGACTCAGTGCCCGGTCTCCGTTCCGGCAAAGAGTTCAGCGCACTCGCCGGCAAAGGAACAGAGCTGGTCCACGACCTGCTGGTACTCCTGCGGATCCCGCACCGTGTTCGGCGTGGCATCAGCCCACTGCTGCCACAGCCCACCGGCGGCCAGGTAAGGGGCTGCCCGCTCGGTCCCAAGGATGGCGTCGAGGTGAAGCAGCGTGCTGAGAGCGCCGGTCCGGTCCCAGCGGAGGTCGGGTTGAGGCAAGTAGCGATCAAGGTATCTGCAGACCAGATCGGCGTCCGCGCTGGTGCCGAAGGTGGCCAGAACGATACAGAGAGACCCGTGGTACGGGCCTCCGTCGGCCAGCAGGAGTTCGCCGATGCGGCTGCGGAACTCGGTCCTGCCGGCCACGGCAACGAGCCAGGAGGCAGTCGTACGCTCTCGCCAGCCTCCTTCGAGAAGCATGCTGAGCTCGGCGGGAGTGATCTCCCTCGCAGCCTCGACCAGCTCCCTCATGAACAGGTCGCGCTCAGGCCCGCTCAACCGCAGTGAGTTTCCACCCAACCGCTGGTACCGCCGGCCGGGCATGACGAATCGTCGGACCAGGTCCCTGAGCTCGGGGTCGGTGCTGGTATGGCGCATGGGCGCATCATTGCCCGGCGAAGACCCAGCTGCCAGCTGTTTGGCCAGAGCCCCCGAGTAGCGATCACTGGTTCGGAGGACACCGGGCCGAGGTCGTGTCCGTGCAGGGCTGCCACCGGCTTGGGGCGCAGCCACCCTTCGGCGTCCGTCGGCTTGATCACGGTGGTGTTGCCATGCCGATGCCGATGCCGATGCCGATGACGAGGAGGCGCAGGTGGGCCCTGCGCTGCGCGAGCCGTAGGTCGGCGGACTCGGCTCAGGTCTCGGCGCTGCGGCGCCGGTCCGGGGTCAGGAGGTAGGCGATCGCCATGTCCGCGAGGTCGTCCGCGTACCGGCGCCTGGCCGCTTCGCCGGTTGCGGGATCGGGGCGCACGGAGTTGTGGAAGCAGGCGCCGAGGATGGCGCGGGCCGCGGTGTCGAGTGCTTCCTGCGGCTGGGAGCGGCGAATCTGGTCGGCGTAGGGGTGTGCCGCGTCGAGCAGGAGGCGGTGGAGTTCGGTGATGGTGCGGGCGCCGCGCTCCAGCGACCTGGTCCCGCGCGTGCGCAGCAGCTCGGGGAAGAGGCTGCTGCTGTCGGCGAAGGATTGCAGAAGGGCGTGGGCGTAGGCGTCCATGACGCCGGCCAGTGACGGCTCGGCCGTACGCAGCTGCTCGGCCACGTACTCCTCGCGGCGTTCCAGCATCCGCTCGGACAGGGCGCTGATCAGCTGTTCCTTGTCCTCGAAGCGGCGGTAGATCGTGCCGACGGAGACGCCGGCGCGCTCCGCGACACCGGCGATCGTCATCTCCTCCAGGCCGGAGGCGGAGGCGATCTCCTCGGCCGCATGCAGTACGCGGGCCAGGGTCGCGGCGCTGCGCGCCTGCCGGGGTTCCCGGTAGGACGCTGGGCGCTCGGGCTCCTCGGTCATGTCCCGCATGGTAGCGGCAGCCCGCTCATCAGGTCTTTTTGACAACTGGTGCACTCCTCGGCGTACTCTCGTAATGTGAATGTGAGTTCACATTCACATTATATGGGAGGTTCGACCATGACCGACAACCAGAAGCCCGCGACCGCGACCGCGACCGCGACCGCGCCCGCGACCGCGCCCGCTTCCGTGACCGTGACGCTCGAGGCCGGGCCCGCCGGCGCCGGGAGCATCGACGACTTCGAGCTCTTCTACGCCCGCCGTGCCGTGGACCGCTTCCGTGCACTGCTGGGCCGCGAGGGACTCCTCGACCTCCTGGCCGCGGACATCGAGGAGGGAAACGCCTTCCTGCGTGAGAGCGCCCGCACCTCGGACGGCGTCTTCAAGGCAGGTACCACCGTGCTGGCGACGCGGGGCCTCACCTCGGGGGTCTTCCTCGCCTGGATGGACAAGGCGTTCGCGGGTGACGAGCGCGCGCTCCTCGCGGCGCACCCCGAGCACTACGTGATGGGAACCGATGAGATCGGCGCGCGGGTGGTGGAGAACATCGGCCCCCACGTCGCGTCCTTCTACATGGGCGGCTGGGGAACGGACGCCCTGGCCTGGGCCGCGGACGCCGACGAACTCCTCCCGGAGTCGGAGTTTCCGCACAAGATGTCCTCGAACCTCTTCCTGGCCGACGGCACCGTCGTCGGGCGGGCCTTGATCCAGTTCGGCGACAGCGCCGACGGCTTCACCGCGAACCTGACCGTCTACTTCCCCGTCACCTGCCCGGACGAGGTCCTGGACCACCACCTGCGGCACTACGCCGTCGAGTTCCGCAACTGGATCGTCGCCGCCGCGGCAGCCCGAGCCTGAGGTCCCCGGCCGGGCGCCGGGCTCGCGCCGGCGTCCGGCCGGGCATGGCCGGTCTGGGAGCACGAATTCCGTCCGATCCGCGCCGAAGGCGCGGGCGGCGTTGCGCTCGGCGTCCCCGATGTACGCCGCTCGGTCGGTGTCATGCAGGCTGCGGCGGCCGGCGCGGGTCGAGTCGGGCGCAGTGGACGCAGGTGGTCGCGGCCGGACGGATCTCCAGGCGTTCGGGGGGAATGGCCGTGCCACAGGTCTCGCATTGTCCGTACCGGCCTCGTTCGAGCCGCTCCAGCGCCTGATCGAGTTCCTCCAGGTGTTCGTGTGCCTGCGCCAACAGGGCGGCCACGTGGGCCCGTTCGAAGGCGGTGCTGCCTCCTTCGGGGTCGTGCTCGTCGTCCACCGCGATCAGGGCGTTGGCCGCGACGATCCCGTCGAAGTCGCGGCTCAACGCGGCCGCCCGCGCGAGGGTGGCCGCGCGGTCGGCCTCCAGGCGTGTGCGAGCTGTCGCAAGCGCGGGCCGGACGTGCTCGGCATCGCTCGTCGGGGTCATGAGCGGGACAGTGCCTTCACCAGGTCGTCGCGGGTCATGTGCGAGCGGCCGGCGAGGTTGGCTGCGGCCGCCTTCTTGTAGAGGTCCGCCTTCGACAAGCCGCTCAGGTCCTCCTTCGGGGCGTTACGGATCCGCTTCTTCGCCGCCGGCGCCTTCCCGGGCCGCGTCTTCCCCGAGGCCGTGGCCTTGCCACCCGTGTCCTTCGGGCTTCCGGCACGCTCGACGCTGGCACGCAGGGCATCCATGAGGTCGACGACGCCGGTCGGCTCAGCGGCGGGTTCGGCCTTCTCCACGGTCTCGCCGGTCTTCTTGGCCTCGATGAGGGCTTCGACCTTCTCCTGGAACGTGTCGTGGAAGTCGCCCGGATCCCAGTCGATGCTCATGGCGACGATGAGCTGCTCGGCCATCGTCAGTTCCTTGCTCGAAGCCTTCGCCTTCCCCGGGAGCGTGTCGATCTCCTTCCTCGGATCCCGAATCTCGTCCGCCCAGTGAAGGGTGTGCAGGGTGAGGAGTCCGTTCTCGGCCTTGAGGGCGACGAGGTACTCGTGCTGGCGCATCACGAAGGTGGCGATGCCCGCCTTGCCCGCCTTGGTCAGGGCCTGCTCCAGCAGGCTGTAGACCTTCCCGAATTCCTTGCCGCGCGGTCCGAGGTAGTAGGTCCTGTCGAAGAAGATCGGGTCGATCTCGTCCAGGTCGACGAACCCGGTGATCTCCAGGGCCTGGGAGCGGCCCGGCGCGATCTCGTCCAGCTCCTTCGGCTCGACCAGGACGTACTCGTCGCCCGCGTCGTAGCCCTTCACGATCTCCGTCAGTTCCACTTCGTCGCCGGTGCGCTCGTTGATCCGCTTGTTGCGGATCCGATCGGAGGTGCCGCGCTGGAGCTGATGGAAGTGGATGGTGTGGCTGTCGGTGGCCGTGTAGAGGCCCACCGGCAGACTGACCAGCCCGAACGACAAGTTTCCGGCCCAGACGGGACGCGCCACGGCCGACACCTCCTCCAGTCGCCCCCTCTTCCCGTGCATGGCGCCTACCCGGTCCACGGCCCGCAGCATCCGACCGAATTCGCCGGCGCTGTCCGCCGCAGGTCGGTCCGCCGAACGGGGCACTGACCGGAGCGTCGACTTCCCTTTCGTAATCGAACGGAATTACGATTCTGGAGTGACCGCCGAAAGCTCCTTCCCCGACGACCTCCTCCAGTTGCAGGAGCGCCTCCACCGCGCCCACGCCGAGCACCGCGTCCACCTGGCGGCCCTGCCGTGGAGCGTGGAGCCCATGAAGGGCTGGACTCGGGGTGAGCGGTACTCCCACCGCGGGGACGTCCCCGACAGCCCAGGGTGGACCGATGAGCAGAAGGCCACGGTCGACCGCATGTGGGCCGAGATCCGGGAACTGTCGATCAAGGTGGTCGAGCACCCCCACTGGAAGGGCGTCTCCGCCGACACCCTGGTGGAGAGCCGCATGCGGCTGAAGCGGCAGACCCGCCCCACCGAAACCGTCGAAGCAGCCGAAACGCGGGAAGCATCCGAAACCGTCGGAGCGACGTAGTCGCCGTCCAGGATCCTCTTCCGCACCTGCCACCGACCCTGGACCGCTCCTGGTGAGGGGCCGCCAGCCCCTCTCGAGAACATCTCAGCCAACTGCCCCGAGACCACCGTCCTCACCTGCCACGTCCGGTCGTTCGTGACCATGCCGGCCGAGTGCCGGGGCGAACAGCTGCCGGACTGGCTCGACACCGTCCGACAGGACGACCTCCCCAGCCCCCCATCCTCGCCGCAGGACTCGAACGCGACCGGCACGCCGTCATCGTCGGCCTGGCCCTGCGCTGGAACTCAGGCCTCAGCAAGGGGTCGGCCGTCGGGGCGGGGGACTGACCAGCGGTTCGTTCTCGCCACGGGGATGGGTCACTCCCGAGCCGATCCGGTCGCTCAGCGTGGCTGCACCACGGAAATTGAGCCAGAACCCGAGATCGAACAGCGCTTGTTCACCCGATCCGGAGTCACCTGGCCGGCTCTCTCGGATCGGAATACTCACGGGATCGGACAACACGGGCACCTGTGAGCGTGGCCGACGCGGTCGTTTAAGGTCTCCGTCCATGAGCCGAACTACGCCGCCCCGCCCGGTACACGTCGAGGCACTCTTCCCGAAGCTGGGCGCGTTCCGCGGTACGACGACCCGGCTGCACCCGCGGCCAGGACGTCCGGACGCGTCGGTCAGCTCGGTCGGCGGCCCTCTGCTGTGGCCGACCGACGAACCGTGGCCGGTCTGCACCGAGCCGCACAAGCGCAGTAGCGGGTACCGCATCGCCGACGTTCGGCGTGGGCGGCAGGTGCTCGCGGATGCCTGGGCCCGTGACCGGCCCACCGACGAGGAACGGGTCCTTCTCAAGGAGCTCGGCCGCAGGCACCGCGAGCGGGAGATCGCCGACACCGATCCGATACCGCTGATCGGCCTGGTCCAGCTGTACCGGCGAGACGTGCCCGACCTCCCGCCCGGACCGGACGGATGCGACCTGCTCCAGGTCTTCTGGTGTCCGTTCGAGGCACATGGCCCGAGCCGCCACGGCTTGGCCCCGCACGTGCGCTGGCGCCGTTCCGATCAGGTCGCCGTGCCGCTGGACACTCCGCCGCAGCCGGCGCTCGTCGGCTTCGAGGGCGCGGTCGCCGAGCCGTGCGTGCTGCACCCGGAACAGGTCGTCACCTACCCGTACGCCGACTCACTGCCGGCCAGGCTGTGGAGGAGGATCGATGCCTGGGAGGACGAAGAGGAGAGCAAGGCGGAGAGGCGCGGTCTGGACGACGAGCCGGTCACCTACCACCATGACCTGTCCATTCCACAAGGCTGCCGAGTGGGTGGATTCCCCTCCTGGTGCACGACCGACCCCCACTCGATGAACTGCGAAGCCTGTGCCGCACCCATGGTCCTGCTGCTGACCCTTGACAGCTGGGAGTGGAGCGGCGCCAACGGCAGCTGGATGCCCAACGAGGAATGGGAGGTCGTCGAGCGCATACGGGACCGCTGCCCCACGGGGCTCACGATCGGCCGAGACGGCCTGCTGAACATCTTCGCCTGCCCCACCGAGCCCGGACACCCGCACCAATGGAGCCTCCAATAGGCCGTCCCAACCGGCGGCCATGATCGCGCCGCCACCGCCCCGCACCACGCAGGGCGAAAGCGGGCCGGGCTCGAAGACCCGGGCCCCGAAGAGGTTCCCGGGCCCCGAAGAGGTTGGCGAGTGGCATCCCACTTCTGGCAGGGTCCGTCGTATGCACTGCATCTTCTGCGAGCTCATCCGTGAAGACACCGCGAGCTGGGTGGCGCGTGGCCCGGTGGCCTGTGCCTTTACTCCACTGAACCCGCTGGCGCCGGGTCACACTCTGGTAGTTCCGACGCTCCATTACGCAGACGTATTCGATACCCCGCCCGCGATCCTCACCGAGGTGACGGCACTTGTCCAGCGCGTGGCAAGGGCCTCGCGTACCGCCTTGAACGCTTCAGGTGTGAACATCCTCAGCGCCGGCGGTCCGGGTTCGGAGCAGTCAGTTCCCCACCTGCACTTCCACGTGGTGCCGCGGTGGATGAACGACGGAATCTCGACCTGGCCGGCCGGCAGTTCCGTCCATCACGTCGCCGGAGATCCGGGGGCGCTGCTTGCCACCGCCCTGGCTTCGGGCCGGCACCACACAACCTGAGCCAGAGCCCGGGAACGGGCAGCAGGTGTTCACCACTTCGTGCACTCGGCACATCGATGGTTCGAACGGCAATGCTTGCCGTCGTGGCGGTGCACGGTCCCGATCGGCGGATGAAAAGGGTTGGCAAGGTCCGCTGCGGAGCTGCGACGATGCCCCCCGTTTCTCCAGCGGAGGACATTTGTTCGTTTTCGTGTGTGCCGGGTGTGGTGCCTGGCTGACCAACCCCCTGACCCAGGTGGAACTGCCGGCTCACGCCCGTCAGAAGTACGGGAACGGGATTCAGCTCCCGGTTCTGATGGAATCGGGCACGTTCGCCGTGGAACCGGAGCCCTGGGGGCGCCCGTGGCGGAGGTGGGAGGAGATCGAACCGGGCGAGGCGGCAGCCCGCGGAATCCATGCTCCGGTCCACGCCTTGTCCGGCGGGCCACCCGGCACCATCGTCATCGCACCCGGGGATACCCGAGGCACCGTGCTCGTTCCGGAGCGAGCCGGCGGCTACTGCTGCGGCCTCGACTGGGGTGATGGCCCCAACATGGCTTGCGAGGCGTGCGGCCTGCCCGTGGCGAACCGCATCGACGACTGCTCGCTCTGGCAGGCGGTCTGGCTCGAGCCGGACGCCGTGCACCGCCTGCCCGTCGACGACGCCGACACCGCCATCCTCTCCTGGGCGGAACTCTTGGTGGAGGGGAAGGTCACGCCCCCGATCGTGCCGATCACGAGATGGGGCTCTCTGCTCGGGCTGGACCACTGGTGGTCATGGAACCCGCAATGGGAGGCAGCCGCGGGCCGGGCGCTGGCCCATCTGCTGGCCGCCTCGGACGGCAGGCAGGTGACCGTCCCGCACGGCCTGATCGCGGAAGTCTTCCAACGCGCCCTCGACGCACTGCTGCCCGCGGGCCGGCCGGCGCGACGCGCCATCCTGGCCGGACCAGGACTGCCCGCCCCCGATACGGACGCCGACATGGTCATCGTGCCGACCCACCCACAGTCGGGCGAAGTCTGGAGCCCGGCCGACCCGGCCGACCCGGCCGACGCGTCCGCATCGGCGTACTCGGTGCCGCTGCCGTTCGGGGTATGGATGTGGATGGCCCACCCCGAGCCACACCTCCACCTCCCCGCGTCAGGGACCATGCCCGACGGCGTTCTCCGCGACGACCCGCCCGCGCCGCGTCCCCACCACCTGTTTCGGGCCGACTCGGGAACCTTCCAACACACGTTGGTCCGGTTGCCGGCCGTCCGCAGCCCGTGGCTGCGCGAGATCCTGGAGAACCTCACGCACCACATGCGCGCCGGCCTCTTCTAGAAGCGGGTCCGGCACCCATGCTGCCGAGCACCGCCCGGGACGGCTCGACCGTGCCCGGCAGTTCTACCGGGCCGTTCTACCCGGTAGGCCTGCGGCGGGTGGGGGCGGCGGATGGACCTGGTACGAACACGATCGCCGGTCCGCTGCGGGCCATCGCCGACGCCGACCTGCAGAACGTTCGTATCCACGGCTCGATCCGCCTACGGGGGCGGCCGACATTCGGGCGGTCACGCGCCCTGCCGGTCGCCGCCCTCTCGAGCCGACGGCGCCCCTACGATCGGCAGCATGGACCACCTGGCGCGCGGCGACGGCCGCCTGCTGCCCAACCCGGCCGCACTGGGTATCGACTTCACCACCACCGCCGCGGAGGCATCACCCCGATGACCAAGCTCGTCCCGTTCACGCCCGACGACACCTCCCGCCTCTCCGAACTCCTCGACCAGGTCGTCGCCGACGGCGCCACCCCCGGCGGCGTCATCGCCCTCGGCACCTTGGAAGACGGCCCGCGCTTCCTGACGGCCGGCCGGATCGCCGACGAACTCGGCGACACCGCCCCGGGTCCGGACACGGCCTACGATGTCGCCTCGCTGACCAAGGTCGTCGCCACCTGGCCGCTGGTCTGCCGGGCCTTCGACGCCGGAGTCCTCGATCGAACCGCCTCCGTGCGGGACTTCCTCCCCACCGTCGACGGACCGGCACCCAGCGGCGACGCCACCATCGAGCAGCTCCTCACCCACACCGCCGGGCTGAAGTCCTCCACGCGCCTCGACCACTACCGCGGCTCCGACCAGCCCCTCCACGAACTCCTGTGCCGCGAACCCCTCGAAACCGCCCCCGGCGAGCACCGTTACGTCAACCGCGGCTACGTCCTCCTCGGCCTGGCCCTCGCCCACGCCCACCGGCAGCCCCTCGACGAACTCGGCCGGACGCTGTGGGACGAACTCGGCATGACCCGCACCACGTACGGCCCCGTCGCACGTGGCCCGCAGGTCGCCCCCACCGAACGCCGCATCCCCGGCGCCCCTCGTATCTGGGGCACCGCGCACGACGACAACGCCGCCCTCCTCGGCGGCGTCGCCGGCCACGCGGGCGTCTTCTCCACCGCCCGTGACCTCGCTCGCTACGCCGAGTCCCTCATCGACCCCGCCGGGACCCTGCACGGCTGGCTCCGCGCATCCATCCTGCCCTTCGCCCCGATCGAACCCGGCTTGGACCGCGGCCTGTCCTGGATCTGCGCCCCCGGCAACGTCGCCTACCACCACGGTTTCACCGGCACCAGCCTCTACCTCGCCCCCACCACGGGCCGCTACCTCGCCATCTGCACCAACGCCGTGTACCACGGCGAAGCCCGCCGCCGGATCGCACCCCTGCGCGCCCTCGCCCTCAAGACCCTGACCACCACCTGACCCGGGAGGCCCCTCGGGGGCAGCACCGGCCGTCCGACCCCCGCGCCTCGACGGCCCTGCACCGCGAGTGCGGGGAACAGCGGGCACCTTGGCCGTCGTCCTGCCCCCGAAGGGCACTCCTCCGTCGCAGAGGGGCGCAGGACGGCACATGCCGATGTGCGCGCACTGGTCGGGAACCCTCCCGCAAGTTGCCGGTAGCCGGTAGCAGGCTTGCTGAGCTGCGATTCTTACCTGGAACGAGCCCTGGTTTCACTCACCTTCACCGCAGCAGCAGCAGGCGGAGCGCCCTTCGCGCGAGGCCGATCCTCAGCCGCCCGTACGGCCGGGGCCGGTGATTCGTTTCGTCAGAGGTCGACGCGATGCTCGGCAGCCGATGGGTCATCGACGGAGCCGTAGCGCAGGACGGCGTGTGCCGGCCGGAACGGCAGGTCGTTCAGGATGGGGGCCATGACGGCGAAGAGCGCATCGGCGTCCGGACCGTAGGCGTAGAGGACCACCTCGCCTCCTCCGTACTCGTTTCCGTCGAACTCGCCGACGTCGGCTTGCTCGATCGCGTCGGTCAGCAGGCGCTGGGCCCGGCGGACGACGTCCCGTTGACTCGGCTCGCCCAGGCCGTCACCAGCCAGTCGATAGTGGGCGATGACGGCATGCTCAACGTCGGTTTCTGCTTCGTCCGTGTCGGCCATGCGGGAAACGTTCTCATACCGGACCGACATCCTCGCGGGTGGTGATCAGGGACCTGCCCTGCCGCTCGCTGACCGGTCCAACGGGGTTGACCTCGTGGGACCCAACAGGACCGCCCCCGGTTGACCGGCGCGAACCGGACGGGGAGCGGGCGGGACCCCGCGCGCGCAAAGGAGTTTCACCTGATCCACGAAAGAGCAGGAGACGGCAGGTCCTGGGGTCCGCAGACGATCGCGCGTTGGGTTTCTTCGGGTGCCCGCTCAGGTCGGTCAACGGCGCACCCGATAGCGCAGGTGAAGCACCCGGTTGCCCTGAATCACCACGTCGGGATCCTCCAACAGGTGCTGCGCGTGGACCGACCCGAAGTAGCGTTTGCCGGAACCGAGCACGACGGGTACGACGTCCATGCGCACCTCGTCGATCAGGCCCGCGGCAAGGACCTGGCCGCCGACGTCGCCGGCGGCGACCTCGACGATGCGGTCACCCGCGAGTTCCTGCGCCTTGGACACGGCTGCCTCGACGCCGTCGACGAAGTGGAACGGCGCCTCGGGGTCCCAGCCCTCGGGCTCCGGCCGGTGCGTCACGACGACCACGTGGTCGATCCCGCCCGGCGGCTTCCCGTCCCAACCGTCCGTCAGGTCGAAGACGTGGCGACCGACGATCGTGACTCCGATCTGGTCCCAGTACGGCCGGGTGTAGTCGTAGGACGTCTGTGACACCTTCAGCTCGCCGCTCCCGTCCAACGGGACGTCACCGCTGGACAACCAGTCGAACAGCGGTCCGGGCTGATCATTCTCGTCCGCGACGAAGCCGTCCACCGACACCGAGCTGTACATGACCACCTTGCCCACGGGGCTCTCCTCTGCTGTGTGGTGCCCCAAATTAGCGTGTCGTGAGCTGTCGCCCTGGTAAGAGGTCAATCGGCCGGTAGCGGCAGGCCGTTCAGAGGCGCACCCCGAAGCTGTGCCTGTGCTCGCCGCCCCGTCGCCGGCGTGGCCGGCGGCGGCTCGTACGAACGGCGGCCCACGGTTTCGTCCGCCCCGCGCCCGACAGTGGGGGCGCCGAGGCCGTGGCAGCAGGCGTGCCGCGGGTGACCATCCGCCCGTTACCCGCGGCGCGGGGCCGTTCGGTCAGCTGCCGCAGGCGCACCCGACGACGGCCTCGGCCTCGATCCGGGACGGGTCGGCAGGCCGGTCGTCGGTGGCGCAGCAGGCCTGCGGTGTGCTGTCGGCGCTCTTGCCGAGCGTGTCGGAATCCGCCTTGACGACGTACACCTCCCAAGGCTCCTTGCCGGGGCCGGTCACCCAGACCTTGTCCTGCAGGGCGTAGCAGCAGGAGGTGTCGTTCTCCTCGAAGGTGGCCAGCCCGGACTCCTTCAGTCGGGTCGTGGCGGCGTTGACGTCGTCGGTGGAGGCGACTTCCACACCGAGGTGGTCCAGGCGGGTCTCCTCGTCTGCCTCGCCCTCGATGAGGACGAGCTTGAGCGACGGCTCGGCGACGACGAAGTTGGCGTAGCCCGGGCGGCGCTTGGCGGGTTCGACGTTGAACAGCTTGGAGTAGAAGGCGATCGAACCTTCCAGATCGGCAACGCGCAGGGCGAGCTGGACACGGGACATGGCGGTCTCCTATCGAACGGACTGTTTCGACACTTGTCGATACAGGCGACCTTGTCATCGGATTAGATGGCTGTCAACATAGAGGTATGTCGAAACAAGCTGGTCTGACGGTGCTGGGGCAGGACGAGACCGCGTGCTGTGCGCCGATGGTCCGCGAGCCGCTGGGCGAGGAAGCCGCAGCGGAACTGTCGCGGATGTTCAAGGCGCTGTCGGACCCCATCCGGCTGCGGCTGCTGTCGCTGATCGCCTCCCACGAAGGCGGTGAGGCGTGCGTGTGCGACCTCATCGGCCCCTTCGACGTGTCCCAGCCGACGATCTCCCACCACCTGAAGGTGCTGCGCGAGGCCGGGCTGGTCGGCTCCGAGCGGCGCGGCACCTGGGTGTACTACTGGGCACTGCCCGACGCCCTGGCCAAGCTGTCCGCCCTGCTGAAGATTCCCGCCGTGCCCGCGAAGGCCGGAGGGTGAGCGCCCGGGCCCCGCTGGTCCGGCGCACCGCCGTCGAGGCGTTGGGCACGGCCGCGCTGGTGGCGGTGGTGGTCGGATCCGGGATCCAGGCCACCGAGCTGACCCGGGACGTCGGCGTGCAACTGCTGGCCAATTCCCTGGCGACCGTGTTCGGCCTGGGCGTGCTGATCGCGTTCCTCGGGCCGGTGTCCGGGGCGCACTTCAACCCCGCCGTCACCCTCGCCGCGTACGTCACCGACCGTCGCAGCGCCGAAGGCCCCGACCTGCGTGACGTCGCCGCGTACGTACCGGCCCAGATCGCCGGGGCGATCGGCGGCGCGGTGCTGGCGGACCTCATGTTCGCCAAGCCGGTGGCGGCCTTCTCCACCCACGACCGGTGGGCCGGGCACCTGTGGCTGGGCGAGGTGGTGGCCACCGCCGGGCTGGTCTGGCTCGTCTTCGGCCTGGCCCGCGCCGGCCGCGCGCACCTCGCGCCGCTGCTGGTCGCCTCCTACATCGGAGCGGCGTACTGGTTCACCTCCTCGACCTCCTTCGCCAACCCCGCAGTCACCATCGGCCGGGCCTTCACCGACACCTTCGCCGGGATCGCCCCCACATCCGTGGCGCCGTTCATCGCCGCGCAGCTGCTCGGTGCCGCCCTCGGCCTGGCCCTGGTCACCGTCTGCTTCGACCGCCGTCCGGCCACCACCGCCACGGAGGAGGCCGTCGTCCCACGGCAGCCCGCCCGCTCCGCCGAAGAAAGCGCCCCGACCTCATGAGCAACTCCGCCGCCCCCTCCGTCCTGTTCGTCTGCGTCCACAATGCCGGCCGCTCACAAATGGGCGCCGCCTTCCTCACCCACCTCGGCGCAGGCCGCGTCCAGGTCCGCTCCGCCGGCTCCGCCCCCGCCGACGCCGTGAACGCGGCCGTGGTGGAGGCCATGGCCGAGGTCGGGATCGACATCTCGGCCGAGACCCCCAAGGTCCTCACCGCGGACGCCGTGCAGTCCTCGGACGTCGTCATCACGATGGGCTGCGGTGACGCCTGCCCGTACTTCCCCGGCAAGCGGTACCTGGACTGGACACTGGAAGACCCGGCCGGACAAGGTGTGGCGGCCGTTCGCCCGATCCGGGACGAGATCGAGCGGCGCATCCACGGCCTGCTCGCCGAACTCGACATCGGCCCAACGGCATGACACCCGATGACGGGCGTACCCAGCACGTCGCTGCGACCTGAACAGGCCGAGCCTGTCGTCGCGATCCACCTTCGAGACCACTGGTGGGCAAGGGACTGAGCCGAGCTCCTGGTGCTGGATCGCCATGGTGGCGTGGCGGGCTCCCGCCGCGTGGGCCTGGCCACCGACGGAGCCCAACTCGTGGGCACCGTACGACTCGCAGGGCAGGTCCGCGTGGTTGGACCTCAGCACGCGTGCCTGGCGGGTGTCTGTGCCCCGGCCGGACCGGTCCGGAGGTGAGTACCACCTCGAGGGCGGCGCCTGCACGTGAGCGGACCGTGTGGTCGGAAGTCAGAAGGTCCAGGGCGTGCGGTTGCCGAAGCCGCCCGTGCCGGTTCCCGGGTAGAGCCACAGGGCGCCGTCCCCCTCGTCCTCGACGGCGAGGAGGTCGGGTTTGCCGTCGCCGGTCAGGTCGCCGGGGCCGATGAGGTGGGTGAAGGTGTCCCAGCCCGCGCCCATGGC